>DASVQY010000060.1:0-12699 GCA_036388895.1 Pyrinomonadaceae bacterium | reverse complement strand
CCATTTATACGTTTACAGGTTCTGGAACGGGACTTTCAGCAGAGCAGCTTCAAGCTCAAGCTATAGCCAATTATCGTTCGGCAAGAACCGGGGTTATACAGCCTGGAGCAGCTTGTCCCAATGGTGCACTGAGATGTTATACGTCATTTTCGCAAACACTGGGCGATGCGGAAATTGAATACAATTCGACTTTCTATAATTTATTCGCTCAGGATGACTGGAAAGTAACGCCGAGATTGAAAGTAAATTACGGGTTGCGCTACGACTTGTACGATATTCCAGAAGGGGATCCTAATGCGCCGTTAGAAGCGGCACGCGATTTTAAAGTTGATAAAAATAACTTTGCTCCGCGTTTAGGCGTTGTTTACGGATTAAGAGAAGGAAATCGTCCGACAGTTCTTCGTGCAAGTGCCGGTATTTATTACGATACAGTTTATCTGGCGATGTATGAAAACGCTATACAAGGAAACGGAACCGGCAGATATCTCAGCATATCACGAACTCCTACTCAAACAGGAGCACCGAATTTCCCGAATATTGTTCCTCAGGGCACCAGCTTAGGTTCGCTGGGAATCACTCAAAACGCAGAGGTCGTTTCGCCTGATTTTGAGAATATGTATGCGATGCATTTCCAAACGCAGCTTGAGCAAGCGTTAACTAACAATTTTTCTTTTACGGTTGGTTATATTCATTCAGAGGGAAGACACCTGCCGGTCTATAGACAAATTAATTGTCTTCCGGTCGCAAGAACACTGGGTGACGGCAGACCGGTTTACGGTAATTTGAATGCCGCAGGAACTGCAATAACGCCTTGCGTTAATAGAATCAACACTAATTTTAACAACATAATAGAAGTTGATTCCGGTGGGAATTCAAACTATAACGCCTTGACGCTCCAATTGAACAAACGCTTTTCTCAGGGATATCAGTTTAGCTTGAACTACACTTTGTCAAGAGCAAGAGACAATGCTCCTGAACGAAACCTACAGGGTGTCGGAGCGGCTTCACAGACTGATCCTTCAAATAGAAACTTTGATTGGGGTTACGGTGTTGCAGATCAACGACATACTTTCTCCGGAAGTATTACTGCTCGTCCTTCATTTAATGTAGAGAACAGAGCTTTAAGATACATTCTAAACAACAACCAATTCGGATTTTTCATTCTAGGCGGAAGCGGCGAAACTTATCCGATAACTACCAGCTTTGATTTGAACGGCGATGGTATCGGTAATGATCTTCCGGTTGGAGTTGAAAGAAATGCCGGAAGAGCGCCTGGATTTTTCAATGTTGATGCTCGTTATTCCAGAGTTATTCCACTTACGGAAAGATTCAGAATTGAATTGATTGCTGAAGCTACTAATATCTTCAACATCAATAGCACTGTCAGCTATGGCAGTACGGCAATCGGTGCAGGTTTTGATCGTTCTACGGGTGCATTTACCGGCGGCGTTCCTGTATTTCCGCTAACAAGCGTTACGCTCGTTGCTCAAGAAAGCCGTCAGGGACAATTCGGTATTAAGTTCATTTTCGAGTTTTTTAACATTATCAGCCCAAACATTTTATAAATTGAAATGTTTGGGCTGATTTCAAAAAAATGCATACTGAAAAAATAAATGAAGACGAGAGGGCTGAAGAATTACCAGACGAATGGTGGTATCGCGTTTATCTAGGAGTGATTATAACGACGATTATCGTGATTTTGTGTTTGGGCGCTTTTTCCAGGTACTTTACGAGTTAGTGTTTTTTTTGCAACAAAATAAAAACAAATGAGATTTCTAGATTGGGCGGTTGTTGTTGCTTATTTGATTTACGTCATTTGGGACGGCATTCGGATGACCAAACATAGCGGAGATGTCGAAGGATATTTTCTGGCTAATCGCAGTTTGCCTTGGTGGGCAGTCGGTCTATCTGTAATGGCGACGCAACTTTCGGCGATTACGCTGGTCGGTACGACTGGACAGGCTTACTCGGATGGAATGCGTTTTATCCAGTTTTACTACGGGTTGCCGCTGGCGATGGTGATTCTTTGCATTACAGCTGTTCCGTTTTTCTATCGCGCGAAGGTTTACACGGCGTATGAATATCTGGAAAAACGTTTCGACGCGAAAACCAGGAGTTTGACGAGCTTTTTCTTTTTGATTTCGCGGGGTTTAGGGGTTGGTGTAGTGATTGCCGCGCCGTCGGTTATTCTTTCTATCGTTTTAGGTTGGGACGAAGTAACGACGATTTTCGTAATGGGGCTTTCGACCACGTTTTACACGATGGTCGGCGGCGTTCAAGCTGTAACGTGGACGGACGTGAAACAGATGGTGGTCATCTTTTTCGGTCTTTCAGTCGTTTTGATAATTATTTTATCGAATTTTCCGGCGGAAGTTTCAGTTGGTGACGGACTGCATTTGGCGGGCGCTACCGGAAGATTGACGACTATTGACACCAGCTTTGATTTAAAGGAAAGATACACGATTTGGTCGGGGCTTATAGGCGCTCTTTTTCTGTTTCTTTCATATTTCGGTTGCGACCAAAGTCAGGTGCAGCGTTTTTTGACGGCGAAGTCGGTGAGCGAAGGTAGAACGTCGTTGCTGATGTCGGCGTTTTTGAAAATTCCGATGCAGTTTTTGATTTTGTTTATCGGTGTGATGGTTTTTGTTTTCTATCAATTTCAAACTCCACCGATGATTTTTAATGAAGTCGAAGCGACAAAAGCAGCGACTTCGAGACCGGCGGATTATCAAAATCTGCAAATGCAGTATGAAGCGGCACACGCTTCCCGCGAGCAGGCAGCGCTTAATTTCGTCTCGGTCAATAGACAGGCGAACGAAGCAGCGACTGAAGCCGCGAAACAATCCTATCTGCAAGCCGATGCGCAATTTAACGCGGCTCGCAAGAATGCCACGGAATTCATAAAAACAACGAACAATGACAAAAGTTTTAACGATGTCAATTACGTTTTTCCTACTTTTGTTATAGCTAATATGCCTGCGGGCGTGATCGGTTTGATTATCGCCGCAATTTTCGCGGCAGCGATGTCGAGCATTTCTGCCGAACTGAATTCGCTTGCGACGGCTACAATCATTGATTTTTACAGGCGCCATTTCAAACCGGAAGCGACTGACACGCATTACGTTTTTGCCGGTCGCGTCGCCACATTTTTCTGGGGAATATTCGCCTGTATTGTCGCGATGTATTCAACATCTCTCGGTTCTTTGATAGAAGTCGTCAATACTTTTGGTTCATTCTTTTACGGCTCGTTGCTCGGCGTTTTCATACTGGCGATTGCCATTCCGCGCGCCCGTTCACGGGGAGCTTTTTTCGGTTTATTGTTCGGTATCCTCTCGGTTTGGATTTCAAGCCGATATTTGGATATTGCATTTTTGTGGTTTAATGTCGTCGGTTGTCTGGCGACCGTGATTGCAGGGTATTTAATCAGTTTAACCGTTAGAGAGGATAATAATGCGATTGTTGAGTAAAAAAATTACAGTCTTTTTCTTGATGTTTTTGTTGATCGGCTTAAACGCTTTTGTCGGAGAAGCACAGGTGCGCCCGATTTATGATCTTGGTGCAAGCGGGTTGGGGCAAAAATTGAAGCGGTTACAAACAACCGCAAGCGCACTGCACACAGCCGCCCACCCTGACGATGAAGATTCGGGACTGCTTGCTTATCTAGCGCGGCGCGAACAGGCACGGACAGCTTATTTAGCTTTGAATCGAGGCGAAGGCGGACAAAACGTCATCGGGCAGGAGCTATTTGAGCCGCTCGGCGTGATTCGCGCCGAAGAGCTTTTGCAAGCTCGGCGACTTGACGGCGGGCAGCAATTTTTTACGCGCGTTATGGACTACGGTTTTTCGAAAAAACGCGAGGAAGCCGCTCGGATATGGACTGAAAAAACCGTGTTGGGCGATATGGTTCGCGCCATTCGAATGTTTCGCCCGCTTGTAATTATTTCGCGTTTTACCGGAACGCCTGCTGACGGTCACGGTCAGCACCAACTTGCCGGTTATTTGACCCCGATTGCTTTTAAAGCGGCTGCCGACCCGAATCAGTTCCCCGAACAAATTCAGGAAGGATTGCGCCCGTGGCAGGCGAAAAAACTTTACGTCAGCCAGAGTTTTTCGGCTAACGCGCAAAATGTTCCCACATTGACGTTAAATACCGGCGAATACGACCCGCTAACAGGACGTTCTTTTTTTGAAATCGCTATGGAAGGCAGAAGCCAGCATAAATCGCAGGAAATGGGCACGCTCGAACTGCGCGGCAAGCAAAGTTCCGGCGTTCGCCTTCTGGAAACGAATGTGTCCAAAGTTGAGGCGGAAAAAAGCGTTTTCGAGGGTATTGATACTTCGATAACAGGCATTCCGAAGCTGGTCGGTTTAACGAACAGCCCGATTGACGGTGAGTTGAGAGACATTCAACGAGCAGCTTCGACTGCTTTGACGAACTTCGATGCTTATAATCCCGGAAAGGTAGTCGAACCTTTGGTTGAGGGACTGCGAAATATCAGAAAAGCGCGCCGTCAATTAGCCGAAAGAGCGAGTTCGGGGCAAAACGCCGCATTGCTTGATGCAGATTTTATATTAGAGCAAAAAGAAAAGGAATTTTCAGTGGTTCTGCAAATGGCATCGGGCGTCGTCGTGGACGCTTTGAGCGATTCGGAAAAGGTTGTTGCCGGTGATTCGACAAATGTCGCTGTGCGCGTTTTCGCGCCTGAAGGAACGACCGTTCGACCAGTCAGCGCTATGATTAGAGTCCCCCAAGGCTGGGCGGCGCAAAACGCGCCGCAGCCGACTCCAGCACCAAGTCAGGGATTTCGCCCGCGCGATGAAGCATCTTTGAATTCTTATTTCTTTACATTAAAAACGCCCGCAAACGCTACTCCGACCCAGCCATACTGGTTGGAAAGCCCGCGCGAAAATTTTACATTCAACTGGTCGGCGCCGGATGCGGAAAAAAATATGCCGTTTCAATCCGATCTTGCGACGGCTGAAGTCAAATTAAACATTGGCGGTGAGGAAGTAACCGTCACGAAACCGGTTCAATATCGCTACGCCGATGATATTCGCGGTGAGCTGCGCCGAAATGTCAATGTCGTTCCGGCGGTTGATGTCGCGCTCGAATCGAATCTGTTAGTTGCTCCGATTTCGACGCGGGCACAGAAGCAGAGAATCGTAACGTCGGTTACGAACAACGCTCCGCGCGAAACAAAAGGAACAATCAGTCTCGTTTTGCCGAGCGGTTGGTCTGCTTCTCCGCAATCGGCTGATTTTGATTTGAAAGGAAAAGGCGAGAAAACAGCGATTGCTTTTGATGTAACTGTTCCGGCAAATGCTAAAGCCGGTTCATACGACATTATGGCAAACGCGAATGTCGGCGGGCAGAGTTTCAATCAATCGGTTCAGGAAATCGCTTATCCGCACATTCAAACGCATCGCCGTTATTTACCGGCTAAAGTTTCGGCGAAAGTTGTAGATTTGAAGGTCTCGCCGGTTCGAGTCGGTTACATAATGGGAACGGGCGATCAGGTACCGGCGGCGATCAAGCGAATGGGCTTGAACGTGACGATGCTCGAAGAAAAGGATTTGGCGACCGGCGATTTGTCGAAATACGACACGATTGTCGTCGGCATACGCGCTTCGCAGGTCAGACCTGATTTCGTGGCGAACAACAACAGGTTGCTCGATTTTGTCAGAAACGGCGGAACGTTGATTGTTCAATACCAGCAGCAAGAATTCATTCGGGAAAATTTGCTGCCGTTTCCGGCGAAAATGGAAAGCGTCGTTAACGGAAATCAGCGAATTTCAAATGTTCGCGTTGTTGACGAAAACGCGCCCGTAAAAATTTTAGCTCCGACAAATCCGATTTTTAATTATCCGAATAAAATTACGAGCAATGATTTCAACAATTGGGTTCAGGAAAGAAATCTTTACACGTTGACCGGACTCGCTCCGCAATACACCGCTCTGCTCGAAACCGCCGACGAAGGCGAAGAACCGAATACGGGCGGATTGGTTTACGCGAAGCTCGGAAAAGGGAATTACGTTTACAACGCTTATTCGTTTTTCCGCCAGCTTCCGACGGGAAATCCCGGAGCTTACAGACTTTTTGCGAACCTTCTGAGTTTGCCGAAAGCACCAGCAAACAGGTAAGCGAACGGGTATAAAAAGGCGCAGAGTTGAAGCGAGTTTTCTCTGCGCCTTTTTTATTTATCATCTTTAGTATTGAAAATATTGAAAAAAAATTGAAAAACCGGAGAAAAAAGTGTCACCAGAAACAGAAGTGAAATCCATCGAATCGGAAAAATTTCCCGCGCGAATTTACAAAGAAAATGTTTTAGCGGATTGTTTTGAAGATGCCAAACGTTACTTTTTACAGGCGTATCTCGATGTGGATTACGCGCACGCCGTAATGCTCGGCGAGCAGGGAATTATCACCGAAGAAGAGTTGAAGCAATTGCTTCGCGCTTTGCGCAGTTTGGATTTAAGTTCGATAAGGCGAGCTGAATACGACGGCAGTTTTGAGGATTTGTTTTATTATTTGCAGCGCGAAATCACTAAACATTGCGATGCGGACACGGCTGGAAAACTGCATACTGCACGAAGCCGCAACGATATTGACGTGACGATTTATCGTTTGCATCTGAGACAGGACACATTGAAACTGCTGAAATCTGCGATGGATTTGCGGCGCAATTTATTGAACCTCGCCGCAGAGCATCACGAAACTTTGATTCCCGCATACACGCACACGCAGCCGGCGCAGCCTTCGACGCTCGCGCATTTTCTGCTCGCAATGGCTGAAAACCTCGGGCGCGACATCAAGCGTTTGCAGCGCGCTTTCGATAATATGAATTATTGTCCGCTCGGCGCGGGCGCGATTACGACGACCGGTTTTCCGATAAATCGTCATCGTGTCGCCGAATTCCTGGGCTTTACTGCGCCGACGGTGAATTCTTATGCTTCAATCGCGTCGGTTGATTATTTCACCGAAACGCTCGGCGCAGCTTCGGCGCTTTTAGTAAATATCGGAAAATTCGCGCAAGAGTTTTTATTAATGGCTTCGATGGAATTCGACGTAATTCGCCTGCCCGACGGCTACGTTCAGGGTTCCTCGATTATGCCGCAAAAGCGTAACCCGGTCGCGCTCGAACATATTCGCGCTATCGGCAGCAAGGCTTTAGGTCAATGTCTCGGCGTCATAACGAGCGTTCACAACACGCCGTTCGGCGATATAAACGATGTCGAGGACGATCTCCAGCCGCTGATTTACAGCGCATTGCGCGACGCAAATCGATCCGTCGCGCTTTTTGCCGGAACGATTCAGTCGGCTACTTTTAATCTGGACACTTTGCGTCGTCGCGCGAGCGAAAACTTTATTACAGTGACCGAACTTGCCGACACGATAGTCAGAAGCGAAAATCTTTCGTTCAGAATCGCTCATAAAATTGTCGGAACAAGCGTGAAAGCCGCGCACGAGCATAATTCTGAAATTACTTATGAAATTCTGCAAAATGCTGCAAAAGAAGTTCTGGGACACGAGCTTTCAATGAACGCGGAAGATACGAAAAAGGCTCTTTCGGCAGAGAATTTCGTTAATATTCGTACGATCTACGGCGGCACCGCGCCCGAAGAGACCCGCCGGGCTTTGGCGGTCGAGCGTGAAAATGAGCAAATTGATGAAAGCTGGTTCGCGGAAAAATCAGAAAATTTGCAGAACGCGTCTGATAAGCTAAATGAATTGGTAAATAATTTATTAAATTAGGTTTCCAAGAAATATTTTTCTTCGGCTACTTTCTTCTGTTTCAATTATGAGTACAGAAAATTCTGCTTTGCGATAAAATAAAATTATTTTCAATAAAAAGTCGTGAATTGTTTTTCACGGCTTTTTTTAGTAAATAAGTAATTGTCAGGTAAAAATTGTCTCGCATCTTGTTACAATTAAAACAGATTTATGAAAGCAGAAGTCAAAGAACGTCCGATATCCGGCTGGCGTTTGCGTCTTTACGAAATAGTTTTCGAGGCGGAAACAAAAGCCGGAAGGTTATTTGATTTGGGTTTAATTTGGCTGATTCTTACAAGCGTTTTAATCGTAATGCTCGAAAGCGTCAGGGGAATTCGGGAAGAATACGGCTATACGCTGTTAATTGTAGAATGGGTTTTTACTTTACTTTTCTCGTTTGAATATGTGCTTCGTTTAATCAGCGTTCGCCGACCTGTTCGATATATTTTGAGTTTTTACGGAATTATTGATTTGCTGGCGATTCTTCCGACCTACATCAGTCTCTTCATTCCCGGAACGCATTATCTTTTGACCATCAGAATATTGCGGCTTCTGCGAATTTTTCGCGTTTTGAAATTGGCGGAATACATTAGCGAAGGGCGCATCATCACGTCTGCGCTGAAAGCCAGCCGCAGAAAAATCAGCGTTTTTCTCTTAGCCGTTTTGTCGCTGGTAACTGTGATTGGTTCATTGATTTATGTGATTGAAGGAGAAGAAAACGGATTCACGAGCATTCCGACGAGCATTTACTGGGCGATTGTTACGCTGACGACAGTCGGCTATGGAGATATATCGCCGAAAACGCCGCTCGGCAAATTTCTCGCTTCGATTGTAATGATTTTGGGTTACGGAATCATAGCGGTGCCGACCGGAATTGTGACCGCCGAACTGACGCGTTCTGCAAAAGCGGTTTCGACGCAGGTTTGCCCGGATTGCCACGCTCAGGATCACGATCCCGATGCCGTTTTTTGCAGGCACTGCGGGTCACATCTATGATTTTTCGCAGTCCGAAATAAAATTAGCCGTGTTCGCAGCAAAACTTCGTCATTTTCAAACCGTTTCCAAAAGCCGCAAAACTTTCGCCGTATCAGAAAGGTTTTCAAGAAAAGCGTCCGGGTTGCAGGAGAGCAATTTTTCCGCCGACTGTTTTCTGCCCGTAGCGACGGCAATGACTTTTGCGCCGAAATGACGCGCGCAACTGATGTCGTTGGGCGTGTCGCCGATGACGATGAATTGCTCGGGCGAGAAAGCGAATTTGTAACGCTCGTTAAGGAGTTTTCCGGCTTCGACAGCAAGATCGTTTCGCCGGTGCGAGATTTCGCCGAACGCGTTCGGCGCGTTTTGAAAATAGCGCCAAAGTCCGACCGAGCTTAATTTGATTTCCGCTGCAACCGAAAGATTTCCCGTTAAAAGAGCGTTAATAAATTTCGGGTTTTTATCAGTTTCCGCTAAAATTTCTTCAGCGCCGGGCAAAACCTCATACGGTTCGCCGTTTTCTGCCAAAACGCGCGTCATTTCCTGTTTGAAAACTTCGAGCAAATCGCCGGTATTTTCAAAAATTTGTTCGGAAGTAAAACCCTCGCCTTTGAGGGCTTCATACATAATTTGCGTGTCGGTCATTCCTGACGGAACGATTTCTTCGAGCGTCCCGGCGCTGCCGAATACTTTTTTCATCGTTGCCGAGAAATATTTAATGTAACCGCCTTGAACGGTCGAACGCATTAACGTTCCATCAATGTCCCAGAGAAGAATACGGCGATTGGGATGAGGAACCAGGAAAGACGGAGAGTTTTTTATTTCTGGAGTTGTGGCTTTAAAGTTCTGTGTATCTTTCACTATTCAATTATAGCCAAAACGTCGCCCGCGTTGACGGTCGCGCCTTCTGCGAAACGAATTTCTTTAACGACTCCGTCTTTTGGAGATTTCATTTCGTTCTGCATTTTCATTGCCTCGACAATCAAAATTCCTTCGCCTTGCTTTACTTCCGCCCCTTCTTTAACCAATACGCGAACAAGTTTTCCGGGCATTGCGGTTTTAATTTCCGCTTTGCCGTCGGCATTGGCTCCGGTCGCCGCCGAACCGCGTAATCGTTTGGCGTCTGTTAGATTTATCTCCAGTTGATTGTTGCCGATATTAACGATTCCGTTCGGCGAGACATAAATTTGATATATCTTATTATTATTTTTAAGCAGATAAACATTCGGTTCGACTTCAGCGGTTTCGAGTTCGTAATTTCTATCGTCAATACGGGCAAAAACTTTTTCGCCGTCGCGCTTGATTTCGATTTCGTGCTTTTCGCTGTTTAACTCGGCTTGTAATTTCATAAAGAATTATTGATCACAGATTAACACAGATAATCGCACAATTGTCGAGAAGAATCTTTGTCTTTATCTTACAGAACTATCAAAAAAAAAACATTGCCCACCAAACAAACGAAATAAACGAAAAAATAAAGCAGAATTTTGATGTTTTGTTTCTTTTCGTATCGTTTGTCTATTTCGCAGGCTAATGTATTCTTTTGATTTTCGAGTCTTTAAAGAATTCTTTTTTGTTAGTTTGAATTGCTGTCTGTAAATAAACGCTTATTTTCGGGTTGATTTATCGTACTCGCTTTGCAAAAGTCTCATAAACTCTTCGCGGCGATCATAGAGCCGTTTCGGTTCGCGCGGTTCGTGACGCGCTAAAGCGTAAGCCGTAATCAGTGGCAAGGCAACCGTCGAATCAACGTATGCGACGACCGTTCCCGGCAATTGATCCGGGTCAATTTTACCCCAGCTCACCGCTTCCGCCGGAGTAGCGCCGGAAAGTCCGCCGGTGTCGGGACGCGCGTCGGTTACTTGCAGAAAATAATCGTGTCCTTTTTCGTCAATGCCGAGAACTTCCTGAATTTGCGGCTCGGTTTGCAGAGCGAAGTTTTTCGGACTTCCGCCGCCGAGAATGAAAACAGCAGATTTGCCGCCTTTTTTTGATTTTTTGCCGGTGTGAACGACGCCTCGTTTTGCCGCCAAAACAATCGAAGCTGTTTCGTTTACGTCGAGATTCGGATTAAGGATTAATTTCCCGCCCTGCAATTCTTTGGCGGCGATGTTCATCCCGATTGAAGAATCGCCGGGCGACGAAGTGTATACCGGAACGCCGTATTCGTACGCGACGGCGAGCAACGATTTGTTTTCTATTCCGAGTTTTTTTTCGCGTTCTCTGATATATTTTCCGGCGAGATAATGAAACTCGGCGGAAGACATCGTTTTCTGAAATTCTTCGTTTTCGATAAGGCGGCGGAAAAATTCGTCGGTGTCGAGAAGAACGGAATAATCAAAGAAAATATCGAAAATGCGGACGACTTCTTCTTCGCGCAGTACGCGGTCGTCGAGTTTTGAATCGCCCTGGTGCAAACTCAAACCGATGCCGAAATGCGTGTCGTGATAAAGATTCGCGCCGGTCGAAATAATCCAATCAATAAATCCGGCTTTAATCAGCGGAATCAAAGCGGAAATTCCCAATCCTGCCGGAGTAAGCGCGCCGGTCAAAGTGACGCCGACAGTCGTGTCCGGCTCGAGCATTTTCTTTGAAAAAAGCTGGCACGCTTCGCGAAGACGCGCCGCGTTATAAGCCATAAAAGACTCGTCAATCAGATCCGCAAGCGCCGTATTTTTATCAATCGGTGTCGGGTCAATTCGTTTACCGCTTAAAAATTTACTGCGTTTTTTTGCCATAATTATAGATTTGAACGCTTGATTAATCGTTTGTCAAAGAAGCCGACTGATAAAGTTTTTCCATCTTTGACCAATCAACCAGCGAATCTATCACATAGCCGCCGAGCATAAATAAAACGACCAAAAAATGCGTGCCGCTGAAATCCATTTTTTCCGGAGCGAAAAAATTGATGGCGGCGAACAGCAAAATAAGGCTTAAAGTCCAGATGCAGGTGCGCCGAAATATCCAGAACCATTTGCCCTGATTTCTTTCTTTTTCCCAGCGCGCTAATTTACGAATTTGTTTTTGAGACGAAACGATACCGGTCTTTTCGTTAGAAAATAATGATTTCATTATGATTATTTTGTTAGCAGAAGATTAAATTATCGAAAGGTTCGAACAAAAATGTAGAGAAAGCCTTCCTTAATCGAACATCGAATGAGCTCGATCTTAAATAAAGTTTATACTTATTTTCCGTTTTCAGCAATCGTTGATTTCGGTTCCGAAAAATTTTTTGCTCGCTGAACGAGGCACTCGCGGCATAGACAATTCTTATAATTCTCGCTTAATTCGGCTAAAAATTCCGAATCTGTATTTATCTCAAAACACCAGCACTCGCCGGTTTCAGCGCCGCAGCTAAATTCTTTGCCGCATAATTGACAGACTGATTTTTTCTGATAATTTTCAATCATCAATTCCAAAAAGTCTTTTGAACGATTGCTTAAAAAAATTAGTAAGCGCGGGCAAAAATGACGCGTCTGTTCGACGGTTTGCCCGAATAAACGTCAACGCCTTGTTCGTCGGGCGCGTCCAGCGGAACGCAGCGAATCGTCGCTTTGGTTTCTTCTTTGATTTTTTCTTCGGTTTCGGCGGTGCCGTCCCAGTGCGCGGAAATAAAGCCGCCCTTTTCGATTTGTTCCTTAAACTCGTTCCAGGTGTCAATTTTGTAAGTGTTTTCTTCGCGAAAACGCTCGGCTTTGCGATAAATATGCGCTTGAATTTCGTCTAAAAGTTCACGGACGTATTCGACGATTCCTTCAATCGGGCGCGATTCTTTCGATAAAGTATCGCGTCGAGCGACTTCGACAGTTCCGTTTTCCAGATCGCGCATTCCGAGCCCGAGACGAACCGGAACGCCGCGCAATTCGTATTCGGCAAATTTCCAGCCGGAACGCTGTTTGTCATCGTCATCATATTTAACTGAAATTCCGGCGGCTTTGAGGGCTTCAAAAATC
>DASVQY010000059.1:0-13752 GCA_036388895.1 Pyrinomonadaceae bacterium | reverse complement strand
GAGGGCGCGGCTGTCCGAAATTGGAAAAGAAAGCATAATTTTGCGCGAGAAACAGCGCGCCGTTATGATGCATATCATCGCCTTGAAACCAGTCTCCGATTGGCGCTTGCGGGCTGGCGGCTTTGATCGCCGGATGCGTATCAATAATTCCGGCGGATGTGTAGAAACCCGGATAAGAAATGCCGTACATACCGACGCGACCGTTGTTATTGGCGACATTTTTAATGAGCCATTCGACGGTGTCGTAAGTGTCGGTTGATTCGTCAATTTGCTGCGGCGTGCGGTTATCAATATCCGGGCGCACGTCTTGAAAAGCTCCTTCGCTCATCCAGCGCCCGCGCACGTCCTGATACGCGAAAATATAACCTTCGCGCGCAAACAGCGCGTCCGGTCCGAGCGAAGCTTTGCATTTGTCTTCGCCGTAAGGCTGCACCGTATAAGGTGTGCGATTGAGCAGAATCGGATATTTTTGCGATTTGTCTTTCGGCTCGTAAATCGAAGTAAAGAGTTTTACGCCGTCGCGCACGGGAATCGAAACTTCGCGTTTGGTGTAATTTTCGGCGATGTACCGGGCAAGCTCGTTTTTCTCCTGTTCCGGCGACAGCTTGCAATCGGCAGCTAAGACGGAACCGCTCAAAGCGACAAAGAGCAAAAAGAAAACAAACGATTTCAGAAAACTGTTTTTCATAACTTTTGTCCCAGGAATTTCAGATTTTTATTGGCATTTTACGCCCTCGGCTCAAAGGTTGTTTTGCCGGAATAATAGCAGAAAAATTGTAGTCGCGTGATATTTCTGAACAGCTAAGGTTATCTGTTCAGAAATAACTGATAAGTGGAAATTGCTCTAAATCTTCAGGTCAATTTGGCAAATCAATCCAAACGCTTCTAAAACCGTTTGCCGCGCATTTTGGATCTTTTTCATCATCGTTGAGAATCAGCAAACGGTTTGAGCTATTTGGATTCAATGGGGGAAAGACGATGATAGCTTCGGGATTTAAATCTTTTAGTTGGTCGGTTTGAATTTCCTTCGGATTGTTTCCGGCGTCGCCATTCCATTCATACAAACGAAACGTCGCTTTTTCGGCGCTAAATGGTCCGGCAATGATCAGGTAACTATTTCTTTCGTTTGAGCGTGTAATGTCTCGAATGCCATAACCGCCTAAATCAAGTTCAATCGGTTTATCAAACTTCGGCTTTGCTGTCGTATTTTCCAAAACCTCTCTGGGATTGACCAACGTTGCAATAAGAGCTTTGCCTTTAACAACCGGATTACGAAAGCCTATCAAAAGCGAGTTGTTTTTGCCCGCCGCCAGCCCTTCAATGCTCAAACCCCCTTCTTCCTTTGCTTTCTTCTTCGCTGCTTCAGGCAAATTATAGTTTTTGTATTGCGGATCATTGTTTAAATCCTGCACTAGATTCGCATAAGGCTGACCGATTCTAACTAAAGACAAACCTTGCTCGGTATATTTGATTTCGTGCGCAAAAATGCGTTTGCGGTCGGGTTTTTCCTCGCCCTCATTGCTAGTGCTGTGAGAGCCGACCCAAAATACCGCATCGCTGAGCCACGCAGCGCCTTCAAGGTCGGTTTTTGGTTTATCTTTGATTGTCGGAATTTTGTCGTCCGGCAATTTAAATGTAGGTCCAAGGGGAAAGTCTTTAATGAATTTAAAATCGCTCGCCGCGTACATTCGTAAAATGTTGTCTTCATCACTCCCAACTAAAAACATATCCGCGCCGAGCCGTACCGAGGCAGACGCCGCGCATTCGGCAGGCAAATGCTGTGATGGCGGAGTTGGCGTAGCCGCAATGGAAGAAGTCTGTTCATTTGTAGCTACTTCAGAGCGCGCTGGGTTTGTAGAGCAGCTCACAGCCAACAAACAAATGCAGAATGAAATCGTTAATAGCAGATTTATATAATTCATGATTTACCTCCTAATGTATTTTCAGTTCGCAATTCGACACGCCGGTTTGAAGCTCGCAAACTCGTTTATAATAATGAGTTGATTCTAAGCGATACGCTAGGGAAAAAAGAATTAAAACCAAAAATGCAGTCCAGTAATGAACTCCGGTATATCGTGTTTCACATAAATTCAGTTTCGCGGAAAGAAGACAATACGCTATCACCGAAATCATAAACAGCAAAGCCGAAAATGCGGTTCCTCGAAGGATACGCATCAAAAACTTATGTCGTTCAAAATAATTTCGATTCATTTCAGCGTCTTTTTTATTCCCTAATTCGAATTCGGCAACTTTTAGAGTTTTTGGTGGTGGATTATTATTTGCGGTAAGTTGATTATTATTTGCGGTAAGTTGATTATTATTTGCGATAGGTGAAGTATTAGAATTCTTTTCTGCCCAAGCCTTGTAATCTTCCGCGTATTTTTCTTTACCTTCAATTCCAAGCACATCGTCTACAAAATCGTCAATAAGCCTGTTTCCTGCTGCACCGATAACAAACGCTATAACTAAAACAAGAATAAACTTCACGCTGTTACTACCACCCAAATCAGCAAGCATGGGGCAAAATCTGGCATCATTGATGACTTTTGACGGAATGAATATATTTAACAGCGGAGTTAAAGCTAGTAGCAGAAGAATACCAACAATTTGTATTTCTAAATAATTTTCAATGGAGATCATTGAGCTCTCCTTAATTTTTCTTCTTTCCTAGTTTGGAATGAAAACTATCCCGGCAAAAACCAGTCTTCGCATTGAACAAATATGTTTTTATCGCAACCGTTATAAATCGAAACGAAAAAAAATGCAACTATTTTTCCCCTCTTTTATTATTGATTAATAATGAGTTTTCTAAGTGTCTCAATGTGTGGCTGTAAGTAAGCATCTTTTTCAAAAAAGCTGATTTCCCTCCGAATTTTTTCGTATATACCGCGTGTGCCGTTTCCGAGACGTGAATTTTCGTTAATTCGCCGGTTTGCTTCGTGTTTTGAATCCCGTCGTCGGCAATCAACGCCTTGCGCGGCGGCGAGCAATTCGAGCGCGAGAATTGTTTCGACGTTTTTCAAGATTTGCCGCAGTTTTAAACCCGCCGTCACGCCCATTGAAACGTGGTCTTCGACATTTGCCGAAGTCGGAATCGTATCTGCGGACGCAGGATGCGCGAGAATTTTATTTTCTGTGGCGAGCGCCGCCGCCGTGTATTGGACGAGCATAAAACCCGAATTCAAACCGCCGCGCTCTGTTAAAAAAGCGGGCAGCAAATTGTTATTGCAGTTTGCATCAACCATTTTCGCAATCCGCCGCTCGCTCATATTTCCGATTTCCGTTAACGCCACAGCCAAATAATCAAACGACAGCGCGAGCAATTCGCCATGAAAGTTGCCGCCGCTGATTACGTCTATTTTTTCGCCTTGGACAAAAATCAAAGGATTGTCCGTGACAGCGTTCAACTCCAAATTAAAAACCCATTCGGCGTAATCAATCGAATCGCGCGCCGCGCCGTGAACTTGCGGAATGCAGCGCAGCGTGTAGGAATCCTGCACATTTGTCGCGTCAAACGAGCGTACGAAATCGCTGTCTTCGAGAATTTTTCTCAAGTTTGCGGCGCATTTCTGCTGTCTGGGATGCGGGCGCAAGGCGTGAATGCGTTCGTCAAAAGCGGCGGTCGTGCCGTTTAAGGCTTCGAGCGAGAGACACGCGGCAATGTCTGCGGTCTCTTTTAGATTCTGACATTGATAAGAAGCTAAAACGCCCATCGCGCACATTACAGAAGTTCCGTTTGTCAGCGCCAAGCCTTCTTTCGCGGCGAGCGTCAACGGTTTTAAATTAACTTTTTCGAGAGCCTCTGCGCCCGACAAAATCTCGCCGTTAATCTCGGCGGAACCTTCGCCGATCAAAGGCAGAGCCGCGTGCGCCAGCGGCGCTAAATCGCCCGATGCGCCGAGCGAGCCTTTTTGCGGGATTAGCGGGTGCAAGCCGAGATTTAAAAACGCGAGCATCGTGCGAAGCGTTTCGAGCCTGATGCCGGAAAAACCGCGCGCCAGCGTGTTAGCGCGAATCAAGAGAATCGCCCGCGTCGTCGGAACGTCGAAATTATCGCCGACGCCGACCGCGTGGCTCAATAAAATATTACGCTGAAGCGTTTCAACGTCTTCGCGAGCAATAGTTTTGTCTTTAAAAGCGCCGAATCCGGTCGTGATTCCGTAGGCGATTTCGCCGCGCTCAAGCAAAGTCTGCACCGCTTCGGCGCTGCGCAAAACGCTTTGTTCGGCGTTGTCGGACAAAGAGACGCGCGGCTGGTCGGGAGCGCCGTAAGCGACGGCGACGACTTGTTCGATTGTGAGGCTTTCGCCGTCTAAAACGATTTCCTGCATTCGATTCTTCATTAAATAGGCGAAACGATTCTACCTTTTTTTATCACAGTTTCAATCAAATTCGCTCCGAATTCGTAAGCGATTTGGCGATAATCCGTCGTGTCAAAAATCAAAACGTCGGCGTGTTTTCCCGTTTCGAGTGAACCGATTTTATCGCCGAGACCGATTGCAAAAGCGGCGTTGACGGTAGCCGCGTTAAAAGCTTCGGACGGCAGCAGTTTTAGATAACGACAGGCAATCGCCATCGCCCCCGGAAGCGAAGGGCAGGGCGCAGAACCCGGATTGTAATCGGTCGAGACGGCGACGGCGCATCCCGCGTCAATCAATTTTCTGGCATCGGCAAATTCTTTCGAGCCGAAATTAAAATTTACGGTCGGCGTGATGACGGCGATTGTTTCGGAATCTGCCAGCATTTTTATTTCTTCGTCGCTCGTTTTGTCCAAATGGTCAATCGAAGTCGCGCCGAGTTCAATTGCCATTCCCGCGCCGCCCAGATTGGTGAATTCGTCAACGTGCGCTTTTAATTTGAATTTAAGCTTTTTTGCCGTTTCCAAAACGCGCCGCGATTGCGCTAAATCGAAAGCGTTGCGCTCGCAAAAAACGTCGCAAAAAAACGGCGTTTCTTCCAGCGTAAAATGCGAATCTTGAAACCATGCGGCAGCGAGCGGCAGCATTTGCTCGCAAATCAAATCAACATATTGATCGGTTTTTTCTTTGAATTCGGGCGGAACTGCGTGCGCGGCTAAAAACGTCGGAACCAGATCAACCGGATGCGTATGGTCAAGCTCGGCAATCGAGTCGAGCATTTTAAATTCTGTAGTTAAATTTAATCCGTAGCCGGTTTTGACTTCCGCGGTTGTCGTCCCGTTTTTGAGCATTTCATCAAGGCGGCGGCGCGATTGCTCGGACAATTCGTTGGACGAGGCGTTTCGGGTTTGATTGACGGTCGAAATGATTCCGCCGCCTTTTTCGAGAATTTCGAGATAATCCGCGCCTTTGATTTTAAGCTCAAATTCATCGAGACGATTTCCGGCAAACACAATGTGCGTGTGGCAATCAACAAAGCCCGGCGCAACCGTTTTGCCGCCGGCGTCAATCGTGTTTTCGGTTTGAAAGCGGCTGCGAATTTCCCCGGTTTTTCCGATGCCGACGATTTTCCCGTCTTGAATCGCCGCCGCACCGTCTTTTATCAGCCCGACATCCTGCATCTGGAGCGTGCCGCGTTTCGGTTTTCCGCCGCTCGCGCAAGTGATAATCTGCGCCGCCCGTTCAATAATTAAATCAACTTTTTTCATCGCACAACGCAGAGTTTATCCGTCTTTGTTTCAGTCAACAAGCCTGCTTCAGTTTACCTTTAATTGATTTTTAAATTAACTTGATTTAATTTAGCTGACAAATCTTGCTTGTTCGATTCTGGAGGAAACGAAAAAATGAATCAAAACACCGCGCCTTCGCCGCAATTATTCTGGGAAACAATCACCGCTTTTCAGCGTTCAGCCGCGATTAAAGCCGCCGTCGAGCTTGACGTTTTTACCAAAATCGCCGAAGGAAACAAAACCGAATCGTCGATTGCCGAAGCCTGCGGCGCTCAATCGCGCGGCATCCGAATTTTGTGCGACACAATGACCGTAATGGGATTTTTGACAAAGGAAAACGGCGAATACGATTTAAACGAGATGACAGCCGCGTTTTTAGACCGCCGTTCGCCGATGTATTTGGGCGGCACAATTGATTTTATTTTGTCACCAATGCAGCAGCGTGGTTTTGACGATTTGACAAACGCCGTCCGCCAGGGCGGTTCGACCGTCACGGAAAACGCTTCGCTTTCGCCAGACAGTGAAATGTGGGTGAAATTTGCGCGCGGAATGACCGGAATGATGATGCCCGCCGCGCAAATGATGGCGGAAAATCTAGGTTTTGAACCCGAACGCAAATTCAAAGTTTTAGACATCGCCGCCGGACACGGAATTTTCGGAATTACAATCGCCCAAAAATATCGAAACGCCGAAATTTACGCGCTTGATTGGGCAAACGTCTTGCATGTTGCGACGGAAAACGCCCGAAAATTCGGCGTCGCCGACCGGCATCACACCATTCCGGGCAGCGCCTTCGATGTCGAATTCGGCGACAATTATGATGTCGTTCTGCTCACCAATTTTCTGCACCATTTCGACCGGCAAACGTGCGAAGATTTACTGAAAAAGATTCATCAGTCGCTGAATGCGGACGGAAAAGTTTTGACGCTCGAATTTGTTCCGAACGACGACCGCGTTTCGCCGCCGTCCGAAGCGATGTTCGCTCTGGTAATGCTCGCGGCGACTCCTGCGGGCGATGCATACACTTTTGCAGAGCTGCGAGGAATGTTTGAAACGGCGGGCTTTTCGCGAAGCGAACACATTCCGCTCGCGCCTCTGCCGCAACACCTGATAGTTTCAATGAAATAGCAATAGATACGGGCGTGAAAATGAGTTGGACTATATAGTTTTCACGCCCGTATCTATTGCTATATTTTCAAAATCGTCTAATGTACAGACGAACTGTGTCCCGGTTTTAGGGCAATTTTGATGCATTCGTCTTGTTTGTGTTTGAAAATCTCGAAGCCGTAAGGCGCGTCTTCGAGACTCATCCTGTGCGTAACGACGAATGATGGATCAATCTCGCCATTGATGGTTCTCTGAAGTAGCGGCTGCATATATCTTTGAACGTGACATTGCCCGGTTTTGATCGTCAGAGAGCGATTCATCACTTGTCCAAGCGGGAATTTATCAACGAATCCGCTGTAAACACCGATAACTGAAATTGTGCCGCCGTTGCGACAGCACATAATTGCTTCGCGAATCGCATGCGGTCGGTCGTTTTCGAGCATCATCGCCTGTTTTGCGCGGTCGTAATAATACCGAAATTCCGTGCGTTTGCGTTTCCATACCAACAGCGTCAATGCAAGCGTCGGGTCCTTTTTTGTTCAATTTTACTCTCTCGAAATTATTGCGGTACGTATGGTTTCAGGCATAAGCAGCTTTTAAAAACTAGCAGCAGGCGGACAAAAACCAAAAGCTTACTTGCTCTGAAAGATATTTATTTGCAAGAAGATAGACGTGAGCTATGATAATTAAAACACAGATGGTTTTTAATGCAGGTTAATTTTTTGCATAAAAGGTAATGATTTATGGAGGGTTAAATTGGTAAAAACTTCGCAAAAAGTATCTTCTGCCGATGCAAATCGTTGCCGCCGTAAATTTCTAGACTTTTTCCCGAAAGGTTTTGCAGACGAAAAATATTTCGCTTGGGAACGCGGCTACAAATGGCAAGCGCACGAGCAATGGAGTCAGGTTTTAAATCGCAAGGCTTTTCGCACGCTCTTAAACGAAGAAAAATACGCCGAGATTGCAGCTCACGCCGTCAGAATAGAATCTCGCACAAATCTGCTTTTTTCGTTTGAGAAGATGGCTTTGCGCGACGCAGTGAAATCCTCAGAAGGAGAGCAAATGTTTGCCGAAGGGCTTTACGAATTCTTGTACGGACGCGGAAAAATTGAAACAAAATTTGAGCGTTGGTGCAACGTAATCGCCTCGCTGCCGAGAAAACAGACGCGCGTTTTAACACATCCTCTTGTCACGGTCTTCGGTTTTATCGCACAACCCGAAACACACATTTTCCTCAAACCAAATGTAACGCGAAGCGCCGCCCGCGAATAGGGTTTTGATTTGCGTTACAATTCAAAGCCTTCCTGGGAAACATACAAAAGCCTGCTCGAATTTGCCGAAACGATACGCCTCAATCTGAGTGATTTAAACCCGCGAGATATGATAGACATTCAATCGTTTATCTGGGTTCAAGGTTCCGATGAATATAGCTAAAAAACTTTTCTAAAATTTTAAGTCGAAGATTCATCGAGCCATTTCTCTAAAACAGGCGGCACAAAATCTTTCATCTTTTGATAAAGCGTCTCAATTTTGTCATCAACCAAAACAAGCGCACGATGTTCCGGTCGGATAAAATTGCGGCTCGTTGAATAATCAATCATCGCAATCAGCGAATCGTAAAAACCTGCCACATTAAGCAAAGCGCAAGGCTTTTGATGAATTCCGAGCTGCGCCCACGTCACGATTTCGCAAAATTCTTCAAACGTGCCGAAACCGCCGGGTAAAGCGATAAAACCGTCAGCAAGTTCAGCCATCAGCGCTTTGCGCTCGTGCATCGAGCCGACGACAATCAATTCGGTCAATCCGCCGTGCGCGACTTCTCGCGTTGCCAGTTGTTCGGGAATCACACCAGTCACTTTGCCGCCGTTTGCAAGAACGGTATCGGCAATTCTGCCCATCAAACCGACGCGACCGCCGCCGTAAACCAGCTCAATTCCGTTTTGAGCCAAAAACGCGCCCGTTTCTTCTGCCGCTTTCGGATATTGCGAATTTGAACCGCTGTTAGAACCGCAAAAAACGCAAATTCTTTTCATTGTTTTAAAAGTTAGAAATTATTAGCTGAAAAATACTAAAACTTGCCGTGTTTGAGCCGGATCAGACCATTGAAACAATCGCTAGTACGTACAACAGGGAATGAAGTTCCCGGAACCAACGGGCAGGGAGATAAAGCGCCAGGTGCGAGATAAAACCCCGTAAAATCTCCCGCGTGACTGAAAACATAAGCCGGAATCAAAATAATCTTCAAAAATGCGCGTAGCGCGTCTTCAAGATGTTTGAAAGGAATTTCTTTGGCGAACATAAGATTATTCAATCGTACAGATTTATGATTGCTCCTCAATACGCAATCAACGGCTGATTACCGGACTTTTAAATCTAAATTTGTTTTAAAACTCAACACCAAACAGTACACCCAATGCACTAAATAGTTACATAGACCTTCTAAATGGCGGCTAAAGTCAATAAATTTAGGCTTAAAAGGCGGCATCGAAATTGCTTGTAACTTATCGTTGTAATAATTAAGCAAATTAATTTTGCAATAAAAAACTCAAAGGGGAAGGCAATAAAATGAAGAAATATTTAGCTACACTCATTATGATGGCGTTCATGGTCGGCTTAATGCCGCTTTTGATGCCGGTTACTGCTGAAGCTCAGCAAAAAATATACGCAAGACGCGTTGTTGGTAGAAATGGGCGCGTGCGTTATGTCAGAACACAAAAACCGAGTTTTTATCGTCGCCACCGCAACCGCGTTAACGTGGGTGCCGGAGCACTCGGCGGCGCGATCCTCGGCGGTTTGATTGGCGGCAAAAAAGGCGCTTTAATCGGCGGCACTGCCGGCGCAGGCGGCGGCGCGCTTTACACATATAAAATTAAACCGAAACAGAGAAAATACGTTAGAGTCAAAAGATATTAATTCGACTCTGAATGCTTGATTGAAAAACCGTGAAGTATAAAAGACTTCACGGTTTTCTTTTGTGATCTGGTTAATGCCTTAAAAATTAGACATCTTACTTCTGCATTTGTTTTGCAACTTTCTGCACTTCGTCCAAAACACGCAGAAGATTTCCGCTCCAGAGTTTGGCGATTTGTTTTTCGGTATAACCGCGCCTGACGAGTTCGAGCGTGACATTAAAAGTTTCCGAAGCGTCGTCCCAACCTTCAACTCCGCCTCCTCCGTCGAAATCCGAACTGATGCCGACGTGATCAATACCCATCTTTTTAACCAGATAATCTATGTGATTAACAAAATCCTTGACATTGACATCCGGCGCGGCAGTTTTCAAACGCTCGTTGATTGCCGGTCTCATCTTCGCCCGAAAAGCCGTCAGTTTTGTCCCGTAATCAGCCCGTTCAGTTTCAGGCATTTTTAAAACATCAGCCCGTTCAAGCACCTTGAACCCCTCTTTTTCGCCAAGTTCTTTCAATATTTCGGCTGTCATTTTCGCGCGCAAATCGCTTTTTTCTTTACTGACATAACCGCGAAACGCAACAGTCTGGACGACTCCGCCGTTTTTTCTAATCAATTCAAGCTGCTCGTCGTCAAGATTACGACTGTGATCGCAAAGCGCGCGGGCTGATGAATGCGAAGCAATAACGGGAGCTTTGGAAAGCTGAATCGCCTGAATATTCGCCTGTTTTGAAGGGTGCGAAACATCAATCATAATTCCCCATTTGTTCATTTCATAAATCGCTTTTTTGCCGAGTTCGCTCAAGCCATTGTGGAGCCAAACGTTATCTCTTTCGCCCGTGTTTGAATCCGAAAGCTGGCTGTGACCGTTATGCGCGAGCGACATATACCGCGCGCCTCGCATCGCAAAATCCTTGATTCTGCTCAAATCAGTGCCAATCGGATAAGCGTTTTCGACGCCGATCATCGCCACCAATTTGCCGGATTTATTAATCCGCCGGACATCGTTTGAAGTCAAAGCAAGCTCAATCTGATCGGGCGCAATCTTCTTGGTCAAACGCTCTATTGCGTCAAATTTATCAATCGCGTTTGCATACGCCTTTTTATAACCTTCTTCATTGAGTTCGCCCTGCCCGGTATAAACGATCAGCCACGAAACATCCAATCCGCCCTGCCTCATTTTCGGCAGATTAACCTGCGTCGGAAGATTCTGCGTGTAGTTGACTGTTTCCGTAAAGTTTTTCGTATCAATGTCGTTATGCGTATCAAGCGTAATCACGTCCGCGTGAATCTTTTTCGCTTTGGCAACAAGAGCCGCATCGTCCGTAAACTTTTGCGCGTTTACGGGGACGCCCAAAAATGCAAACAGAATCGCAACTGCGACGAGCGCAGACAAAAATCGTTTCATAATTTTCTCCAGATTATTTTGAGTCAAGCAGGTTTAGTTTACTTTGTCACAACTTTCGCGGGCAAGAACGATTGAAATTTGCGCCCTAATTTCGAGCGCATTTATGAATCAATATAACCGTCCTTTTCATCGCGTTCCTCATCGCGCGTTCTGCCGTCGGCGATGTCAAACCAGCGTTGATAGCCGTGTTTTGCCAATCCCCAAGCTGCTTTGCCGAAATGCTTGATGATTTTTTCTTTAATGATATTGCGGTTGACCAGACCTTTGCGGCTCAAAAGAAAAACCGCGTCTTCCTGATCTTTAAAACGCCCGGCGATAAATTTCAAAATCACCAGCCATTCGGGCGTGAGAACCGGAACGCCGTTAATTTCAACCGCCTCATTCAAAGCCTCTTGAAACAATTTCTTAAACTCGTCTTTGCGGATAATCCAATCAACCGCAACCGCTTTATTATTTGTTTTGATAATGTAACGCTCGCCGCCCTGCCGCAGCAAACCTCGATTTTCCAGCGGCAAAAGTTTATCGGCAATAATATCAATGTCTTTGGTCGTGCGGTCGCTTCCATAAATCGCCATCGCCAAACCGCCGACCAGCGCCCAATCAACGCCGTTCTCTTTGGCAATTTCCGCAACCGTTTGTATCGCCTGTGTTGCTGATTCGGCATCAAGCAGATCAAGATTGATTGTCATTTGGTTTCTCCGATTCATCGGAAACATCCGGCTTTCGTTTCTGATCCAACCAGATTAGAAAATCAAGATAATCCAAAACCTTCTGCTGGTTCTTAGGCGAAAGATTTCTAAACGTAACGTGCAATTTTTGTTCTGTTTCTTGGTCAAGTTCGTTCATAAATTTTAACGCATAAACTTTCGACGAATTGCCAAAGCTAAAAGAGCAACCTGAAAAGGAACGGAAATCGTTTCAGCAAAAATTATCCAACCTACGCTTTCATCTATCGGCTTTCGGTGCTCAATTCTCTGCAAAGAAGCAACGCCCAAACTTTGTTCCGTTGCTTCGTACCAACTCAACTTTTCTTGGTGACAATCTTCTAATTTTCTGGTGATTGTTACGACCTGTGGGCAAGTCAGAAATTCATAGCGTGTATAAAGAAGAGGAAAAGCTACAAAAACCAATATTAATAAAACAATAGCAGCCCAAACCCAGCTTTCGCCATAGTAACTTGTAATTCGATAAAGTCCGTGAATTATAAAATCGCCGCTTCTATGTAAAATACCAAAAGAATTTGTCGGCGGATTTGCCACATCTTCTTCCTTGGTTGAACTACCAAAACGTCTTTTCAGCTTTTCGCTTTCAGGAACTAAACTCTTTATCCAATTTGAAATCTTTTCCTTTTTCTCAAGCCATTCGGTTTCCATCGCCAATCTGCGAAAATTTGAGGCTTCCTCAAAACGATTATTGTTTTCAGCATTTTCGGCTAATTGCCGGCAAGTTATTTTAAAAAGTTGCTTTTTGTTTTGTCCAAGATAATCTAGATTTTTAAGTTCATTCTTTACATTTAATTTCGTAGTGTAACTTTCAATATTTTCCCATCTCACATCAGTAAAAGTGAGTTTTCGACAATCACCTACTCCAACGAACCAGTTTGGATATAATCTAGTGGTATGAAATGAAATATTTTCAGGATTTTCAAATTTTGTATAACCAAAACGCAAAACTACATCTTCACCTTCAAAAACTAAATTTTCTTTTTTTATTTCTTTACCATCTAAAATATCTATCTTGTCTTCACCCTCAAAATAAATACGTCCCTTTTGAGTCGCAAAACCGAAACCTATAAATCCCTTGAAAGTTGTATTTTGAAAATGAAGGGTGCTGTGTTTTTCAATAACTATATTTTGGAATGCAGCGTGTTTTATAAAAACTGAATCATTAAAGTTGATTTCACTTTGAAATTTTGCCCACCAAAACAAACCTTCATTAAAAGTTACATTTGAAAACCAGCTATACGAATTAAAAGTTGCCGAACCAAAATCCACCGAATTTTTGAAATAAACTTTACTAAAATATACTCCATGTATGAATTTTGCGTCGGTGAAGTCAACATCATTCTCAAATTGATACTCAATAATAGTTACGCTTTCAGGAAACCACACAGCACGAAAGTTGAAATTTCTTTTTTCTAATCTTTCTTTAAAGACTTTCCTAAATTCTTCAATTTTTTCAAAACTAGGAAAATGAAGAACACAGTATTTTTTTCCTTCAAATTCACCAAAAATCGGCAAACCATAACATACTCGACCATGAACATAATCTGCGCTATGTTCTTTGTAATCATCGCCGATATAGCATCTTTTCCCGTAGTCAATTTCAACCATGAAAAATATTTAGTTACTGAAGGGGCAAAACAGGAATTTTAACATTATTCTTTTCGGCAAATTCAATCGCTTCTTAATGACCCATATCAACGCGGCGGAAATAACTGTGTTCAAAAGGATATAAATTTTTACTCTTTTAAATTTATCATTTTCCTGTTAAATTCCATTCGCGATTTTACAAGAGGAGATACAGCTATGACGAGGTTAAATCTTGCGACATACTCGCTTTTTCCGGCGATAATTATTTGGGGAATACTGCTGGGCGGGATTGTTTATTCGCATATCGCTTTTTTTCCGGTTTACCTGTCCGATTTGCCGAATTCGGCGGTCGTGGTTAACGGGAAATACGC
>DASVQY010000058.1:0-26359 GCA_036388895.1 Pyrinomonadaceae bacterium | reverse complement strand
AGAATTGGATCCGAGACAAGCGAAAATAGTCGAACTGCGATTTTTTGGCGGTTTATCAATCGAAGAAACCGCGCACGTCTTGAACGTTTCCGAAACTACTGTCAAACGCGAATGGACAATGGCAAAAGCGTGGTTTCAGCGCGAACTGAAAAGAGATTGAAAACGATTCGCTAACAAATGAAGCAAGAAGAGTGGAAAAAAATTAAAGAAATCTTCGCCGTCGCCATCGAGCAGCCCGCCGCTCTGCGTTCGCAATATTTGCGCGAAGCGTGCGGCGAAGATTTGTTTTTGCGCGGCGAAGTCGAATCGCTGCTTGCCGCCGGTGACGAAACTGAGCAAATCATCGAGCAAAATGCTTTCGATCTAGCCGCGCACATAAAAAATGACAGCTTTGAGGGAAAACAATTCGGCAACTACAAAATCATCAGAGAAATCGGGCGCGGCGGTATGGGCGCTGTGTTTCTAGCCGCTCGCACCGACGCTCAATTCGAGCAGCAGGTCGCGCTGAAAATTATCCGTCAAACTTTCGCCGACCGGGAAATAGAACGGCATTTTCGCCGCGAACGGCAAATTCTCGCTTCGCTGAATCATCCGAATATAGCGCGTCTATACGACGGCGGGGTCGGCGCCGACGGCTCGCCGTATTTCGTTATGGAATACATCGAGGGCGAATCTTTGCTCGATTTCGCTGAAAAACGGGATTTGGACATAAAATCTCGTCTCGGCTTGTTCCTTCAAATTTGTTCGGCAGTTTCCTACGCTCACCGCAACCTCATCGTGCACCGCGACATAAAGCCTTCAAATATTCTCGTTGATCGGGACGGCACGCCGAAGCTGCTCGATTTCGGGCTGGCGAAAACGCTCGATTTCGATCCCGATTCGTCAGGAGCCGAAACGGTTTTTCGGGCTTTCACGCCGAATTACGCTTCGCCCGAACAAATACGCGGGCAAAAAGTCACTACCGCAAGCGATATTTATTCGCTCGGCGTTTGTTTATACGAGCTTTTAACCGAACGTCGCCCTTATAATTTTACGACTGAAAGTTTTGAAGAAATTATTCACGCCGTTTGCGAGACTGCTCCCATCCGACCGTCGTCAGCCATTGTAACCGAGCCTTCAAAAAGCCGCTCAACAAAACGAAGTGAGAATTGGGAAGCGAGGAACGAAAAACTTGCTAAATCACTTCGCGGAGACCTGGATAACATCATTTTAATGGCTCTTAGAAAAGAGCCGGAACGCCGTTACGCGACGGTCGAGCAATTTGCGGGCGACATAGAGCGTTATTTAAAAGGCTTAACGGTTTCGGCTCGTCCGGCAACTTTCTCGTATCGCGCGGCAAAATTCGTCGAACGCAATAAGCTCGCGGTCTTGGCGGCGGTTTTAATTGTGCTTTCGCTCGTCGGCGGCGCGATAATTTCGCTCTGGCAGGCGTCGGTTGCCCGCGCGGAACGTGACCGCGCGACGCGCCGATTCGATGATGTCAGATATCTTTCAAACGCGATTCTCTTCGATGTCGCGCCGCGAATCGAACGTCTCGAAGGCTCGACCGAAGCGCGCCAGATTCTCGTCAATCAATCGCTGAAGTATCTCGACAGTTTGGCTGGCGAATCAGCCGACGATTTATCTCTGCAAAGCGAACTGGCTTCGGCATACGAGAAAATCGGCGATTTGCAGGGATTACCGCGCAAACCGAATCTGAGTGATTTTTCCGGCGCGATCCGAAGCTATGAAAAGGCGCAGGCGATTCGGCTTCGCCTTTTGGAAAAAGACACGAACGATTGGGAAAAACGCTCGCGTCTTGCCGCCAATTACAAAGAACTTTCGAATATTCGTTATTGGATCGGAGACATTTCCGGCTCGTTGAAAGATTCCGAAGCGGCTTTGAATCTATATCGAAACTTGATCGCCGAACAACCGGACTCAGCAGAGCTGCGGACGGCGAAAGCAGAAACTGAAATTGATTATGCCGCCAGCCTTTATTACAAACAACAATACGCCAACACATATACTTTTCTGCTCCCGGCTCTCGCAACACTCGAAGAGATTAGACGGCAAAACCCCGAGGACAAAGAAATTCTGCGATTAATCGGAAAGGCGCACACAATTTTCGGCATTGCTCTATCATGGGACAACAGACAGGAAGAGGGCGAATCCGAAATGCGTCAGGCTCTCGAAATCAATGAATCGCTCGTGGGAAAAAATCCGAACGACGTAATTCTGAGAAACAATTTGTGGATTACTTATATGCAGGCATCGAGCCTTTACGAAGGAGTTGATCCGCAGCTTTCAGCAAATTTCGCTCTCAAGTCGTTAAAGCTCGCCGCTGAAACAGTAGAAAAAGATCGCTTGAACATTCAAGCCAAACAAAATCTGGCACAAAGCTACTCCAAATTTTCAGCTTCGAGCGTTGTTTCCCAAAAATTCAGAGAAGCCGTTCAATATGCCGAAAAGGCTCTTGCTCTTTACGCCGAGCTTGAACGAAACGAGCCGCAAAATTTGACTTATAAACGAAACCTAGCTCTGGCGCTCACGCGACTCGGCGACGCCAAACATCAAATCGGCGATTTGGCGGGCGCGCTCGGCGCTTTTGAAACGAGCCGGGCGAATTTGGAAAAACTCGTTCAATCCGAATCCCAGGCGACTGTTTCGCTGCGCGACATAGCTTTGGTTTGTAAAAACGTCGGCTGGATTCACGAAGGTTTTGCCAAATTAACCAACGGGCAAATTCGTGAAAATCATTTGCAGACGGCAAAGCAAAATTATCAACGCGCGCTCGACATTCTCAACAAATTAAAAGCTGAAAACTCGTTTGCCGAATTTGACAACGCTTTCTTGGAAGAAATGCGGACGGCTGTAGAAAAATATGAAAAACAAAAGAGTTTCGACAAAAAGTAAATTTCAAACGTAAAATCGAGCGGTCAATTTAAGAAATATTTTTATAGCACGTCGAACTTTACAATCTATTTTTTGAAGAATTGATTGCCGGGTTTTACCGGTTTGTCGAAGTCAGCCGCATTCAATACTCTAAATTTCAGCAACAGTTGATAAACCCGTGGCTGAGCTATTGGCATTTCTCTATTAACGAGCCTCCCAGTTCGATTGCACGTCTTTCGTCTTCCGCCGCCAAAGCTTTCTGCTTTTGCTGACAATAGGCAAACGCGCGGTACGAATAATTCAGTTTTTCATTCGATTTTAATTGTAAAGCCGCGGTAAAGTCGGATATCGCCTGATCGTACTTGTTAAGGTATAAACCAGCCTTACCGCGCACTGTATAAGCGTCAGCTAATTGATGATCGAGTTCGATTGCCGTGGTCGCGTCGGCAATTGCCTACTCATACCGGCGCAGACGAATTCCCGTGTCGGCGCGACCGAAATAGGCTTCCGGTTCGATTTGATTCACCTCTAATAATTTTTTTACGCTTTGGTTAAATCAAACTTCGTGAAAAAACTTCGAGCGCCTTGTTTGTGTTCAAGGCTTGATAACGCGGACGGTTTCGAAGCGTTCGTCGCAGATGTGAACTTCGACCGGTTCGTCGTCGAATACATTTGCCGAAAGCTCTCTGGCAAATTGTTTGGCGAGTTTGTGATATGACTTGTCGTTTCTAAATTCGGGTTTAACGACCATCCGAAATTGGTAAGTCGAATCGGATTTATCCAGTTGAACCGATTTTCTTTGACCATCGAAAAAATTTCCTTCAACCAGATAATAAGCGAGCGTTTCAGCTTCAGCTTTCGTAACGTTCGTCGTATAGGAAAGCTCGCCGCCGTTGACTTCGATTTTTTGAGTCTGTTTACAACCTAAAACGAGGCTGAGCATAACAGCCAATACTAAAATTCCGCCGGTAATATTATTGTTTTTCATTTTCTTTTCTCCTTTGACTAATAAGGCGGAAAAAAGAAATTGAATAGCCCAAATTTTATCCAAAAAAATTTGATAAGTTTTTTCGGGCAAGTTTCAGTGATAACTTTCAAAAATTATTGCTGAAAATCGAATTGTTTTTATTTGGCTTTTTTATTGATGTAGAAACAGGCGGAAGCAAATTGCGCCGGATACGAAAAAGCTGGTATCACCTTTCGGCGACGCTCAATAAGAGAATGGATTATCATCGGAAATGAAAGCGGCGTGTTTCTATTCATTCGGGATTGGAAGAAATGGAGAAACGTCAAAACGGCAGGATTTTGGTGGAGACGCAAGATCGGACGCAGCCGCTTTCGTCAATCGAATAATACCGGGTTCGCACAAAAAGCGACAGCGGGAACACGATTCAACTTACCGAAAATCCGGCGATAAACTGTTCCCGCTGCTTTTATTCTTTAAAGACTGAAATTCGCTGAAAGCGGCACATTTTGGATTTATTAAATCACTTTATGTCCCGCTCGTTGTTTCTGGCTTCAAATTTATCTTACTCGTTCGCAACTTTCTCAACTTCCGCGCGCAGTTTTTTTATTATTTCGGAATTGATGCCGTGGAAAACTCCTCTCAGATGTCCTTCCCGATCAATGAGAAAACTTTGCGGAATGCCGTCTTCTTTGCTGATTCTGATAAATTCGCGCATTAATTTTTCGTCCGCCCAGGCGAGGTCGTAATTTAACTTCATTTTCTCGGCGAAAGGCACGATTTCGTCGGTTGATTCTTCGTCAACATTTAACCCGACGACCATAAAATCTTTGGATTTTAATTCGTTCTGCATCGCCACCAGATGCGGCATTTCCTGACGGCACGGACCGCACCAGGTCGCCCACAAATTCAGCAGCACAACCTTTCCCTTCAAATCGGAAACCTTAAACGTACTTCCGTCAACTTTTCTAATTTCTGCGTTTTGAATCGCTGACGGAACCGGCGGAAAGTTGGAAGATTTGCCGCCCGAAGTTGTGTTTTCACCGGCATTCGAAGGATTTTCGGCGGTCGTTTTTTCGCCAATTGATCCTTTTTGCGGCTCGGTCGTGCTCGAACAAGCCGAAAACATCGAAAAAATAACGCTCAGCGCAATGAATAAACCAAAAAATTTCAATATATTTTTCATTAGAACCTCTTAACCGAATCTCTCACGCAAAATAACGCGCGTTGTAACAAACGATATTAAAAACATTATCATTAAAACTATCTGATTTAAAACCACATGCCTTTAGGTTTGCTTGAAAGATATTTCACCGCTCAAATTCACCCAAAATCTTATCGAACTAATTGAGCCGAAGGAAACTTACGCCGGTAATTATTTTTTATTTCGATTTCAACAAACACAACGTTAATCGCCCTTAAAGGCACCAGCAAATCGCCGTTTTGATGATGAAAGCCGGACATTTGTTGAATCCAAACCAAGCGCTTAAAAGGGAGCACAAACGGTTCGTTTGCGCTCCCTCTGAAAATATTGTGTTTGTTCTAAAAATTCTGATTCGGCTCGAACGTTTCCAAAACGGTTGCGAGTTCGCCTTTCGTGCCGACATCATCAACGCTTTTCACTTCCGTTGAAAACGATGTTGCTAGCAGAGTTAACTCATAGCCGCTTTTAAGACCGGCGCGAACGGCGGGAATGAACAAACGCCTGCCCCAGACGATTAATTTTTCGCCGTTGGCGGTCGTTCCGCCGCCCTGAAATTTCACTTCATAGCCTTTCCAGCCGTTTATTACCGTTTCGCCTTCGGAAAGCACCTGATAATTCGGAATTAGTTTTTTCAGTGTTTCGTTGGTTTCTTTGACCAACTGCGGAAATTTCTCCGAATCGTTTTTGTAAATTCCTTCGCTGTCGTAGTAACTGATCAGCATCTGTTCGGAAAGCATACCGTTCGGCGCGTTTTTTGAAATGTCCAGAAATTTGCCGCGCGTTCCGTTTTTTCCGCCTTCCATAACGGCATTTACTTCCCAATCCTTCGGGTAATAAAGCGAAAACGGAATATAATTTCGCAGCAAATCGCCTTTCAGATTCTGCTTGCTGTTTTGAAAATAAATTGTATCGGGCGGCTGCGAAATCTGGCGCGGCAAAGGCGGAACTTCGATGTTTTCGCTTTGCGGCGAATTGCTTGCAGACGGATTTGTTACAAGTGGCTGAACGTTTTGTTGATTTTGCTGATTCTGCTGATTTTGCTCGGCATTCTGCGTTTGAGCCGCAAATTCCGTTTCATTTTGCTGCTTTAAAGAATAATTCCAGGCAGCCCAGATTCCCCCAAGCAAAATCGCCAGTCCCAGAAGCGAAAACAGCAACCAGCTTCGACTCGCTTTAACCGGCGGTTCGGGCGAGCGGCGCGTCCATAAATCTTTCTGCGATTTTATTACGTTCGTATCCGTTGTTTCCGATTTTTTTTGTATGCCCGGAACATCCGTAATCAAAGTTGCCGCCGAATTTAAAACGGCTCCGTCTTCGATTGTTTCCGCTTGCTCAGCATCACTGTTCAACGGTTCTGTTTGGTTTTGCTCAAAATTTGCGAAATCGAACGGCGTGATTTTAGATTCCGGTAAGATTAAAGGCGAACTCGGCATCGGAATTTCGACGGGCATATCATCCGCCGCGAGCAGATTCGTTCTTTCCTGTTGAAATACTTCCTCGTTTTCGGTCGATTCTGGAGCGGTCGTCACGGCGTTAAAAAACGCGTCGCCGAAATCACGCGCTTTCGGATAGCGATCAGAAACATCAAAAGCCAATGCCTTTTCCAGGATTTTATCAACCGCGGGCGGCACGTCAAAACGTATACTAGTCGGCAAAAGCATTAACCCGTGCTGATGCGCTTTAAGCAGTTCTTTTTCGCTCGCGCCTTGAAACGGCAAACGATTGATCAGCATTTGATACGCGATGACAGCCAGCGAATAAATGTCGCCGGCAAAAGTCGCGGTTTTTCCTTCGAGGATTTCCGGCGCTTTATACGATAAGTTTCCGCTGTAAAGTTTGCCGCTTGACGCGCCGAAATCCGTTAAAACGACTTGCTCGGCACCGCTTTCGGAAACCGGCAGAAGTATATTTTCCGGTTTCAGGTCACGGTGCAGAATCGAGCTTTGATGAATTTCGCTCAAAGCGTAAGCCGCCTGGCGTATGATTCGCGCCGTCCGCAGAGCATTTATTTGACCGGATTTTTTTATTAAATCGCGAACCGAACCGGCTTCGATGAATTCGCTGACGATAAACGGCATTCCTTCGGGCAGTTCGCCCGAATCGAATACTCGCGCGATATTCGGGTGATTTATGTGCGACAGCGAAACGCGCTCTTCAGCAAAAAGCGCGCCGGTCAATTCATCGTGGTTTTCGTCGGTTAAAACTCTGACCGAAGCCTTTTTCGGCGGGTTGATTTTGTCTTCGGCTAAGTACGAAACGCTTGTTTCGTCCACGCCGAGAAGATCAGTTAAAAGATAGCGTCCTTTTATCGTTTGCCCGAGCAAGACATTCGGGTTTTCGCGGCTGAAAGCCGTTCTGCCGGTCGGATTTGTTTTAGGGTCGCGGGCTTCCGCCGTGCCGGAAGGAATTTCATTCGGATTAACAACTCGCGCCGGTTTGGTAAAAACTTGATTCGGCTCAAAATCATCGAGTTCGAGTTCCAATCCGGCGGCATCGCCGACGATTGAAACCGGAGCTAGTTCGAGCTCCACTTCGTCGTTTTTAACTCTTGAGCTTTCGTCAACTCTCGAGTCTTCGTCGGACGGCGTGAAATTAGGCATTGGCGACGGCGCTGTTTCGGTTTTCACAAAACGCGTAATCGAAGCGAGTTTGTCTTCGTCTTTGCCGATTGGCGTCGGTCTGCCGATAATATTTGTAAAAACGCCGCTCGTTTTGCTTTTCGATTTTTCCGAATTCGGCGCGGGAACAAGCCGGGCGCCGTCGCTCAAACAAAATCTCTGCGCTTCATTTTCGTAAGATCGCTGACATTTGGGACAATAATTCATCGTTTTTTTTGCTGCTGAAAACAAATCGCTGAAAGCGGCTCTTTAATAAAAACTTTTTCGTTTAATTAAATAATCAACTTCAAAGATTGTCTGAAAAAGACGCTTAATCGGCTTCGGTTTTCAATTAAAATTTCAATGCTGAACAGGAAGGTAAAATTTTGTCCATTTACACGCTTTTTCTAAAAACTCAAGATTTGTGAATTTCCGGGCAATTAATACGGCTTTTAAAAATCTTGCCGGTAAAACGAAAGATTACGCCTTTTGCGGCTTTCACTTTTTTATTTAACTTTTAACTTTCGAGGGCTTTAGCTAATTTGGCTGATAAAACGTTTCTTTCCGCGCCGAGACTCATCGCCACGCGATAAACGCGGGCGGCGTCTTTGTTTTTGCCGTTCTGCAAATAACTGTCCCCGATTAACTCAAATTCCTGCGCCAGACGTTTTTTCTCGTTCATCGAAACCACCTTTAAAGCGTTCATCAGTGAATCTTCGGCTTTGCCGAATTTGTTTTGCCGCATATACATCGAACCTAAAAGCATATACGCGACGAAACCGTTCGGGCTGACATCGGCGCTCTTTTTCAAAACCGTTTCGGCTTCTTCAAAACTGCTGCGCGTGGTCAAAGCGCGACCGAGCAGAAAAAGCGCGGTCGGATTTTTCGGGTCTTTTTGCAAAGCACGGCGCAGAAGCTGTTCGGAATCGAGAAAACGCTGCTGCGACTGCATAACCTCCGCTACGAGAATCATCGTCGGAACGTCGTTCGAAAGCTGAATCGCTTTGCGGTATGCTTCGGCGGATTCGTTCGATTCGCCTTTTCGGCGAAGCAATCTGCCGAGGTGAGCATAAGCCAGAGCGAATTCCGGGTCAAGTTCTATTGCCCGGCGAAACGCCTTCTGCGTTTCAACGCCTATTTTGCCGTTTAATTCCAGCGAAACGCCGAGCTGGTCGTAAGCCAGAGCGTTGTTTTTATCGAGCTCAATCGCGCGACGCGCCAATCTTTCGGCTTCCGAGTATCTTTCCGACAAATTCGTGCCGACAATCGGCTGAGTTAAAACGTAACTCAAAGCGATGTGAGCGTCGGCGCCGTCGGGTTCGAGTTCGATCGCCGTTCGGTAAGCCCGTTCGGCTTCTTCCCAGCGCTGCTGGTCGCTGTACAAATTGCCGAGACCGTATATCGCGCGCGAATCTCTTGTTTTCAGACTCTGGGCGCGCAAATAAGCGCCTTCGGCTTTCATATAATCGCGCGCGTCACGCGCCGCATTGCCTTCTTCGATTCCGCGCTCGAAAAGTTCGTTAAATTCATCGCTCATCGGCTGACCGACCGTTATAACAACATTTTTACTCGGATTATTTTCCGGCGTGGCTTTAACTAGCTGATTTGCAGGCGTCTGTTGACGATTATTCGCCGCAACATTTTCAGCGGATTTCGTTGCGGTTTTAGTTTCGGTTTTCACCGTTGGCTTACTGACGGATTTAGTTGATTTCTGCGCTGTAACCGTATTTTTTTCAGTCGCTTTCGGCTTGGTTTTCGCCGGAGTTTTACTTTTTGCGGCTGACGGAGACTCTTTTTTCGGCGCGGGCTTTTTGCTCGGCGTGGAGCTGCTTTTTGATTTCGTTTCAGGCGAGCGGAAAAGTTTATTGCTGCTTCCCAAATCCTGACCGAAAACTCCGCCCGCAAAAAACGTCGAACAAATAAACAAAAACGTAATTCTACTGCTGAACATAAAAACTCCTACACTTTCTGATCAATCCGCGCGAACCAGCCTGAAACCGAGTTCGGCGCTGCGTTTTTTCGCTTCAATGGGCTGGCGGAAAGCCGAAGTTATGGCAAGCTCGCCTTTCGATTTTTGAAACGCCGAACCGCCGCGCACCATAAAAAAAGTTCCTTTGACATTCTCCAGTCGAAGTTTGTTATTGCCCGGATAAACCTTTGCTTCGGAACTCGTCCACTCAAATACATTGCCGATTAAATCCTGAACGCCCCATTCGTTCGCACAGGTTTTCGTTCCGACCGTTTTCGTTTCGGTGCTTGCCTCGTCCAAAACGGCGCAGCGGCTTTCATATTCATCGCCCCACGGATACAGATTATTTTTCTCACCGTTGCGAGCGGCATATTCCCACTCTTCTTCGGTCGGCAAACGGTAAGAAACGCCGTCACGTTCCGAGCGCCAATCGGCAAATGCTTTCACGTCTTCGACATTGACGAAGCGAACCGGCATCTGCTCTTGACCGGGAATCGGTTTTTCGTTGACCCAGTGCGCCGGAAGCGGTTTGTACCCGGTTTCGCTTGTAAAAGCGTAATATTCGGCATTTGTTACTTCCGTTTTGTCCATCCAGAAATCTTCTACAGTTACGCTGTGCGCCGGCTGTTCGTTTTCTCTGCCGTCATTGCGTCCCATTTCAAACGTTCCGCCGGTAATTTTTACCATTTCCGATTTAACCGGAACCGATACGGAATTCGGAGTTGATTCCGGCGTCGCGTTATTCGCCGCGTTATTTGCCGTATTATTCGCCGTGTTTGTTGCTGTATTTGTCGCTCTATTGCCCTTTCCGCTTACATCAGCATTTTTCCCGCCGAGCAATCCGAGCAAGTAAGCGCCGCCGATTCCAATACTAGCAAGTAGCAATAAGCCCGAAATTCCAATAATTGCCCAAAACAGCGGCGAAAAACCGGATTTTTTCTCCGGCTTCGATTCAACGACGGTTTTCAGATCATCGGCTCGCAAGTTTTGACGCACGACACTTTGCGCCTGAGTTTCCGGCGAAGGTTTTCGGGAAATATTTTGCGGCGTAGTTTGGGCGGGCGTCTTAACGGGCGGCACGATTGGCGGTTGAATCTCGGCGGCTGGTTTCGGAATCGCGTTTTTGTCCGGCGGCGGTGCGGCGCGCAGCTCGGCGACGACTTGCCTCGGTTTTCCGTCGCAAACGATTTCATTTTCCCAGTCCACAAAACCATCGTGACTGACGCGTAAATGATGATTGCCGCTTTGAATGCCTTCTAAAAACAACAAACCGTCCGGCTTGCTTTGACCGACGGCGACGTTATCAACGAAAACTTTCGATTTCGGCGGTTTGGTTAAAATACTGAGCGGAGCGGCAATCGGCAAAGCCGGGTTCGTAATCACGCCGATATTCTGCATCGGCACGCCAATCGCGCTTCGCAATTCCCCGATCATAACCTCAATCGAAGGCGTGCGTTTTTCCGGGTCTTTTTCGAGCGTATGCCGCACCGCCAATTCGATCTGCGGCGAAATACCCACGCCGAGCTCGGCAAACGAAGGCGCTGGATCGGTCATATGCTTTTTCATAATCGCCGGAATCGAAGAGCCTTTGAAAGGCACGTCGCCGGTCAGCATTTGAAAAAGCATTACGCCCAGAGAATAAATGTCGGAACGCGCGTCCGGTTCCTCGTCCGACCATTGTTCAGGAGCCATATAATACGGCGAGCCCATAAGTCCAGTCGTCTGCGCCTGTATAAAAGAGCCGAGAAGCTCGCCGGATTTTATTTTCGCCAAACCAAAATCGAGAATTTTAACCGCTTCGTTGATATTCGATTTGTCTTTGCAAATCATTATATTAAGCGGCTTTAAATCGCGATGAACGATTCCCTGCTGATGCGCGGCGCCGATTCCGCTGCAGATCGCCGTCATCAATTCGAGAGCTCTTTCCGGCGAAAGGCGTTTTTCTCGCGCTAAAAGGTCGTGCAGAGATTCGCCTTCGACATATTCCATGACGAGAAACGGCATCGTTCCCATCGCTACGCCGTAATCTGTAACGGAAACTACGTTGTAATGACGAATAGCGGCGGCGGCGAGCGCTTCCTGACGAAAACGCGTGACGAGCTGCGGGTCATTGCCGACCAAATCCGGCAAAATGATTTTTATCGCGTGCTGAGTTTTCAGATAAGCGTGTTTAGCGCAATAAACCACGCCCATTCCGCCCTGTCCGAGTCGCTTTTCGAGATGGTATTTGCCTTCCAGAACCGGTTCGCCGCTGATCGTGTGAAACGTCGGCATTCCGTCGGTCGGACAAACGCTAACATCGTCTGTATAACACTTCTTACAATGTTGACACTCTTTCATTACTAATTTTCAGCTTTTTATCAGAAAAAATTTTGCGACTTTCCTATTCTTTATAACCGCAGACGGGTATTACGTAAATTTATTGCGATTAGATTTTAGTTTTTTTAAGAATGTCAATCAAGGTAAAATCAACAAACACGGGTTTGCCGCGCGATGCGAATCCGCATTTGTTGATTTTATTTATGAGTTTTTCGAAACGGAGCGTTAATGGAATTCATTAAAAACCACTGTAAAGACTCTGCAGTAAACGTATTGCTAAGTTCTACAAGCAAACCTTTTACTATCCTTTTACAACAATATTGACCAGGCGTTTCGGCACAACGATTACTTTAGCGATTTCCTTTCCGTTCGTATATTCCTGAATTTTCGCGTCGGCTAAAGCCATTATTTCCAATTCATCGTTTGCCGTATCCGGCGCGGCTAAAATGCGCGAGCGCAATTTGCCGTTCACCTGAACCGGAATTTCGATTTCGTCGGCTCGCGCCAATTCTTCGCGGTATTCGGGAAAACGCGCGCCGTTCGCCAGCATTCCGTTCTCGTTTCCGACGATTTGCGCGTACAATTCTTCCGCCGTATGCGGCGCGAACGGCGCGAGCATCAAAATCAAACTTTCGACCGCTTCACGAATCGCGTACAAATCAGTTTCACTCGCCGTTTCCGAGTCGACTTTGAAATCATAAAGAGCGTTCGACAATTCCATCAAAGCAGCGACAGGAGTATTGAACTGCAAAGATTCAAAATTTTCCGTAACTCGTTTAATAGTTTGGTGGGTTTTCTGCCGCAGTTTTCGGGCGTCAGATGAAAACTCTTCGTTTTGGACTTCGGACTTTGGACTTTGGATTTTGGACTTCCACTTCCAGACGAAGCGCCAGACTCTCTGCAAAAATCTCACCGCTCCTTCGATTCCCGACTCATTCCAAACCAATTCATTTTCGGCGGGGGCGGCGAACAAAACAAACAAACGAGCCGCGTCGGCGCCGTAAATCTCGACCATTTCGTCCGGGTCAACGCCGTTGCCCTTCGATTTCGACATTCGTTCGACCGCCGATTTCAAAGTCGTTCCCTCAGCCGATTTCGCGCTGATGATTTTGCCTTTCGCGTCGCGCTCGACCGAAACCGAAGAAGGCGGAAAATAAACGCGCTTTCCTTTTCCCTCCGGCTCGTCAGGGTTCGGGATTTCGTCGAAAAACGTTTCGCCGATGACCATGCCCTGCGTTAGCAATCTTTTCACAGGCTCGCTGAAACCGATCAGCTCCATATCGCGCATCGCTTTCGTCCAAAAACGCGTGTAGATCAAATGCATAACGGCGTGATCGTCGCCGCCGATGTATTGATCAACCGGCGTCCAGTACGCCGCGATTTTCGGATCGAAAGGCATTTCCGAATTTTTCGGATCGGTGTAACGAAAATAATACCAGCACGAATCAACAAACGTGTCCATCGTGTCGGTTTCGCGTTTTGCCGGCTCATTGCATTTCGGGCAAGTCGTATTGACGAAACTTTCGACCTTCGCCAAAGGCGATTCGCCCGTTCCGGTAAATTCCGCTTTTTCTGGCAATTCGATTGGCAGATTTTCGTATTTTTCCGGCACGACGCCGCACTTTTCGCAGTAAATGATCGGAATCGGCGCGCCCCAGAAACGCTGGCGCGAAACGCCCCAATCGCGCAAACGATAAGTCGTCGCCGCTTCGCCAAAACCGTGTCGTTCGGCGTATTCAGCCATTTCCCTTTTTGCGTCCTCGGTCGTTTTGCCGTTCCACAAATCTGAATTAACGACAACGCCATAGTCGGAAAACGCCGAATCAATCATTTCGTCGTGCGCCAACTTATTATCGTTTGAAATTTCATGAGCTTTTCCGTGCGGCTCGATCACGACTTTTATCGGCAAATCGTATTTTCGGGCAAATTCGTAATCGCGTTCGTCGTGCGCCGGAACCGACATAACGGCTCCGGTTCCGTACTCGATTAAAACGTAATTCGCCGCCCAAACCGGCAATTCTTCGCCGGAAAACAGATTAACTGCTTTCAGTCCCGTGTCAACGCCTTCTTTTTCGATTTCCGCTTCGTGATCGGTAACTTTCAACTTATCGGCTTTGATTTTCTCGATAACGGCTTTGGTTTCATAGGAAAAATTCGCGTAATTCGCTTCGATAATCGGATGCTCCGCCGCGACGACGATTGCGTTCGCGCCGTAAATCGTGTCAATGCGCGTCGTGAAAACGCGGATTTTTTCGTCCGAATCCTTCACGGCAAAATCCACGAATGCGCCTTCGCTGCGCCCGATCCAATCTCGCTGACGTTTCAAAACTTTTTCCGCCCAGCCCGCCTCAATTTCCGCCATATCGTCGAGCAATTGATCGGCGTAATTCGTCGTGCGGAAAAACCACTGTTCCAAATCCTTTCTCTCGACCGCCGCGCCGCAACGCCAGCAGATTCCGCCGCTCGCTTGTTCGTTTGACAGCGTCGCTTTTTCGTTCGGGCACCAATTGACTTGCGACAATTTTTTGTACGCCAAACCCATTTCGTACATTTTCAGAAAAAACCACTGGTCGAATTTGTAATAATCCGGTCGGTGCGCGAACATTTCCCTACGCCAGTCATAACTCAAACCCAATCGCTGCAATTGCCCGCGCATATGCTTGATGTTTTCTTCCGTCCAATCGCGCGGATTAACGCCGCGTTTAATCGCCGCTTCTTCAGCCGGCTGCCCGAAAGAATCCCAACCAATCGGATGCAGCACGTTAAAGCCTTTCAAGCGTTTGTACCAAGCCAGTGCGTCGCCGATGGAATAATTGCGAACGTGTCCCATATGCAGATTGCCCGACGGGTACGGCAGCATTTCCAATTGATAAAATTTCGGTTTGTCGCTGTCCATTTCCACTTCAAAAGCGCCCGATTCCAGCCACTTCATCTGCCATTTATCTTCTATTTTTGCGGCAAAATATTTCTCGTCCATATTTTTATAGTTTTTGTGATATTAGCGGCGAATAAACACGAATGTTTTAGTGCTTTTCGCGCTCGAAATAAAAAGACAATCTTAGCTGTTTATGCTAATTTCATCTACTTTGAATTTTTAATTTTGATTTTTGTTCGATGCAGGTGCGCCGCGTCGCCGAAATTTGATTCGGGCGAGCGGCTATCTAAGGACGAGGCTGTTTTGATGAAAACTCATGCTCTCAATTTTATTTATTTTCGATCTTTTTGTCTAATTTCTTTTGCCCAAAATTTGCGTTTTGTGATAATTTTATAAATGCGCTTATCATCTTGAGCCGCAGGAGTAAACAAAACGAAAGATTTAATGATGAGAAAATTAATTACGCGGACAGTCGAAACTTGAAATAAATAAGTTTGCCGTTTGACTGTCTGCCTCGAACCAAAGGAGGAAAAAACAGATGGTTAACCAAACAAATACAAATGTCGCCAGCGAAATTAATAAATTAAACGAAAAAGAAACTTCTGCCGTTTTAGATTACATTTCCACTCTTCTTACCAAACGAATTTCCAAAACAAAAGAAAATAACGCATCAAACGATGATTTAATCGTTTCGCTTTCCGACGCTTACGAAAATAAACGTGCTCGGCAGGTCATCGAATGGGAAAGCGTCCGGCGGCAGAATTATCATCGGGCAGCGTGAGGTTTACAATTAAAAATTACAAATTACGAATAACGAAATTGAAACTTTGGCTTCAATTTTCGTTATTCGTTTGCGCGCTTTGCATTTTTACAACAAACGCTTTCGCTCAGGATAATTTCGAGCTTTTAGCCGAGAAAATCCGGCGCGGAAACACGGAACAAAAACGAGACGCGCTGCTGCAAATCAGAAATTACGAAACGGCGGAAGCGTCGCGCATTGCAATTCCCGCATTGCGCGATTCATCGGAAATCGTTCGCGCGACCGCCGCTTTTTCCGTAATTTTTCTGCCCGCCGACGAAGCGTTTGCTGTTTTATCGCCGCTTCTCACGGATAAAAGCGAATTTGTACGGCGCGAAGCCGTTTACGCGCTCGGAAAAGTAAAAAATCCGCTCGCGGTCAATCCGCTTTTGCAAGTCTTTCAAAAGGATAAAATTGCAGAAGTAAAAAATGCCGCCGTCGTCGCGCTCGGCGATATCGGCGACGTTTCGGCAGTTGACGCTTTGACGCAGATTTTGCGCGGAAAGCCGAAAAATGAAAACGAAGCCGACGATTTTTTGCGCCGCAGCGCTGCGCGTTCCGTCGGACAAATCGCGCAGAACATTCGCACGGGTAACACAAAAGTTATCACGACCGGAATTTTCGTGCCGGACAGCCTCAAAGTAAACGCGGTTCCCGAACAAAATAAATTCATCGAACGATTTCCCGTTTTTCGTCCGGCAAACGTCGTTTTAATCTCGATTCTTCGTAATGCGAAAGAACACGACGACACGAAACGCGAAGCCGCCTTCGCGCTCGGCGCAATCGGCGACGAATCGGCAATTCCGGTTTTACAGTCGAGCACGAACGACGAAGATTATTATCTAGCGGAAATCAGCCGCGAAGCCCTGCGAAAAATTGAGCTTTATTCCCGTTTCACGGAAAGCAAATAATTTTGAAGTTGCCTTGATTTAAAGATAAAACAAATGAAAAAAGTTTTCATTTATCTCTAAATTTTGTTTTAATAAAAAATATGCAGGCAACATATCCGAAGAAACAAAACGCGAGCGAATTGCTCGAATTTTACGAACGAGTTCGCGCACATACCGAAACGCTTTGCGAGCCGCTCGAAACCGAAGATTACATTCCGCAGCCGATTGTTGACGTTTCTCCGCCGAAGTGGAACATCGCGCATACGACCTGGTTTTTCGAGGAAATGATTCTGAAAAAATTCGCGCCTGAATATAAAGAATACAACCGGGATTTTGGCTTTCTTTTCAACAGTTACTACAATTCAATCGGCAATCGCACGCGCCGCGACAATCGCGGAGACTTGTCGCGCCCGACCGTCCGCGAGGTTTTCGCTTACCGCAAATACGTTGATGGAAAAATGCGCGAGTTTCTCGCCGAAGATTTGCCCGAAGATGTTCGCCAGCTCGTAATTTTGGGCTTGAATCACGAACAGCAGCACCAGGAGCTTTTTCTCACCGATCTTAAATACACCTTTAGCTGCAATCCGCTTTTTCCGGTTTACCGGAAAGATTTCGCTCTGGTTGAAAAAACTGTAAAAAATGAATCCAATTCCGATGAATTCATCCAAATCAATAGCGGAATTTATAAAATCGGTTATAACGGAGACGGCTTTTGTTTCGACAATGAACTCGGACATCACGAAGTTTTTCTGAACGATTTTTCAATCGCTCGGCATCCGGTCACCAATGCCGAATATCTCGAATTCATCGAAGACGGCGGTTATAAAGATTTTCGTTTCTGGCATTCGGAAGGTTGGGATTGGGTTAATAATAATGAAATAAATTCGCCGCTTTACTGGCATAAAACAGACGGCGAATGGTTCGTTTACACGCTCGCGGGTTTGCGGAAATTAAAACCTGACGCGCCCGCTTGTCACGTTTCTTTTTACGAAGCGGCGGCATACGCCGAATGGAAGAGGATGCGGCTTCCGACCGAATTCGAATGGGAAGCGGCGTGTGAAAAATTCGAGTGGGGTTTGCGCTGGGAATGGACGAATTCGGCTTATCTTCCGTACCCGAATTTCACGAAACCGCCGGGCGCGGTCGGCGAGTACAACGGCAAATTTATGATAAATCAGATGGTTTTGCGCGGCGCTTCGGTCGCAACGCCGATCTGTCACAGCCGGAAAACTTACCGAAATTTTTTTCACCCGCATCTGCGCTGGCAATTTACGGGAATTCGTTTAGCTAAATGAATCTTTGGACAGAAATAAGGATAAGCAATATAAAAACAAATAAAAAAATCATCTGTATTTGAAATATTCTTTTATGAACCTGTTTCTCCGGTCAAAACCCTTTTGATTTTCATAAAAAATGCAACCGACAAGCGCAGCAAAACAAAACACCTTTGCCGAAGACGTTCAAAGAGGATTATCGTCAACTCCGAAGTATCTTTCTTCAAAATATTTTTACGATGACGAAGGTTCGAGGCTTTTCCAAAAAATTATGGAATTGCCTGAATATTATTTGACGCGCTCGGAGTTGGAAATTTTCCAAACGCGGAAAAACGAAATTTACGAAGCCTTTTGTGGTGATTGCCCGGAATTCGATTTAATCGAACTCGGCGCTGGAGACGGCACGAAAACGGCTGTTCTTGTTGATTATTTTTTGCGTCAGAAAGCCGATTTCACTTACTCGCCGATTGATATTTCCGCCGAGGCGATTGATTTTTTATCCGAAAAATTCACCGCGAAATTTCCCGGCTTGAAGGTAAATGCTAAAAACGGAGATTATTTTCGCATACTGGAAACGCTAAAAAACGAGTCGAAACGTGCGAAGATTCTTTTATTTCTAGGCTCGAATATCGGCAATTTCAGCCGCGAGCAGGCGCTGGAATTTTTCGTCGAGCTGCGTGCCGTGATGAACGAAACCGATATGCTTTTCGTCGGCTTCGATTTGCAGAAAGACCCGCGCACGATTTTAGCCGCTTACGATGACGCGCAGGGCGTTACCGCCCGGTTTAATTTAAATTTATTAAAACGCATCAACCGCGAGCTCGGCGCGAATTTTAATGTAGAAAACTTTTCTCACTACGCCATTTATCGCCCGACCGAATGCGCCGCGCGTTCTTTTCTGATCAGCCGCGAAAATCAAACTGTTCATATTGAATCCACAAGTTGCAGCTTCGACTTTAAACAATGGGAACCGATTTTCATGGAAATATCGCAAAAATACAGTTCGGAAATGATCGAAGATTTAGCCGAAACCAGCGGTTTTCAAGTTGTACGAAACTTTTTTGACAGCCGAAATTATTTCGTTGATTCGCTTTGGAGCGTGAAAAAGTAGAACACGGATAAAGAGAAAAATGCGCGAGTTTCTGCAGATTTCCAAAGAATTTATCAATACCGACCTGTTTTAATCAGTTCCATTTCGCTCTTTTTTATGAATTTTACAATTCTTCGTTTTGAAGAGCTCGAATCAACCAATACGGAAGCTCTAAATCAAGCGAGACGCGGCGCGGAAGAAGGTTTGTGCATTGTCGCGCGGCAGCAAAGCGCCGGACGCGGAAGGCAGGGCAGAACCTGGATTTCCGAAAAAGACGCCGGACTTTATTTCAGCATCGTTCTGCGTCCGAAAATCGAAACGCGTTTTTTATCTTTGATTACTTTAATGACGGCGGTCGGCGTTTACGAGACTTTGAAAACTCTCGCCTTACAGCCCGACATCAAATGGGCGAACGACGTGCACATTAACGGCAAAAAAATCAGCGGTATTTTAGCGGAAACAACGGAAACCTCGATTGGTTTAGCCGTTATCGTCGGAATCGGCGTAAACTTAAAATCGTCCAACTTTCCGGCTGAAATCGCCGAACTTGCCACTTCGATTGAAAATGAAACAGGCGAATCCGTTGATTTTGAACGTTTTCTCGAGAATTTGACCGCAAGCTTAAATAAATTTTATCAAATATTAAACGAAGAAAAAGACGCGGCAGCTATTCGACAATTATGGTTGGAACGTTCTTCATACTCTTACGGCAAACCGGTTAAAGTTGCGCTGGAAAACGAAATCGTTACCGGCGATACGCGCGGCATCGAAGAAAACGGTGCGCTGCGGGTCGAACTGAAAAACGGCGAGATTCGCATCATTCAGGCGGGCGACGTGGAAAATCTAAGGGCGGCTTAATGAAATTCTTTCGCGAACAGAAAAACAACCCGAAAACGATAATAAAAACCAATCAAAGACATTCCGCAGGCAAAACTTTCGAGCGAAAATCGTCGTTAAATTGATATTTGACAGCGGCGCAATCTTTATCAAAGCGAAAAATGGATTGAACTTTGCCGGTCAACCGTGTAATTTGTAAAAAGCATCTAATATTTACAATTTAATTAATTTTATGAATGACCAATACGATTACGAAAACGACGGTTTGGATTTTGACGACGACAACGAAGCCGGAGAATTCGTCGAGTTTGACGAATTCGACGAATTTGAGTCGGAAGAAGTGCAGATGAGAACCGCGGTATTATCAAAAAATAACATGTACGCGCTTCTGTGCGTGAAAACAGCAACCGAAGGCGGCGCGATTTGTCGCGTTGACCCGCGCGAAAATCAGCCTTCCGTACAGCTTTACGACGACCCGGCGAAGGCACTGGAATGGTTTACGAAAAGCCTCAGAACAAGCAAAAGAAACGGCTGGCAAGTAGTTTACGACGGTTTGCCGCTGCAGGGATGATTATAGTAGCAAACGGAAAGTGGTAAGTGGTAAATGAAAGAGAATTTGCTTTAATTCACCATTAACCGTTTACCACTTACGATTTACCACTTACCTTTGACAATGCTTTTAGCAGTTGATATCGGCAATTCATCAATCAAATTCGGCATTTTCGACAAAGATCATCTCATTTCAAAATTCACGATTCCGACGGTTCGAGAATATTCCGCAGAAGAAATAAATAATTTAATAAAATCGAACTTGAATTGTCCGATTCAAGCCGTTATTGTTTCGTCGGTAGTGCCGCGGATTAACGGGGCAATCCGCAACTTTTCGGAAAACCATCTTAAAATAAAGCCGATCTTCGTTGATTCTTCTTTTGATTCGGGACTTAAAATAAAATATCTGCCGCCGGAAAATCTCGGAGCTGATCGTTTTGTTGCCGCCTTTGCCGCGCGCGAAAAATACGGCGCGCCGTGCATCATTTGTGATTTCGGAACGGCGACGACGATTGACGCGGTTAATTCAAAATCGGAATTCATCGGCGGAATCATCGCGCCGGGCATTGAAACTCTAGCCGAATCGCTTTATTTGAAAGCGGCAAAGCTTCCGCGCGTCGAAATCGAAAAACCGAACGGCGTTTTCGGAAATTCGACCGTTTCCGCGATTCAGTCGGGAGTTTTCTACGGTTATCTGGGTTTAACAGAAGGCATTTTGCGCAGAATGATTAACGAATTAAACGAAAAGCCGCGCGTGGTTTCCACAGGCGGCTTTTCTCGTTTGATTGCGGAGAATTGCGAAATAATCGAAATTGTCAACGAAAACTTGCTGCTCGAAGGTCTGCAAATGATTTATAAGCGAATCAGTGCTGAACCATCAAAAACGGACGCAAAATCAAACCAACAAATAAAATAACTTCTTAAACTCCACGCTTTGTGTAATTTTCTCTGTTTATCGCGCACTTGTTTCTTAAAAACCGAAACTTAAACCTACTCTGCCGTTGCGCCCGAATGTGCGAAATCCGTTTTCGTAGTAATCGTAATCGAACAAATTTTCAATCGTGCCGAAAACGCGCAGATTCGTTCTTTCGCCTTTGATCGGAAAAGTGTAGCCGGCAGTCAAATCGGCTTTGCGATTTCCTTTGAAACGGTAAACGTAGGTTCTAAAATTTTGATTGCTGAAAATCGGCGCGAGATAGTCGCTCGTGTCCAGAAAATCGAAATTTACCCAGGCGCGCTTGAATCTTTGCGTCGCAACCAAAGTGAATTGATGAACCGGAATTCCAAGAGTTTCGATAAAGCGCGTTCCCGAAACTTGCGGCGCGCGCTGGTCGCTGTTTGTGAAAGTGTAAGAAGCGAAAATGTCTGTTGAACGAGTCGGGTTAATTCGTCCGCTAAATTCCGCGCCACGCGCGATGCCGCCCTTCGTGTTGATATAACCGCCGAAAGGTCTGTTCGTTGTTCCAATATTTGCCACGACGTTTCCGAAACCAATCGTGTCAATCAATTTCGTGTAAAAATAAACAGCCGTCAGTTTAGCGCGATTGTCGAACAAATCCTGCTCGATTCCGCCGTCAAATGCGATTGTTTTTTCCGGTTGCAAATTCGGATCGCCGAGCGCGACAAAACTCGGCGTTCCGAAGCTGCTGTAAAACGTGCCGAATCTTTCATAAAGCGACGGAACGCGGTAACCGTTTCCGACGTGGGCGCGTATTTTCGTTCCGCTCATTTCAAAAAAGTAAGACGCCGCGCCATCGAAGGTGTAAGCCGCAGGCGGGTTTTCGAGCGTTAAATTCGTATACGGAGCGCTGTTTAAACTGAATTTAGGCGTTTTCAAATCGAAAAACTGCGCGCGAAATCCTCCGGCGATTTGCAGTTTGTTGTTGAAAAATTGAAGCAAATCCTGCGCGTAAAAAGTGTTGCTCGATTGATAAGCACGAGTGAAAAAATCTCCGGCTCCGTTTGGCGTAAATCCGTCGTTACCGAATTTTTCATGCTCGTATTCGTAACCGATTGTAATTTCGTTTGCGCGATTCGGCGTCCAGTTGAAATGCCCGTTTGCGGTTTGAATCGTTCCGTCAAAAAGGCTCGTCGAAGGACTTTGAAAGCCTACTCCTAAAACTCCGTTCGTGTTTTTGCGCGACGTTTTCAATCCCGAATAAAAGCCTTGAAAAACCAAATCTTTATTAATAATTTGAGTTAAAACCAACTGCCCGTTGAAAAATTTCGATTTCTGAAAATTGTCTGGGTCATTAACGTCCGAAACGAAATTAACGCCCGGATTCGCTTCGATTATGTTTGCGTTTGACGGAAACGGCGCGGTCAAAAGCGTGTCAGGATTTGAATTAAGGCGAACGTAAGCGTCAGAGATAAAAAATCTGCCCGAAATGTTCGTGTTTGAAAACGGATTGTATTCGATACGCGATTGAAAATTTGTGTTGTGTGCGTCGTCTTCACCGTCAATTCCTTTTGTATAAACCGTTCGCGAAACGCCCAGATTAAAACCGAATTTTCCGTCTTCCGTTCCGTCCGAAATATTTCCGCGAAAACGTCCTAAACCGTAACCGCCGAACGCGCCGCCGATTTGCCCGTGCAAACCGGATTGCGGTTTCGGCGTTTGAAAATCAATAGTTCCGCCGATGGCGTTTGTGCCGTAAAGCGAACTTCCCGAACCGCGCAGAACTTCGATTCGTGAAACGCTCGTCAAGGTAAAATCCGACAAAAACGCGGAGGCGTCGCCGGTAATCGAAGAAGCATCGCGGAAACGAATTCCGTCAATCAAAACAGCAGTGTCCTGATTTCGCAAACCGCGTGTTTTTATCGAAGCCGTTCTACCAAATCCGCCGAGCTGTTGAACGCGAAACCCCGGAATCGTTCGCAAAGTTTCAGTCAAAGCGAAATCGGCGCGATCTCGTAATTCCTGCGCTTCGATGATGTTGATGGTTTTGGAAACTTCTGAAATTGGCTGCGCCGTTGCCGCAGCAATAACGGTAACTTCACCCATCCTAATATTACTCGGGGCTTGTATTCCGAAAGTTAAATCCGCCGTTAAAGATTGATTTTCGCCGACTTCGATTTCTTTTGAAATCAGAGTGTTATTATCAGCCTGCAAAACGCTGACGCGGTATTTTCCAGCCGTAACGTTTTCAAAAACGTAAAATCCTTTTTCGTCTGTCTGCGCCTCGCGCACTTGCCCGTTTGCCGCAATCAAGACCACTCTTGCATTTGGAAGTGTCTTTTGAAAATCCGAAACAATGCCCGAAATGATCGTTCGGCTTTGAGCGAAAACGCAGACTGAAAAAAAACATATCAAACTAAAAACTTTTATAAATTTCATATTTCTCCTTTTCCGCCCAGCGCGGAAATTGGTTTTTATTGCCTAACAAACTGGCAAAGTTCCCGGCTTATTTGGATTTCGGATTTTGGATTTTGGATTAAAAGAAAGCGTCCTTTTCAATCCAGAATCTAAAATCCAAAATCACATTTACGGTTGCGTGGGCAGTCGCGGATTTGCACCGCGTTCCTCTGCGTCGTTTGTTTTATCTATGAATTAGAATTAAGAATGTCAGAATCTTTTAATTCGTAATCCGTAATTCGTAATTGTCAGTAAACGTTTGTTATTCTGACCTTTTTACTGATCGGGTTTTCGTCCAGCAAAACTCTTACATTGAAAACTTCGTTTAAGTTTTCTTCGGTTAAAACCTTTTCCGGCGAGCCTTTCGCCGCTATTTTTCCGCCGCTTAGTAAAATAATTTCCCTGGCAAATTCGGCAGCCAGATTCAAGTCGTGCGTGATGACGATTGCCGACGACTCACAGCTTTCGCATCTTTCGCGCACAAGGTGAAACATTAAACCCTGATGCGCGAGATCGAGATTCGCCGTCGGCTCGTCGAGCAATAAGATTTTCGCCCCGGTCGCCAAAGCTCTCGCTAAAACGATTCTTTGTCTTTCGCCGCCGCTAAGCTGATTCATCAAACGATTTTCGTAATTTTCCAAATCGCACATCCGAAGAGCATTTGCGGCAATCTGCAAATCATTTTCTGACTCCCAGCCGAATGCGGTTCCGTGAGCGTATCTTCCGCTTAAAACGTATTCAGTAACCGAAACAGGAAATTTCGTTTCGGTTTCCTGCGCGACGACCGCGATTTTCTGCGCGATTTCCCGGCGCGAGTATTCGTACAAGCACTTATTGTCCAGCAAAATCTCGCCTTTTTTAACCGGCAAAGTTCCGTTCAAAGCGCGGAGCAAAGTTGTTTTTCCCGCGCCGTTCGCGCCTAAAAGCGCAATTATTTCGCCCGGTTCAAGCCGAAAAGAAATTTCACTAATAATCTCCCGGGCGCCGTAACTTATTGAAATGTTTTGAACTTCAAGCATTCTTCCGAGCCGCGAATCACACGAATTGACACAAATAAGAGATTTATATTTAAATTTCTATTCGTGCTATTCGTGTAATTCGCAGCTAATTTCTTCTCAATAAATAAATAAATAAAGGCGCGCCGAGCAAAGCCGTGATCGCGCCGACCGGCAACTCTCGCGGCGCGATTGCCGTACGCGCAATCGTATCAGCCAAAACGACGAAAATCGCACCCGCCAAAGCCGAAAACGGAATCACCAAACGATTGTCGCTACCGGCGACGAGCCGAATCAGGTGCGGAACGATCAACCCGACGTAACCGACCGAACCGCTCGCAGCGACCGAAATTCCGACCAGAGCGCTCGCCGATGCGAAAACTATGAGACGAACTTTGTTGATCTCGACTCCGAAATCGAAAGCGTCGCGCTCGCCGACCATCATCAAATTAAGCGCGCGGGCTTGCGAGCTTAAAACAAACGTGCCGATAACGCCGACAATTAAAGTCAAATAAAATCCGTTTTGCGTCGCCTGCGACAAATCGCCGAGCAGCCAGAACGTGAAACTCCTGAGCTTTGCCGCATCGAGCAGACTCGTCAGCAAAACGATTATCGAAGAAAGAAAAGTAGTGACGATCACGCCCGATAAAACCAATCTTTCGACGTTCATTCCCGCGCGGCTTTTCGCCATTTGAAAAACCGCGTAAGTCGCCGAACTCGCGCCGAGAAAAGCGCAAATCGGACGCGCGTATTCATACTGCGAAAAAAAAACAAACGCCAGCATTGTCCCCAAAGCTGCTCCGTTCGACACGCCCAGCAGATACGGCTCGGCTAAGGGATTTCGCAGAAGCGACTGCAAGCTCGCGCCCGCGACCGCCAAGCTCGCGCCGACGCAAGCGCCCAGAAACACGCGCGGCAAACGAATGTCGAAAAGAATCGCGGCTTGCTGTTCGCTTAATTCAAAGAACGATAATTTCTCGCTTCCCGAAACGGTCGCTATCGCAAGAGCGAAAATCAGTGTGAGAAACAGCCCGACGCCGTACGGAAGAATTTTATTTTTCGACTGCAAATCTTGAATTCTCACTTTTCAGACTTATTTTCAGGATGCAAATCTTCGGCAATCTGTTCCAACGCGTCTACTATGCGCGGCGACGGGCGCGAAAGCAAATCGGCGTTTATTTTGTGTATTTTGCCGTTTTTCACCGCCGGAGAATTCGCAAAAACTTCGTTCGGCTCCCGATTGTCTTCGCTGTCGGATAGAATTATCGCTTCCGGGTTTAACGCCAGAGCCGTTTCCTTGCTTAATTTCGGATAAGCCGTCGCCACCGTTTTCGTCACCGAAACGCCGCCCGCGCGTTCCAGAATTTCCGTTAAAAAAGAATCAGCGCCGATTGTAAAAAGCGGCTCTTTGGAAATCTGCACGAAAACTTTCGTTTTTTCCGCGTTTTTCACCTTGTTTTCAACATTCGCAATTCTTTTCTGCAAATTATTAATTAAATTTTCAGTTTGCGAAGATGTGCCGAAAATATCGCCAAACTGTTTAAGGTTTCTTATCACGCCTTCGAAATTTTTCGGGTCTGTAACGTAAACGGATATGTTTTGATTTTCCAGAGTTTTGGCGAAAGTTTCGATTTGTGAAGCCGTCGAAACAAGAACGACCTGCGGTTTAAGAGCGATAATCGTTTCTATATTCGGGCTGATCGTATCGCCGACTCTACGGATATTCTGCGCTTCAGACGGATAATTGCAGTAAGTGGTCACGCCGACG
>DASVQY010000057.1:0-13771 GCA_036388895.1 Pyrinomonadaceae bacterium | reverse complement strand
CGACCGCCAGCCGGTTTTCGCCTGCAAATCAGCAAAAGTCGCGCCTCGTTCGCCGAAGGTTTCCAGGTAAAGTTTCGTCTTTTTAGCTGCGTCCTCGCCGGATTCAATCAAATCGAGCAGATATTTTCTGATGCCTTCAATTTCTTTTCGGCGATGTTTAGTTGCCGAATTGTCTAAAACTCGCCCGCCTGCAATCGTCACCTGCGGCGAATAACTGCGAACGATAAATCTTTCATTCGGAACGCAGACGATTGGAATTTCCAGTCTTAATTGAACGAAATCCTTTTCTCCGGCAGCGATTTCGCCGCGTTCGTTCAAAACCTGAACTCTTGCCAATGCTTCAACCGTGCCGATGTGAACGCGAACTCTCTGCCTTGTTTTCAAAAAGCGTTTCGCGTCTTTTAAGACTTCGATCTCGGCGTCGAAAATTTGTGTCGGGCGCAAAGCGTCTTTGCTCGCTAAAACCATTCCGCGCTCGATTTCCGTTTGTTCGACGCCGCCCAAATTAACGGCGGTTCTTTGCCCGGCGCGTGCCGACTTGACGGTTTTTCCATGCGTTTGCAGACCGCGAACGCGAACTTTTCTCGCCGCCGGCAGTAATTCAAGCTCATCCGCTTCGCTGATTTCGCCGGAAATTAAAGTTCCCGTGACGACCGCGCCGAAGCCTTTCATGCTGAAGCTCCGATCAATCGGAAGGCGAGCGACCGATTCGTTTTTTCGAACGGGAATTCTCGCCGCCGTTTCGCGCAAAACGCGTCTCAATTCTTCAATTCCTTCGCCGGTTTTCGCGCTGACGGCAATCGTCGTCGCGTTTTCGAGAAACGAATTTTCAACCAATTCGGAAACGTCGAGCTTGACCAATTCAAGCAATTCTTCGTCAACCAGATCCTTTTTCGTCAAAACGATTAAACCGGTTTTCGTTTCGAGCAGGCGGCAAATTTCAAAATGCTCGCGCGTTTGCGGCATAACGCCTTCGTCGGCGGCAACGACGAGCGCGACCAGATCAATTCCGCTCGCGCCCGCCAGCATATTTTTTACGAAACGCTCGTGTCCGGGAACATCTACAAATCCTATTTTTATATCGTCTAAATCGAGTTCCGCAAAACCGATGTCAATCGTTATCCCGCGCTGCTTTTCCTCGGGCAGACGATCGGCGTCAACGCCCGTTAAAGCTTTGACGAGCGCGGTTTTCCCGTGGTCAATGTGTCCGGCTGTGCCGACGATAATGTCCAAAGTTCAAAATTCGAAGCCTAAAGTGTTTAAATCTTTATTCGAGTTTAATATTAGAAATAAAAAGTCCAAAGCGTTCCGGTTCGTTTTCCAGCTTTAAGCTTTGAACTTCTGATTTTTTACTTGATTTTTATTTACTGCACGATTTCAAAGTCAATCCACTGCGAAGTCGTTTCATCGGTCAGTAAATCTTTAACGATAACTTGCAGAGCATAATCGCCTTTCGAAATGCCCTGGTTCAAGCGCAAATAGCCGTAATCATTTATCCGCGTCGGATCGGACTGTTTTTCCAGTTCCGGCGGCTGAGGTTTCCCTTCGGAAATAATTTTCCCGTCGCGATACAGATTGACCTGAACGGTCAGTTTTGGCTGATTGTTCGCTTTATCGAGCTGTGCGTTATAAAGCACGTATGAGTAAGCGATAATCGTGTTCGAGCGAAAACGCCGGATCGCCGGAACCGCATTCGACGTGGTTAAAGAAACGGCATTTTCCGGTTTAACGGCTGCTGCAGCTATGAATTTACCTTTTGCGTCAACCTCGCTCAAGGTTAAGCCGGATAGAAAAATTTTGCTTTTTTTGAGATCGGGAATTTGGATGATTTGACCGGCTGAGCCGAGCATTTTGCTGTTTGCGTCGCGGACAGCCAATCGGAAATTGTAATTTCCGGCTTTTTTGACGGGCACGTCGGTCGTGTAAATTATTCCGTTTTGTTTGATTAAAGGAATCGCCGCCGCTTCGACTTTTAATGTGTGCGAACGGTTGAATTCATCCACGACCTCGTTTTTTTCGTTTAGAGTGACGGCGACTACATCGAGAACGGCTTTCTTCATTCCGTTCGGCTCGTCAACAAACGAAATATCGTCGCCGTCGAGATGCACGAGCGAACGGACGAGATTTCCTTGAGCGCCTTCGTTGACAAAAAACGCTGTGAGCTGAACGTTCAATCCGGCTCGCGGCAGAGGCGCGACAATAGCCTCGTAAAGCTCGCTATCGCCGGTGCGTTTTTTTCGCTCGGTTTCCGCGTCGGTTCTGCCCAAAAATCCGGCGCGCGAGCTCACCTTTAAATCGGGTCGCTTTAACTTGATTTCGATTCTGTTAAAGTTTTTATCCTTAAAGGTTTCCTCATCAGGTTCGTATCCGATCAGATAATAACCTTTTTCCAGACTCAAAGCGCGGCGAATCGGAGCGTCGAGGTAATTCTGATCTTTATAAAACCTGCCGCCGGTTTCCTCGGCGAGAAAAAATAAACCGTCGCGCGTGTTGCGAACTTCCGCCGTTCGGTCGGCGACAATTTTGGACGTGCCGGAAGGTTTTGCCGGGTCAATCTCGCCGGAGACGTTTACGCTGTCGCCGGCGTTTATCATTGACGCGTCGAATAATCCGCGCACGTCAATCGTGTTGAAGACGACCGAAGCTCGATTCGCCAGATCGGTCAAATCGCGCAAAGCGTCGAGCGCTTGACGATTGGTGCCGTCGCGCATCCGCACCGGCAAGCCGTCCGACATCAAAAAGACGGTTTTTCGTCCGCCGACTTTTTCCAGACCGCGAACAACGTACCGAATTACGCCGAGCGTTCCGACCGTTTGATTGTCGCGGATTGAATCTTCCGTCTGTTCGCGCTGCTTCCGGCTTTGTTCGGATTCGAATGTGCCTTGCCCGGATTTTTTCAGCGTCGAATCATCGCGCGCCGTCTCGAAAAAATCGCCGTTGTATCCGCCGCAGCTGCCCGGCGGCGGATACCATCGAATCTGGCGCGCGACGCGCATTAATTGCGATTTGTCCGAAGTGTATTGCTGAAGCAGACTGCTTCCGCCGCGCGTTCGGTAAATTGCCACCAGATCGTTCGGCTGCATTTGTTCATTGATGAATTTTCCGAGCGCTTCGCGTGTCGCCGTCATTCCGGTCAGCGAAGCCGTGCAATTTCCGTCGTCGACAATAAATGTCAGAATGCGCCCGGCGTTTGCGGGACGAACGCGGACAGGCGTCGGCAAAACCGTATTTTTGCCGTTTTTAATGATTGTTACTGCAGAAGATTGGTCGGGAGATTCGGTATTGACATAAGAAAAATTGGTGATTTTCTGCGGTTTACCGTCCTGCAAGATTTCAAAATCGTCGGTGGTCAGATTCTTTATCTGATTGCCGTCCTTGTCGGTTACAACCGCGTCGAACTGCACGAGTTTGGTCGTGATTTTTACGACGTCGTCTTCGTTTGCAGGCGTGGGTCGAGCCGTCTGCCCGCTAACTGCAACGGAAAATAAGAAGAGAAATATGAAGAAAGTTGTGAAAGAAAGATGTTTCATTTTTGTTTCCGAGTATTTTGGTTTGCCGAATTCGTTCTTTAAAAAATATCGCAGCGTGCTGAAAATGTCATCAAAATTTTCGCTAATCGGCGAATAAGTTCGTTTGGATGGTTTTGATTCGTCCGAGTAAAAAAATTGGGTGCTCTTGAATCTTGTATCGTCGTGAAAAAATTGAACTTATTCTAATTCAAACACAGTTAAGCTTTTAGATGTATCCAGCAGAATGACTTTAAAGGGTTTTCGAATGTATCGTTCCGCTTTTTCGCCTGAAAGTCGCCTTTAATTTGTTCCGTGAATCAGTCAAATAAATTTATAAAGTCTGAGTTAAACGCCGGATTTGCCGCCGTTCTCATATTGCTCCAGCTTTCGGTAGAGCGTTTTTCTCCCGATATTTAGAAGGCGCGAGGCGCGCGATTTGTCGCCGAAAGTGTAATCGAGCGCGAGTTCGATTGCCTGTTTTTCGATTTCCTCGATTGTCGCCGGAAACTCGATTTCGAGATTTATCGAGCGTCCCTCACCGGCTGCGCGAGTCCGTTCCTGGCGGGCGATAGCGTTTAATTCAAAGGCTTTTTTGCTGATTGCTTCGGGCAAATCATCGAGTTCGATTTGCCTGCCGGAAGCGATAATCACCGCGCGCTCAATCGCGTTTTCGAGTTCGCGGACATTGCCTTGCCATTCGTAATTGACGAGCGCTCGCAGAGCTTCTTTGGAAATTCCGGCGACGAATCTGCCGGTTTTTTCTTTGTAGCGTTCGAGAAAATGAAAAACGAGCAAATGAATGTCTTCGGCGCGTTCGCGCAGCGGCGGCAAGGTTATCGGGAAAACGGAAAGACGATAAAACAAATCCTTGCGAAATTTTCCTTCTTCGACCGCTTTTTCCAGATCAACGTTCGATGCGGCAATCACGCGAACGTCTGTTTTTACGACTTCGCTGCCGCCGATGCGCGTTAGTTCGCCGTCCTGCAAAACCCTTAATAATCGAACCTGCGCGGCGAGCGTCATTTCGCCGATTTCGTCGAGAAAAAGCGTGCCGGCGTCGGCTTCTTCAAAGCGTCCTTTGCGCTGGTTCCGGGCGTCTGTAAACGCGCCTTTTTCGTGTCCGAAAAGCTCGCTTTCCAAAAGCGATTCGGGTATCGCGCCGCAGTTTATCTTTATATAAGGCTTGTTTTCGCGTCCCGAATTATAATGAATCAAATTAGCCAGAAGCTCTTTGCCCGTGCCGGATTCGCCTTGAATCAAAACCGTCGTGTTCGTGTCGGCGACGTTCAAAGCGAGTTCGATGGCGCGGCGAATTTTCGGCGCCTGCCCGATGATTTCGCTGTGACGCTGATGCAGTTCCGATTTCAGACGCATCACTTCCGCGCTCAATTGATCGCGTTCGAGTGCTGTTCCTATCTGGTCGGCAATTCCTTCGACGAGCGCGACTTCGTGATTTTCAAACGTAATTTCGCGGTCTGCGCCCCAAACGAAGCCTAAAAGTCCGAACGCCTGACCGCCGACGCGAACCGGCGAAACTAGCGCGGCTTTGCCGTTGAGTTGCGAATTGAAAATCAAACGAATCGCAAACGGCAATTGCGTATCAATAATGCGCATCGTTTTTCCGTCGCGCAGAATGTCGCCGAGCGCCGGAAAAGGTTCGATGTCGAGCGATTGATTGTGCTGCTCGATCATCTGCAAAACCGCGTTCGGCTCTATTCCTTCGGCTGACTTGAACGACGCTAGACTGATCTTTTTCCCGGTTTGGTCGAGAACGCCGAGCGCGCCGTAATCAGCGCCGACGAGCTCAATGGCGCGTTCCAGAACACGCGCCGAAACTTCCTTGAAATCCGAATGAGAGTTGAGCGTGTTGGCGATTTCAAGAAGCGCATTCGTCCGGCGCGTTTCCTGTTCCTGCGCGACGTAAAGACTCGTGTATTGATAGCCGATGGCGAGCTGCTGAGCGATTGATTCGAGAAACGCGACTTCTTCGTCGAGCCACTCGCGCGGCTCGCGCGTGTCGTGAAGCCCTAAAAGTCCGAGAACGCGACCGCTGAGCATAATCGGAATAATCAAAAGCGAACGAGTCTCAAGCGCTTTCGTGAAAAATCTCAAAGTCGCATCTTTTGCTTTCGACGTGTCGTTGATACGAACCGGTTTGGTCATATCGAATCTTTCCGAAAGTTTTTCGGCGTCAATCGGAATCGTCGTGCCTTCCGACGGCGGAATCGAATCGTCTCTGCGCCATTCGTGACTGATTCGCAGCTCGCGCTCGGGCGTTAACTGCAGAAGGTCGCAGCGATCAGCCTGCATCATCCGCCCGATTTCCGAAACGACGACGTTGAGAAATCTTTCCAGATCAATGTTCGTCGGCAGATCGCGCGCGAGCCGGTGAATGATCGCTTCGCGCGCTTCGTGCATTTTGATTTTTCGTTCAAGCGAAAGATTTTCCGACAGCGGAGGACCTTCAAGTTCAATTTTCATAAAAATACGCGAGTAAATGCGAACGTTACACTTTAATTATCATCGTGTTTTTAATTCTTATGTCAAGTTGACACAAATCGAACAGAAGGTGTGTTTTTTGGATGCGGAAAAAGAGGAGTTATTTATATAAATTACTCCTCTTTTTTATTGATCTGTTGTCGGAGTTTATTGATTTGTTGGCGCAGTCTCCGTTGACGGTTCCGTTTTTGGTTTGGGCGGCGATTTTCTTCTTGGAGCCGGGCGCGATTGCGCCGCTTGCTGTTGTTCTATTTGCTCAGGCACCTTAGGTTTAATGCCGAAATTGACGCGTTTTTTTCCGGCTTCGGCTTTTTCGAGCAGTTCTTCGGCTGGCAGATTCGACGGCTCGATTTGAAGGGCTTTTTTCAAAGCGCTGACAGCTTCATCATACTGTGCCAGCTTTATCAGAATTTCTCCGAGCTCGGTTTGATACTCTGTATCGTCAGGCTTGAGTTTGACGGCTTGCTGCAGCGATTTCAAAGCGTCTTGATCTTCGTTTAATTTATTATAAGCGCGTCCGAGATTAAAATGCGCAACATCATCTTTCGGATTTTTAATTAGATATTTTTTATAAGCCTTGACCGCGTTTTCAAACGATTTTTCCGAATCGGTTTGCGGCGGTTCGGCATTTTTTTTGCCTTTTTTAACCGGCGTCGGTGTCGGCGTCGCTTCGGTTTCCTCGGCGGTTTGTTCCTGCTCTTTTTCGAGAACGCCGTAAGCGATGCCTAATCTAAAATGCGCTTCGGCTAAGTCAGGGTTCAGCTTGACGGCTTGTCTGAGAGCTTCGACCGCCCTTTCGGTTTCATTCGCGTCGAGCAATTTAACGCCTTCCGTTAAAGCAAGATTCGCATCAGTGAATTCCGGCAGGGGAGTTTCCGCAGGCACCGGAGTTGCTTCTGTTTGAGCGGTTTCAACTGCCGGCGTCGCCGTGTTTGCTTCCGTTTGAACGGCGTTGTTTGACGCTTCTCCGCCCGTACAACCGAACTGCAAAAGCATCAAAGCCGTTGTAAATAATGTGAAAAATACTTTTTTCATAACACTTTATTCTGAAAATTGGTTTTAGATTCGACGCTCGGGATTTTAGTTCGTCGGTAAATTTCAGCCGGGAGGAAAAACGAACGGGCGACCGCCGAGAAGATGAACGTGAAGATGATAAACGGTTTGACCGCCGTTTCTGTTTGTGTTGATAACAACGCGGTAGCCGTTTTCGGCAAACCCTTTTTCGCGGGCGATTTCGGCGGCTGTGTAAAGCAAGTGTCCGAGCGTTTCTTTGTGCTTGCTTTCGGCTTTATCGAGCGAATCGAAGTGCTCGCGCGGAATGATCAAAACGTGCGTCGGTGCTTGCGGGCTGATGTCATTGAAAGCAATGCAAACCTCATCTTCGTAAACTTTTGCAGACGGAATTTCGCCCGCAACAATTTTGCAGAAAATACAATTGTTCATAGAAGAGAGAATTATAAAGGAAAAAGTGAGAACTGAGAAATGAAAAGTGACAAGTGAAAAATGAGAACAAAAAGCCAGAAGCGAGAAGTTGAAATTAAGAAGTGAAAATCCAAATCTAATTCCTGAGAATTAGAAATAAACAAAAGGCAAAAAATTAGATTTGTTTTCATCAGTCAATTATCACTTCTTATTTCTCACCTCTCATTTTTCACTTTTATTTTTTTTCTTCCGCAGCCATTGCCAGATTGGCTGTCAGTCTTTCAATATTTGCTCCGACGGCGCCGAGTTTTGCGACGATGTTCTCATAACCGCGATCAATATGATAAACGCGGTCAATTATCGTTTCACCGCGAGCGCATAAAGCAGCCAAAACAAGCGAAGCCGACGCGCGCAAATCCGAAGCCTGAACGCGAGCGCCGGTTAAATCAGCTTTGCCGTAAACGCGCGCCGTATTGCCCGAAAACTCGATTTTCGCGCCCATACGTTTCAATTCTAAAGCGTGCATAAAACGATTCTCGAAAATCGTTTCCTTGATTGTCGAAATTCCTTCGGCTTGCGTCATCAAAGCCATATACTGCGCCTGCATATCGGTCGGAAAATGCGGATGCGGCTCCGTAGTTACGTCTTTTGCGATCAATCCTTTCGCAGAGCGTTTAACCATAAGCGAGCTTTGATTAAGTTCTTCGATTTCGACTCCGGCTTCTCCGAGTTTTTCGATCACCGGACGAAGATGTTTCGGCTCGCATTTCCGTATCTCCAACTCGCCGTTCGTAATCGCCGCCGCGACGATAAAAGTTCCGGTTTCGATTCGGTCGGGAATAATCGTATGTTCGGCGCCCCTTAACGCTTCGACGCCTTCGATCTCCAGCGTGTCGGTTCCCGCGCCTTTAATTCTCGCGCCCATTTTGTTCAAAAGCTCAGCTAAATCTTCGATTTCCGGTTCCCGCGCCGCGTTGCGAATCGTTGTTTTTCCTTTTGCCAGTGCCGCCGCCATCATCACGTTTTCGGTTCCGGTGACGGTAACTTTTTCAAACGAAATTTCCGCGCCGATCAATCTGCCGTGCGGCGCCCGCGCGACTACATCGCCCGATTCGAGAGAAACGGTCGCGCCGAGTTTTTCAAAGGCTTTGAGATGCAAATCAATCGGGCGCGTGCCGATGGCGCATCCGCCCGGAAGCGAAACTTTCGCCTGACCGAAACGCGCCAGTAGCGGACCGAGAGCCAAAACGCTAGCGCGCATAGTTTTGACGAGTTCATAAGGCGCTTCTAAAGTTTCGATGTTCTCGGCGGTTACTTTATGAGTTCTGAGTTCGGGCGTAAGTACCGTCGCGCCCAAATCTTCGAGTAGGCGACGTTGAGTGATCAAATCTTTAACATACGGAACATTATGTAAAATAACGGTTTCCGCCGTTAAAAGCGTTGCGGCGAGACACGGCAGAGCCGAATTCTTTGCGCCGCTGATTTCGATTGTTCCTTCGAGCGGCTCGCCGCCGCGTATTAAAAATTTATCCATAAATTGATGCTGTAATTACTCGATTATTTTGATTAATATGAAATACTTATAGATGCAAGCAAAAAATCTTATCACAAGCGCCGGAATTTAGAAATTGGTTTGTAACTTTAAAGAAAGATCGCCGCAAAAAGCCAAAAAAACGCAGTAAAATTATTTCAAATCAATTTTGTTTTGCGCGTCTTGCGCTGTTTTGCGGCGATCCTTTTATTTGAAGTTTATTTTCTAATCGGTTTGTAAAGTTTTCCTAGAACACGCGGCGGAAATCCGACCCAGTAAAGACCTTGGAAAATTGACCACTTCGTAAAAGTCCAGACAAACGAACGGTTTTCGAATCTTCTCGAAGATGTCGTCACCGGCAGGTTTATGTGAACGAAACGCCCTTTTTTTTGCAGGCGTTTGACCAAATCCAAATCTTCGAAAAGCGGCAGCGGTTTGAATCCTTTGATTTGTTCGTAAGTTTCGCGGCGCACGAAAATAGCCGAATCTCCGTAAATCATTCCGCCCGAACGCAGCATCGGATACAATTTCGTTAAAAATCGCGCCCAGGCGTTTTCGCCGCCGAAAATAATTTCGAAGTTTCCGCCAACAACTTGTTCAAAACGCATAAAAGATTTGATTTGCTTGCCGGAGCCTTGAATAGGGCGCGTATCGGCGTGAAGAAACCAGAAAACTTCACCGTCGGCGTGTTTCGTTCCTTCGTGAAGTTGCCGCCCGCGATTCGCTTCTGCGAGTTTGATGAGTTTGAATGGCTTTTTCTGCGGGTAGTTTTCGACTATTGAAATCGTCTCGTCTGTGCTTCCGCCGTCAACGATTACAATTTCATCAACATTGACCAGACGCGAAATTGCATCGAGCGTTTTTTCAATCGTCAATTCTTCGTTAAATGTGGGGATAATAACTGAAAGTTTCATTTTCTTGATTTACTAGAAAGGGTTTTTAGATTCAGATAATTTTCACGCCGAAATGGATTTTTGTAAAATCAAAATGATGAAAATAAAGTATAAAAAAATATGAAAAAGAATTTTTGAAATCGCAGGCTTGAAAAGTTTCGCGCGCCGCGTATCATATTAGCTTGAAATAAATTTATGACAAGGAGGGAAATTAATGACCAACGATTATTCTGATGTTGACGCTTTAGAGCTTTTGCGTAGGATGAAAACTGAACTTTTCGACGATAGCAATGCTGAAGTCGGATTTGTGATGGGAAGACCGGTCGGCGAAATAGACGCGTGGTTCAGCGGCGAAGAAGAAATTGACGAAGACGCCGAAATGAAAATTCGCGGTATCGCTAAAGAAAGACTCGGCTAAAATGAATTTATCAAAATAAAAAACTCGATTCGCAATAGTAATAAATGGGTCGAGTTTTTTGTTTTAACTAATAATTTTTGCGAGGTTTATTGAGTGTAGCCTTTACAGAACTATTTAGAGATTCTTTGATAAGCACTGTTTTGGTTATAGTTTGCCCACAAACGCCGCAGCCGTCATCAACGCCCGCCGTAATCGTGTATATTCCTGGTTCAACGCCTGACAAATCCCAGACGACTTTCGCGCCTTGTCCGACGATTTTTCCGCCCGAAACAGAATAGTTGTAAGTTAAAACGTCGTTTTCGGCATCCGTTGCTTCCGTCACTACGGAAACTTTTGCGTTTTTACTAAAACGGCTTTTCTTTGCCGATTTGTTTTCTTCGATTGTTATTTCGCTTCGGTTCAAAATTAGATTAGCAACATTTGCCGGTAAATTTATCAGTTCACAACCTTCTCGCAACGCTAAATCAATGAGACGTTCTTCGCCGGATAAAAACTCCGAAGTAGTTTCCGTGTTGCACAAAAAGCTGATTTTGCTTTTTGTCGGGTAAAAAACAATTCGCTCGATTTCGTCGTCATCAATTTCAAAAACTATTCCGTCATCTTCGTTATGATATTTGTATGTTTCCGGCGATTCTTCGTCTTCGATTTCTTTTTTATAGTTTGAAAAATCGAATTTAAAGTTTTTGAGGTTGATTTCTTCTTTCAGCTTAATCGTGATTTTCGCGGCTATACCTGCTGGCACATCCCAGACTTCCAAAAATTTGGAACAGTCGCCTCTGGAAAATTTAATTTCAATCTCTGCATCTTTGGTTGAAAAACTTTGAAATTGTGATTCGTCATCATCAGAATCATCATTTTCATAGTCCGCCAAAATTTTCTTAACGTCTTCGCGCGTTGATTCAAGCAGTTTTATTTCTCGCGCCTTATCAAACCCAGTAATCCGCGATTGAGCGAACGCCGCGCCGCACATTGCGAAAATGACGAGCGGAAAAATGAGAGATTTTTTCACAATTTGCCTCGTTTAGCTTTCATTCACCTTCAAAACCGCTAGAAACGCTTCCTGCGGAATTTCGACTCGTCCGACTTTTTTCATTCGCTTTTTGCCTTCTTTTTGTTTTTCGAGCAGTTTGCGTTTGCGGGAAATGTCGCCGCCGTAGCATTTCGCTGTGACGTTTTTGCCCATCGCTTTGACGGTTTCGCGCGCGATGATTTTGCTACCGATGGCGGCTTGGATCGGGACTTCGAACATCTGGCGCGGGATGAGTTCTTTCATTTTCGCGGCGACTAATTTGCCTTTCGCTTCGGCGTTGCTTCGATGCAGAACGAGAGAAAGCGCGTCAACGGGTTCGCCAGAGACGAGAACGTCGAGTTTAACGAGATTGCTTTCTTTGTAATCGGAAAAATGATAATCCAGAGATGCGTAACCGCGTGAGACAGATTTCAAGCGGTCGTAAAAGTCTAAAACGATTTCGTTGAGCGGCAGTTCGTAAACGAGCATGACGCGGTTTTCCGTAACGTATTCAAACTTTTTCTGCACGCCGCGTTTTTCGTCCAGAAGCGGGAGAATTCCGCCTAAGAACGCGTCGCTAGTCAAAATTGTCGCTTCGATGAACGGTTCTTCGATTTTGTCTATTCGTCCGGTTTCCGGCATTTTCGAAGGGCTGTCAACTTCCGTCACTTCGCCGTTTGTCGTCGTGACGCGATAACGCACGCCGGGCGCGGTCGTGATCAAATCGAGATTGAATTCGCGTTCGAGGCGTTCCTGAATGATTTCCATGTGCAGAAGCCCTAAAAATCCACAGCGAAAACCGAAGCCGAGCGCGGTCGAAGATTCCGGCTCGTAGAAAAACGAAGCGTCATTGAGGCGAAGCTTGTCCATCGCGTCGCGCAAATCCTCGTACTGCGCCGAATCGGTTGGGTAAAGACCGGCGAAAACCATCGGTTTGACTTCCTGAAAGCCGGGAAAAGGTTCGGCGACAGGTCGCGCTGCTTCGGTGATCGTGTCGCCGATTTGCACGTCGGCGACGGTTTTGATCGAAGCAGTTAAAAATCCGACTTCACCGACCGAAAGCGAATCAATCGGCGTCGGGCGCGGGCGATTGACGCCGAGCGTTTCAACTAAATATTCGCGCCCGGTGTTGAAAAATTTTATTTTCGTTCCTTTACGAATCGTGCCTTCGATCACGCGGAAAAGCACAATAACGCCGCGATACGAATCGTACCAACTGTCGAAAATCAAGGCTTTGAGTGGAGCGTTCGGGTCGCCCTGCGGCGCGGGAATTTTGGCGACGATTTGTTCGATGATTTCATCCACGCCGATGCCGGTTTTCGCCGACGCGAGAACGGCGTCCGAAGCGTCTAAGCCAATTATGTTTTCGATTTGTTCTTTGATGCGGTCAGGTTCGGCGCTCGGCAAATCAATTTTGTTGAGAACCGGTACGAGTTCGAGATCGTTTTCAATTGCAAGATAAGTATTCGCAAGGGTTTGTGCCTCAACGCCCTGCGAAGCGTCAACAACGAGAAGCGCCCCTTCGCAAGCCGAAAGCGAGCGCGAAACTTCGTAGGAAAAATCAACGTGCCCGGGCGTGTCAATCAAATTCAAAACGTAATTTTGCCCGTCCCGCGCTTTGTAATCGAGCCGCACGGCGTGCGCTTTGATTGTGATGCCGCGCTCGCGTTCGAGGTCCATATCGTCGAGCAGTTGGTCTTCCATATCGCGGTCGGCGACCGCGCCGGTGAGCTGCAAAATTCTGTCGGCAAGCGTTGATTTGCCGTGATCAATATGAGCGATAATCGAAAAATTTCTAATAAGATTCGGATTCATAAAAATAAAAAGTTATAGACAAAAAGGAAATCAATAAAATACAATAGCAAAACAATTATTGATTCGCACTTTTGAGCGAGTTTTATCACCGAAAAGTTGTACTGAAATCCGCTTTTTTACTTTTTCAAAAAAATTTCAGATTGGTGAATCCGATTTAAAAGAACGAGCGAATAAAGTATCTAAAGTTGTGTAAAGTTAATCCGAATTTAACATTGGATGACTATAAATGTTTCTTTTACAGTTTTCGTTAAAGGTTAACGAACTCGGTTTTTATTCAGATTAGGAACTTAAGCGAAGCCTTGTATTTCGCTAATCGGCACAAACGCCGAAACATTCAGGAGGGTTAATATGAAGAAAATTTTTGACGGGCGTAGTGTGTTCACTATGCTTTTTTTATTGGGTTTGCTTTTTGCAGTAGGCTCAGTTAACGCGCAAACCGTAACGGCACCCGTATACGGCGTAACAGCGGCGAATCAACTCATCAGATTTAATACCGCAACCCCGAACAACATCACGACAATCGGTCCGGTTATCGGATTGCAAGGCGGTGAAAACATCGTCGGTATTGATTTTCGTCCGGCAAACGGGCAGCTTTACGCTCTCAGCAGTCTGGGTCGTTTATTTACAGTAAATCTGGTCACGGGCGTGGCAACGCAAGTCGGCACAACTGGCGCC
>DASVQY010000056.1:0-124940 GCA_036388895.1 Pyrinomonadaceae bacterium | reverse complement strand
AAGCCTATATCATCGGCAACCCGGGATCAGGATTGGCTGCCGAGCTTTACCAACAATTAGGCTATCAGCAAATCCCCAAAGCGGAACGCAATTACAAAGCCTTGCAGCTTGAATTGGATTCGCGTTACGTTAGAAACTTCAACTTCAATTTCAATTACACTTTGAGCCGTTTGTGGGGTAACTACTCGGGTCTTGCAAGCCCCGACGAAGCGACCAACGCGACTGGCGTCGGGCGTACGACTCCGAACGTAAACCGCGACTTTGACCTTCCGCAGGTCGGATTCACCGCCAGCGGACAAGAAGCCGTCGGAATTCTTCCGCTTGATCGTACACACGTCTTTAAGGCTTCGGGTACTTACACATTTGATTGGTGGGCAAGCAAGGCAAACAGCACGGATGTTTCGTTCTTTACCACCGCTCAATCCGGTACTCCGATGACAACTTTTGTCTCCGTTTTCGGAATTCCGATTCCGCAAACGCAACGCGGAGACTTGGGACGCACTGAGAAATTTACGCAAACAGACCTTAACTTCACGCACCGCTATAAATTCGGACGCGATGAAAGGTTTGCAATGGCGTTTGATTTCAATGTTCTCAATGTCTTGAATGAAAACAACGTGGTTGCCATCAACCAAAACCTGCATAGCGGCTCCTTTGGTCTCGGCATCGGTTCCGTTAATAATTGTGGAAGCAACTTTGTTTGCGCTGCAAATTACTTAACCAGCAACGGCGTGTTGAATCAATATCAGACGGCAGAAGCTGCTTTCGATCCAACCACATCTACTCCCTGCAATGCGGCTAATCCTGTTTGCGGCGTGGCTGCGGCACGAAACATAGCTTTCGGGCAGCCAATCGTTCGTCAAGAACCTCGAACAATTCGCTTCGGTTTCCGTTTCCTGTTCTAAGAACAGATATTTCCGAAGAAAACTTGAAAGCCTATCCTATCCCGGATAGGCTTTTTTTTATTTCTAAAATCAAACTTTTATTGAACTAAAAATTCGGTATCGGGCGAAATGTCAATATGCGGTTTGTAGTTGCGGGCGGCTTGCTTTGCGCCGTCAATGATGCGCTGAAAGCCTTCGATTTTCACAACTATGTCCTTTTGAATCGAGAGCGGTGGAAACGGGATTTAATTGTTTTTAGGATTTTTGCTTTAACTCGGTAAACTGTTGAACCTGTCGCGTCGGCTTAAATATCAGATTTAATGTGTTCTGAAATTAAAATATTTTTAAGAGATGTGAAAATTTATTTCCCTTCGTTGTTAATAATCCGCCGCCGCGCACGTCTATATTTGTAGATGACGATTCAAAGGAGACAAACGTGAGCACCACCGCCGCCAATATGTTATTTACAAGCGATTTAATAAATTCCGCAAAAAGCGAGATGCCGCATAAAGAGATCGCAGGAAAAGCGGAGCTTGAAGAACCCGGAATTCATTTTCGCGATTATTACAAAACGATCTTCTCGGTGAAAGCAGCCCTCCTGTTATCAACGCGCCGCCAAAAATTAAATCTCCGTTTTCAGAACCTGATTAAAATTTGTTCGTAAGATTTAAATAAGTTGTCACAAAACCGATTATTGCGGTGTTTTTTAATTAAATCCGGTAGTTTAGAGGATTTTATGTCTTACACAAGTAATTTTATCAAACCTGTCGAACAAATAAACGTAAATGAAGTGGCATCCTTATTAGCCTGTTTTGCCAATTCAAAGATGAAAATACGGACGGTTATCGCAGACGATATGCCATTGGCGAGAAGCCGAATCAGGCGTTATCTTAAAACCGATTCGGAAATAGAAATTATTTGCGAATGCTCTCGCGGCGGCGAAGCTATTGAGGCAATTAATAATCTCAAGCCCGATCTTGTTTTCCTTGACGTTGAAATGCCCGAAATCAGCGGCTTCGAGGTTCTTCAGGCAATCAATTTGGACCCGGCGCCAATCGTTATCTTCGTCACCGCGTATGATCAATTTACCTTACGCGCTTTCGATTATCACGCGCTCGATTACTTACTCAAACCGTTTGACGAAGCTCGTCTGAAACGCTCTTTAGAGCGCGCCAAACGCGAGCTGAAGCAGACCAAACAAACCGATATTAACGAACAACTGCAAAGCGTGCTGCAAAACGGTAAAGCCGAGTCGAAGTTCCTTAAACGTATTGCCATCAAATCCGGCGAGCGCACGTTTTTTCTGCCGACCGATGATATTGATTGGGTTTCGACCGCAGGCAATTATCTGGAGCTGCACGTCGGCAAACAAACGCATTTAATTCGCGAGCGAATGTGCGAGCTTGAAGCAAAGCTCGATCCGACAAAGTTCGTCCGCATTCATCGTTTATCGCTTATCAATATCGAGCGCGTCAGAGAGATGCAGCCGCTCTTTAACGGCGATTATATGATCATTTTACACAACGGCACGCGCCTCACTTTGAGCCGCACTTACCGCGAAAAACTATTTGATTTAATAGAGGGAAAATAGCCTTTGGCGTAAATACCTCTTTTGTATAACGGACAATTTAAAGACACAAATAGCCTGACGGGCGCGTCGGGCTATTTGTGTTTTATTACAACAACTTAGCCGCATTCGATGCCCCGTTTTGAATAAAAACGGTTAGTCCAAATAACCTGCTTTTCGTCTCCGAACAGCGACGGCTCATCACAAATTCGTTCCTCTTATATTACAAATTGTTTCTAATCAACTCACAATCCGGGAAACATCCCTAGAAGGAGAAGATAATGAAACAAATCACACATATTTTAATCGTTCTTTCAATCGCGGCTTCCGCCGTTTACTCTCAACAAAACCAAACCTCATTTACCGGGGCAAAGGATGCAGACGCACAATTGCCCGTTAAAAGGAAAGTTTTAATGCTCGCTAACATTCCGCCGGATGTTATTAACCTTAATGATCAAGGCATTGCTTTTATGAATGCAAAGAAATATGACAAAGCCATTGAATGTTTCAAAAAAGCGACTGACTCAGCACCCGGCGCCGTAAAGCTTCAATTCAATTTAGCAACTGCATTGGCATTTGCAGGACGCGACGCGGATGCTATTGAAATTTTAAAGCGTACGATTAAAGCCGAACCTAATTATGCTAATGCTTATGCCGCTTTAGGAGCATCGTTTTATGCGCTGGGAGAATATTCCGAAAGCCTCTCGGCTTACAGGCGAGCATTGGAGCTTGACCCGGACAATGCTCTAACGCTCGATAATTATGGCGTGACGCTTCATCAGGTAAAAGAATATGAACAAGCTCTTAATGCATTTAACGCTTCCCTCAAAATCCAGCCCGGATTGGCAAAAGCCTACAATGATCGCGGCGCTACTTTCAATTCGATGGGGCGATACAAAGAAGCAATAGATGATTTACAAAAAGCCCTTGCTTTACAACCTTCTTATGCGGAGGCTCATAACAACCTCGGAGTCGCGCTTAATAGGACCGGAAAGAAAAAGAAGGCTCAAGCCAGCTTTTTAGAAGCGCTGCGTTTACGCCCCGATTGGAATTATGCAGAGTATAATCTTGCTCTAAGTTATTATGAATCGGGCAATCGAGATGCCGCTCTGCAGCGTTTTTCCGTTCTCAAAAAGATTGATTGGGAATTATCCGAAAAGCTCAGAAAGGAGCTTTATCAAAGTTATATTCTTGACGCTTCAAAAAAATAACTTAAAAAGTCTTGTCTCAAAACCTGAGCAAATGAACTCAGAGAAGACGAGGGAATAGCAGACAGATTTTCTCTTTGTCCGCGATTCCCTCGTCTTCTCTGAATTCTCTCCATTTCGGTATTTCAATTAAGCAGAACCAACCGGATAAAATAAATTCTCAAACCTTTGGGCTGATTTTCATTTCTTTTACGCCTTATTGATTGAAAGAGGTTTTTATTAATTTCAATCTATGAGGTTTGTATGAGAAAACACATCATTGTTCTAGCTTCGATATTCATCTTTTTGGGAATGTTTTTGGGAGTTTTTTTCGTTTACGGACATCTCCAATTCTTTTCCATAAGCACAAATCTTTTGCCCGGACGTTCCGTGCTTGACGGCAGTCTCTTCGTCTTTCAACAATTTAGCCACTTTTTAAACGTTTATTTTGAATTTTTCGGGCAATTCGGAATCAATCCGTTAAATTCTTTATTCGTTATTTTGAGTTCGCTTTCATTCGGTTACGGTTTATTAAAATCAAAAGATTGGTCACGTAATTTAGGATTTTTAATTATTTTCCTAAACACCTTTTCTTCGCTTTACGCAATGTTTACCGGCGCTGTTTCGTTCGCCGTCATCATCCAGCTAGGATTGTGCGGTTATATGTGGTGGATTTTGACTTCGGATGAAGCTAAAGGTCTGTTGAAGACGAAATTAAACTAAATCTTTTTTTGAGGATGATTATGGATTCGGATATGAACGAAGGAACAGATGCGGTAAACCGGCGGCTGCCGATTTGCCTTTTATGCGGAACGCCGATGCAGCCGCTGATGCAAATGAACGTCAGGACGGGCGGAAGCCAGGGTTTTCATTCGGCATTTTCTTTAACATCGGAATTAACTCAGAAAACGCTTAATTTAGACACTTATCGTTGTCCGAATTGTACGCGCCTCCAGTTTTTCGATTTGGATTCGAGTCTGCCAAACACTTAAAAAAGCAAGTTCAAATAAATTGAGAAATATTATGAAACACGATATAAATCAGCAGAAATCAGCAGCCGGTTCCAGAGTTCCGCCCTGTCTTTTGTGTCACACGGCGATGGAGCCTCTGATGCAAATGCAGGTCAGAGTCGGAGGCGGTCAGGGATTTTGGGGCGGGTATCAGCAAATAGATGAGAGAATTCTCGTGCTTGACACTTATCGCTGCCCACATTGCCGGCGGCTCGAATTTTTTGATTTGGATATGAGCCTGCCCCAAAAGTGAGAAATCCGCCGCCAATTTATTGGCGGCGGATTTCTCGCCGATGACGTTAAACCAAAACGAGCGCGTCTTCGGTGATTTCGAATTTGCCGTTGGCGTGTTCGACCGCTTCGATAAGCATATTAACGAGTTTTCCCTCGACTTCATCCCAATTCCCTTGCAAGGTGCAGCCAGCGGCGTTTTTGTGTCCGCCGCCGTTAAATTTTTCGGCAATTTTCACCACGTTGACATCGCCTTTGGAACGCAAGCTGGCGCGAAAAACTCCGGGCGAAGATTCTTTGAGCATCACTACCGCCTCAATTTCCTCCGCCGTCAGCGGAATATTGACAAAACCTTCGGCGTCTTCTTCGGTAGCTTTGGCAAGCTCAAGCATTTCCTGCGATTGACGAATCGAAGCGACTTTGCCGCCGTCGTGCCGTTTGACCGACGACATTACCTGCGCGAGAAGCTGCACGCGGCTCCACGGATAGCTGTTGTAAACCGATTCGGCGAGCTTTGCCGGTTTGACTCCGGCTCTGAGCAATTCGGAAGCGACTTTGAAAGTGCGTTCGGTGGTGTTTGAATAATGAAACGAGCCGGTGTCCGTCAGCAGAGCGGTGTAAACGCATTCGGCGATTTCGCGCGTGACGCGACCGCCGATGGCTTTGCAGAGATTGTAAATCATTTCGCCGACAGCCGAAGCGGTCGAGTCAATCCAATTGATGTCGCCGAAAAGCTCACTCGTCGAATGATGATCAATGTTGACGACAAGCTGTCGGTCGAGGTCTCGGATTCCGGGACGTTCAACATCCGAACATTCCATCACAAAAACCGCGTCATATTCGCGATCAATCGTTTCGACGCGGCGCACTTTGTCGGCTCCGGGAAGGCGAATGCAGGACGAGGGCACCGGATCGCGGACGATGACTTCGGCGTTTTTGCCGAGCGACGCGAGCAGCCAGTAAAGCGCCAGCGAAGAACCGATTCCGTCCCCATCGGGACGACGATGAGTCGTAATCCCGAAATAACTCTTGTTTTCAATTAACTCGACTACTTGACTTAGCAAAGGATGAAGAAGGAAGGATGAAGGATGAGAAGGACGAAGGAAAATTTTTTGATTTTTGTTTGATAAAAACAAATTTAATCAAAAATTTCACTCTTCATCCTTCATCCTTCATCCTTCCTGATGTCTTTCCGTTGGTTTAATTTCAGAGAGCAGGCTTTCAATGCGATTGGCTCGCTCTTCGACCGTATCGCGGGCGAAATGCAGCGCGGGAGCGTGCCGCAAATCGAGCGCGAAAGCGACTTGTTTGCGAATGTACGGAGCGGCGTTTCGCAAAGCAATCAATGCCGCATTAATTTCCTCGTCGGTGCCTTCGACCAGAACGAAAACCTTCGCGTCGCGCAAATTGTCCGAGACGCGCACTTCCGTTACAGTCACGGTTTCAACGCGGCGGTCATCCAGCTCGTAACCGACAATTTGCGAAATTTCTTCGCGCAGCAATTCTGCGACTCGTTCAGGTCTCCTCATCCGAAGGATGAAGGATGAAGGATGAAGGATGAAACGGACGAATATTTTTATTCATCCTTCATCCTTCATCCTTCATCCTTTTAAAGCTCCGTCGCGGCAATTCGTTCAATCGTATACGCTTCGATCTGATCGCCGACCTTGATGTCGTTAAAGTTCTTCAAACCGATTCCGCATTCAAAACCTTCGCGGACTTCGGAAGCGTCTTCTTTAAAGCGCTTGAGCGAATCAAGCTCGCCTTCCCACGAAACAACGCCGTCTCGAATCAAACGCGCTTTCGCCGTGCGACGCATTATGCCGTCCAGAACGCGGCAGCCCGCAATCGTTCCGACGCGAGTAATCTTAAAGACTTCCTGCACGAGCGCGTGTCCTAAAATAACTTCGCGTTCGATGGCGTCGAGCATTCCGATCATCGCCGCGCGAATCTCTTCTTCGACTTTGTAAATAATCGAGTGCAGGCGAATGTCAACGTCTTCCGATTTGGCGACTTCCGCAGCGCGGGATTCAGGTCGAACATTAAAGCCGATAATGACAACCGCGGTCTGCGTGTCGTCGGCTTGAGTCGCCGAAGCGAGCAAAACGTCGGATTCGGTAATCGCGCCGACGCCGGAGCGAATAACGCGGACTTTGACTTTTTCGGTCGAAAGTTTTTCGAGCGTCGCCCGCAAAACTTCTACCGAGCCTTGCACGTCGGTTTTCAAAACAACGAGCAGTTCTTTCGTTCCGGCTCCGCCCAGAGATTCCAAACCGCGAGCCGTGGTTTTGACCAAACTTGCGGCGCGCGCCTGCATCTGCCGCTGGTGCGAAATTTCCGTAGCGCGTTCAATATCCGCAACCACGAGGAAAGTGTCACCTGCTTGGGGAACTCCTCCCAATCCGAGAACTTCAACCGGCGTTGCGGGCGGAGCTTCGGTCAAAATTTCGCCGCGGTCGCTGAACATCGCGCGAACGCGACCGGAATATTGTCCGGCAATTATCGGATCGCCGATATGCAAAGTTCCCTGCTGAACCAGCACCGTTGCAACCGCGCCGCGTCCTCTGTCCAATTTCGATTCCAGCACAACGCCGGAAGCGCGGCGCGTCGGGCTGGCTTTCAAATCCAGAATATCCGAAGTCAGCAAAATGGTTTCGAGCAGATTGTCGAGATTCTGCTTCATTTTCGCCGAAACTTCGACCATTTCGGTTTCACCGCCCCATTCGACCGGCGATAAACCTTGCCCGGCAAGCTCGGTTCTGACGCGGTCTGGATTGGCATCCGGTTTGTCAATTTTGTTAATCGCGACGATAATCGGCACTTCCGCAGCTTTCGCGTGTTCGATGGCTTCAATCGTCTGCGGCATCACGCCGTCGTCCGCCGCGACGACCAAAACTACAACGTCGGTCGCTTTCGCGCCGCGAGCGCGCATCATCGTAAACGCTTCGTGACCGGGCGTATCTAAAAATACAACTCGACGTTTTTCTTCCGTGTTGTCCGAACCGTTGACGAATACGCTGTATGCGCCAATGTGCTGTGTGATTCCGCCGGCTTCGCCCGCCGCGACATTTGCCTGTCTGATTCCGTCAAGCAAACTGGTTTTACCGTGGTCAACGTGTCCCATTACGGTGACGACCGGAGCGCGCGCCGTTTCAACATCATCCGCGTCGGAAAGAATCAGTTCTTCAAACTCTTCCTCGGCGACCATTTCCTCAAACTCGATGAACGAAACCTCATAGCCGAATCGTTTGCCCAAATCAGTCGCAACGTCCGGGTTAATTGGCTGATTCAGTGTCGCGAAAATTCCGCGTTTGATTAAAAGTTGCACAACGTCGCGCGGGGCGATTCCGAGCTTTTCGGCAAATTCGCGGACGGTCGCTCCTTCAACGAGGCGGACATTTTTCGAGTCGCTCGTTTTGTTGATTTGCTCCTGCAGCTTTTCTTCGAGCGTTTTCGGGCGCGGCGCGAAAGCTAAATCGCGTTCGGCAAATTTATCGCGTCCGTGTTTATCTTTCGCCGGATGCCCTTTTTGATTGCGACCTCGCGGTTTCGACGGCGGCGTGTAAGTCGTCATCGGCGTGGAGGTTTCGCCTGCCGTTCCGCGCATTTGCGGCGCATTATTATTGTTATTATTGCGCGGGTCTCGACTGAAATTGGCGCGCTGATCCGCCGCTCGGTGGTCATTGCCGCCCGCGCGTTGCGCGAATCTGGCTGGCTGCTGAATCGCAGGTTTCGGCGGCGGAACGGGAACTTGTACCCGGTCGCCCGCTTTCATTCCGGCATCAAGCGCCGCTTTCGTCAGCGTCATTCGCTTGATTTCAGTTCCGCGCGGAGGCGGCGCTGCTTCAGGCTTGTCCGCCGGAGCGATTGTCGGCTGCGGCTGCTCCGCGACGGCTTCAACCGATTTGGGTTCTTCGGCGGGGGCTTCGATAACAACCGGCTCGACCGCTTCGGTTTTCGCTTCAATAACCGGCGCTTGCAACTGCGGTTGTTCGACAGGAGCCGCCACAACTTCCGGCTCCGGCTCAACCTTCGGAATGCGCTTGACCAGCTTGGTCGTAGTCGTGATTTTTGCCGTCGCCTCGGGTTGAGATTTTGTCTCCGGTTGGGCGACCGCATGAACGACAGCCGCCGGTTGTGCTGCTTCCGGCATCGGAGCGGTTTCGGCAACAACCGTTGCCGGTTGACCGTTTGTTTCGGCTGCCGCGCCGTTTTCCGGTAGAACTTTATGTTTGATAAGTTTTACGGAGCGCGCCGCCGAGACTTCTTTTTTAGGAAAATATTTATTGCGGATTTTGTCCGCGACTTCTTTCGGAACGGTATTTGAAGGCACGGACACATCAATGCCTTCGCGCCGCGCGTCTTCGAGAATGCGCTTGGTGTCCTGTTTGACTTCTCTCGCTAAGTCGTAAATACGAATTTTATTGCCCGCTGCTGCTGATGACATTCTGTTTGCTCTTTTTCGCTTGCTTTATTGCCGAAGCAAATTCGGCGGCTGCTCAAAATCTTTTTCTTTAAAAACAGCCATTGTTATTTGTCTAAAATCGAAATCAGGCTGAGCATTTAAAAACAGCTCAGCCCGAAGCGCGTTTTGTTTTCCTGCCCTATGCTTCCTGCCGGTTTTCGTCCTCCGTATTTACCGTTTCTTCTTCAGTGTCGCTGTTTTCACCGCCCGCGCCGTTTGATGAAGCGTTTCTGGCTTCGACGACCGATTGAGCCGAACCCAAAATTCGTTCCGCTTCGTCCAAGCTGATGTCGAGCCACTCAACCAAATCGTCAACCGAAACGGCGGCGAGCTTATCAATATCGTCAATTCCCTGCTTTTTCAAATCTTCGGTCTGCGAAGCGTTGACCACTTGCAAAGCCGACAACGGAACGGGAGCGCCCGAAGCCATCATTTCGCCCATCTGCTTGGCGATTTCGCGTTTCAGCTCTTCTTCGTTGCGGATGTCAATATCCCAATCAACGAGCTTTGCCGCAAGCCGGACGTTTTGACCTTTTTTGCCGATTGCCAGAGAAAGCTGATCTTCGTTGACGATTACTTCCATTTTGCGCCGCTCGATGTCCGTAATGCGAACCTGATTGACTTTTGCCGGACTCAAAGCATTGGCGGCAAAGACCGAAGGCTCGTCCGACCATTCGATAATGTCAATTTTCTCGCCGCGCAACTCGCGGATAATTGATTGCACGCGCGAGCCTTTCATACCCACGCACGCTCCGACCGGATCAACGTCTTTTTCATTAGATGCAACGGCAATCTTCGCACGTTCGCCCGGTTCGCGGACGGCGTTCTTTATAACGACCGTTTCGTCGTAAATCTCCGGCACTTCCATTTCAAACAAGCGTTTGACAAATTCCGGGCTGGTGCGCGACAAAACGATTTGCTGCCCTTTCGGGTCTTTGTTGACATCGTGAATCACGGCGCGAATACGCTCGCCCTGATTCCAGTTTTCGCTGCGGACTTGTTGATTTCTGGGCAGAGCGCCTTCCATTGTTCCCAAATCAACAATCATATCGCCGCGCTCGAAGCGCTTGACGACGCCCGATACAATTTCTTCTTTTTTATCAATATACTGCTCGTAAACATTGTCCCGAATCGCTTCGCGCACCTTTTGCACGAGAATCTGCTTGGCGGTCTGCGCCGCGATGCGTCCCATTTCTTCGCGTGAAAGCGGAATCAAAAGCTGGTCGCCAAGCTCGACTTCTTCGCCCGCCAATTCAATCGCTTCTGCGAGCGACAATTCGGTCGTCGGGCTTTCGACTTCCTCGACGACGGTTTTTAAAACCGAAATCTCGATCTCGCCGTCCTCCGTGTTCCAGTCAACCTGAAGCGCGTCTCCGGTTTTGTCCTGAATTTTAAACTGCTTGCGCGCTGCCGCACGCACGGCGTCTTTCACCGCTTCGACCACAAGGTCGCGGTCAATATTGTGTTCGGCGCACAGCGCGTCAATATTTTGTGCAATCGTTGATGTCATTTTTTCCTAACCGTTCTGCTCAGATTATTCTGCCGCCGCTTTTTCCTGTTCGCGTTCGGCGGCTTTCCTGAATTCTTCTTCGATGTCAATTTCCAGATTCGCTTTGGCAACCTGTTCAAACGGAATCTCGACTCGCCCGTTTGTCTTATCGTCAAAAATCACCGTCTCGCCTTCGACTCCGACGATTCGCCCGCGAAAATTGCGTTGATTGCCAATCGGCTGGCGAGCCTTTAATTTCGCCAAACTTCCGGCATATTTCGCGTAATCCTGCAAACTGTAAAGCTCGCGTTCCAATCCGGGCGACGAAACAATCAGCGCATAATTGGAAGAAATAAAATCTTCCACGTCGAGAATTGTTCCCAGCGTATGACTGACATGCGTACAATCGTCAACCGTCACGCCGCCGGGTTTGTCAATAAAAATCCGCAGTTCGGAATTCCGTCCGCTCCCGACAAATTCGGCATGAACCAATTCCAACCCGCTCTCGGCGGCAACCCGCTCGGCGATTTCCCGCACCCGCTCTGAAACTCGAAGATTCTCCATTTCCCCTTTTCCCAATCGTTTTTCAGGCAAAGAAAAAGTGGGCGCGAAACCCACCGGATCACTTTTCGCCTTCCGAAGGAAAATAAGATTATACAGGGCAAACGAATTTAAGGCAATAGAGATGAGTTACAAGATTACTTCTATGATTAATCTATTACTTTTTTTCGTTAAACTAATTTAACCGTCAGTCTTTTAATTATGTAGAAGTTTGGTTCAACTAGGAATCAATAAGTAAAAAGGAAAAAGCAAAGTTTTTCTTGTCAATAACAGACATTATTTTGTATAAACAGACGGAATTTAACTACAGACGGTCAAATTCAAAGTCAGAAAGCGATTAAGACAATATGTTGGAGATGACTCTGTCAGGCACTGTTATCCCCTTGAAAGATCAAGTTACAATCACTAAGGACTTATTAACGATAATAGGTATTTTGATTGCCTTTTTGTGGTTTTTCTATAGATGGGAACATGGACGACGCGCGCAGATTGATTTAGACTGTGAGTTTTTCACTGTTAAAGCTCCAAATGTAATTGTGGCAGAAATCAAGCTGTCTGTGGAGAATAAGGGTTTAGTAAAACAGCACATTCAAGTCTTCTCTCTATCTGTTCAAGAACTTGAAACGCCAATTAACTCTGACTCTGTTCTAAAAACTGAATGGCTCGAATTCAGTAAAGCTCTCATTAACGAGAAGAAATTTGAAAAACCCGAGTCAAGTGTGCGCCCAGGTGTAAAACAATTGTTTACATATCCTATATTGCTTAAAACATATAGCCCCATTATACAAGTGACTGCTGCTTTAATTTACAGCTCTTCGGAAGAACCCATTAATCAAGTGCAGAGAATATTCCAAATTAAAACATCTGAAAACATAGAAATCCCCAAAGCTGTGTGATATTTGGTGAATCCGTATCAGCCTTTGGCGACGTTATGCACGCATAATTACATAGCATGTTATTAAAAACAAAGTGCATCTAAGATTTTGTGCAATAAACGTACAGTTATGAGTATGTCTTTCTGATTTTAGCTTTGTTTTCTGCCAATCATATCCAACCCGACAGCGGCGACTAAGATAGAGCCTTTGATAATGTCCTGCATAAAATCTTTGACGTTTAAGAGCGACATTCCGTTATCGAGCGAAGCCATAATCAGCGCTCCCAGACACGCTCCGAAAATCGTTCCGCGTCCGCCCATCAAACTCGCTCCGCCGATGACGCAAGCCGCGATTGCGTCGAGTTCTTTCAAAGTTCCGGCGTCGGGACTGGCTGAACCGACGCGGGCGGTGAAAATCAGCGCCGCGATTCCGGTCAGAGCGCCGAGCAGAGCATAAACCGCGAGAATATTGCGCTCGTTGTTAATTCCAGACAGGCGCGCCGCATCCGGGTTTCCGCCGATGGCGTAAAGATAGCGACCGAATGTAGTGTTGTTGGTGATAAAAAATCCGAGAAAAGCGACAACGAGCAAAATCAAAACCGCAATCGGCACTCCGGCGTAAGCGTTCATCAGAAAAATAAATCCGATGATAGCCGCGATTTGCAGCGCGGCGGGAACAATCACCGACACGGCACTTGCGTTTTCCGAAACAAACTCGCGTTGCGCGCGCAGTTGCCGAAAAGCGAAAAACAAAACTGCCAAAATCGCCACAGCAGCAATCGTCCAGCCGATTTCCGGCGAAACATAAGATTGTCCGATTGATTTAAAATTTGCTTCCGAAACCGGAATCGTTTCGCCCTGCGTGACGCCTTTGATTGCACCGCGCCACGCGAGTAAGCCGCCGAGCGTGACAATAAACGCGGGAATTTTGGCGTAAGCGACAAGCGAGCCTTGAAAGAGGCTGATTCCGACGCCAATTAAAATAGCCAGCAGAATCGAAGGCAAGAGTCCGTAATTCCAATTCGTCAGAGCGATTGCCGCGACTCCGCCCGCAAGCCCCAGAACTGCGCCGACCGACAAATCAATTTGCCCGGCGACAATCACCATCAACATACCGACCGCCAGAACCCCGGTCACCGAAGTTTGCAGCATCAGATTTGAAAGATTGCGCGGCGTCAGAAAAATGCCGCCCGTCGCCCAATAAAAATAAAACCAGATTGCCGCCAGAGCCGCGAGCATCGTGTAAGCGCGGAGCGCAGAAGTATTGATTTTAAAATTGCCGATTTTCGCCGTTTCGTTCATTTAAATTTATTGTTTACAAATTTCCGGTCGCCGCTGCCATCACTTTTTCCGGCGTCGCTTCCGCTTTTGAAAATTCTCCGGTCACGCGCCCTTCGTGCAAGACCAGAATCCGGTCTGAAAGCCCCAAAACTTCGGGCAATTCCGAAGAAACCAGCACGATTGCCAAACCTTGTTTCGCCAGCTCGTTGATGTTCGCGTAAATTTCCTGTTTCGCGCCGACATCAATGCCGCGCGTCGGCTCGTCGAGAAACAGAATTTTCGGATTCGTCAGCAGCCATTTTGCCAGCACGACTTTTTGCTGATTGCCGCCCGAAAGCGTGCCGACGATTGTTTCAACCGAGTTTGTTTTAACCCGCAAATCTTTGCGAGCCTTTTCACCAAAAGTTTTTTCGCGTCCGCGATGCGTGATAAAACGCCCGCTTAAATCCGCAAGTCCGGCGAGCGTCATATTATTTAAAACCGTCTGATCGAGAATCAAACCAAGCCGTTTGCGGTCTTCGGTGACAAAACCGATTCCGTAACGAATTGCGTCTGCCGGAGAATTGATTGAAGCTCTTTCGCCTTCAATCAAAATCTCGCCGGAAACTCGCCCCGTGTGCGCTCCGAAAAGCGACATCAAAAGCTCGCTCCGACCGGCTCCCATCAAACCTGCGATTCCCAAAACTTCGCCTTTTCGCACCGAAAAACTGATATTTTCCACCACATTTTGCCCGGCGTGTTCGGTATCTGCGGCGGTTAAATTGCGAACTTCAAGCGCGACTGCGCCGCGTTCGTGTTCGGATTTCGGGAAAATATCGCCGACTTCGCGCCCGACCATCAAGGCAATCACTTTTTCTTTCGTCAGATTTTTCGCCGCTTCGGTTCCGACGGTTTTCCCGTCGCGCAAAACCGTGACCAAGTCGCTCATCCGAAAAACTTCGTCCAATTTGTGCGAAATATAAATCATTCCGACGCCGCGCGATTTTAAATTTTTCAGAATTTCAAACAGCGTTTCGACTTCCGATTCGGTCAAAGCGGCGGTCGGCTCGTCCAAAACCAGTATGCGCGCGTTTTGCGAGAGTGCTTTGGCGATTTCGACGAGTTGCTGCTGCCCGATTCCGAGATTTCCGACCAATGTGCGCGGATTTATCGGAAGATGCACATCTTCAAGCAATTTTGCGGCGCGCGCGTAAAGCTCGCCCCAATTTACGATTCCGAATCGGCTCGGCTCGCGCCCCAAAAAGATGTTTTCGCCGACGGTTAATTCTTTGACAAGCGATAATTCCTGAAAGATAATCGCTACGCCAGCCGTTTCGGAATCTCGAATTCCGCGAAACTGCTTTAACTCGCCTTCAATAAAAATCTCGCCGCCGTAGCTTCCCGCCGGATAAACGCCCGACAAAACTTTCATCAGCGTAGATTTTCCCGCTCCGTTTTCGCCGACAAGCGAGTGAAATTCCCCGACGCGCAAATCAAACGTCACTCCGTCCAAAGCGCGCACGCCCGGAAATTCTTTTGTTATCGAGCGCATTTCAAGTAATGCGTTCGTTGTTCGTTGTTCGTTGTTCGTTGTTTGTTCTTCGATTTGCTTCATAAGATTTATGTTAGCGTTCGCAATTCCGCATTATAAAAATCTGCAACGAACAACGAACCACGAACAACGAACAAATTTATTGCTTCGGTCTTTGATTGGGCGGGACGTTAGCGTAAACGTCTTCGTATTTCGCGTAGCCGTCTTTGATTACGGTCTGCATCAGATTGTCTTTATCAACCGAGACGACTTCGAGCAAAGTTGCCGGAACGCTCTTTTTGATAGCATCGTTTTGAAACTGGGTTACACCGCTCAAAGACTCTTTTTTCGCAAGTTTTATTGCCGCTTCAACCGCGCTGTTGGCGAGCGGGATAATCGGTTTATAGACGGTCATTGTCTGCTTGCCTTCGGCGATTGATTGCAGTGCGGGTTTGTCGGCGTCTTGTCCGGTGACGAGAATTTTTCCGCTCAAACCTCTTTTATCCAAAGCGGCAATCACGCCTGAAGCCATTCCGTCGTTGGAAACGACGAATACGTCAACTTTGTCGCCTTGCTGCGTCAAAGTGTTTTCGGCGAAATTCAAAGCCTGTTCACGGCTCCAATCAGGAATATGCTGTTCGGCGACGATTTTAACACCCGGTTGAGCGTTTAAAACTTCAAGTTGCGCTTTTTTCATAATGTGAGAGTTGTTATCGGTCGAAGCGCCGTAAACCATCACGTAATTTCCGCTCGGTTTTTTCTGCAAAGCGTATTCAGCCATTTTTCTGCCGATAATCGGAACCTGGTGAGAAATATAAAGGTCAATTTTATCGGAATTTATTAGCCGGTCGTAGCTGATTACCGGCACGTTTTGAGCTTTGGCTTTATCAACCATCGAAGCGGCTTGCGTCGCGTCGTGCGGCGCAATGACGAGAACGTTAACGCCCTGTGTCAAAAGATTTTCGACATCGTTCGCCTGCCGTTCGGCACTATTGTTGGCGACCGTCACAACGCAATCCACATTTAAATCTCTGCAATGTTTTTCAAACGCATCCCGGTCGCGCTGCCAGCGTTCTTCTTTAACGGTGTCCATCGCAAAACCGATTTTAATTTTGCCGCCCGTGTTTTGCGGTTGACCTGCGGCGGTGTTACCGTTTTGCGGGGCGTTGACACAGGCATTTGTCAAAACTGCCGTTAAAACGAACATTAATAAAACAATTTTTCGCATTTTTTCTGCTCCAGAAAATAAATTTAACTTATTGCCAATTTCCGCGGCGGCGAGTGCGAGCCGCCCATTTTTTAAAACTTTTTTCGCCGACAAAACGGCGCAAACATTTTAAGAGAAAACACTTATCCAAGTGTTCTCAGCTTTAATCTGAATGGTAATTTTAGGTTTTGTCACCTTTTTTATTCGATAAAAAATATAAAATGTGAAGAAAATCTAAACTTTTTTAGAATTATTACACGAAAGTGTCAACCTGACGGCAAAAATAAGTTGACTTCAATAGGAAAATTATTGAAAGATTGTAGCTTGAAGCGTTACTCTTAACGCGATTTTGAAAACACTTTATTTTCTTTATCAGAAATACGGAATTTTTGCTGAAAGTTCGTTGACTTTCCTTGATTATTCGTGTAAAAGATTCGAGGTATTTAGAGTTTTTATTTGGAGAACAGCAAAAATAAGGATTTAAGGAGAAATATGAGCAAAACACTTTGGGTTCGCAAAACCATTGCAACTTCTTTGGCTTCTGCCGTTTTTATGACATCTTCGATGTTTGCTTCGGCAACCCCCGGCAATCAACCTCAACTGGCTGAATTGATCGTTTCGGGCGCTTCGTCTGACGGCGATATTCCATTTGTTTCGGTCAACGGAGAACGTGCTTTATCAGGACGCACAATTCAATCGTCAACCACCATCACAACCCCTTCAACGTCAAGCGCCACGATTAATTTGGGCAAGCTCGGTCGCGTTGAAATCGCGCCGAATTCAAATTTCGTTTTAAACTTCAGCGAAAAAGGAATTTCGGGGAATTTGGTTTCCGGTAACGTTCGCGTCATCGGCAACGACAATTCCGAAAACAGTATTCAAACAAAAGACAGCGTAGTCGTCGCCAATCAAACCGGCGACAAGGCGTTCACAGTTAATGCTCTCGACAACGCAACCAGCGTCACGTCTGAAAGCGGCGTCGTTGCCTTTAATTCAAACGGTAAATCAACAACGGTTAATGCCGGTCAAACACAGACGAGCGGACAGAGTACTGACGACGATGATGCCGGTTCCGGCAATATCGCGCTTTACGGACTTATTTTCGGCGCAGCGGCGGCGGTTTTGGTTTATGTTGCTTTGTCCGATAACAACGAGCTTCAATTCGGCACCGGATCGACAACCCTAAGCCCGGTTCGTTAAATTACTTGAGGAGATTCTTAAAATTTTTGGTTGCCTGATTGATTATTTGGAAAATATTCCGGCAGCCTCTTGGAGGAAAAGAGATAATGATTAAAAGAACTTTTATTCACAAAACGATTGCAGCTTGCTTAGCGCTCGCCGTCTGGAGCGTCACTTCAATGGTTGCCCTCGCTGCCGCCCCACAATCAAACGGAGAAATCGCCGTTACCGGAACCGTCACGGTTGACGGTCGCAACGTGGTTTCGGGCAGCACGGTCGCTTCGGGCAGCTCAATTATCACGGCGGAAAATTCGTCTGCCGTTGTCAGCCTCGGCAAAATCGGTCGCGTCGAGCTTGGACCGAACACGACTATGACTCTTAAATTTGATAATTCCGGCATCTACGGAACTTTGAATTTGGGTAAAGTTCGCGTGATGAATAATAACGGCTTTAACGCCAATATCACGACGCTCGAAGGCTTGACAATCGCCGATGCCAATCAAGCCAACACTTTCGTCGTCGAAAAAGAATGCGGACACACTCACGTTGATACGATTGCGGGCTTAGTTACGCTTCGCACCGGCGGAAACGACAAACAGGTTGCTGCCGGAACCGATGCCATGGCTGGCAGCTTGCAGCAAACCGGATGCAAACCATGCGTTCGTCCGGGAAGCGTCACGCCGACTCCGACGCTCGGTCTTGGGCTTGGTACTATAGCCGGTCTTTTGGTGGCTGTTGGCGTCGCGGTTGGGATAGGTGTTATTTATGGCAAATCGGATGTTGAAGGCGGCGGTGACGTAATCGTTATCAGCCCAAACCGGTAAAATTCACCGACAATTTAATTTCACTGCCACGAATTGGATAACTTGACAAAGGAGTCCAATTCGTGGCTTTTTGTATACTTTACTCTGACTCTTTCCTAATTATAAAAAAATGCATATTGCTGTAATTGGTACGGGATACGTTGGTTTGGTAACGGGTGCGTGCTTTGCCGAGTTCGGCGTGGACGTGACCTGCGTTGATGTTGATGAAAGTAAGATTGCTCGCCTCAAAGAGGGAATTATTCCGATTTACGAGCCGGGGCTTGATCAAATTGTCGAGCGAAACTCAAAAGCCGGACGCCTTCATTTTACAACTGATTTGAAACAAGCCGTTGAAAATGCTCTAGTGATTTTCCTCGCCGTCGGCACTCCGCCGAATGAGGACGGCACGCCGAATATGAGCTTTGTCGAAAAAGCGGTTCTCGATATTGCTCGCTTTATGAACGGCTATAAAGTTATCGTGACGAAATCCACCGTCCCGGTCGGAACCGGCGAATGGGTTCGCAAATTGATTCACGAGAATCAAACGGCGAAACACAATTTCGGCGTTTGCTCGAATCCCGAATTTTTGCGCGAAGGAGCGGCAATCAGCGATTTTATGCGTCCTGATCGCGTTGTCATCGGCAGCCGCGACGCGGAAGCAATTGCGATTATGAGAGATTTGTATCGCCCGCTATTTTTAATCGAGACGCCTTTTGTCATCACTTCGCTCGAAGCGGCGGAATTGACCAAATACGCCGCCAACGCTTTTCTCGCCACGAAAATCTCGTTTATCAACGAAATTGCCAATCTGTGCGATAAAATCGGGTGCGACGTTCACGACGTGGCGCGCGGAATGGGAATGGACAAACGAATCGGGAGCAAGTTTTTGCATCCCGGTCCTGGATTCGGCGGTTCCTGTTTTCCGAAAGACACGCGCGCTCTGGCGACTGTTGCGAAACAATACGGCTCTGAATCGCGCATTGTTGATACAGTAATTGAGGTCAATGACAATCAACGCCGGATAATGATTCCGAAAATTGAACAGCTTGTAGGCGATTTTGCCGGTAAAACGATTGCTGTTTTAGGTCTCTCGTTCAAACCGGAGACCGATGATATGCGCGAATCGCCTGCCCTTGAAATTATCAATGAAATCGTAGCGCGAGGAGCAAAAGTGAAAGCCTTTGACCCGGTGGCGATGGAAGAAGCTAGAAAATCTCTGCCCGACATCGAGTATTCAAAAGACGAATACGAAGCGATTTCAGGCGCGGACGCGCTGGTTTTCGTGACCGAATGGAATCAATTTCGCGCGCTCGACTTAGAAAAAGTCAAATCGCTTTTAAAATCTCCTAAAATCGCCGACCTCCGCAACATTTACGAACCCGCCACAATGCGCGAGCGCGGTTTTGAATACATCGGAGTCGGGAGATAATTCAATTACGAATTACGAATTACGAATTACGAATTACGGAATCTAATTTTTAAGCTTTAAAAAGATATTCCTTCATTCGTAATTCGTAATTTGAAATTCGTAATTTGAAATTTTATGCAAAGCAAAAAATTTCTGGTTACGGGCGGGGCGGGTTTTATCGGCTCGAATCTGGCGGATGCTCTTATCGCGCAGGGCGGAACCGTTCGCATTATTGATAATTTCGTGACCGGTTATCGAGAGAATCTGGACGAAATATCGGGCGATTTTGAATTTATCGAAGGGGATTTAAACGACGAAACAAAGCTGCGCCAAGCTCTCGAAGGCGTCGAAGTCGTTTTTCACGAAGCGGCGCTGCCGTCGGTTCCGCGCTCTGTTGCTAACCCAAAAGAAACTCACGAAGCCTGCGTCAATGCCACTTTTAAGCTGCTCGTCGCGGCAAAAGATGCGGGAGTTCGCCGCTTGATTTATGCGGCGTCAAGCTCGGCTTACGGCGACCAGCCGACTTTGCCGAAAATCGAAACGATGCTTCCCGAACCGCTTTCGCCTTACGCGGCGGCAAAATTGATGTGCGAATATTATTGTCAGGTTTTCACACGCGTTTACGGTCTGGAAACAATCAGCTTGCGTTATTTCAACGTTTTTGGTCCGCGGCAAGACCCAAGCTCCGAATATTCGGGCGTTATTTCGCGTTTTATTGACGCTCTGATGATCGGCAAGACTCCGATTATTTACGGCGACGGCGAGCAAACGCGCGATTTCACTTATATCGCCAACGTCGTCAACGCCAACATCCGCGCGGCGCAGACAACAAAAGGAATCGGCGAGGTGATGAACGCGGCAAACGGCGACCGCGTAACATTAAACGAGCTGCTCGAAGTTTTAAAAAAGATAACCGGCAAAGAAGATGTTCAAGCCGAGCACAGAGAAGCTCGTCCCGGTGACGTTAAACATTCACAGGCAGACAACGCCCGCGCCCGCGAATGTTTGGATTACGAAAAGCTCGTCGGCTTGGAAGAAGGTTTGCGCCGAACAATCGAATGGTGGAAATTGAGCCGCTTTGCCAAAAATCTTTAACTGAAAATTTTGATTTGCGCTTTTCAGACTCATCCGGTCGAATCTAAAATAACCGGATGAGTTTTTTATTTTTCAACGCATTCGGTCGCCTCAGAAGCGGCTGGCGTTTTTTGCTCTTTGCCTTCGCGTTTGTGTTTTGCGTGACTGCAATTGAAGGCGGGTTCTTTTTGTCGGCGCAAGGATCGCCCCAGTTGAAATCTTTTCTCGGCGGAAACGGCGGTTTTATCGTTCAAAATCTGACGACGCTGATAGTTTCAGCGATTTTGGCGTTTGTATTTCAGAAGAAAATCGAAGATTTGCCCGCGAAAACATTGGGCTGGGCGTTTGAAACCAAGAGCTTGCTGAATTTCCTGAGCGGCATCGGCATCGGCATCGGAACGCTTTTACTAGCTGTGATGATTGTGTTCGGTTCGGGCGCGTTAAATTTTAATTTAAACAACGCCGCAGTTTCCGCGCTCTTGCAGTCTTTTCTGACGGCGGCAGCCGTTTTCGGTTTGGGCGCGGCGGCGGAAGAAACTTTGTTTCGCGGCTATGCTTTGCAAACTTTTGCCCGCGCACATCTCGCGTGGCTTGCCGTTATCATCACTTCTCTGCCCTTCGCGCTCGGTCATCTCGGAAATCCGAATGTCGCGCCGGTTTTTACTTTTCTTAACACTACGCTCGCCGGTATCTGGCTGGCAATAGCATATTTGAAAACCCGAAATTTGTGGTTTCCCTTCGGCGTCCATTTCGCTTGGAATTTCTTGATGGCGCAGATTTTCGGGATTCCGGTCAGCGGAATTACGAGCATTGCGCCGTCGCCGTTTCTAAATTCAATTGATTCAAACCAACTTGTGTGGCTGTCGGGCGGCGATTACGGAATCGAAGGCGGCGCTGCTTGCACAATCGCAATAGCCATCTCGACGCTGTTCATCCAATTCGCGCCGTTATTTAAACCCGACCCCGAACTGCTGGCTCTGACAAGCCGGGAAATTCCGGTCGAAACAAATGCTCAAACGGTCTGAAGCCGTACTGACTTAGTAATAAGTAAAAAGTAATAAGTAATTAGCTTTAAACTTATTACTTTTTACTTATTACTTTTATGAGCAATCAAGCGAGCGCGAAACAAATCCGACGAACCCTGCGCGAAACATTCGGTTTTGAAAAGCTGCGTCCGGGGCAGCGCGAGGTGATTGAAAACGTTTTAGCCGGAAAGGACATTCTGGCGATTATGCCGACGGGCGCGGGGAAATCGCTTTGTTATCAATTGCCGGCGCTGCATCTCGAAGGAATGACGATTGTCGTTTCGCCGCTGATTTCGCTGATGAAAGACCAGACCGACAAGCTCGCAGAAAAAGGCTTGGACGTGGCGAATTTAAACAGCTCGGTTTCCGAAACGGAACAGCGCGAATCGCTCGAACAAGTCGAACGGGAAGCAAGCGATTTTGTTTTCACAACGCCGGAAAGATTAACAGACGTCGAGTTTTTGGAAACAATCAAAGATAAACAGATTGATTTCGTCGTCATTGACGAGGCACATTGCATTTCGCAGTGGGGACACGATTTTCGACCGGAATATCGAAGTTTAAATGTGCTGCGAAGAAATTTCCCCGATGTTTCGATGATCGCTCTGACGGCAACGGCGACGGAAAAAGTTCAGCAGGATATTGTCCGCCAGCTTCGCATCAATCAGCCGCAAATTTTTCTGACGAGCTTTAATCGCCCGAATTTGACATACAGCGTTTTGCCGAAGCGCGACGCTTATCAAAATTTAACGGAATTGCTGCGCGAGCACGCCGGACAATCGGTGATTATTTATTGTTTTTCACGAAACGACACGGTAACGCTGGCGGAAAAACTGCGCGACGACGGCTTCAAATCGCTGGCTTACCACGCCGGAATGAGCGCCGAGGAACGCAGCGCTGTTCAGGATAAATTCATTGCCGGTTCAATTCACATCATAACCGCGACAATCGCGTTCGGAATGGGCATTGACAAACCCGACGTGCGCTTGGTCGTGCATTACAGTATGCCGAAAACGCTCGAAGGTTATTATCAGGAAACCGGACGCGCGGGCAGAGACGGACTTCCGAGCAAGTGCGTTTTATTTTTCGCCGTCGCCGACAAATATAAATACGCGACGTTTATCAACGAAATGAGCGACCCGGACGAGCGAAAAAAGGCGAACGTGCAGCTCGATCAGATTTTTCGTTTCTGCGCGCTGACGACTTGCCGCCGACGGCATCTGCTCGAATATTTCGGCGAAAAAGCTGACGAAACCGGGTGCGCGACGTGCGATAACTGCCTGAATCCAATCGAATTGATTGACGCGACCGTAGACAGCCAAAAAATTATGTCGGCGGTCGTTCGCACCGAACAGCGTTTCGGCAAAGGTTACATTATAGACGTCCTGCGCGGTAAAGATGACGACAAAATAAAAGCGCGCCGTCACGATCAATTGTCAGTATTCGGCTTAATGCGCGACCGATCCGTTTATCAGCTCAGCCAGCTTTTCGATTTTTTGCTCGAACGCGGATTTCTCACGTTAGTCGGCGATAAATATCCGATTGTTCAGCTAACGCCGGAAGGCTTGACTGTCTTAAAAAATCGTGAACCGATTTCATTGCCGAAACCGCGCGAGAAAGCCGGAAAAGAAAGACCGCTGCGAATAAACGGCAGTCAAGCGGGCGATAAAGAAAAATCATACCGTTCAACTTTTGCCGATCAGCCGTACGACGAGGATTTGTTTCAAGAGCTGCGACAGCTTCGCCGCACAATAGCCTCGGAACAAAAAGTGCCGCCTTACATCATTTTCGGCGATGTGTCGCTGCAAGCGATGGCTCGGACGATGCCGCGCAGTCGCGCCGCTTTTGCACAGATTCACGGCGTCGGCGAACGTAAACTCGACCAATACGGCGAGCAGTTTCTCAAAGTCATCAACGAATACGTGTCGAACAATGCGTCAATACAAAGACTTTAGACGTTTTTTTAACTTTAATTATTTTCTGATTCGTTGATTGATTCGACTAAACTTTGTAAATCAGTGTCGTTCGAGCCCAGTTATTCATTCTTCTGCACCAAAATGTTAATCCGTTTGCACTCTTTCGTATAGATTGGCGAAAACGCCGGCGCAATCCTTATTTTCTCGCGTCACCAAATTTTATAAAATTTTTATAGTTTTATAACGGTTATTTCAATTGCTTTCTAACATTTTGAATTTCTCGACAAGCTGTTTTCCGTCGATGGCATACGAGTTGCGCTGTTCGCCGACTGATCGGGCGCTGTTTGTCAAACAAAGGGCATTGCCGATTAGCTTTCGATTCTTCAAAAGCTAAAAAATTTATACAAAACAGGAGAAAATATTATGAAACAATTAGCAATAATTTTATTTGTGTTAGTTTTTGCCAGCGTCGCCGCGCCGAGAATTATCGTTACAGCGCAAGCCGATAATCGTCCACGCGTTTATATCGAACAAAGCGATTCCTGGGAAATCGAAGAGGATTCATCAATCACAACCACCGGCGGCAAAAAGCGCGGCGGCATCGTCAGCACAAGCAGCAGCAAAGGCGGCGCGAAACCGCGAACGGCGGAGATTATGAAACGATTTAACGAGCAGTGCAAAAGCTGTATTGTCACGATCAACAAGGAAAAAGCTGACTTTATTGTTCTGCTCGAACACGAAGGCGGCAAAAGCCTTTTTGACAAAGACAACAAATTGGCTGTTTTTAACAAAGACGGCGATTTGATCGCCAGCGGTTCTTTCAGCCGGACGCAAAAAGCCGTTGAAATCGCCTGCCAGGCGATAATGGAAGAATTCGGCAAATGAATACGCGCCGAGATTGCGGCTATAATTCAAAAATAAAAGCTGGAGCGAAAAGTAATCAAAGTTTGAGCCACTTTTCTCTTCAGCTTTTATTTTTGCTCTTTTAATTTTTATTGCCTCGTGGTTTCAGCTAAAACATATTTCGAGCAGGGACTCGCGTTTATTTATTTCACTTTTTCTACTTTCGCTGATACTTTTTCCGCACATTTCGCGCTTTTATAAGGTTAGGAAATTAAATACTCAAAACAAACTTTATAAAGGGAAACACAGCAATAATGAATAAAACGAAATATCTTTTTTTGATCGTTTTGTGCGCGGCTTTGATCGGCGGCACGATTTTGAAAGTTTCGGCGCAGACCGGCGGCGATAAAATTCTTGTCGCCGGGAAAAGTCCTTTGCGGCAGTCGGAGATGAATAAAATAATCGAATTTTACGAGTGGGCTTTGGAAGCGAAATTCACCGGCGAACAGCGCGAACGCTTTCAAAAGCTGCAAACCGAAGCCTACCGCAGCGACGTTGCCGGAAGCCGCAAAGGCGCCGACGAGCTGCTCGGCGTTTTCGCCAAAGCGCTTGAGAAAGACGAAGCGACGCAGCGCAGAATGCGCGAATTCCTGAGCGTCGAACTGGTCAAAGAATTTCACCGCGTAAACGACGAAACCTCGCAGCTTCTAATCAGCATCTACGAACAAGCGCGCGGAAATCAATCTGACGTTTCGGCTGATAATGAAGCGCCGGAAGCCGTCTCGAACGATAAAAACGTTTCAAATGCGAACGATAATACATCCGGCAGTGTCGGGAACATCTCAAACTTCGTCGGCGAATGGGTTTGGGGACGTTCAGGAAGCAGCACTTACGCGACAGGCGGCTCGTATATGGGCAGCAACGGTTCGCGTCACACATACAAATTTTCGGCAAACGGCGCGGTCGAATACACGGGAATTATGAACGTGATGACCGGCGGCTGCAATATGCAGGTTTTCAAAACGGCGAAAGGCAAAGCGGGAATCAGCGGCGATACATTAACAATTGACTGGCAACCGGCGAGTTTCAGCCGCGACGATTCGTGCAGCCCGTCGAAAAATTACAAAAAGACGCTGCCCGCCGAAACGGAAACCTTTAAAGTCAGATTCAAAAACGATTACGGTCAAACGCAGCTTTGTATGACCGGCAAAGACGAGACCTGTTTCAGCAAAACCGGCAAATAAATCACCGGAATTTGCGTACAAATTAAAGGAAACTGCAATTGTAAAGGCGACTTTTTCGAGTCGTCTTTTTTTGCGTCTGAAAATTTATTTAGAAACCTTTTTACGCTGTTCGGCGTCTTTATAACAAATCTTATTTTCTGTCGCATCTTACAGAAACAGCGAATTTACGCAGCAGGCTGAAACAAAGTTAAAATCGCCTGCGTATAACGGCTTGATAATATCTTTCTGTTTCATAACTAACGACTGTGAAAAGTTGTTATGCAGTTATCTTTTTTGCTTATAACAACAAAAGATTGTATATTTTTCGCATACTTCAAAACCACGTTTTTACAATCGCATTTAAAGTACAATGTCGGGAATTTTTTCGACAAAACACAAAGGCTATCAATGTCGGATGACAATGCTTTATTGTTCGCCGACCGTTACAAAGGAGTTAAGTAAATGAGAAAAGGTCAATTATTTTTCAATATTATTCTAGCCGTTGCGCTTCTTACGGTTACCGCAATGGCGCAGACGATTAGCAAGGTACCGCGCGTGGACTTCAAAGAAACAACGCTAAAAAATGGTCTCCGCGTTATTACGGTCGAAGACCGCTCGGCGCCGGTTATCGCTATCAGTGTCACTTATAACGTCGGCTCGCGCAACGAGCGCGAAGGGCGTACCGGGTTTGCTCATCTTTTCGAGCATATGATGTTCAAAGGCTCTGAAAACATCGGTAACGGCGAACATTTTACGCTCGTTTTCAACAACGGCGGCACAATGAACGGCACGACCAACGAAGATCGGACGAATTATTTTGAAGCGCTGCCCGCAAATCAACTCGATTTAGCGATTTTCCTCGAAGCCGACCGGATGAGAAGTCTGGCGATTACCAAAGAAAATCTCGACAACCAGCGCAATGCAGTTCAGGAAGAACGACGCCTCGGCGTTGATAACGTCGCTTACGGCAAAAGCAGCGAGATGCTTCAGGAGCTGATGTACGACAATTTCGCTTACAAACACAGCGTCATCGGTTCAATGGATGATTTGAACGCGGCAAGCGTCGAAGACGTTTCGCAGTTTTTCAAAACTTATTACGCGCCGAACAATGCCGTTCTCGTTTTAGCCGGCGACTTCAAAACCGAAGACGCTCTCGCCAAAATTCGCAAACAGTTTGAAAGCATTCCGCGTCAGCCCGATCCGCCGGCAGTCGATATGACCGAACCGGATCAAAAAGCCGAACGCCGCGCGACGGTCGAAGACGCGCTCGCCCGACTTCCGCAGGTTGATATCGCTTATAAAACCGTTCCCGGCAACTCGGCGGATTTTTACGCGCTTCAGGTTTTATCGTCTGCGCTGCAAAGCGGGCAAAGTTCCAGGCTTTACCAGAAGCTCGTCAAAGAAAAAGAAATGGCGACGAGCGTTGGCGGTTTCGCCGACGAAAAGCGCGGCACGGGCGCTCTTTTTATCTCCGCGACCTACAAACCGAACGTAAAAACCGAAGATGTCGAAGCGGCTATTTATGAAGAAATCGCGCGCATTCAGCGAGAAGGGATTGCCGATTGGGAAGTGCAGAAAGCCAAAAATGCGACGCGGCGCAACTACATTAACAGTTTGCTCAGCTCGCTTTCACGGGCGAATATGATCGGACAATACGCGGTTTACTACAACGACCCGAATCTTATCAATACGCGGCTCGATAAAGTAAATGCCGTCACCAAAGAAGATGTAATGCGCGTCGCTAATAAATACTTAAAGCCGACTAACCGCACCGTCGTTGTTACCACGCTCAAAGGCAGAGGCACTGAAAACACAGCAAGCGCTCGATAAAGGAGATTGAAGTCATGAATATTTACACAGAAACAAAAAACAAACTGCGCAGCGTTTCGGCAGTAATCGCTTTATTATTCGTTATTTTACTGCTGAACGGCGCGAGCAGCGCGCAAGGTCAGGCACAAAAGCCGAAAGGCGGTGTCGAATTAAAAGGTCGCGCGCCGGTCAGCAAGGAAATACTGCAAGTCAAACTTCCGAAAGCGCAGGAAGCGACGTTGAAAAACGGTCTGCGCGTCGTTTTGCTCGAAAACCACAAAGTTCCGACCGTTTCGATGCAGATGGTCGTTTTGAGCGGCGGACTTTCCGATCCGGCGAATCAACGCGGTTTAGCGACATTTACCGCTTCGCTTTTGCGCGAAGGAACTAAAACCCGCACGAGCCGACAGATTGCCGAACAGGTTGACGCGCTCGGCGCTACCTTAGGCGCCAATTCCGGTTTATCGGCGTTTACAACAAACGTCAGCACAACGGGTCTGGTCGAAAATTTAGACGGAATGCTCGACATTTTCGCCGACGTTATTCTTAATCCGGCGTTTCCGAAAGAAGAAGTCGAAAAATTCAAAACGCGCCAGTTATCGCAACTGCAGGCGCAGCGGGCGATTCCGCAATTCTTAGCCGCCGAACGTTTTCAGCGCGCAATCTACGGCGAACATCCGGGCGCTCTCGTTTCCGCTTCGGCTGAATCAATTCGCGCAATGACCCCGGAAAGTTTGGCTGTCTTTCACGCTCAGAACTTTTTGCCGAACAACGCTATTCTGGCAATTGTCGGCGATGTGACGATGAAGGAAATTATGCCGAAATTAGAGAGCGAATTCGGCAGCTGGAAAGCCGGAAAAGCGGTTAACACGACAATCGCGAACGTTCCGAAACAGGGCGCCGCGAAAATATATTTGATTGACCGTCCGGGATCGGTTCAGACCGTTCTTCAACTCGGTGCTTTGGGCATCGAGCGAACAAGTCCCGATTATTTCGGGATGCTCGTTATGAACAGAATCTTCGGCGGCGGACCGTCGGGACGCCTTTTTATGAATCTCCGTGAAGACAAAGGCTATACTTACGGCGCCTACAGCTCGTTCGGCGGTTCTAAATTTCCGGGAACGATTTTAGCAAGCTCCGAAGTGCGCACGGACGTAACCGAAGGCGCGATGAAAGAGTTTATGTACGAAATCAATCGCATCCGCAATGAAAAGGTTTCGGCTGCCGATCTCGATAATGCAAAACGCGCGTTGATCGGAAGTTTCGCACTTTCGCTCGAACAGCCGCAGGCGCTTCTGCAGAACATCATCACGCAGAAACTTTACGATTTGCCGGACGATTACTGGGATACGTATCCGAAAAAAGTGATGGCTGTCACGGCTGACGACGTGCAGAATACCGCCAAGAAATATCTCGACACCGAGCATTTGCAGGTTGTTGCCGTCGGAGATGCTTCGAAAGTTCGTAGTTCTCTGGAAAAGTACGGCACGGTCGAAGTTTTTGACGTAGAAGGCAAAAGCGTTTCAATTCCGTAAGATGAAACTTGAAAAAAGTTAGCGTAAACTAAAGGGCAACCGTTACAGGTTGTCCTTTAGTTTTTGTATCAAATAAACACTTAAAAAAGCTCGAAATCTTTGCTGTATTAAGAGTCGAAGCAGAAGGATTTTCATATAAAATGAAACACGTTCAGATTATAAAAACAGCGTTTATTTTCGCTTTAGTGCTGGCAAACATCAATTATAGCCTGGCGCAAACAGCGGTTTCCTCCACACAATCGCGCGCGAACATTCGTCAGAAATCCGGCGCGAGTGTTTCACAAATCGAAGAGCGGAACATTCGCGCTCATATGGAGTTTTTAGCCGCCGACGCGTTGCAGGGGCGCGGCAGCGGAACGCAGTTTGAACTTTTAGCGGGGCAGTATATCGCCTCGCAACTGCGGCAATTCGGCGTCGAACCGGCTGGCGATACGGATTCTACAGGCGAGAAAACTTATATTCAGACAGTTAATATAACCAGAAACGCTTTCGCCGATGCTCCGAAGGTAAGTTTCTCGTCCAGCGGTACCCCTGCGAGTTTCGAGCACGGCAAGGAAATTGTCGTTTTCCGAATGAACTCGGCGCAGATTCGCGGTGAGCTGCAAAAAATAACTCCCGGCGAAAAACCAAAATCCGGCGCCGTCGTATTCGTCGCTCAGCGTCCGAACGAGGACGCTCAGAATTTGATGCGTAATCTGCAAGCGATTTCCGCGAGCGGCGCGGCGGCGATTATTGTCGAGGAAACTCCGCAATGGCGCGCGCAATGGAACAGTCTTGCTAATCGAAAAATATCCTTCACGAGCATTTCAAACAGTGCGTCGAGCGCTTTTAACGTAATTATTGCCGGGAAAGACGCGGCAAACGCGCTGAGCAAAGCTGCCGACGGAACGCCGATTGAGATTAAAGGACAGCTCGCCGCGCAGCAAACGCAGCGCACCTGGAATGCCGTCGGAAAGCTGACGGGCAGTGATTCGCGTTTGTCGCCGGAAGTGATTTTATTGAGCGCGCATATGGATCATCTCGGAGTGCGGGAAAACGCGCCCGGTGAAGATAAAATTTTTAACGGCGCTGACGATGACGCTTCGGGCTGCGTCGCGGTTCTGGAACTCGCCCGCGTTTTGGCTCGAGGTAAGCGACCGAAGCGAACCGTTTATTTCGCTTTTTTCGGAAGCGAGGAAGCAGGCGGCTACGGTTCGCAATATTTCGTCAACACTTTACCGTTTCCAAAAGAAAAACTCGCGGCAAATCTGCAATTTGAAATGATCGGTCGACCCGATCCGAAGGTCGCCGCCGAACAACTGTGGCTGACCGGGTATGAACGTTCCAATTTAGGCGCGGAACTGGCAAAACAAGGCGCTAAAATAGTCGCCGATCCGCACCCGGAACAAAATTTTTTCCAGCGTTCGGACAATTTCACTTTAGCCAGACAAGGCGTCGTCGCGCATACCGTCTCCAGTTTCGGTCTTCACGCCGATTACCACAAAGCGAGCGATGAGCTGAAAACCATTGATTTTAATCATATGACGCGAGCCGTCAACTCGATGGTCAAACCCGTTCAATGGCTGGCGAATTCAAATTTTGTTCCAGCCTGGCACGAAGGGAAAAAGCCTTGATTTTTATTTTGTTCAATTTGTATTTTTGCTGTTGCTTATTAGCTTTTCAGAGTTGAATTCCGCCAATTTATATTTTAATTGTTTGATAAACTATCTTTTTATCTTTGTATGTCGCCCGTAAAACTTGCTTTCTGTTGCTCGGCGCGGCGCTCAAATGTATCCAATTCGGAGCTTTCAGCGTGCCGAATTCGAGGATGACCTGATCGTACTCCGGGCAGTTGCGAACGACCCATTCGGCGAGTTTTCGGGTTGTTACATAAACCGGAATGACATCCGCCGCAAAGCCGAGCCGGTGATCGCTGTTGGCAACGCCTCCGACAAATTTGTTGAGTTCTTCCGAACGAAACCCGGAAGAAATCTTCATCGGTCCGAGCGCCGTTCGCGCCGGCTGCAAAATCTTGCGGCACAAAGTGCGAAGATTGGCGATTTCTCGCTCGTTCGGCACGTTTTTAATTCCGTTCCGGTCTGCCGTCGTCGAGGTAATAAATTCCCAAAGCTTGAAATCGGTTGATAATGCTAAATTAAGGTTAATCATCGGTTATTTTTGAAAATTTATACTGACGTGAATTACTGTCGCTGTCATACGGAAAATAATAATTTCTCAGGTAAAACAGCTTGTGATAATGATTTTATTACCGTTTGAGGCGTGAAAGTTCAAACGTTCCGATAGCGCGCGGAGTAGTTTCTTCTCCGACGCTCCACTTGCTTATTGTAAATCCCCAACCGTCCGCCTCAAGCGCTTCGAGCAGCTTAATGCTGGTGCCGCGAAACGGGTCTGAGAGCAAAATTTTTCCGCCGGGCTGCAAATTTGACTCGAATATATGACGCAGTTGCGAATGCATATCTTCTCCGTAAAGAATATCCGAACCTATAATCCAATCGTATTGCGTCGCGTCATTCCAATCAGTCCAATCCACAATGCGCTGCTCGATTGTTTGAACATCGTTCAGTAATATATTGCGCTTGCAAAGAGACATCACCAGCTCGCTTCTATCCGTTTGTACTACTTGCGCTCCGAGCGTTGCGGCGACAATTCCGGGCAGCCCTGTTCCGGCGCCGAGTTCTAATACGCGCGTGCCGCGAAAAGCGTCGCCGCGCGAGGCGATTTCGTGCGTCAGAGCGATAGCGGAAGCCCAGAGCGTCACGCCGTACGGCAGTTTATCTTTTAACTCGCGCAGAAAATTGGACTCCTCTTTGTGAGAAAGAACGGCGCTGACGTGCAAAATCTTCCATTCTCGCCCGATTAATCTGAGGCGATATTGATTCAGCGGAAAGTCGCCGACAGACGTGCGCAACATTACTTTATCTTGAGCGGATAGATTCATCTGTCCTGTGTTTTTCGGCTACACTTAAACTTGGCAACTCAATGTCGAATATTAATTGTCTCAGAATAACCGGTTTTGAGACAATTTATATTACACGCATTTTCACCGTCAATAAATGTTAACTTAATGGCGGTTTTCAATATAAACTTTCTCGATTATTCCGCATTAAAAGACAAATTTTTCAATAAACTTCAAAAATGTCGTATAGAATCCTTCGTTAAGAATAATGTTCGGATAGAATAGATAAATGGCTAACCGACCCGGCATTTTCCCGACTTTTTTTCTATCAGGTTTCGAATGTTCGACTTTTCTCTGGAAAGATCAGGGCAGACGCGATTTAGTCGCCGAAACGCAGCACGATAAGCACGTCAGAGAAGATTATCGAATTTTGAACGAGCTTGGAATTGCCGCCGCGCGCGAAGGCATTCCCTGGGCGTTGATTGATAAAAACGGAACTTGCGATTTTTCGCGCCTTGACCCGATGATTGCGGCGATGAACGAATCGCAAATCATGCCTATCTGGGATTTATGCCATTACGGCTACCCGGAAGATATTGACCCGTTTACGGATGATTTTACAAACCGTTTCGCCGATTATTGCCGCGCAGCGGCTGAGTACGTCGTAAAACGTATCGAGCATAAACCGCATTGTTTTACGCCGATTAACGAAATCACATTTTTTTCTTTTTGCGGCGCGGAATGGGGCTGGGTCGCTCCCTTTAAAAACACAAAAGAGGATCGTTTCAAGTTTCGCCTGGCTTTGTGCAAAGCGGCGATTGCCGGAGTAAAAGCCATCCGCGAAATTGACCCCGAAGCGCGAATGGTTCACATAGACCCGCTCGTTCAAGTCGTCGCGCCGCGCGACCGTCCCGATTTAATTGACGACGCTTATCACGAAACCCACGTTGATACTTTTTTAGCCTGGGACATCATTGCCGGGAAAAAACACCCGGAACTCGGAGGTTCGCCGGAAATTCTCGATATTGTCGGCGCGAATAATTATTCGTTCGGTCAGATGGAATACCGCGAACACGGACCGCACGCCGCGCTCGACCCCGGCGACGACCGAATCAAACCGCTTTGCGATTTGCTGCGCACCGTCTGGGAAAGGTACCGCCGCCCGATGATCATCGGCGAAACGAGCGGAATGGAAGGCGGACGCGCCGCGTGGCTGAAAGACGTAATGGAAGAATCGCTCGCCGCCGTAAACGAAGGAATGGAGCTTCACGGCATTTGTTTGTTCCCCGGCGTAGATATGCCCGATTGGCACACGGGCAAATGGCTGCATAACGGCATTTGCGATTTGGAAGACAACAACGGCGATTTGCGCCGGATTCCTAACGAAAAGTATGTCGCCGAGCTGCGCCGCTGGCAAAAAGAATTAAACCGGGTTATAACGCTCGACGAAGACCCGTACAGCGATCCGGTCGAATTGCAGGACGTGATTGACGCCGCAAAGCGTTTTAAAATCAAGCCTGACCAGGATTGGAGTTGAACCTGCGGTATTTCATATCGAAAATTTCGATTTTTTTCGAGAATGAAAGGACAAAACCGTTTCTCGCTTTATTTGAATCTCGACAATCAAACATAAAAATACGAGAAAACGAGAATGAACAAAATCCTTAAAAGAAAGATATTGTTTCTTATTCTGCTGTTGATTACGCAGATAACGTCGTTCGGACAAAACGATTATAAACGCGCGCATTTATGGGAAAAGGAAATCGCCGCTTTTGCCGACGCCGATAAAAAAGAGTTTCCGAAAACGGGAAAAGTTTTATTCGTCGGCAGTTCGAGCATTCGCGGCTGGCGCACTTTAAAGCAGGACTTTCCCGACGTTTATACGATCAATCGCGGATTCGGCGGCTCGCATCTCGAAGACGTAAATCATTACGCGCCGCAAATCGTTCTGCCGTATAAACCCAAATTAATCGTGCTTTACGCCGGAGAAAATGACATTGCGGCGGGAAAATCCGTCGAAACGGTTTTTAATGACTTTAAGAACTTTGTTTCATTCGTCAGAAAAGAATTGCCGAAAACGCGTTTGATCGTAATTTCCGCGAAGCCAAGCCCTTCACGCGAAGAATTTGCGTCTAAATATAAAGAATTAAATGGTTTGATGAAAGCTGAAACCGAAAAAGACAAACGCACGCTTTACGTTGATGTTTGGGCGCCGATGCTCGACGAAAGCGGCGAGCCGAAAAAAGATATTTTCCTCGGCGACAAACTTCATATGAACGCCGCCGGTTATAAAATCTGGCGCGAAACGCTTTTGCCTCACATAAAAAAAGGCTTAAAAAGTTCTTTCAGGTAACATTTTGCGCGCCGGTAATTATTTATTAAAACACCTGAACTTTTGCCGAATGCATCGGCGTAGCGGAAACGAATTGCCGCACCAACTGGTCAATGCCGGTGATCGCGCCGCCGATTACGACTGCGAAAGCGCCGCAATCGAAAGCTCTCTGAACGTCCTCGACGCGGCGCAGACGACCTTCGCAAATAACGGGAACGTCAAGTTTTTTTGCCAGGTTTTCAACCAGATCGAAATCCGGTTCGACGATGTGCTTCGTGTCGTCGGTATAACCGGAAAGCGTCGTGCTGACGCAATCAACCCCGGCTGTTTCGACCGCGTTCAATCCTTCATCGAATGTGGAAACGTCTGCCATTACCGGCACTTTTAACTCGGTTTTTATACGCTGAACGATTTCCGCAAAATCTTTTCCGTCCGGTCGCTTGCGAAAAGTCGCGTCCGTCGCGATTACGTCGGCTCCCGCTGCGACGATTGCTTTCGCCGCATCGAAAGTCGGCGTGATGTAAACTTCGCTCGAATCGTGAACCATTTTATAAATCCCCAAAATCGGCACTTTAACAACTCTTTTAACGGCGTGAATGTGTTCCGGCGAATCAATCCGCACGCCGACTGCGCCGTTTTGTTCGGCGGTTTCAGCCAGAGCCGCGATGATTTCGGGTCTAGCAAGCGGTGAGTTTGCCGGAGCCTGGCAGGAAACAATCAATCCGCCGCGCCAATTTTCAGCTATTTCAGCCATTTTGTTCATTTTTCTTTGAATCTTTTTCTAAATTCTTTAATAAATCTTCGTTTATTTCAATTCCCGCTTGTCGAAAAGCGAGCAGCAGCGCGCCGATTGCCGGATTAAAACGCGGCTCTGTAAAAACCGCTTCTGACAGCTCTTCGCGTAAACTTTCCGAGAAATATTTTTTCAAAAGCGCGGCTCGAAACATGCCGCCGACACCGGCAACCGGAAATTCGCCTTCAAAGCTCAAACGATGAGCCGCACTAACGACGCTTTTCGCCAGAATATTTGCGCCGAATTTTATTTGTTCTTGTATGACGATGTTTCCCGCAAGAGCGGCTTCGTGTGCTCGTTTTGCGAAGCTCGCCAAATCATCACGCGTCATTTTCGCGTTGTAGTAATCATTGGTCAGTTCCCGAATCTTTTTGCGTTTGAAAAAATCCAGAACCAGCGATTCCAAACCTGAATTTGCGATCAAACCGTCCTGTTCCTTAATCGCCAGCCTTATAACCTGCAAAGCGAGCCAGAAACCGCTTCCTTCATCGCTGAAAAGATAACCCAAACCGCCGATTTTTGTCGTTTCGCCCGATTCATTTTCGCCGTAAACGACCGAACCGGTCCCGGCGATGACGACGATGCCCGGTTTTCCCGAAGTCGCGCCGAAAAGCGCCGTCGGAGCGTCGTGACCGACAGCAAAATGTTCGGCTGTAACTATTTCGCCGATGATTTCTTCTTTGTAATCAGCGCCGCCGGTCATTCCGAAATGCGCCGATTCAAAACTTATATCTTCGAGCGTCGGCAAACCCGCATTTTTTAACGCGTCGCCGGCGCTGCCGAAAATCGCGTTTCTCAAGCGCTCGCGCCCGCCCGGATATTCGGCGTGATTCGACGCGCCGCCGAATCCGCGCCCCAAAACATTTCCGCGTTCGTCGGCGACAACGGCTTCGGTGTGGCTTTGCCCACCGTCAACGCCGAGAAAGATTTTGGATTTTGGATTTTGGATTTTGGGTTCGCTCACTGCTTTAATTTTATATTCTTACGTTTTCGCTTTGCGCTCTTTAAGCCCTTGCGGGAAATTTACTCGATATTTTTCGTTAAACTTTCAGCAAACTCGCGCGCGAAAACTTCCTCCTGCGTTTTATCGAAATTCAAATCAATCGCGAAAAAATGTCCGAGTTCGTGAGCGATAATTTTTTTTTCGAGATTTCTTTTATTCTCGAAATCGCCTTTATTCTGTTCGAGCGCGCGCCGGTTTACACGGATTGTTTTCGTTCTTTTTTCGTACTCGCCGATGGTCACCGGATACCAATCTTCATAAACGATTTTCACGCCTGCTTCGCCTGCAATTTCATAAACATCATTTGTACCGAATTCAGCAACAATTTTTTGAGCTAATGATTGAGCGTCCATTTCGTCTGTCTACTTTCTACTTTCTACTTTCTACTTTTTACTTTTCGTTTTGTCTGGCAAAACGGTGCGGATCACCGTCTTCCAATTTCAAATCTTCGCGCCATTCAAGTTCAACGCCGCGATTCGCCAGCAAATTTTGAAAATTCTTCAAATGTTTATGTTCATTTCTAACGTCTCGCGCCGTTAAATCATTTTGCAAACAAAAAGCAGCCAGCGCGCCCGCCGCTTCGCCGATGTTCCATTCGACCGGATGCAGGCGATAACAGCCGTTCGTAATGTGAGTAGTACCGATATTCTTACAACCCACCAGCAAATTTTCGGTTCTTTGCGGAATCAGCGCGCCGAGCGGTATTTGAAACGGCAGCGCTTCAACGTCAATATAATTATCGCCGCCGACCGACGGATGCAAATCAATGCGGTAAAAACCGATTCCGACGGAATCAAAAAAATTTTCCGCGAATTTTCGATCAGGTCGGCTCGCAGCCGAAACATGCTGTTCGCAAACGGTGAATTCGGCTTTTACGCGCCGCGATTCGCGCACGTAAGGCATTTTCGCCAAACCGTCCGCCGTTCCGGTTATATCCGGGCGAATTTTCAAACCCGCGAAACCCGCTTCGGTTTGCAGCCAGTACAAAAACGATAAACTCAATTGCTTTGCTTCATCAATCAATCTTTGTTTTTCTTCGTAATTTTCAGCGTTCGATAAATCTTCGAGAAAATAATCAATCTGCGGGTAATTAACGAGCGTCACGTCGCTGTCGCAAGTTCCTTCAACAAAATTTTCGCGGTGCAGAATCCGCCGGTAAGTCCAAAGTCCCGCAAAAGCTATATTCGGCTCGCGATGCGGCGCGAAACTATAAGTAATCGGCTGCATCGTGCGCGGGCTGATGCCGCTCAAACTCAGAAGTTTTCCGCTCCACGGCGGAGTCAAATCGGGAACAAAATCGCGCCAGAATTCAAATTTTTCCGGCTTTTCAATCGTATGATTTTCGCCTTCGTGATAACTCATCGCGTAGCAAACAGAAAAAGCCTGCGAGTTGTGCGGCTCGGCGTTTTCTTTCGCGCTCGGCTCGCCGGTTTCGGCTTTCGATTCGGCGCCCGTCACGAATTCGGTTTTCGTCAGCGGAAGAAGTTCGCCGAGTTCGGTCGCGTCAATAAAGTATTTCGCCGCAATCGCAACATCTTCCCCCGTTCGCAAATTTTTGAACGACACGGCACGAACTACATCGTTTTCGACATCAGCGGCAAACGGGAAATGTTCGGTCAAAATTTGCAAATTTCCCTTTTGAACGTATTCCGCCAGCATTCCTTCGAGGACTTTCAAAAACACAACCGGCTCCGCGCACAGCGGCGAAACCCAGCCGTCGCCGGGATTCAAAATCGGATTCGCCTTCGCGGTTTCGGTCAGCAAACGATTATTTTTATAAAACCGGCGAACTTCGGCGCGCAGACGGCGGTAGCTGCGCGTGCATCCGAAGTCTTCGATCCAGCCGTGTTCGTCCGGCGGCGTCGCCTGTGAAGTTAATTGCCCGCCGATCCAATCGGATTCTTCGGTCAAAACGACGCGCAAACCGCTCGCCGCAGCCGCCAACGCCGCCGCGCAGCCGCCAACGCTGCCGCCCGCAATTAAAATATCGGTCTGCAATTCTCTCATTTCAATTTAATTTGAACGCGGCGCGGCGACGATCACCAGTTTTTCATCCGCCGGCAGATTTTCCAGTTCGGTATTTGCCAGCGCAATCGCCTGTTCGAGTTCCGCCAGACCGGAAAGATTGACGATGCGAGAGCCGACAAGAACGTGAACGTCGGGCAAAGCGCGCCCGGCGTCGCCGAAATCCGTTAAATTCGTAATAATACGTTCCAAATCGCGCGAAATGGTTTCAATTGTCGAAGAATGAACTTCGGCGCTGCTTCTCTGCAATCGAACGACGCCGGTTTTGTCCAAAACGCGCGCCATCTGTTTTGTCGAATTGAATAAACCGAAAAACGTTTTCGTGTTTAACAGCGAAGTAAAAACGTAAAGACCGGCAGTTTCGGCGGCTAATTCGACTGTTGATTTTTCGACTTTCATCGAACGCGCCGCCGATTCGAGACAACCTTCCAATCCGCCGACAACCGCCTCGCCTTTGTCTTTTTTGAGTTCCGTCGTGCCGAACGCAACGGCGCGAACCAAGTTTCGCCGCGTGTCAACTTCGATGTTCACTTCGACCGATTCGGGCAGCGCGCCGATTTTTATCACCGCATCGGCGGCTTCGCGGCGGATTTGCAGAATTTGTTCGGGCGTCGGGTCAACAATATTGCGTTCAATCGTGTCGCGCACCATCGCCAGAGCGACGCCGATAGTAGAAATGACTTCGGCTTTTTTGGCTAAACGGGCGGGCAGATTCATCAATTTTCCAGTGTACGGAACCAAAGAAGCTGCGCCGCCTCCGCCGCCGACGAGTTCGACCGTCGCCCTGTCGAGATTGTATTCGACGATTAATTCATCAATCTGCTTTTGCACTTTCGCGCACGAGATTTCCAGGATTCGTTTGGCGGCTTCTTCAACGGAAACGCCGATCTTTTCAGCCAAAGGCACAAAAGCTGCTCGCGCCGCTTCCGCGTTTCCTTTAGCGAAAGCATCTTCGGGTATAACGCCGAGCAGATTTGCCGCGCACGTCGGCGTTAAAGCATACCGTTCACCGCTCGCCGTTTCGATTGCGATGTAATCGTCGGTGTCGTGTTCGGTCGGGCGCAAATGAACGAGCTTCGCGTTTTCGTAAATTTCCGGTTTTTGAAAAGTCGAGTAAGCGAGTCCCGCGATATGTGCCGAACGAGCGCCGACATCAACGATTTCGCCGTTTTTCTCGCGCACCATACTTCCGCCCGCAATCGCCAGCGTCCTTACGTCCAAAGTGTTCAAATATGTCCGATGCCCGCCGACTTTTGCGGCTTTCGTTTGCGGCTGACCGTCGCGAATTACGGAAATATCGGCGCTCGTTCCGCCAACTTCGATAAAAATCCCATCGGAAACTTTTTCATACATCAGCGCGCCCGCTATTCCCGCCGCCGGACCGGAAAGCATCGTCATAATCGGGCGGCGATGAACTTCTTCGACGCTCATCACACCGCCGTCCGAACGCATAATCATCAGCGGCGCGCTGATTCCGGCGCGTTTGACGCATTCGTCGGTCATCGTCGCCGTGTGAATCATCTTCGGCAAAATCGCGCCGTTCAAAACTGCGGTTCTGGTTCTGGTTCGCAAGCCGTAAAGTGTCGAAACTTCGTGACCGCCCGTGGCAAAAATGCCCTTTTCGCGGGCGAGCCGAGCGATTTTTTCTTCATTTTCATTTCGGTCAACGCCGAACGCTTCGGAAACGGCGATTACTTCCGCACCTTTTGATTGAAGTTCGGTTATGAGATTTTCAATTAATTCACGGTCGGGATTTCGATTTGAAATAAACCGGTGCTCGGCGCGCAAAAAACGATTCGGCGCAAGCTCAATCGGCGGAATGCGCGTGTCGAATTTCGCCTTAAAACCTTCAATGCCGCTTCCCAAACCGATAACGCCGACCCGCGCCACGTCGCCTTCAAGCAAAGCGTTTGTCGCCTGCGTCGTTGAATGAGCTATAAAAATCACGTCGTCGGGCGAAACGCCGAGTTCGCTCAGAGCGCGTTCAATAGCATTAATGATTCCGAGAGCTACGCCTTCGCGCGCCGCGTGTGTCGTCGGAACTTTAAGCTGCGAAACCACTTCGCGTGTTTCGTTGTCAACCACGACGACATCGGTAAACGTTCCGCCGACATCAATGCCGACCCGAACCGTTCGATTTGGAATTTCGGTTTTCGGTTTTCGGTTTTCGCTTTTATCTGCGTCCATTTGTGTCATCTGTGGTTAAATTTATTTCTGCTTTTTGGCGCAAACGTCTTCGAGCTATTTTGTTATGCCCGCTCCGATTTCAAAAATTCCGGGAACGCTCACCGGAAGTTTACCGGCGAACGGGACTTCGCCGAATATTGCACGCGCGGCGGCAGTTTGCGCGACTTCTTCAATCGCATAAGCGGCGATGTAATTTTTCGCTTCAGGAAATTGACGGATTAAATACGGGCTGCCGAAAGCGATGACCGCTACCGGTTTTTCAAGTGCAATCGCTTGTTTGACGAAATTCGTTTGGTTTTCCGGCAGCGCGACCGTTCCTTTTGCGGCGGCGCGTTTAACGAACGGCGCGAGAACAATCGAATCAGCTTGTCGCGCGTCATTCAAAACTTTTTTGTATTCTTCGTCGGTCGAGCGCGGATCGAGCCGGACGATTTTCGCTTGAGCGGCGCGTTTTTGAATTTCCGGCATCAGCGCGACTCCTTCAATCGGATCATCGTCCGCCGCTAAAACAACAAAAAGTGTTTTGTTCGCTTTTGTCGCTGTTAATGGCAAAATGTTGTCGCTGTTTCGCAAAAGCGTAATTGATTTTTCCGCCGTTGCGTTCGCCTCGCGCACGTTTTCCGGTTTCTCTACTAATTCATTAACTTTCGCCAGATCAACAAAACGATTCTGCGCCAAGCCGAGCCGGTATTTTGCCGCGAGCAGACGCCTGACCGATTCATTAATCCGCTCTTCGGTTATCTCGCCTTTCTTCACCGCCGCTTCAATCGCTTCAATCGCCTTTTCAATGTTCGGCGGAAACAGAACGACATCGGCTCCGGCTTTTACTGCCATTACAGCGCTTTCGCCGTTCGGGAAACTTTTTGTAATCGCGCCCATTTCCATCGAATCGGTCGTGATAATTCCGTTGAACTTTAATTCCTGGCGCAAAATTCCGGTCGAGATTTTCGGGTTCAGAGTTCCCGGCAAATTGTCGCCGGTCACTTGCGGAACAGCCAGATGCGCAGTCATTACCGAATCAACGCCGCTGTTAATTCCCATTTGAAACGGAACAAGCTCAACGCTGTTGAGGCGCGCGCGGTCAATCGGAACGATTGACAAACCGATGTGCGAATCGGTCGCCGTATCGCCGTGACCGGGAAAGTGTTTCAGCGTCGAAAGGCATCCAGCTTCCTGCGTGCCGCGCGAAACAGCCGCGACGAATTCGCCTACGCGCTGCGGGTCCGCGCCGAAACTTCGGATGTTTATCACCGGATTGTCGGGATTATTGTTGATGTCGGCTACGGGTGCGAAAAGCCAGTTGGCGCCGATTGCTCGCATTTCTTCGCAGATGATTTTTCCCTGCCGGTAAGCCGCCTGCACATCTCCGCTCGCCGCCACGCCCATATTGGTCGTGAAAGGCGTTCCGGTGCGAAGCTGCATCCGAAGTCCTCGCTCGTAATCAGCCGAAAAGAAAAGCGGGATTTTGGCGATTTTTTGAGCTTCATTCGTTACAGCCGCGATAGAATTGGCTTCGCCGCGAAAAAGCGTGAAGCCGCCGACCTTATTTTGTTCGATTTGGCGGCGCATATCGGCAAATTTTTCGCTTTGCGTATTCGTAAATTCGCCGCTGAGAGGCATGATAATCATCTGCCCGATTTTTTCGCGCAAAGTAAGACTTTTGAGAGTTTTTTCAACCCATTTTTCGCCGTTTTTATCAATCTTTTGCGTTTGGGCGGAAACAAATTGCTGGAGGAACAAGCCGCATAAAACAAACAAAACGAATACTTTTTTCATAAATTAAAATTCTATTTTGAGACTACAATCCAATCCGGTGCAGTTAAAAGTAAAATGTTCCGGATTCTGCTGCAATTCCATTGCGCCGCTTACTGATCTATAAAATCAATTAAAAATTTCCGTCGCTTCTTTGGCTTCCTTCTGCTTTTCTTTTGATGCGCTGATTTGCAAACCGTCGCCGATTTTGAAAAATCCGGACAAACTTACCGGCGAGCGTCCGCGAATTCCCGTTTCGCCGAAAATGGCTCGCGCCGCAGCCGTTTGCGCGACATCTTCAACCGCCCACGCCGCCGCGTAAACGCGGGCTTTCGGAAATTGCTGCAACTGGTACGGACTGCCGAAAGCAACGATTGCGACGTTTTTATTTTCGTCAATCAAATCTCGAATGAATTCGGCTTCAGCGTTCGGCAGAGCGATTGTTCCCTTTAGCGCGGCGCGTTTGACGAACGGCGCGACAACGACCGTTTCGGCTTTTTCAGCATCTTTCAAAAGCTGCTCGTATTCTCGTTCCGTCGTGCGTTTATCTACTTTGACGACGCGGGCATTCTTAACGCGCTGTTCGATTGCGGCTTTAAAGACATTTCCCTGATCCGGGTCATCATCTCCTGCGGCTATGATGTACAAAGCGTTTTGCGCTTTTTGCGTCGTAAGAGGCAGAATATTGTTTTCGTTGCGGAACAACGTGATTGATTTTTCCGCGATTTCGTTTGCGGCGCGAACGTTTTCCGGTTTTTCGATAATTCGGTTAACGGCGCTCAAATCAACCGTTCGATTTTTCGCATCGGCTAAGCCGACGCGGTATTTAGCTCGCAGCAAACGGCGGACAGATTGATCAATCTGCTCGCGCGGAATTTCGTTGCTCAAGACCGCACGTTCAATCGCATCAATCGCCGCTTTCGGGTCGGGCGGCAAAAGCGCAACGTCGGCACCGGCTTTGATGGCTCGCACCGCGCCTTCGGTCCCAGGGTAATTTTTTATAATCGCGCCCATTCCGAGAGAATCGGTCGTGATAATTCCATCGAACTTGAGTTCTTTGCGAATCAAATCAACGTTGATTTGCGGCGAAAGCGAAGCGGGAACATTGTTTCCAGTGATTTCGGGCAGAGCGATGTGCGCCGTCATCAGCGAATCGAGACCGGCGGCAATCGCGGCGCGAAACGGAGCGAGCTCGACCGATTCAAAACGCGGACGATTAATATTTATAACAGGCAGAATTATATGCGAATCTATGGGCGTATCGCCGTGCCCCGGAAAATGTTTCGCCGTTGAAAGAACCCCGCCGTCTTTCAAACCGCGCACTTCGGCGGCGACAAACTCCGCCGTTTTCTGCGGATTTTCGCCGTAGCTGCGAACGTTCACCATCGTATTGCCGGGATTATTGGCAACGTCGGAAACCGGACCGTAAAGCCAGTTTATTCCCAGCGCGCGCATTTCCTCGGCGATAATTCTTCCTTTGCGGTAAGACATTTCCGTATCGCCCGCAGCGGCGATTCCCATATTGTGCGTGAAAGACGTGCCGCTTTTTATCTGCATCGGCAAACCGCGCTCGAAATCCGCCGCCATCAAAAGCGGAACTTTTGCGATGCGCTGCATCTCGTTCGTCAAAGCCGCCAATTCATTTACGTCGCCGCGATAAAAAACGAAACCGCCGACTTTGTTTTCTAATATCTGACGACGCGTTTCGGCGAATTTGTCGCCGGAAAAATTTTTGTAATCGCCCAGTGAACCGACGACGATCATTTGCCCGATGCGCTCGCGCAGATTCATCTTTTTGAGCGTGTTTTCGACCCAAACCGATTCGGCATTGTTTTTTTGAACCGTATTTTTCGCGGTTTTTCGAGGACTTGCTTTCTGAGCGCTTATCGGCGAAACAGAGAAACCGCTTGACAAAAGCGCCGCGCAAAAGGCGGCTGCCAAAAGACGTTTGTTTGATTTATTAAACGAGATTTTCATTATTTATTCGCTGCTTTCGTTTGTTCGCCGCGCAAAACGTTTTCCAGAATCGTCCACATATTTCGCCGCCGAACGTGCGAAGATTCAAAAATGCTGACACCGCTCGTTAATTCTTTGATTAACCGAGTGCCTTTTTCCAATTTTTCAACTGACAAATTATCGTCGCCGTAATTGATAACGCCGTGAACTTCGGTCGCGCCGCGAGTAACTTCTTTTGCCAGCTTTGCCGCGCCTTCGACCGAGCGCCAGTTGTTCGCTCCGGCTTTGACAGCTTCTTCTTCGGTGTTGTTCGGGTAATAAAGACCGACGTAAAGCACGTCAACCAGTTCGGCGTAACCGGTTTTTCCGTAATCGGGCGTCGCCCAGTTGTAAGGAACTTTGTGCTTTTCGCTCGCCCAATTGACGCCGACATCGTTTCCGTAAACCGGATACCACGAACCGACGTAAGACTCAAAAGAAACTTTCGGCTTCGTATCCTTTACCGTTTTTCTGACGCGAACGAAAAAGTTTTTGATAACGCTCGCGCGCCATTCGAGCCAGTTTTTGAAATATTTGCCTTCGATTATTTGTTTTTTGTTATTTGCGTCTAATTTAATTTCGTAAACATCTTCGGGAAATTTTAAGTTTTTATCTTTGACGTAATTCACGAAAAGATCGCGCGAGTAATCCGAAAAATCGGTATTCAGTCCGTTCCAGCGCCCTCTGTCCATCACAACGCCGTCCACTGCGTAATTCTGCAGAACCTCACGAATAATCGAAATTTCGTAATCCTGAACGGCGGGCAAAGCGGCATTGACCCACAGCGGAATTCCCTGTTTGAACTCGCCAATGGGCGATATTTTTATTTTTTTGTCGCGTTCGTCAACGTCGTAAGCGACCGACTGCCAATCTTTTCGTTCGTTGAAAGCGATGCCGACGCCGGGAATTTGCTTGTTGCCTTCGGTGAAAATGTCGAAAGCGGCGTGCAGACGCATTCCGCGCCGGTGACATTCTTCGACGAAAATTTTCAACGGATCAAAATTCGTGTCGTATTTGACGCCGCGATGTTCGGCAAGACGCGGCGCAATTTCGCTCGGGTAAATGACATGACCGTTCAGTTCCTTTGTGTAAAGAATTACCGTATCGAATCCCGCTCGTTTGGCTTTGTCGGCAAAGGCAGTGATTGATTCGCGGCTTGCTATTATGTCGTGCGAAGCGGTCGAAGAAACCCAAATCGTATTGCGCGGTGCTTTCGGTGTTTTTTGCGCAAACGTTGAAGCGCTGATTAAACAAAGCGCGAAGACCAACGAAACGTAGACTTTTAACCTTCCGACGTAATTCATTTATAAAATTTCCGTTTTGGCGAGTTGTTATTTTTCTATCCTTTTCTCTCTACCGTTTTCTATCTTTTCTATCTTTTCTATCTTTTCGGCGTTCCGTAAATATCAACTTTTTCCGCTCCGTTCGCCGCGTTCGTCGTTGTTACGACGACGTTCGCTTCGCTCGCGCAGCGCATATCGGTAAAGCGCGTCTTGTCCATCGGAATTTGTTTCGCGTTTGCGCCCTCGCCGCGCAAGAGAACCGTTTGCAGCCATTCGGCGCCGGTGACTTCGGCTTTCGTCGGTTGGACGGGTTTTCCTTCGTTGCCGAACTGATCAATCGCGTTCACGCGTTTGAATTGCCGCGCGACGTTCGGAGCGAATCCGGCGGCATCAAAATCCGTTTGAAAAACTCTTTTCGGCTGCGGAGTCGCGTCGGCAATGACGAGGCGCAGCTTTTTCGGTCCGACGACGAAAACGGCGATTTGCACGACATCGCCCGGGTACCAGTAAAACTGTTTTTCGGCGGGCGCGTTGTTCCACGTCTCGTTACGCCAGAAAGGTCGCCACGCGTTGCGGCGCTCGCTCTGTTTTCCGTTTTCGTCCTTTGTAAACGACCACGTCAAACCGGCGTCAATTTCCTTTTCGCCTGCGCGTCCGCCGACGTAAACCGAAAAATTATCGAGCGGCTGTTTGTCTTTTTCGCTCAAACGATTTTCGTCTACTTTCGGCGTCGGCAGCTTGATTATTCCGGCGATTCCCGTCCAAACGTCAAAGCTCGTCACGGCTTTGCGGTAATAAGCTCCGGCGAAACAAGGAATGCTCGCGGCGGGCGCGACTTCGCCGTTTGCGTTTGTCACGACTGCCGGCGCCTCGCCTAATTTCACGGCGTCGCCTGCTTTCAAATTCGCCAAAATCCATTTTCGCCCCGCGCCGTTGCCGCTCAAAATATAGCCCTTTCCGTCGGTTTTAATCGCGCCCGGATCGGTTTTACGCTCGATATAAACCGCGCCCGCGCGATCTTGAATTAACGCGATTTTGTCGTCAATGACGAGAACATCGGCGCCCGCGGAATTGGTCGGATTTTTTTTGTAATATTCGAGCGTGTAATAAACGATTTCATCGGCGTTGCGCTGCCGGTCTCTGCCCGCGAGCGCATACATCTGACCGTTCGGCGCGGCGATTTGCATTTTATTTTGGGCGTTCGCCGCGCACACTGACGCGACGAGAACGAAAAACGCGATGAAATATTTGTTGTGTTTGTTGATGTGCATCAGCGTAAAATTTTTCCTTTATTAAAATGTGAAAATTTTGAAATGAATGGCGAATTTGTCAGTCTTAAACGATTTTGTCGTTCATCCGAAAAACATGTATACGGCGATAATCAAACCGACAATGCAAACAATCATCATCGGCAAAAGCGTTTGTTTGGTCAGTTCTTCGACGCGAACGCCTGTAAAATTGGCAATCCAGACGTTGTGCGTATTCGTCGGGTCGCAAACGTTTTGCACCTGAACGATTGACATAATCGCTGCGAGAATCGCCAGCGCAGGCAAAATTCCCGCGCCGAACATAATCGTAAAAATGCCGATGCCGACGCCGAAAACATTGAGCGGTCCGCGATACAAAGCGAGCGGCGACAACAAACCGAAAAACAAAACGTAAGAAATCGCCGACTGCACCGGCAAAGCCTTGATAAGCGGTTCGAGCGCGGCTTTTACGTCCGGCAAACTCAACGCATTCAGAAGCATTCCGATGCCCATCATCAAAATCGCCGCCGGAGCGCCATCCTCGATCCCGCGCACGACCGCCGCCGATAAATTTTTGATTGCATTTCGCGGTTCGGTCGTCAAAACGCCGAACAGCGAGCCGATGATAAACGCCGGGATAAAATCAATTTTTATGCCGAAATAATTGAATCCGAAAAATAAAACGAGCGGGATAATCGGCGTCAAAAGCGAGATAAGCGGCACGTCGCGTTTGAAATTTTTATCGAGAAATTCTTCCTTCGACTCGACCGCCCAAAACAAAGTCTCTCCTGACCGCTTCGCTTCGATTAAACTGTAAACGACGACAACAACGATCATCACGCCCAAAAGCGCGAAAGCGAAACTCACTACTTCACTCGGCAAAGCGGCATTCGCTTCGATTTTCAATAATTGCCGGTAAAGAGTGAACAAAATCGGGTTGAAAATAAATCCCGTTCCGAAAGCGAGCAAAAAAAGCGTCGCCGCCAAACGGCGCGGCAAGCCGAGGCTCATCAAAATCGGCAAAACAAGTGAACCGACCGTGATGATCGCGCCCAAGCCCTGCAAAGTCGTAAAAAGAATCGCCGTGACAATCATTAACCCGAACGCCACGACAATCGGTTTATCGCCGCCGAACTCCGCCGCCCGTTTGATAATTGCTTCCGCGATTCCGGTTTGCAGCATCACGCGCCCCATCATCGCCCCGGCGAAAACCGCGACGTAAACCGGAGCGAGCTTTATCGTTCCGGCGGCGATTATGTCATTTAAAATGTTGATAAACGGCAGCTTCACCAAAGCCGCCGTTAATATCGCCATCGCCGGAAGCGCCAGCAATGCGGGCATTCGCCGCGTAAACATCAATGCGGCGAATACCGCAAAAATTAATAAAATTAAAAAACCGAGCATAAAAAGATGTCAGATGCTAGATGTCAGATGTTAGATTAAATCGTAAAGACTGGTATCTAACACCTGATATCTGACATCTTTTTAGAACGTATAACGTCCGACGAGCTGAATAATGCGCGGACGGTTGCCCTGCGTCGTGACAGTTCCGAACGTGTTGCTGCCGAACGTCAAAACCGGCGTGCCGAAAACGACTAAGTTGAAGGCGTTTAAGAATTCGGCGCGAAGCTGGACGCGCTGTCTGCCTTCGCTCCAAGCAATGTTTTTTATGACAGACAAGTCTACGTTTTTGTAATTATCGCGGCGAATGTCATTGTAAGTGCGGGCGGCGTTGCCGAACTCGTAATTCGAGACGTTTGCCGGAGTAAAAGCGTCCGGATTAAAGACAGACAAGCCTTGACGCACGCGCTCGCCGAAATCGCCAGCCATTGGATCAACTCCGCTGACGCGATTGGGTCGAATTTGAGAGTTGTTCACGCCGGTCAATCCGCCGTTTCCGGTAAATCCGACCGAGTTGGTGATCGTGATCGGCGCGCCGGTCTGCCAAACGCCGGTGCCGGAAATTTGCAAGCCGCCGAACAGAGCGTTGGTCAAGGCGCCGAAGTTCGAGCCGAAGCGTTTGCCTTTGCCCAACGGCAATTCATACGTAAAGCTCGCCGTAAAGCGATGCGGCACGTCGAGTGTCGAATACGAATATTCTTCGTCGAAGTTGAAAACGTCTTCGGCGTTGGTCGGGTCGGTGAAACGCGCGCCGTTTCCGACGCCGCCCGTATCGAGCAATTTCGACCAGACGTAATTTCCGAGAAACGAAAACCCGTTGCTGAAGCGTTTTTGCAAATTAACTTGCAGCGCGTTGTAGTCACTTCGCCCGATGTTCGGGCTTAATTGCGAAACCGATTGATACTGCGGAAAACGGCGCAACAGTTGAGCACGCGCGACCGTTAAGTTGTTCAGAGGCGAACCGGGCGTCAGGGTGTAAAACGGATTGTTTACCTGCTGCGACAGAAATGTGGCGATGCTCGCGCACGAAATATTAAGATTCACCTGTTGTCCCGGCTGCGTCGGCAGCGCCAGGTTGCTGCACGTATTCGGCTGGTTGAAATTGGCGCGGGCGTAGTTCAAAACGTCGGGCGAAAGCTGGTTAAGCTCGATGTTGCGCGACGGCAGATTGCGTCCGCGGCTGCCGACGTAAGCGATGTCGAGAACGAGGTTTTTAGCCAGCTCGCGCTGCAAAACCAAGTTATACTGCATATTATATGCCGTTTCGGGACGCGGATAAACGACATTGGTGATGTTTTGTCCGAGCGAAGTCAGATTGCCGAGCGTGTTGCCGGTCGCCGGTCGAACACCGTTCGGAAACGGATTCGACAGAAAGACCGTACTGCTCGTGACCTGCGAAGTCGTCAGCACACTTTGCAATTGCGAATCAATAAAGCTCGTGCCGAGCGCCGAGGCGCCTTCGAGCGAAATTGGCAGGTAGAACATTCCGAACCCGCCGCGCAGAGTCGTTTTGCTGTTGAGGCTGTAAGCGAAGCCAATGCGCGGAGCGAAGCGTTTGTAATCGGTTTCCTGCTGCGAGCCTTCGGGAAAATCGAGTACGCCGGTCAGATTTCTGATATTCGAGTTGTTTAGCGCGGCTACTGCCGGATCGAGCGTGAACGTGGCGAGCCGCGTCTGCACCGCGCTTTGAATCGGCGAAGGCGCCTCGAAATCGAAACTCGTCACAAGGCGCTGTGGGCTTGCCGTACCGGTTTCAAAATCCCAGCGCAGACCGAGATTGAGCGTCAGATTGCGAAAGATTTTCCAATCGTCCTGCACGAACGCGGCGCCGTAATGATGATAAACGGTAATCGGCACCTGAACTTCGCGGCTGATGCCGCTCGGAATTCCGAGCAGGAATGAAGCGAGCGACGAACCTGCCGCTTCAATCGGCGTAATGGCTGTTGAAGGCGTCACGATAGGACCAGCGGTTGCCGCACGAGAGAAAGTAAAGCTACCGGTGGGCGTGTTGAACTGAAACGGGTAAAAGCGATATAAACGATATTCGCCCCCGAAACGGATTGTGTGCGCGCCGCTGATATACGTCATCGAATCGCCCGCCGAATGCGTGTCGCGCGGCTGATCATTGCCAGCGCCGCCGACCAATCCGGTTGCTAATTCTCCTGCGGCGATAGTTGATTCCACACTTCCGCCGCCGATGGTGAACGTCGGAAAAATCAAAGCCGAAGCAGCGTCGCGCAGATAAGCGGGCAAGCCGAGCGTAGTCGGATCGAAACCGAGGCTGTTCGCCGCCTGCGTGGCATGCGCGCGCGTGTAGCCGTAGCGAAAATTGTTAATCAAATTGTCGCGCAGACTGTAAACGTGATTGAACGTTCCGTTAAAAAACGTATCTTTCTGAACCGTCACGTTCGAAGCGATTGATCCGAGAAAGCTCGGCGGCGCGTTGCGTCTTTTCTCGAAGCTAAAACGCGCGAAAAAGTTTTGTTTTTCCGAAACCGTATGATCAATGCGACCGGAAACGATGTCGCGCGTAAAATCAATATTGTCGGCAAAAGCGTAATTGTTGATTAAACCCGGACGATTCGGCAGCGGAATATACTGCAAAACGGCTAACGCTACGGGATCCAGACACGGAGTCGTAACTCGGTTGGTTGCCGCCGTGCAAGTCGGCAAAGTGCTGAGATTATTGTTAGCAAACGTTTGACGTCGGGAAGTTGTTCCAACGGTGGTAAGCGGGCTGAACGGATTGTAAAGTTGCCCGAACAGTGCAGGCGTTCCGTCAGCATTTGTTACCCCGGTTCGCACTGCACCGGTCAAAAGCTCGCCGAAATCGCCCGTTCTCATCCGAGCCGTTGGCACGGTCGTCACGCGAGTGAACGGATTTTTTTCGCGCCGACCTTCATAATTGGCAAAAAAGAAAGTATTTGCAATTTTTCTAAACACGCCGCCGTCGTTTTCTCCAAAATTAAAAAAGGAAATGGGACCGCCGATCGCGCCTCCGAATTGATGCTTCGAAGAAGTATTGACACGGGGTAGGCTGCGCCGATTGTTGAAAAACCCGTTGGCGTTTAAGTTTCCGTCCTGAAAATATTCGTAAAGCGCGCCGTGAAATTTTCGCGTTCCGGCTTTTGAAGAAACCGTAACGATACCGCCGCCGGTTCGTCCGTAATCGGCGGGCGCGACGCCCGAGACGACTTTGAACTCGCGCACCGCGTCCTGCGGCGGCGAGATTGCCACGCCGTTAAAATCGCCGATAGTGTTTGTTACGCCGTCCAGCAAATTATCGTTTGTCGAAGCACGCCCACCGTTAACAGCAAAGTTAGAATCGAAAAAATTCCGGTTGCCCGACGAACCGATTTGGCTATTCGGATTGCCCAAAGCGGCGTTTGTATCAATTGTTCCCGGAACCAGATTAACGAACGAGAAAATGTTTCTCTCGAGCGACGGCAAATCATCAACGAGTTTCTCTTCGATAGTCGTTTCCAAATTGGACGTTTCCGTTTGCAGAAGCGGCGTTTCATTACCCTCAACCGTTACATCCACCGTTCCGGCTGTAACGCCCAGCGTTACGTCAATGCTCGCCGTCTGCGCGATTTCAAGCCGAATATTTTCGCGAACAGTATTGGCGAAACCGGCTTTTTCGATTGTTACGTTGTAAGTGCCGGGCTGCAGAAAAGGTATCGTATAATTTCCTTGGTCCCCGGTTGTCGCCGTTTTCGATTGTCCTGTTTCAACCGACTTAGCCGTAACAATAGCGCCGGGAACAACCGCTCCGTTCGGGTCGGTGATCGTTCCGGTTAAAGTTGCTGTAATTTGTTGCGCAAACGCGGTGCCAGCCAATACTGCCGAAAAGACGAATATTGATAGTAATCCGAATGCAAATTTTTTTATGCTTTTCATATGCTTTTCCTCGAAAAGAGATTTTTAGAAGTTTTAGTTCCTGATCTTGTGCGGACAATTTTTTCCCGCGTTTACTTAATTTTTTAATTATCTTTTTTGCAGTGGACGATAATCCAAACCGAATCGTTCGGGCGGCGGAATCGTGCCAGTCTCGCTGTACTGCGTTAAAGCCTGATTGATCTGCTGCGATTTTTCGAGCCACATTTGAATCGCTTGGTCGTAACGCGCAAGAACGCTTTCCAGATGCGACGGTTTGTTTTCAGCCAGATAAAGCTCTCGATATCTTCTTTTCATTTCGGCGAGTTCTTCCGCCATTTCGCGCGTGTAGTTGTAAATCGCCCCGGAATACCACGAAAGTTTCCGCACTTTCGGTCTGTCCGACATATTGAGATATGCGTCCCAATAAGCGCGGCTGAACTGTTCGGTTAAAATTAAACGGCGACCGAGATGATTGAAACGTTCGGCGGCGAAATGCATCGCCGGAATCATTTCGCGGTTGCGTTTCGCGCTCGCGCCTTTTTTGATTAGATTTTCTTCGACCGACTCGACACTCAAACGAAGCTGCTGCGCTTTTTCCTGATTTTCGCGTGCGCGTTTTTGAAAATTCGCCGTAAACGGGTTCTGCCAAAAAAGCGCGTTTTGCGTGACGTTTTCCAATCCCAAAGTTTTGCTCGCCGCCCCGAGCGTTCTGATGTTTTCGGTAAACTTACCGTTTTCGCTGCGGAAAAACGTCCAATCGAACTTTTTGTCGAAATCCTCAATATTGAGCGGCGCGTTTTCCCAACCGGCTGCCGCGCCTAAACCGACGCCGTACCAATCCATTTCGAAAAGCGTCTCGCCGTCGTCGTCCCAGTTCGTGTTCATCACGCCGAGCGCGCCCGCTTTCTGCCCGTCACGGACAAAATTGCGGATGTTGACCGTCGCAAATTCATTGTTCGGAAAAATTAAGTTAAAATTCCAGACCGAAGGACAAACGAATTGCTGCAAACCGGCTTTCTGAAACGGCTCAATGCGCGAATCGTAAGAATCGCGCGCCCCGTAAGCCCAGTTCATCACGATCATATCTTTCGGAATTTCGCCGATCAGCTCCGGGTGATTGAGCGCGATGTCGCCCCACATCATCAAACGCCGGTTATACGGCTTTAAAACTTCGCGGACGCGGTTGATGTGCTCAAAATAAACCGCGCCGACGCCTTTCGTTTTCGTCTCCTCGCGGCTTCTGCCTTCGCCGAGCTCGAAGGTTTCGTCAGCGCCGATGTGAAAAAATTTCGACGGAAAAATCTCGTCAATCTCCTTGTATAAATCGGCGACGAACTTGTAAGAATCTTCTTCCTGCGGCGTGATTACGTCGCCGTAAGGCACTTCCGCTAAGCGGTTGTATTTTTCGTATTTAATGACTTTGTGCAGATGCCCGAAAGTTTGTTGTTCGGGAACGATTTCGACGTGATATTTTCTGCCGTATTCGACTATTTCCTTTAATTCTTCCGGCGTGTAGCTTCCCTGTTCAGGCGCGAAAAGCGGGTGCGATTTCGACGCGAACGTATGCTCCATATAAAGCGAATGCATATTCATTTTCAGCATCGCAAAAGTACGAATTTGCCGCTTGACGTATTCGACCGTCGGAACCAATCCGCGTGAAACGTCGTCGGAAAAAGCGCGATAACGCATCGTCGGGTAATCAACGATTCGCGCTCCCTGAAAATACGCGTTTTGCCCTTCGCCGCGTAAAAGCTGTTTCAACGTCTGCAAGCCGTAAAATGTGCCCGCTTCGGTTTTTCCGCCGACAATTACTCTATTTGACGAAACAACCAAAGCGTAGCCTTCGCCGCTCAAATCCGCCGGAATATCAATTTTAGCCGTTTCAAGAGCCTTTTTTATACTCGAATGATCGAGCTGTCCGATTAAGATTTTCCCGCCGCCGATTGATAAATTAACGTTCGCCGCAGAACGCGCATCTTCAATAAAATCCAGCGCGGCGAAACGATCTTTTTCGTTTCGTGAATTCGCCAGATTAATCTTCGCGCCCTTTTTGAGCGAAAAATTTTCGCCGGTCGCCTGCGCCTGTTTCGGTTCGGGAATTATTCGCAGCGCGTCGTTCTGCGCCCGCGCCAAAAACGCCGCCGACAATACGACGCAAAGCAAAAAGAGCTGTCGGAAAAAGATATTCATTCCTTTTCTTAAAACGGGGGTTTCGTATCGGTTTGGTTTAATCCGCGTGGTCTAGTCCACTGTATGTAACGCAATTTAATCTCAAAAACAGTTGCCTGTCAACCGGATTTAATACAAAGTTAACTTTTTTCGGGAAAATATAAGTTAAATCGGCAAAAAATTGATTTACAATCCGCAGCTATCGCTTCAAATCGCGTGTTTTTTATATTGGTCGGCGAGAACAGCCAGCAGAATAACAACGCCCAAAACAATTTTTTGCGTATAAGGATCAACGCCCGCGAGATTCAAACCGTTATTCAAAACGCCGATGAAAATCGCGCCGAAAAGCGTCGAAACGACGCTGCCGCGACCGCCGGTTAAGGAAGTTCCGCCGACGATCACCGCAGCAATTACGTCCAATTCGTATTGCAGACCCGAGTTCGGAACGCCCGCGCCGAGCCGCGACGCGAGAACGACGGCGGCAAGTCCGACAAAAAAACCGTTAAGAATGTAAACCCAAAGCGTAACGGATTTGACTTTTACGCCCGCTAAAAAAGCCGCTTCTCGGTTTCCGCCGACGGCGTAGATATATCGTCCGAACGTTGTCCGCTGCAAAACGAACCATCCCGCCGCGAAGCTCGCCAGCATCAGCAAAACCGAAAACGGAATGCCGAAAATCGAAGATTTACCCAAAGACGAAAAGTTTTCCGGCAGATTTCCGACTGAACGACCTTCGGACAAGATAAATGCTAATCCTCGCGCGATTGTCAATAAAGCCAACGTGACGATAAACGGAGGAACTTTGAAGTAAGCGACGACGGCTCCGTTAAACGCGCCGCTGAAAATTCCGACGGCGAAAGCCGCCGCGAATCCGGCGAAAACTCCGAATTTGAGAGCCGTTATCGCCGCAATCACTCCGGCTAAAGCGGCGACCGACCCGATAGACAAATCAATTCCGCCGGTTAAAATCACGAGCGTCATTCCGACCGCTAAAATTCCGATGACGGCAATCGAAAGCGCGACATTGACCAGATTATCGAGCGAAAGAAACGCCGGCGCGTAAAAAGCGAAAACAATTGATTCGAGAACGATTGCCAGAACGATTATGTAACCGGAGATTTTTTGCACTTCTTATTTTTTATATCTTTTTACTGAAGTTTTCAGTTGCAAAAGATTTTATTTATTTAATGAAATTACACAATTACTTTGCCGATTCAGCGTCAACGATTTTCACCGGAACATTGACAATCGGTTCGACTGCGCCGCCTCTTAAATGAGTCGCAACGGCTTCGATTGTTTTCGCGCCGATGTCGCGAGGCTGTTGCGCAACGTCGGCTTTAAGATTGGTGCCTTTTTTGATTTTTTCGACTGCTTCGGGCGCGGCATCGTAACCGACGATAATCAAATCCTTCATTCCGCGCGTTTCCGCCGAAGACAAAGCGCCGAGTGCGGTTTCGTCGTTGATGCAGAAAATAGCTTTCAAATCTGGATTTCCCTGCAGCAAATCGTCTGCCGCTTTCAACGCGCGGTCACGAACCCCGCCGCCGTTCAACGTCGGAATGACCGTGATTTGCGGATATTTCGCCATCGTTTCCTTGAATCCGGTTTCGCGGTCAATCACCGATTGAACTTCCGGCTGCCCGATTATGCCGACTTTTCCCGAGCCGCCGATTGCTTTGGCGATGTATTCGGCGGCGAGGCGTCCTCCGGCAACATTGTCGGACGCGACGTGCGAAACTATCTTCCCGCCGCCCGCTGCGATGTCAGCCGTAAAGACCGGAATATTCGCGGCGTTCGCGCGCTCAATCGCCGGAGCGATTCCTTTCGTGTCGGTCGGGCAAACGATAATCGCGTCAACTTTTTGAACGATGAAATTGTCTATCTGCGATTGCTGCTTCGACAAATCCTTATCGCCGGACTGAATCAATAACTCGAAATTGTTTTTCGCGGCGTTTTCTTTCAAACCCGTTTCGAGTTCGCGGTAAAAATCGTCTTCGCGCGTCAAAAGCGTGACGCCGATTCGCTTTTTCGCCGTTGAATTACTCGCCGTATTGCCCGCCGGTGAATTATGCGTCACGTTTTGATTGCAAGCCGTCAGGAAAACAATCAAAACATTCAAAAATATTAAACTGAAAAGTTTATGCATTTAATTTTGTCCCGTCCTTTGTAGTTTAAGTATTGCTTATTTTCGGTATTACAAACTAAAATTAACTCTTTTTCAAAAGTAGATTCCAAGCGGATAAACATCGAAATCATCACTTTAAATGCTTGCTGTTATCTTGATTACTGGACTAGACCACTTGCTTTTATCAGAATAGAAACGATAATGTCAAATTGAACGCGTCGTCGAAACAAATTGTTTTGCTTTTTTATTTGCTTTTTTATATGAATTTTTATTTAACGTGAATATGTTCGGCGTGTTATCAACCGGACTGATCTAGCCTGCTTTATTTATGAAATCTATGGCAAACGTTTTGCTGCGCAACAGCAATGTGCCGCTTCACGCGCAAATCACCGAAGCGCTGCAGCTTCAAATCGAACGCGGCGAACTCAAGGCGGGCGAAAACTTTCCGTCCGAACGCGATTTAGCCGAGCGCTTCGGCGTCAGCCGTATGACAGTTCGGCAAGCTTTGCAGCGTTTGAGGCACGAAGGTTTGATTTACCGCGAGCGCGGCGTCGGAACTTTTGTCGCCAATCGTAAAATTGACGTTCACACGCGCAATTTGAGCGGCTTTTCCGAAGAGATGGCTTCGCTCGGGCTGACGCCGAGTTCGCGCGTTTTGCATTTGAAGCGCGAAAAAGCTGACCAACAGGTCGCGCAGGATTTGGATTTGGAAGCGGATGACGAAGTTTTCCGTCTCGAACGCCTTCGTCTCGCCGACGACGAACCGATGGCATTTGAAACGACTTTTCTGGCGGCACAGTTTTGCCCGGAACTCGACAAGATTGATTTGACGAAAAACTCTCTGTACCAGGTTTTGATCGAAAAATACAATTTGCAGATGCATCACGCGGCGGAAAGTCTGGAGGCGGCGGCGGCGACTCGTTTCATCGCCGGGCAGCTCGGCATCAAAGCGAACTCGCCGGTGCTTGTCGTGCACCGCGTCGTGTATTCGGAAGCCAACGAGCCGATTGAATCGGCGCATACGACGTACCGCGCCGACCGTTACCGGGCAACGTTTTATCTGTCGAAAAACTCTTTATGAAGTCCAAAGTCCAAAGTCCAAAGTCCAAAGTTATTTGGAAGTTCAAAGTTCAAAGTTCAAGGTTCAAAGTTCGGAAAAGCTTACGGGCGATTGGACTCTTTCTGCTGATCGCTTATTGCTCGTTGTTCACGGCGTTCGGGCAAAACGATCTGCAAACAATCGCGGATGGCGGACACATCGAAAAATGGCTCGTTTCAGACGCTCTTCCGGCGGAAATTGACGCCGGAATGTGGGAAAATTTCAACCGTTTCAACATCGAAAATCTTCCGCAGAAAGATTGGCTCGCTCCGTTCGGCGGCGCTGCGAATGTCAAACCGCAACCCGGAACGCAAAAGGCTGCGGTTCAAAATCAACTTTCCGAAAACCAGAAACCCAAAACCCATAATCCAAAATCCGTTGACGCCGCTTTGCCTGAAATAGGCGCGGACAGCAAAACGAAAGTTTTAGCCGATATAAACGAGATAAACTGGCGCGAAATCGCTCTGACAAATTCTAATATTGATTTTTACGAGCTTTCCGGCGGCAAACTAATCGGCACGGCTTACGCCGCCGCTTTCGTAAATTCTTCTACGAACGAAAATCGTTTTCTCGAAACCGGCGGTTTTTTGGGCTCGATCTGGCTGAACGGCGAGAAAATTTACGACGGTTACGCGCTCAACGCGCCGGTTACGACGCGAGCGAAATTCAAAAAAGGAACGAATACGCTGCTCGTTCGCGCCAGCGGCGTGGCAAATGATTACTGGCGCAAAAACGGCGGCTGGACAGCGCTCATCAGAATCTGGAAAAGCGAAACTGACGCCGAAAAATCCGCCGAACACAAATCAACGAACACGGCGGGAACGATTTTTTATCTCGAAGGCTTTCACGTTGATCCGGTTTACTTGCAAGACCAGCGCGGATATTCGAAAATTACGCTGTCGAATACCAATCAATATCTCAACTCGCTTCGCGCTGATCCGCTTTACGGCGTTTATCTTTCGGAAATAGATTACTTGAAGCCTTATCTCGACACGCACCCGGAAGACCGCGATTTTCTTCGCGAAGCCGTGCAGAAAGGACGCGTCGGGGCGGGCGGCGCTTACAATCAATTCAACGAATTAAACATCGGCGGCGAGAGCATCGTCCGCAATATTCTTTACGGGCAGGCGATGCACGAAGCGATGCTCGGACGCCGAGCTAAATCGCTAGCGCTTTGGGACGTTTTCGGACACGCGCCGCAAATCACGCAAATCGCCCGAAAATCAGGTTTTAACGGCATCGCCTGGTCGAAGAAGATCACGGGCTTCGAGCCGTTTTTCTACGATTACGCTCTCGACGGCTCGAAACTGCCGCATCGCCGCGTTGATTACGCTTACTCGTTTTCCGGTTTCGGCAGTGGCAAAAACTACACGATTGATAATTTTCGGCGAATGACCGAGCGCAAATTCGCGGAAACGCAAAGTTACAATTCAGCGGTTGATTTGCGAATCAACGCCGCAGACTTCACGCCGCCGTGGACGAACCTCGCCGGAAACGCCGAGAAGTTAGAACAAAATCGTCCGCAAATTCGCGTCACCGGACAGGCTCAAGATTTATATTTCGACGCGCTGAACAAAGAAATCGCCGAAAACAAAATAAAAATGCCAGTCACATCGCGCGACAAGCTGTTTTTCCACGTCGGCGTGATGGCAGCACGTTCGGACTTAAAAGTCGCGCACCGTTTGACGGAAAATATGACGCTGACGGCGGAAAGGTTCGGCGCAATCGCTTATCTTCACGGTGCAAAATATCCCGATTTGGCGCTCGACAAAGCGTGGCGGCAAATATTTTTCGGCTCACACCACGATGCGATCACCGGAACGCCTTCGGATTCGGCGCTTCTGGATTTGGTTCATGGCTATCGCGAAGCTTTTGAATTATCTAAAGACGCTTTAACAGATTCACTCACGTTTTTAGCCGGACAAATCAATACAAAAGCGAACCTTAAATATCAAAACACAAATCCCAAACCGATTATCGTTTTCAATCCGTTAAATTGGACAAGAAATGATGTTGTTAGGTTAAGGGTGGATTTCGGTAAATTAAGTTTCGGCTATGAGTTAGTTGACGAAAAGGGTTCGGTTGTTAACTTGGAGTTTGATGAATATCGGGAACGAGAAAGTATTAGGGAAATCGAGTTTGTCGCTGAAAACGTTCCTTCAATTGGGTACAAGACTTATTATTTTAGACCGAATAAATTTGCTCGGCTTAAGTTTGGAGGTTTAACTCCGCCGCCAAATCGAAGAATCATCGAAAACGAGTTTTACCGTGTAACCATTAACTTGGACAAAGGCGGGGCGATTTCGAGCATTTACGATAAACAGGCGCAAATCGAGATAATTAACACGGCAAACGGGCATTATGCTAACGAGATTGCCAGTTTACGCGAAGAATTAACAAAAAAAAATGTAATTTATCCAGCGTGGGAATTTTGGACGACTGGAGAACGAAAGTTCTCGACCGAAAAGAAAGCGCAAGTTGTTTTGAAGTCTAGGGTTATTAATGACAAAACCCTCGTTATCGAAGGTGAATTGCCGAATATGCAGAAATATCGGCAAACAATTTCGCTGCATAAGGGCATCAAGCGAATTGATTTCAAAACGGAACTCGTTGATTACAAAGGCAAAGATGAACTTTTTATCGTCAATTTTCCGCTTAATTTGACAGGCGGCGCGCTTGTTACCGAAGATCGTTTCGGGACAGTCGTTCGCAACAATAGCAAAGGTTTTTTAGATTTCCGCACGAACACTGACAAACTTGTTTCCGGCGCGCCGGTTTACGGAGTTAATAATTGGGCGGAATACGGCTCTACCTTCAATCTCAAATTTGTTGATGCAAACGGAAGACCGGTTTCGTCGGTTCCTTTCAAGCCGACAGCATTAGTTCGCCCGCACGGCGGAAACTATGAAAAATCAACCGAAACGATAGTTGCCGCGCTCATTAGAAAAGGCGTTTCGGTAACGCCCTTTTACGACGATAACGACGCCGCGCGACGCACTAAATTGACAATCGAAGATTCAACGATGCCAAAAACCTTAAACGATGACATCGCTTATAACGGTTTCAGAATCGCGCTCGGCGACGGTAGCGAAAATCTTTATACGGCAAAAATTTTGAAGCAAGTTTCGACGGAAACGCAAGCGAAATTCGATGCTATCCTGCGGCGCGACGGTTTCGCTTATCTTTTCGCTTACGACAAAGATGTGCCGAAAGATTGGGCGCCGATGCCGACCTTAATAATCGCGGGAGACATCGAAAAAGCGATTGAGCGAATTAATAATCTCAACGCTTTTGAAATAAGTTTGCCGTTTGAAAGTTTCGCTGCGGAAACGAATCCAGCTAAGGAATTGCCGCGAGTTCCCGATTACGGCGTGGCTTTAATCAACAACGGAACGCCTGCCGTTTCGCTGGAAAACCCGAATACTTTGACTTTATTTTTGACGCACACGGCAATGTTTCCGGGCGTAAATCTGCCGTTTGAGTTCGTGCCGGAAAACAAAACGCACGTTTTCACATACGCGCTTTATCCGCACAACGGCGACTGGCGCGAAGCCGATACCGTAAAAGTCGGCGCAGATTTTAACAATCCATTGATTGCCGTGCAGACGGATATTCATGACGGCGATTTGCCGAGCACGAATTCGTTTTTAACGACCGGAAACGACGTTTTGCTTTCCTCGTTAAAGCTCGGCGAAAATCCACAAGCCGATTTTCGCTCAATATCAAACGAGCGCCCTGTAATAGCGCGTTTTTACGAGGCTGAAAACAAGACAGTTAACAGTGCCGCCATTTTGCGCTTTCACTCGACAAAAGACGTATTTCAAACCGATTTGCTCGAGAGAAACGACAAACCGTTTATAAACAAAACGAGCGGTTTAGAAGAATTGCTTATCGGTGAGGACGGCAACCGATTTAATAAAGGATGCTGCTCGCTTTTTCCGATTAAACTAAATCCTTTTGAAATTCAAACTTATAAAATTTTTGCGGAAAAAGAGTTGTCAAAGAGTGAATCAGTTTCTCCGGCAATCGGAGCGACTAAGGAACTCGTTCAGCCGGTATTCTCGCGTTACTGGCTGCATAATTCCGGCGCGGCACCGATTGGGAACGACGCCGTGAAGGTTTCTTTGCGGCGCGTCGAGCAGATGAACGAGCTTTCCACTTTTTCTTACGATGACAAATACAATCAAGGCGGAACGACCACCGTTCCCGTGCGCGTGCAAGTCGTCAATAATTATCAAGACCGCAATTTCAAAGGCGAAGTCGTTTTAGATGTGCCGGAAGACTGGCGCATCGTGCCGGACAAATTAAATTTCGACATCGCGCCAAACGGTTCTTTCGTCAAAGATGTAGTTATTTTGGGATTTCCGGTCAAAAAAGATTTGGAATTCGAACGCGCGTCGGGTTTGGTAAAAGCGCGCATCGAGCACGAAGGGCAGATTTTTCAGGACGTTTTGAATCTGGGCAACCCGTTTAATCTCGAATGGGAAACGGAGAAAACGGCAAACGGTATCGCCGTTAAGATTAAAAATCCGCACCGGCAAACAATCGAAGGCGCTGTCGCTTTGATAATGCCGATCGAAACCTGGGCTGGCGGCGCTTATTCGGATGAACCGATTTCGCCGCGCGAACAGGGCTTTTCGGTTAAACCGAACGAGGAAATCACAATACGATTTGAAACGGCAAAGCTGCCCGAAGGCGTCTGGCAAATTGCGCGCATCGCTTACAACGGATTCATTGATTATAAACGCGCCGACGGAAAATAATTTATTTCGTAACGAAAAATGCGAATGAAATCACAGATGAACACAGATAAATACGAAATCAACAATATCTTGCTTTCGATTTTCAATTGTAAAAACACAGAAAAAACGGCGAACAGATTTTGTTTTTTTATAAAAGTATCGGCATTTATTTGCATTTATCTGTGGTTAATTTCTCCTATTATCGCCCAAACTAAAGCCGTTTGGGTGCGACCGTTTATCGGCGCAGAGACGGAAACGAGAAAGAATCCGGCAAAGGGACGCGAGTTTATCTGGCGAGAGCTCAAAAAAATAAAAGCCGCCGGGTTGAATACGATTTATCTTGAAGTTTTTTGGGACGGCTATACGATTTATCCTTCAAAAATCGCGCCGCAAAGACCTTTGAGCATTAATTACGGAACGGCTGAAAACGGTAAAGGCTGGGACGTTTTGCGCGTTTACACGGAAGAAGCCGAAAAATTAGGCTTGAAAATTCACGCATGGATTCACGTTTTTCATCAGTGGAATACGAATCTCGGCGGAACGGAGAAATCGCCGATATTCTCGAAACATCCTGATTGGGCTATGCTCGACCGTTCGAGTTCACCGCTCGTCGTTGCGGAAGCCGAGGGAGCAAACCGCGATATTTACAAAGTTTTTATGTCGCCGTCGAATAAACAGGTCAGAAAATACCTGCGCGAAATCGTCGCTGAGCTCGCGGCGAAATATCCGCAGCTCGGCGGAATACAATGGGATTATATTCGTTATCCGCTGCAAACCGCTGATGCGCCGTTCGATTACAACCCGAAAACCTTAGCGCAGTTTCAAAAGCAAACCGGACTTGACGCGCGAAAACTTTCGGATAAAACTACGCCGAAAGAATGGAAAACGTGGCAGGATTGGAAAACGCGACAAGTGACCGAAGTCGTTCATGAACTGGGAACTATCGTGCGACGAAAACATCCGAATTGGGAAATTTCGGCGGCGGTTTTTCCCGACATCGAACAAAACTTGCGCGTCAAACAACAGAATTGGAAAGATTGGTCGGAAAAGGGATACATTGACGCGCTTTTGCCGATGGTGTATTCGACCGATTACGAACGCGTAGAAAATTGGGCGAAGGATTTTCGCCGCGACGCCTCAAGGAAAATTAAAATTTATCCGGCGATTTTCATCGGGCATTTTTACAATCAAAAAGAAAACAAATTCGACCGACGGTATCTTGACCTCGAATCCAAATTCAATTTCGACGGCATCGGTTTGTTCGCCGCGCAAAGTTTGACCGATGATTTGATAGAAAAACTGGCGAACGAAAATCGAAAAAGATAAGCGAACGAATAGAAAACAATTGACATTATGAAATTTATAAAAAATCTGCCTTTGACGGTTTTTATCTGCGTCTTGATTTTGTCTTCAGCTCTGACATTTCCGGCGCAAAATCAATCGAAACTCAGCACGCGCATCTTGTTCGTTCCGCTCGACGACCGACCGCCCTGTTTGCAGTTTACCGTCGAAATGGGAAAAATCGGCGATGCCGAAATCGTCGCGCCGCCAAAAGAGCTTTTGGGAAAATTTACGACGCCGGGACAATCCGAGAAAATCGTTGAATGGCTTAAAGCTCAGGATTTAAAGTCTTTCGATGCCGCAATCATTTCGCTTGATATGACGGCTTACGGCGGGTTGGTCGCGATGCGCCGATATGGAGACACAACGGCGGAAGAAGCGCTTCGCCGCATCGAAGTTCTTCGCGAAATAAAACGCCGCGCGCCGAAATTGCCCGTTTACGCACAAAGCGTCATTATGCGTCTCGCTCCGACCGGCGACGGCAAAAACGAAGCATATCGCGAAAAGTTGGCGCAATGGGCGGAAATTTCGCCGTATTCGGAATCGAAAAATGAAACCGCAAAGCTCGAACGCGAAATTCCGGCGGAAGTTTTGACAGATTACAAAAAAGCGCGCGAACGTGATTTAAAGGTTAATCTCAAAGCTATTGAGATGGTTCGCGGCGGCGCGATTGATTATTTGATTTTGTCGCAGGACGACGCGAAACCGCGCGGCATACACGTGGCCGACCGTGAGCGTTTGATTGCGGAAACTCAGAAATTGAAGTTGACCGAAAAAATCGCCGTTCAGCCCGGAGCCGACGAAGTTTCGATGCTGCTTTTAGCGCGTGCGATGAACAATTTGTACAACTTTTCGCCGCGAATAAAAGCCGTTTACTCGTCGGAAGAATTGAGCAACAAAGCGATGCCGTTTGAAGACCGGGCATTGCGCGAAACCGTCAGTTATCACATCAAGGCGACAGGCTCGCGCGAAGTCGCAAGCGAAAACGACGCAGATTTGCTTTTTTATGTTTACGCTTCGCGCTTTGAACCGGGACGCGCCGCGAGTTTCGCCGAGGAGATAGCCGAAAAAATCAAACAAACCAAACGTGTTATCGTCGCCGACATTGACCCGAAAGGCGACGTGCAGGGCGGCGATCCGAAATTCACTTCGGAACTCGGCAAACGTAATATTTTTCCCGAACTTTACGGTTACGCTTCGTGGAACACCGCCGGAAACACAATCGGAACGACTTTGCCGCAAGGGGTCATTTTCGATCTAGCAAAAAATAAATTAATGAATAAAAGGAACGCAGCAGAGCGCGTTTTGACGGCGCAGAACTGGTTTACTTTTCATCGCGTGCTCGATGATTATTATTATCACACCGAAGTTCGAACCAAAGCGAAAGACTTCATCGCGCAAAACAAGTGGAGCACTTTACGGCTCAGCGACGAAGCAACCGAAAAAGTCGAAGATTTTAGCAACGAATTAATGCGAAATGCCTTCGTCGTGCTTTCAGCCCTTTATTTTCGCAATAATGGCACGGCGCAGAAAAATGTACGGTGCGAAAAACCTTCTAATTTGAGTTTCGATCTGCCCTGGAATCGAACGTTTGAAGCGGAAATTGATTTTGATTTGCAATGTCGCACAAACGCGAAAAACTGATTTTACGAACAGCTTATTTTTCAAAAAACAAAACCGAATAATCAAGTTTATTCGCGTGAATTTATGGTTAGAAATTTGATCTTCAAACACAAAGCTTTCGTCTCTTTTTTGTTATTAATCATTTCTTATGCCGCTCAAGCGCAGGAAAGCACCGGAGTTTATCAAATTCGCGTCGCGCTCGACAGAGATGATTGGACTTATCAGTTAAATCAACCGGCGAAATTTAAGGTCGCCGTTACGCTGAATAACCGCCAGGTTGCCGGACTGCCGATCACGTATAATTGCGGACCGGAAGCGATGAAGCCGACGATTGTAAAAACGGTAACGACTTCGGCGGATAGTTTGACGATTGAAGCGGGCAGTTTGAAAGAACCCGGATTTTTGCGCTGCATCGTGACGATGGAGAAAGACGGCAGAAGTTACAGAGGATTGGCGACAGCCGGTTATCGTCCTGATTTGATCGTGCCAACGACAACCGATCCGGCGGATTTCGACAAATTCTGGGCGGATGCCAAAGCCGAGCTCGCCAAACTTCCCGTTGACGCCAAGCTCGAACTTTTGCCGAGTTACAGCACTCCGACCGTTGACGTTTACCACGTCAGTTTTCAAAACGTCGGCGGCGGCACGAGCAAATCGAGCCGGATTTACGGAATTCTGGCGATTCCGAAATCAGCGAATCCGAATCAAAAGTTCCCCGCGGTTTTATCGGTTCCCGGCGCGGGCGTGCGACCTTACAGGGGAAGTTTGACTTTAGCCGAAAAAGGCTTTATCACTTTGCAAATCGGTATTCACGGCATTCCGGTCACATTAGACCAGACCGTTTACGACAATCTCGCCGCCGGAGCGCTCAATCGTTATATGGTCGCGGGCTTGGAAAATAAAAACGAATATTATTATCGTCGCGTCATTCTGGGCAGCTTGCGGGCGAATGATTTTTTGACTTCGCTGCCGCAATTTGACGGCGTGAATTTGGGCGTGATGGGCGGAAGTCAAGGCGGCGCGCTTTCGATTATGACGGCGGCGCTCGACGCGCGCGTGAAAGGTTTGGCGGTTTGGGTTCCCGCTCTCGCCGATTTGACCGGTTATATTTACGGTCGCGCGGGCGGTTGGCATCACGCTTTCAAAGATGAGCGAAACCGCACGCCGGAAAAAATCGAAACGTCGAAATATTACGATACGGTAAATTTTGCGCGGCGGCTCAAAGTTCCGGGCATTTACACGTTCGGGTATAACGATGAAACCTGTCCGCCTACTTCGATGTTCGCCGCTTACAACGTCATCAAAGCTCCGAAAACTCTGGTGCTTGCTCTGGAAACCGGTCATTCGTTGACCAACGAGCAATCGGATCGAGTTAATAAATGGATGGAAACCGCTCTTAAAGGTTCGTTTTAACAGCTATTTTGCGAACAGTATTTACAAAAAATCTATTTGCAGGGTAAATAACAATGGAAACTGCGGAAAAAGCGATTACGAATTCGAACGATGATGAAATCCCGATCGGCAAGATTTGGCAGGTGATCGGCGCGTCTTCCGCCGGAACCGTTATCGAATGGTACGATTTTTATATTTTCGGAAGTCTGGCGACGATCATTGCGCCGCTGTTTTACCCCCCTGGAAACGACACTTTCGCTCTTATAGCATATCTTTCGACGTTCGCCGTCGGCTTTATCGTTCGTCCGTTCGGAGCTTTGTTTTTCGGTCGAATCGGCGATCTCGTCGGACGCAAATACGCGTTTCTCGTGACGCTTCTTTTGATGGGCGGCGCGACGGCGGCGGTCGGTTTTCTTCCGACTTACAGTCAAATCGGGATTTTCGCGCCGATACTATTAATATTAATCCGCGTTTTGCAGGGACTCGCGCTCGGCGGCGAATACGGCGGCGCGGCTATTTACATCGCCGAACACGTTCCCGACAACCGGCGCGGTTTTTACACGAGTTTCATTCAAATTACGGCATCACTCGGACTTTTGATTTCGCTCGCTGTAATTATCACTCTGCAAAATTCGATGAGTCCGCAAACGTTTGCTGCCGACAGCTTTGCTGCGGGCTGGCGAATTCCTTTTATAATCTCGATTTTTCTGGTCGGAATGTCGCTTTATATTCGCCTGAAAATGAAGGAATCGCCGATTTTTCAGCACATAAAATCTTCGGGAATGGCTTCGACCAAACCTTTGGTTGACGCGTTCGTCAATCCCGAAAATCGCCGCCGGGTTTTAATTTCGCTTTTCGGCGCGACAGCCGGTCAAGGCGTCGTTTGGTACACCGGTCAATTTTACGCGCTGTTTTATATGCAGACGATTTTGAAGATCGAACGCATAACGGCGAGTTACATCATCGCTATCGCAATCGTTTTGGCGATTCCGTTTTTCATTTTGTTTGGCTGGCTTTCGGATCGCATCGGTCGCAAAAAAATCATGATGGCGGGCTGTCTTTTAGCGGTTATTTTTTACTATCCGATTTACAAAGCGATGGTTCATTACGCCGGAAACGAAGTCGCCGCCATACATTCGACGCCCGATCCGGTCACGAAAGAGCCGAAACTTTCGCCCGTAACAATCAACGAAACGCCTGTTACAAATGCGCCCACGCCGAACGTGCCGATGCTCGTTTTATTGATTTTCGTTCAGTTGATCTTCGTGACGATGGTTTACGCGCCGATTGCCGCTTATTTGGTCGAAGCGTTTCCGGCAAAAGTGCGCTACACATCACTTTCGCTGCCGTATCACATCGGCAACGGCGTTTTCGGCGGTTTGCTTCCGACAGTCGGATTGCTCGCCTGCGCCTGGACGGGCAACATCTACGCCGGTTTGATTTATCCGATGATAATCGCCGCAGTTACGTTCGTCGTCGGCACGCTGTATCTGCCCGAAACGCATAATCATAAAATTTGGGAAGAAATAAACGTGCAATAATTCGCGCGGCGAGTAAATCAAAGGCATTTGCAACTTATTTTTGAGCGTCTCTGCGACTCGAAAGAGTGTGCCTTTTTAAATAATGTAGTTTTCTTTACAGGCTCATCATTAAAAATTCATCAACACTTTCCTTATCAACAAATAAAATTTAGAATTTTCGTTTTCTTTGCCTTACAAGCAAAATTGATTTACCTTGTAAGCGCGCCTGTTTTTTTATCAGCGAAAGTGTTTCGCGCCGATTCCGACAAAAAGATTTCGATAAATTTTCACTGCGCGAATCTGTGTCAAACGGCTGTCGGCGGAAAACTTTTGGTAGTATTAAAACAGCAAATTTTGAACCTCTTATCGCAAACTGACAAGCGTCGGTAAAATGAAAAAAGATTTTGTGTTAACCGAAGAAAACTTTAATAATCTGCTGAACTGGCTTTCCACCGACCGGGAAAAAGCGGGCGCAAAGTATGAAGAAGTGAGAAAACACCTGACAACGTTTTTTCGTTACAAAGGCTGCTCTGAACCCGATGAACTCGCCGACGAAACAATAAATCGCGTGGCGGCGAAAGTTTCAACTTTTTATAACAACGGCGAGGTGAAAACGATTACCTTTTTTTACTCTTTCGCTATCAATGTTCATCGCGAGTATCTCGCCAACATGAAAAAAAAGCACGTTTCGTTAGAACCGAATATGCTTTTCGCGGATCAGCCGGTGCCCGAAACAAACGAGAATAAAGACATAATTTACGATTGTCTTGACCGTTGTCTGGCTAAACTCGGATCGCAAGAAAGCGAGATGCTGATTGCGTATTACAGCCCGGATAAAAGCGGTAAGTCTGAACTGCGAAAAAAAATGGCTGACGCGTTGAACTTAAAGACGGGAGCGCTTCACACGAAAATTCACCGCATCAGAAATATAGTGAGAGAATGCATCGAAAATTGCCTGAGCCAAAAAAATTTGTAATAAACCGGAACATTTTCTCATTATTCATTAAGGAAATTCCTTTAAGTTGATAAAAACGATGAAAAACGAATTAAAATCTTACCTTTTGGGGAATTTAGGGGAAAAAGAAACGGAAGAAATAGATTTAAGGATTCTTTCCGGCAGTCTCCTCGAAGAAGAATTGCGTCTGGCGGAAGACAATCTAATGGAAGATTATTTAGACGGAGCGCTTTCCCCGTCAGAAAGCGAAATGTTTACGAATAACTTTCTCGTCTCAGACATTAGAAAGAGCCACCTGAAAGTTCTTTCATTACTGAAAAGCCACGCGCCAAAACGGTCTGAAAACGAAAGCCGCCCCCGAACTCTTTTGTCACCGTCGCCGGTTAGTTTTTTTCAAAGATTAAAAGATTTTTTTCGGCTCACGCCCGTCCCGATATTAGCTGTTTTCGCTTTCGCAATTCTCGGGCTGGCGGTTGTTCTTTTTGTTTACAATCAAGCGGACAATGAACTTGCCGAATTAAACAAAAAAAATTTGAGCAGTCTTTCCGAATACGAAAATTTTTACAGCGTCAGTTTGACTCCGGGAACTTTGCGCGGAGCGGGCGAAGCGAACAATTTATCAACCGAAAAAATGTCTGACCCGGTTTTGTTTCGCCTTTTGCTGCCAATCGAAATCAATACGGAAAATCGTTTTACGGCTAAAATCGTCGATGATCAAACAAGCATTGCGGCGCTGACCGAAATTTCTTCTTACAAAAATCAAAACGGACGCGAACTCAGACTGCTTTTGCCCGCTTCGTTGCTGAAAAAGGGCAGTTACCGAATTGAAGTATCCGGGGAAAATGCGAATTATTCGCCGCTGATTTATACTTTCACGGTTAAATAATCAGGATTTTGATTTCCCGTATCGAGAAAATCGGTAAACGCCGAAAGCGAGTATCGGCACCAGAGCGATAAATATATAAATTTTATAATTGAATTCTGTTGAAAGGCTCGGCACGTTATTGAAATCGCCCTGTATGGTAAAAGCCGCCCAATAAAACGGCGATTTATAAACCGGATTGCGCCGCAGTTTTAATTTTGCTTCGCGCAGAGCCTGCGCGGGAGTGGTTTCGCCTTTTGCCAAAGCCGCGTAAAAGTCTCGCATCAATTCGCGCGTCGCGTAATCGTCAACTTTCCAGAGACTCGACACGACGGATTTCGCGCCAGACTGCAAAAACGCATTGTTCAAACTCATCAAACCTTCGCCTTTAAGCTGCTTTCCGACGCCCGTGTCGCAGGCGCTCAAAACAATCAAATCGGCGGAGAAATTTAATCCGTAAATATCCTGAAGCCGAACGAATTCATTTATTTTATGTCCGCCCGCATCGAAGCGCGAAAGCAAAATGCCGGAAAGTTCGGGGCGCTGTTCGTCTATCAAACCGTGCGTGGCGAAATGTATAATTTTGTAATCTGAAACTTCGGCGTTGAGTAAAGTTTCGCGATTTGCTTCAAATCCTGAAAACACATCGAATTTTGAACTTCCGACGGCGTTTATAATCAGATCGGATTCTTCCTTTGAAGCGGCGAGACGCGGAAGCGAATTAAGCGATTCGGCAAAGCGTAATTTTCCCGTCGAAGCCGTTTCAGAATTCGGATTTTCAATCGTTTCGCTTTCACCTCGATAGCGCGGATCGTCCTCGGAAAAAACCGGATCGGAGAAAACCAGAAGATTTTTCGGCGGCTGCGTTCGATTATTATTTTTGGCGAGAAGCGAAAGCATCTGCGCGGAAGGTTCGTAAACAATCTCGCTTGTAACCAAAATCGGTTCATTCGAGTCTGAAACCGGCGACGGCAAAGCGGAAAGAGGAAAGTAGTGCAGTTTTCCGTCGGCGACGACGATCAGACGCTTGTTTGTGATTTTGTCGGCAATCTGCCCGAAAAGCTCATCGCTCAAGTTTCTCGCTTCGAGAGCGTACTCGTTTTCGGCTTCGGCGATTCTTTTCTGGTAATCTTCGGCTGTTTCGCCGTTTTTCTTCTCGCGTGAGGCGAGCAAACTTCGCAAACTTTCGACGAGCGACTCGATTCGTTCACGCGGCGGAAGAATGTGGACGCTGACTTCATTTTTGCCGACGAGCCAAAGATAGCTTTCCTTTTCGCCGAGAAAAAATTCCAAAAGCAGAGAATCTTCATTCAAAATTTTATTTTGCAGTTCGCCGACATCAAACGGCGCGGGATTTCTTATCGCTGAATAAAGCGGGCTGGATTGTTTGAGCTTGGCTTTAATTTGTTCAAGCTCGTTTTCAAGCTCGTTGATTTCCGCGTCGAGTTTTTCGGTTTCATTTTTATCCGCTTTAGAACTCAAAAGATTCGTTAGCTCGTCGGCTTTTGTGTTCAACAGAACGCGGATTTCCTTTTCGCGCTCAATCGTTTCGATGTCCGCGCCTTCGGAAAAATCGGCTTCGGCGAGTCGGAGATTTTCCAGCATCGAGCGAGCGCGCGATTTTTCCGCCGCCTGCAAAGCCCGCACCGCATAATTTTCATTCGGCGTTTCGGCGTGTTTTTTCATTAAAAGATTGATGTAAAGCTCATAGCGGTCGTACATCTCGGCTAAAAATCCTCTTTTTAATTTTCCGTTCGCCGTCTCACCGTGCAAAAAATCGGTTAAGAAAAGACATTCTTCTATTTCGCGCAGACTTTTATCAATTTGGTTTTGCGATTCGTGCAGACGGGCGAGGTTATAAAGACTGCTCGCCTCGCCGACCTTGCTCCGAATGTCGCGATTGATTTGGAGAGCTTCCGTGAAAACTTTTTCCGCCGTCAATTCGTCGCCGAGCCGCGCGTGCAGTTTTCCTAATTTTTCCTTAACCGTCGCGACGGCGTGTTTTATACCGACTTTATCAAAGTTCGTCAAAGCCTTCCGGTAATTTTCGGAAGCGTTTTTGTAGTTTTGTTTTGAAAAATATAAATCGCCGAAATTTTCGTAAGCATAAGCCAGAGAATACCGATCTTTCGATTCGAGGGCGATTTGAAGTCCTTCGTTGAAATTTCTGAGTGCCTCGGCTTCGTCGTTTAATTGCAGCGAAATTTGCCCGATGCGCGTCGCCAGTTCCGAATTTCCGTAAAGATTTTTCGTTTTGATAAATAATTGTCTCGCTTTTTGAAAATAAGAGCGCGCCTGAACCAAATCGCCGAAAGTTTCATAATAAAAGCCGAATCTGACAAATAAAATCGCTTTTTCGTAGTGATCGAGGTTTTCGGGATAAATTGATTCGGCTTCTTCGAAGGCATTCAAGGAACTTTGATGGTTGCCGACGCGCTGGTCCGCGTCGCCGAGCGCGATCAAGGCGAGCGCCAGATTTCTTTGGTCGCTGATTGAACGCGCGATATTGACTGCTTCTTTTGCGTAAGACCGCCCGCGAGCGCGATCATTGCTCATCACAAAAGTATACGCGAGTTCGATCAAGGCTTCCGCTTCGCCTTTCTTGTCGCCGGCTTCGTGAAAAAGTCGCGCGGATTTTTCTAAATACTCGGTCATCAGCGGAAGATTGCGCTGATTGCGGTAATGATATTCGGCGGCGGCAAAGTAAACTTTTGCGGCGGCATCGGGCTGTGCAGAATGTTCTACTATGGCGAGCGCTTTCTTCAAAAACTGTTCGGCAGCTTTCAATTCGTTATCTCGCGCCGCGATCATTGTTAAATACGACAATGTTTCCGCTTCGCCGTTTATGTTTCCGGCTTTGCGTTCGGCACGCAGTGAATCGGACAGCAATTGTCGGGCGTCTTCGGATTCATTGAGACTAATCTTCAGTTGAGCCGCATCGCGCAAACAACCGGCGTATTTTTGATAATTTCGCTCGGAAAGCCATTTTCGCGCGCTTTCTTCATACAAAGATTGCGCGCGGCGGTATGAATCTTCGCTCCACACCGCCGCTGACTGTTTCGCCTCGTTCTCTATGAAAAAAGCATCTTGTACGGACATTTCCTGCGTTAGATTTTGAGCGCAGAGGTTTGCCGCGGCGATTGACAACACAAGCAGACCGCCGATTAAAACAATACGAATTTGATGGTGAATTTTAGATAAAGCTGGTTTCGTCAGCGTAACCCATCGAAAAAACCTCGGTGTCATAATTCCGAATTTGCGAAAAATAAAAGTAAAATTCTTCGGTGCCGCCCTTGCCCCCGACTTCTTTGCCTCCTACTTCCTTTCCTCCTACTTCTTTACCTCCAACCTCTTTGCCCCCAACTTCCTTTCCACCGACCTCTTTACCGCCTACTTCTTTGTGAAGCAAGCTGATAAGATCGGTATCGAGCGAATTGTCTGCGCTTTTCGCAAAAGCGGGCGTTTGCTGATGATAGCGAATCGTCAGACTCGTAAATTTATCAATCAAATTCAGCCAATGCTTAGTTTTGTTGAATTTCAGCGATTTATATTTATCGTAAATCATCGCGAAAGCCATTCGCGTCCATGGAAAGAAAATCGAGTTTCCCTGCGTAAATTGATACTCGGCTCCGACAAAACAACTGGCTAACGTATATTTTTTGTCTTTTTCTTTGATTGCTTTGTTAATCGCAAGAAAATCATTGAAAAACGCTCTTTTTTTTCGTTCGATTTTGGCAGTGGTCTTGTTTTTCGGCAGTTCGCCGTAAACTTCCCGGCTTATGAGACGACTTTTTTCCGAATACATTAACAGATTGTAGATAAAATCCACAATGTCCACGGCTTGCCCGTGCATAAAAGTTTGCGAGCGATAATGGCTGAGCGTTATCCAATCAATAAACTTCTCTTTTACTAATTTATTTTCCAAAGCCTCTGCTTCCGTGACGCCTTCACCGGCTTCAGTCGGCAAACTCAATAAATCATACAGGCTTTTGGCGAAATTTTGAATGGCTTTGTACAGCGGTTCGATATTGTCGAGATTGCACGCGGTGATGTTTACCGAACGACCGCTGACGGCGTAGTCTTCGTTAAACTCGCCGTATTGTTTGACGATTGATTTGGCGAATTCCGCCTCGTCCATTTTGCCTGCTCCGCTGATTATGTCAGCCAAGATTTTTTCATACGCCCAGCCCGACGTTGGAATATTTCCTTCCGACGCGACCAGTATTTTAGCCGCGTCTTTCAATTCGTAGCCGACCTCGATCATACTCATCAAACAGCCGTCGAAGCCTAAAAGGTCGAATTTTTTCTTTTTTCCGTCCGCGTCTTTAGGTAAAACGTCTTTCAAAATGCGTCCTAATGTTTGCAAATCGAGCGAAACGCTCGGGTTTTCGTCGCGCAAAAGCGTTTTTCCGATAACGCCATCGCTGTGCCCGGAAAGAATCAAAGCGTATTTTCGAGCTTTGTATCTTTCGGTAATCAGCGGCACGAAATCTTTCAGCTTACACAAATCGGCTTCGTTCGTCCGGCGCGGTTTCGGCAGTTCGATGTCTGCGACGTAATCTTCGAGTCGAGGTCTTTCCGGTTTGTCGTTTAAAGATTTTGAAAATTCATAAACTTTGATCGGCGCGGTCGGGTAATTGCCGTCATAAACGGCTATCAAGTTGATATTCGCTTTGTCGCCGACGCTCATCATTCCTTTAAGCCCGGTGATCATATCCTGACTCAAATTGTTGTCGCCCGCCATATAAACCATCACCGTCCATTCTTTCGTTTCGGATTTAGCCGTCGTTTTACTGGTATCTTTGTTTGTCATTTGGGTTCTGCTCCTAAAAGAAAATTTGAAAATTATTCGTTGGGGATTTTTGTAAAACGTTTATCTCTAATGACTTTTTCGGCGGAATCTTACATCGTTGAACAATGAAATTTCAAACATTTATTTTTGCCAAACGATTCGCATCGAGTCTTTTGAAAATACTTTTTTTTCAAAAATTTCAGGGCAAAATTAAAAATTACGGGAAAAGGTGTTAACTTTTCGATTCGGCGAACGTCTTATATATGCAGAGTAAAAATCTGTCATAAAATTTTCTTTGGCGGTGTTCCCTTTTCAGCAAACCAAGGTAAGCTATGTTAACCGGAAATCAATACGGGCGTTATGAAATTCGAGAGCTTCTCGGAGCAGGCGGAATGGGCGAGGTTTATCTGGCTCACGACGCGCAGCTCGACCGCGCCGTCGCTCTCAAGATTCTATCCGCCGAATTTTTAGTTGACCCGGAACGACAAAGCCGCTTTCGTCAGGAAGCTCGCGCCGCTTCCGCTCTGAATCACCCGAATATCATCACGATCTACGAAATCGGCGAAAACGACAGCGGCAGCTTTCTGGCGACCGAATTCATTAAAGGCGAAACTCTGCGCGAATTCATCAATCGCAAATCGCTTTCTACAATACAAATTCTCAAAATTGCCGAACAAATCGCTAACGCGCTGATCGCCGCGCACGCCGCGCACATCGTTCACCGCGACATCAAACCGGAAAACATAATGGTGCGCCAGGATTCGATTGTGAAGGTTTTGGATTTCGGGCTAGCTAAACCGGTCGCGCACGATTTTTCAGACGAAAAAGGGCTTGATGATTTAATCAAAACGCAGCCGGGAATGGTTATGGGCAGCGTTCGTTATATGTCGCCCGAACAGGCGCGCGGTTTAGAGGTTGACGAGCGCACGGATATTTGGAGTCTCGGCGTCGTGCTTTATGAAATGCTCACCGGAAAGCCTCCGTTTGACGGCGCGACGGCGAGCGATACGATTGCCGCCGTGCTTTGCAAAGAGCCGGTTTCACTGCTTTATTTCGTGCCCGAAGCGCCAGCCGAATTACAGAGAATCATTCGTAAATCTCTGCAAAAAGACCGCGAGGAGCGTTACCAGAATATCAAGGATTTCGCGCTCGATTTGAAAAGTCTGATTTATGAGCTCGAACATCAAACGAGCGCCGAACGGATGCGTCAGCTCTCGGACCGGATAAACATCAGCGAAAATCCGACGATGATTCATCGAACGGCAGATGCGAATTACCCGACGACCGCCGTGAATGTTACAACCGGTCGGAACGGAAGCGTCGCAAACAGCGGAAAACCAAAAATTTGGCGAACGGCTTTGATTTCTCTTTTGGCGCTCGTCGTTCTAGCCGGTTTGAGTTTCGGCTTTTACCGATTGTTCGCCGAAAGACCCGGCATCGCCGCGACAGCTTTTGACAAGATACAGGTTTCCGGCATAAACACGGACGGGAAAACCGCTGCTCCGGCAATCTCGCCAGACGGAAAATACATTGCATATTTGAGCGGCGAAGTCGGAAGCCGGAGCCTTGCCGTGCGGCAGGTTTCAACCGACAGCAGCGTTACAATTATTCAACCGACGACCGCAAATCTTTTCGGAATCACCTTCTCGCCGGACGGCGACTACATATATTACCTGCAAACGAGCGAAGATTTCGTCCTTAACACGCTTTATCGCATTCCGACGCTCGGCGGCACGCCGAAAAAACTCATCGAAGACGTGGACAGCACCGTGACGTTTTCGCCCGACGGAAAACAAATTGCTTTCCAGCGCAACGTTTCCAAAGAAGCGATTGTCATAATTTATACGGCGAACGTTGACGGCTCGAACGTGCAGCCTTTAATCAGATCGGATGAAACCGGTTACAATATCATCGGCAGTCCGAAGTGGTCGCCGGACGGCTCGACTATTTTAGTGCGGGCTTTTAATAATTTCGGCGGAACGGTCGAAAAAATGGAAATCGCCGAAATTTCACTCGCCGAAAAAAAATTGAAAGTTTTCGGCAGGCGAGAATGGGCTGCCGTTTATGAATTTAATTGGTTTAAGGACGGATCCGGCTTTTTGTTTACCGCTCAGGATTCATTGAATTCGCCGGTTCAAATCTGGCGGGCGACTTATCCGCGCGGCGAATTTCATCCGGTCACGAACGATATAAACAATTATAATTCGCTTAACTTATCAGCCGACGGAAAAACGATTATCACGCTGAAAAGCAACGCGAGCTCGTCAATTTGGAATTTCGATCCAACGAACAAGCATTTAAGCCAAATAACGCCGGAAAGCCAGACTCAAGAAGGTTCTTTCGGTCTAGCGCAGTTGCCCGACGGGAAAATCATTCATTCGCGCAAAATGGGAAATAGCGCGAGCCTCTGGGTTATGGATGCGGATACGAGCAATGCGCGCTCGTTAACAACTGAAATAAAAAGTTTTATCAACAGTCCGACATCCACGCCCGACGGTCGGTATATCGTATTTTCCTCGAAACATTCCGGCTCGCCGCGAATCTGGCGAATGGACGCGGACGGAAAAAATCTCAAGCAGTTGACCAAAGAAAAACCGAATTACGGAGATTTCGCGCCGCAAATCACGTCGGACGGAAAATGGATCGTTTATTACGAATACGCCAGCGGCGCGAACGCCGACACATCGCTGATGAAGGTTTCGATTGACGGCGGCGAATCGTCGGTTCTGTATCACGACGAGCAATATAATATTTCTAATCATATAATCTCGCCGGACGGTAAGTTCATCGCTTACAATTCTTACAGAAAAAGCGACTACGATAAAAAAATACGAATCGCTTCGCTGAAAGACAACGCTTTGGGTCAAGTAGTTAAAGAATTCGACGCCGATTTAATCAATTCATACGTCTGGTCGCCGGACGGCAAATCGCTGACGTTTTCGAGCAATCGAAACGGGGCGACGAATCTCTGGCAGCTTTTTCTCGACGGAGCGCCTTCGCGCCCGCTGACCGATTTCAAATCGGGTCGAATTTTTAACTATATCTGGTCGGCAAACGGCAAAAATCTTTTTGTCGTGCGCGGAAACGTCAACAGTGATTTGATTTTGATTCAGGACAATTAAAGCGCTTTTTAGTTAAGTTAAATCTGAAATTAAGATGAAAAAGCGACTGCTATGGAACGCTTTTATCTGCGCAGCATTAATTTGAAATAACTTCTAACCGAGAAACTCGGGCAGATTTTTTTGAAAATTCCGGCTTAAAGTTAATTCTTTTCCGCTCAAAAGAACAATCCGGTAATCGCTGCTCGATGTTAGCAGCAATTCTTTAATAAAATTTATATTAACAATAATCGAACGATGAATGCGCCGAAATTGCGCCGAATCGAACTTTTCTTCGATATTGCCGATGGCTTCGCGCCGCAGATACGATTCCTGACCGACGTGCAGCCGGACATAGTTTCTTTCGGCTTCGATCCATTCGATTTCTTCGGTTTTAACGAGAAAAACGCGCCCGTTTTGCCGGATTGCCAGGTGCTTGCAGTATTTTTCACGCTGCTCGATTTTATTAACGAGTTCGGACAGATAAGCTTGCGAATCCGCATTTTTATTTGCGGAAAGACGCGCTGCGGCTTTTTCCAGCGCCTTTTCAAAACGCTTTGCGTCGAAAGGTTTGAGCAGATAATCAACGGCGTACGAATCGAAGGCGTCCAGACCGTAATTATTGTAAGCGGTAACAAAGATGATTAACGGCATCGGTTTGCCCGCGCGTATTTTAATAACAGATAAACCGTCCATTTCCGGCATCTGCACGTCGAGAAACATCAAATCCGGCGACAAATTTTCGATTGCTTCGACAGCTTCCGAGCCGTCAGCGCATTCGCCGACAATCTCCATATTTTCGTGATTTGTCAGCAAAGAGCGAATTCGCCTGCGCGCAAGCGGTTCGTCGTCAACAATCAAAACTTTTATTGAAAAATCGCTCATTTCTCTTTCGTTTCTAAATTTATTTCAAAAGGAATCTCCAGCGTTACGATCAAACCCTGCGGCTCGGCGTTCGACATCACAACTCGTTGATTGTCACCGTAAAGATTAAACAGACGGGCGCGAGTATTGGCTAACCCGATGCCGCCGTCTCTTGACGCGCCGTTTTGCAAACCGGGTCCGTTATCTTCGATTTGCAGTTCGAGTTTTTCGCCGCTTCGCCGCGCTCTGATGCTGATTACACCGGCACGAATTTGACGGCTGACGCCGTGTTTTATCGCGTTTTCCACGAGCGGCTGCAAAATCAAATTCGGCACGCGTGCGCGCAAAACCTGCGGTTCGATTTGTCTTTTGAAAGTCAATCGTTCGCCGAAACGCACGCTTTCGATTTCCAGATACGAATTAATAAAATCCATTTCCTGCGCCAGCGTAACGATCTGCTCGCCGGAATTTTCGAGCGTCAGCCGCAGAAAATCGCCGAGCCGCGCGACCATCTCGTCCGCCGCTCGAACGTCTTCATGCATCAGAGTCGAAATCGAATTGAGCGTATTAAAAAGAAAATGCGGATGAAGCTGCATTTTTAACGCCTGAAGCTGCGAATCGGCAAGCGCCGCGTGTAATTGCGAAGATTTCAACTGCTCGGCTTGAAACCGTCGCGAGTAATCGCGTGCCGTAGCGGTGCTCAAAATCACGAAATACATCGAAGCGTCGAGCAGCCAATTCGTGACAAATGTTCGTCTGACCGTTTCAAAAAAATGCCTGTCCCCGGCTGGGTAAAAACCGTGATACAAGTGAAAAAACAACGCGTATATAAAGCCGTGCGCCAGAACAAACAAAGCGGCGGCGACGAGATGAATCGCCAAAAACGGCAGCCAGTTCTCGCGCGCGAAGCGAAAACGGCGCGCGAACCGATTGATAAAAGGAAACAAAATCGCCCAGCCGTAAATTATCGCCTGCCAAAGATAAACATTTTCCCATGTGACCGGGCGTTCCGGTCGAATTTGAGTGTTGGAAACAAACAAAAGCGCCGAGAAAATGATTGCAATCAGAATCCAGAATCCGATGTATAAAATGATTGAACGCGGGTTTGGTTTTTCCATTAGCAAAGTTTTATAAGAAGCCGGATAGAATGTGTTTCGTTCAAGTAAACCAAACGTTGAAATTACTCTTTTTCGCCGGCTTTCATCAGAAAAAGTGATGTAAAGTCATAATATGAGTATAAAATATAAAAGTTCGGGGACAAGATGCAGCGCGCCACGCGACCTCATCGGCTGAATATTCTCATTTCATCGCGCGTAACAGTAAAAGCATCGAAAAAACTTAGCCCGAAAACATTTATGAAGATCAGAATCGTAATCTTTGACGAAGATCCGCCGGCGCGCAAAAGAGTGTCTCAAATGCTCGCAAAAGAACCGGATTGCCAAAATCCGAAAAAAATCTTCGCATTCATCACTCGACGCTCGTCAACCTTGATCGAGTCAAAGAATTACAGCCGATGTTCGTCGGACAATATGCGGTAATTTTGCGCGGCGGAACAAAACTTACATTGAGCCGCAACTATCGTAAAAGCGCCCTGGATATGTTTGAAATTTAACTCATCGAACGTTTTTATTTTTCAAACTGTTTCAGCGAATTTGATTCATTACCCGTTTATTAAGCCGATTCTTTTCCCGAAATTGTTCTTAATTCGCTTTTTTATTTCGTCCCGCTCTTCTCGCATTTTGTAGTAAAAAATCTTCCGCGCATCACAAAAACGCTGCTCTTTTACAGAGCATCAACTATTCTGCTTACACAGTTATTTAACCGACGGGCATTCTTATATTAATAAATCAAAAGGCAATTATAATGAAACCGAAAAACCAATCGTTTTCGCGTCTGTTTCGCAAATGCGAGATAGACGACGAAAAAAATCTGCATCTGCCGATTCCGACGCAAGTCATCTCCAACGAAGAACACGTACCGATTCCGCAAACCGCCGAGCAGAAACGAGTCGAACACGAATTGACGGAACTTGCTGACCGAACTTCAAAAACTCTCGGCATCAGCCGTCGAAAATTTCTCGCTACATCGGGCGGAATGGCGGCGGCTTTTTTGACGCTGAATTCGGTTTTCGGAAAGTTTTTCGATGTCGAAGCGAGCGAATTGACCGACAATTCGGCGTCAATCGAAAAATTTGCGAAAAAAGAATTCATCTTCGACATTCACACGCATCACGTCGCCGCCGGACGAGTCATTCCGCCGCTCGTCGGTTATCGCCGATTCGCCGAGCAATGGGAGCCGAAATTAAAAGGGCGCGAGCATAAAATGGAAGACCTTTATCTAGCCAATTACGTCAAGGAAATTTTTCTCGATTCGGACACTTCGATGGCGGTGATTACCGGTTTGCCCGCGCCGACCGAAGAAATGAACGTTTTACCGCCCGCCGAAATGGTCGAAACGCGCGGCGAAATCAACGGTCTGGCGAAATCCGAGCGAATGCTCGCGCACGGCTTAATTCGCCCGCCCGACGGCAAACGCGATCTAGAATTGATGCAGTATCAAAAGGAAGTTCTGAAAGTTGACGCGTGGAAAGGCTATCCGGGGCAAGCGTTCAATCCAACCGACAAAGGCTGGTTTATGGACGACGAGAAAACGGCTTATCCGGTTTACGAATACTCGCGCAAACTCGGCATAAAAAACATCTGCGTGCACAAAGGCTTGCCGCTTCCCGGTTGGGATTTGGAGCGTTCCAATCCGAAAGACATTCCGCGCGCCGCTCTCGATTTTCCCGATTTAAATTTTCTGGTTTATCACGCCGGCTTTCAAGGCTTGAGAGAAGCCGAACCGGCAATGCGCGACGGCTTTAAAACGAATTCGTACATTCCCTGGATTTCTGATTTGTGCGAAGCGAGAAAAAAGAATCCGAAAATGACGAACGTTTATATGGACTTGGGAACGACTTTCGGTATGATGGTCATTACGCATCCGCTTTTATGCGCGCACGCGCTCGGAATGATGATTCAATCGTTCGGCGAAGATCACGTTTTATGGGGCACGGATTCGATCTGGTGGGGCAGCCCGCAATGGCAAATCGAAGCGTTCAGGCGTTTTCAGATTCCCGCAGATTTGCAGAAACGGTTCGGTTATAAACCGCTCACGCCGCGGGTTAAAGAAAAGATTTTCGGCTTGAATGCCGCGAAGATTCACGGCGTGGACGTGAAAAAGAAGTTGAACGCGATTCCGTCCGATTACGTTACAAAACTGAAGGCAAAATACCGCGCCGAACATTATCAACCGTCGAACACGCAATACGGCTGGATTGCCGTTTAAACGAAATGAACAAAATAAATTTTTTATTTCTCGCAGTATTTCTGCTGTTTTCTCAAAATAATATTTCTGCTCAAACCAAATCCGCTGAGGAGACAGCTAAAAGTCCGGTCGCGCAGCGAATCAATGAATGGGTGCAGTCGGTTAACACCGGCGATTGGGCGGCGATGGAAAAGTACGCCGAGGCGACTTACGCGGGACGTTATCGCGAGTATCCGACAGAATCGCATCTGCAGGTAATGCAGGATTTATATTACAAATCGCGAAATTTGGAAATCTATGAAATCAAGGAAGCAAGCCCGCACTCGGCGAACGCGACGCTCAAAAACAAATTGACCGAAGGCTGGATTCAACTTTTGATGGAAGTGGAACCGGCAGCGCCGCACGGCATCGTGCGGGTCGGATGGGGAACGGCAGATCCGCCAACTGAATACAAATCGAACAGAAGTTTAACCGAAATTGATTTAATCAGAGAATTGGACGTGTATTTCACCAGGCTCGCCCGCGCAGACGTTTATTCGGGCGTCGTTCTGCTGGCAAAAAACGACCGGATTCTTTATCAGAAAGGCTTCGGCGAAGCGAATAAAAATTATTCGGTGGCGAATCAACCGGACACGAAATTCAATCTGGCTTCGATACCGAAAATGTTTACGGCGGTCGCCGTCGCGCAGCTCGTCGAGGCGGGAAAACTTTCATTTGAAGATTCGGTGCACAAATTTCTCCCCGATTTATTTCCGAAAGAAACCGGACAGAAAATCAAAATCAAACATCTGCTCAGTCACACCTCCGGCTTGGGAAATTATCTTGACAAAATGAGCGAAGCGCCGCGCCGCCGTCAGCCGCGCCTTTTGCCGGATTACCTGGAATTCGTCAAAGGCGAAACGCCCGCTTTTGAACCCGGGTCCGGCTGGCGATACAGCAACAGCGGATTTTTGATACTCGGCGTGATCGTCGAAAAGCTTTCGGACAAGAGTTATTTTCGCTACGTCCGCGAAAACATTTTCGAGCCTGCCGCGATGAAAGACACGGGATTTTTCGATGCCGAATGGGTTATTAAAAATCAAGCCGTCGGCTATGAAAAACAATTTACCGCCGACAGCATCCGTTACAAAAACAACGTGCTATTAATCGGCGGCGGAAACGGAAGCCCGGCTGGCGGCGGTTATTCGATTGCCGCAGATTTGCTGAAATTTTTCAATGCCTTGAGTGCGGGCAAACTGCTCGGCGCGCCGCTCGTGAAAATTTTGCAAACGGCAAAACCCGAACTCGCTTCGCCCGATTACGGCTACGGCTTTTTCGTCAATACAAATCTGAATTCCGCCGGACATTCGGGCGGATTTTCGGGCGTCAGCAACAACTCGGCGACATATTTCGATACCGGCTACACGCTGATAACTTTGTCTAATTACGGAGGCGCTACCGAGCTCGTCCAAGCCAAGCTCGACGCGTTGATGCTTGCGGTTAATAAAAAGAGGTAAACATTGATATCGATATACAGTATGAACAAGTTCTCATTTTCTTTTTTAAACGCTTCAAACAGTGGGTTGTTAATAACAACATTATTACTTTTTTCGGTTTGCCATTTATGCTTTTTCGCGCTTACTGTCTCGGCTCAAAAATCTTTTGCGGAAAAAACTCTGGTAATTGAAAACGTTTCCCTTATTGACGGAGTAAACCCGTCGGTTCAGCCGAACAAAACCGTCGTAATCGTGGGCGACCGGATTAAAGCAATCGGCGAAAAAGGCAAGATTTCCGTTCCGGCGAAGGCGAAAATTATCAGCGGAAAAGGAAAATATTTGATCGCCGGGTTGTGGGATTCTCACGTTCATTTAAGTTCCGGGAAAACCGAGCTCCCGCTTTTCCTCGCCAACGGCGTAACGAGCGTTCGAGAAATGGGCGGAGATTTGCAGCAAGTCAAACAGTTGCGCGAACAGGTTGCAAGCGGACAACTGTTAGGACCGAGAATCAAAATGGCTGGAACTTTTCTTGAAAGCGAGAGATGGCTGAAATGGGCGACCGATCTCGCTAAAAAAGATGGGCACGCCGAACTTCTCGAAAGCCTGTCGAAAAGAATTGGGCTTGCCAATCCCGAACACGCCAGAGAAACGGTCAAAAAACTTGCCGCAGAAGGCGTGGATTTGATCAAAGTGAGAAATACGCATTCGGCGGAAACTTTTCTGGCGCTGTTGGACGAAGCGAAAAAATTCGGATTGCCGGTTGCGGCGCACGCACCGCGAATGAACTTAATAACGGCTTCTGACGGCGGTTTGAAAAGCATCGAACACGTAGACACGGTAGCCGTCACTCGCGGCGATCTGGATTTAAAGGAGCTGGCGCAAACTTTTGCGAAAAACGGAACCTGGTACACGCCGACACTCGTAGTCGGAATCAAATGGAGGCTTACTCCTAAAGAAACCTTATCCCGGTTACTAAATGACGTTGACGGCAAAATAGACGAACGAAATTTGTATATTCCGCAGGCGACACTCGAAAAGTGGAAACTTGATTTCGATTCGCAAAAAAATGAAGGTTTATTCGATTGGGCGGCGCAAACCCGAAAGGGAATGAGCGAATTTCGCACAATGCACGAAGCAGGAGTAGGGGTTTTAGCCGCGACCGATTACGGAGCTGTTCTGACTTACCCCGGTTTTAGCCTGCACGACGAGCTTGAGGCGCTGGTCAAAGAAGGGGGCTTGACGCCGTTTGAAGCCCTGCAATCGGCAACGAAGAATCCGCCTTATTTTTTCAATCTGCAAAATGAAATCGGAACAATCGAAGCGGGTAAAATCGCCGACCTGGTTTTGCTGGAAGCGAATCCGCTGGAGAATATCTCAAACACTAAAAAGATCAGCGCCGTTGTTCTAAACGGAAGACATCTCTCGCAATCAGATTTACAAAGACTTCTGGAAACGGCAAGAGAAGAAATACGAAAAGAAAATAATTCGCAGAAACAACAGGCAAAAAGTAATTCAACACCAGACAAGCAAGCAAGCGCCGCTCAAAACTTTTCGCCGAAGGATTTTCAGAGTTTGCGATGGCTCGCGGGCGATTGGCGCGGCAGCGAAGAAGACGGGAAAAATCCTTTTTACGAAAGGTATCGTTTCGCCAGCGAAGATCGAATCGAAATGCAGTCGTTTAAGGACGAGGCAATGACACAGCCCGGAAGCGACCAATCCGTTACTTTTCTAAAAAACGGCGCGATTTATCATCAAGTCGGGCGAGCGGTTTGGATTGCCGAGCGATTTAATAACAACGAAATCGTTTTCGCGCCCAAAGAAAACGCCAGTAATTCCTTTGCCTGGAAAAAAGAATCAACCGATGTCTGGACGGTAAAGTTGAGTTTTAAGAATCGAGAAGGGCAGACGGTCGAAAAAATCTATCAGATGAAGAGAATACGAAATTAAATTTACCGATTTTCAGTCAACGATTTTCGAAAGAATAAAACAGAAAACCGGACGCGTTTATCGTTAGCCGACGATATATTATGAAAGCGGTAAATAAGCATTAGGCGAAAGTTTTTAATGAAATTTAATAAAATCTTGAATTTGTTAACATTTTATGCAAAGGAAAAATACTTCGCTCCGCACTTCAAAGAATAATCGGAAGCCGTTTCTTTTTACGGTTGCGGCTGGGTGACGCAAAAAACTTCGCGCGGCACGCGCCTGATTTGGTTCAAACAAAACATCAAAAAATCAACTTCCGCACGAGCAAGAAAAAAGCGGGATCCATTTACGCCTTGTTTCATAATCGCCAGATAACTGCGGATGGCGAAAGAAAGACCCGCCAGAGTCAAAACTACAAAGCCGACAAGAAAATATTTCCATTTTAATTTCCCGAACAATTCTGGTTTCGCTTCGGCGTTCATAATATTTTCTTCGTGAAAATAATTTTAACTTCAAAGCCGTTTTTATTTAACTTCGAGATGCGTCTTTAAAAACTCGACGATTCTTTTCAAGATTTCGCGCGAGCGCTCGTCGTCGGTCTGATTGTCGAAACCGTGAACTCCTTCGCGGTGGTTTGCTACGTCTATATTGATGTTTTTGGCTATGGCTTTGGCGATAAATCGATCAATCGAATCGTTCATCGTCGGAATCTCGTCGCGCCCGGCTCTGGCGATAAAAATCGGCGGCAGCTTCGCCGCATCGCCATCCAGATAATTGATCGGCGAGAACTTGCCGAGCGTTTCCGGCGTTTCGCTTTCACGATGCGGACTAGATTGCTGAATGTCCATAAAAGCGTAAACCGCCACCAGACACCGAACGTATTGCGGTTTTTCGCGCAGGAAAGTGCTGAACATCGGACCACCGGCGGAAAAAGCGGCGGGCGCAATCCGGTCTTTATCAATATTCAATGAATCGGCATTCGCCCGGACGTAAGCGATTGCCGCCGACACATCATCGGCAGCTTCCAGAACAAGCGTTTTCGGAAAACCAAGCCGATGCGTAAACGTTACGCCGACCATTCCTGAAGCCGCAATCAAACGTCCCCAGGAAGTATAAATTCCCCAATTTTTAGGGTTGAATTCAGCGCCCGCGCCGCCGTGTATAAAAATTACTGCCGGACGTTTTTCGTTTTTTGCCAGGTCGGGAGGCAAATAAACGTCCATCTTAAGAGAGGGATTCGACCCGCCGGTCTTGTAATTCAAATCCTTTTTGACCGTCACTCGTTCGGTTCCGGCAATTTTATAAACTACGGGCATATTAACAATTTCCGCCATGCTTTTACGCGGTGCGGGCTGCGATTTTTGCTCTTGCGCCGCTGATTTCGTTAGCCCAACGAAAAACATCAAAAAGGCAGCCGTGATAAAAACCATTGTTCGATTTGTTTTCAACATATTTTCTTTGTAAATCATCGGCGGCTGTTTCGCGCCGGATCGAAATTATTGTTTTTTGAAAGTCCAGATAAACATTCGTATCGCCTCGGGTTTTCCATTCACGCCCGAATCAATCGTAAATTCCTGCGCTGCGGCGGACGGCGCAGGCTGGACGGAAAAACGACCTTCGCCGATTTTCTTAACTGGTATTTCCGCCCCGAAACGCCGCAAAAACAGCTTGCCGTCGCGCGTAAAAATCTCCATCTTCCAGCGGTTCATGTAAGTCCCGACGTAAGACTGCATTTCTTCGTTTGTCATCGCTGATTCTCGAACGGGTTCCGTCGTCGCCGGTTTTTCCGGCGCGGGCAAAAACATTTCAAAGGCTTTTTCGAATGTTTTATTCAGTCGCGCGCCGTCGCGGTTGGCGAAAACAATGACGGCGAAACGTTCCGCCGGTGCCATTTTAACTTCTGATGAAAATCCGGTTTGCGTTCCGCCGTGTTCGGCAATCATTTTTCCGCGAAAATCCTGAAGGAAAAAACCGTAACCGTATCGCCCGTTTACAAAAACATTCGTCGGAATTCCGACGTGCGCGGTTAAAAGCTGCCGCACCGTTTCAGGGGCAAAAACGGGTTTGCCGTCGAACTTGCCGTTGTTCATAATCGCCAGAATAAAATTGGAGAAATCCGTGATGTTCGAATAAACGTATCCAGCCGGGACGAGACTTGCGTTCACGTCGAAAGGTCTTGCGACTTGCGGCTTTCCTTCTTTGTCAATCGTGTGACCTGCGGCAAGCGGAAAAGTCATCGCCAGTTCGGGGCGGAAAGTCGCGCGTTTCATCGAGAGCGGCGTAAAAACCCGCTCGTTCATCGCCTCGCGGTAAGATTTTCCCGTAACTTTTTCCAAAACTGCGCCCGCGAGCGCGTAACCCAAATTTGAATAAGAAAAATATTTGCCCGGCTCAAAATACAAATCGCTTTCATTAAGCGCAACGGCAAATTCCGCCAAAATTCGCTCGTTTTGCGCGTCCGCACCACCGCCCGGCTCGTCTCGCAAGCCCGACGTTTGACTCAAAAGCTGATGCAGCGTGAGACGCGCGATGCGTTCGTTCAGGTTAGGCAGATAATTGCCGATTGGAATGTTTAATTTAATTTTCCCTTCGCCGGGGAGACTGACAATTGCCGCCGCCGTCATCATTTTGTTGAGTGAACCGAGATGAAAAAGCGTGTTCGGCTTTACGGGCGAATTTGTTTCCGCGTTGGCGACGCCGAACGATTCGGTAAAAATCACCTGTCCGTTCTTGATTATCGAAACCGACGCGCCCGGAGTTTTTGTTGCCGCAAGCTCTTGCCGAATCGTCTCCCGCAAAACGGAAAAGTCAATTTGCTGTTGGTTTAATACCGAAGTTTGCGCGGGCGATTGTTCGTTTTTCGTCTGAACGGAGTCCTTTAAATCTAAGTAAAAACTGTAACCGCGCGCCAGCTTCCATTTGCCGTCCGGTTGTTTGCGCCAGATTTCGAGGTCTTTTTCTTTGGAAATGATTTGTTTGTCCGTATTTCTTTCGCGCAGCCAGAGAAGCCGAACAAACGCCCAATCGCCGGAAGTTTGAATTTCTTCAATCTCGATCAAAACCGTGTAAGGATTTTTTCCCGGCGCCGCGTATGCCTTAGTGACGCCTTCGCTTAAATCTTTAAAATGAGCGGTTCCGCGCGTTGGATTGATGATGTAAGCATCTGAGGCAAAACTCGAAACAACCGCTTCGGCATCGCGATTATTGAATCCGGCGGCTAATTTTTCGACCGCAGATCTAACTTCCCTGACCGATTGATTATCGGCATCCTTTTGCGCCGCGACAAAGCCGCCGGACAACAGCAGACTCAGCAAAATCAATTGACAAACGCGAAAACGCGCGGCAAACAGCATAAGTTAAATGACCTCAGATTTTATTTTGGATTCATGTAATCTTTAACACGTAAATCCTTTGATTAGTTTGTCTTTTTCGTTTCGGCTTCCAATTTTTTGATCGCTTGTTCGGCATTGATATTCTGAGGGTTCAGTGCAAGCGATCTTTTGTAGTTTTTAATCGCTCCGCCGAGGTCGCCGACGCTCATCAAACCTTCGCCGAAACTGTCGTAAACGTTAAATGAATTCGGATACGCTTCGACATTCAGCCGAAAAATTTCCACGGCTTCTTTCGCTTTTCCTTCTCGCAGCAGCACGTAGCCCAATTGATTAAGTTCGGTTTCACGCCAATCGTAGGAATCGGCGGAAGCCGCTTTCAAATCGCGGTATTGTTTAATCGCCGCGTCAATGCCATTCGTTTTAAACGTTTTCAGCAAAACCTGTCCGATAGATTTTTTCGGCGGGTTTTGAAACCATTCGATTGTTCGACGCAGGCGGTCTTCGCGGTTGTTTGAAATGAGATGATCGTCACGCGCGTAAATCGTCAACTCGTAAATGCCGCCTGTTTCAGCAAGTTTTTGTGCGAGCGCAATCGCCATCGAAGGCGGGGTCGCCGGATCGTCGCTGCCGTTTAAGATCAGCAGCGGAACATCCAATTTGTCAGCCCAAACGAGCGCCGAGCGGTTTCTGATGTGCTCGTCGCGCCGCCGGTCGAAGTCTTGCCAGAGTCTTTTCGCTTCAGGAACGACATCCGGGTGCAGGCGGATCATTTCGTTCCAATCGGTCGGCGTTCCGACAACTACCGCCGCTTTAATCGGCAAACCGTCGCGAATCGCCTGCAAAGTCATCATCGCTCCGCGCGAAGCGCCAAAGGCGAATAAATTTTCCGCGTCGGCGTAAGGCAAACGTTTAGCGAGCGGAAATAAATTCATCACGTCGCGTGTGTCGCCGCCGCCGAGCTCGTCGGCGCCCTCGCTTTCGTCAGTTCCGCGATACTGCGAAGCCAGCACGACGAAACCCGCTTTTGCCAGTTGATACATTTCGTAAACGTTATGAAAATTGTGATTTCCCGTAGCCGAAACGTCTCCGGCGCCGCTGCGATTCCAGAGGACGACGGGCAATTTTTTGTCCGTCTTTCTGGGTTTGTATATAAACCCCGTGATTTTCAGATTGTCGCTCGCGTATTTTATTTTAACCAGTTCGACATCGGGCGAGTCACTTATTTGCGGGTAGCTTTCCGGCGTATAAAGACGTTTCGCCCAATCGGGTAATTGCGCATAAACGGGAAAAACGTAAGCGGCTTGTTCGAGAATCGCGCCGTTTTCTAATTTCCGGTTTTGCGCCGCCGTAATTTGCGCAAAAGCAAAATACAAAAGACAAAAAAACAAAAAACACCTTGCATTCATATATTTATAACTCCTAATCGGCGGCTTTCCGTTTGGGAACGAGTGCCTCGACGTTGATTGCAATTTCTACTTCGTTGCCGACGAACAATCCACCGCCTTCCAAAATTCGATTCCAAGTTAAACCGTAATCTCGCCGGTCAATCTTTAAACTCGCTTCGACGAGCATTCGTTTTTCTCCCGCCGGCAAAGGGTCTTTGAAGGGCGGCGTAAAAGTAAACGGCATTGAGACTTCTTTTGTCATGTTGTGCAAGACGAGATCGCCGACGGCGACAAATCCCGCACTGAACAAAAATAAAACTCCCGGCAAAACCGATAAGATTAGTTTTCGCACAGTAAAACCTCCATAATTTTCATAATTTCAGCTTCAAAATTTTAATATCCTGAAGCTTTTCCAACGGCAAAATCTTTCCGTTTTCGTCAAAACTGCGAAGCTGACTGTTTGCGATATAATAAAAATTTCGTTTATCAATGACGCCGGTCGTCGGTATCTTATAAAGCGGATGATTTGAATCGAGAACGACAGCCCGAATAACTCGATTTCCCGCTTCATTCAAATCAAAACGCACGACGCGGTTCGGCAACTCGAAGTTTTGAATCGCGAGCAGATGGTCTTCGTGTAAATACATTCCGTCAATGCCCGCCAGAGCAATGTTTTTTTCGTGCGCGAGCGGCTGGGGTTTTCCGTTTCTCATTTCGATAATCGAAATGCCGTTTAAAGTAGCGATGTAGAGTTTTTTTTCATCTTTCGACAAAGCGATTCCGTTCGGGTAACTGTAAGGTTGAAGTTCGGCGAAAACTTCGAGCTCGCCGCCGTTGCTTCTCAGAACATATACAATGCTCGAAAGACTGTCGGTGATGAAAAAATCGCCGCTGCCGGATATGACTAAATCGTTGAGTAAATGCGGGCGCGGTTTGTTGCCGAGTTCATACTTTTTGATTAATCTTCCGGTTTTCAAATCGTATCTGTGCAGCATACCGATGCCTTCGCGCGTTTTATCAAAATTTTTCATCTCCGGCGCGACATTGCTTAAAACCAGCAGAACTCTTTGCCGCGCGTTGATTTTAATTCCGACAACCGCGCCGAGACCGTCCGCGCCTTCGGTTACGAAATCCGTTTTTTTCCCGCGACCGTCAATTTTTACAATCTTTTGTTTGTAGAGACTTCCGACATAAAAACTCTTTTCCGCGACGTTATAAGCCAGGCTTTCTGGAATCAAATCCGGTTCGCTTATGTTCATCGCGATTTTACTCGCGAATTTCGGTTTTTTGATTTCCTCGATGCGTTTCCTTATAACAGCGTATTCGGGTGCTTCGCGCAGAAAGAAAAAGTCCTCTCCTTCAAGCGTTTCCGACCCAAATCCCAATTCCAGAGTTTTTTCGAGCCATTTAACGGCTTCTGTTTTGTTGCCCGTTAAACTGTAACCGCGCGCCAGATTATAAAAAAGCGTCGGATGATTCGCCGGACCGTTTTCCACAGCCGTCTTCGAGTTCTCAAGAAATGCCGCGTAATCTTTATTTTTGTATGAAGATAAAGATTTCTGCCAGAAATATTGCCAGGGATAGTTATTAGAACTTTGCCCAAAACCAAAATGGCAATTCAAAGTTACGAATACTACCGCAAAAATCACAATTCGTTTTTGTTTTCTTAATTGCGAGCGCGCCGCTTTCATAAATGCAAGATATTAACTGCAGTATAAAAAGGCGAGCGCTTTTACTTGAACAGCCGTTTTTAGTGTTGAAATGACAATTTTGCGCTTTGAATGAAGATAAAAAAGAAGCCTTTCGGTAAATGAAGTTGTAAATGGCTGGTATGAAAATATCCGAAACAAAAAGCGCGGCGGCAACAACGCGCTTTTTGTTAATCTGAAAACTTCGCTGTAAGATTCGAACTTACACATTCGGTTAACAGCCGGTAAATTCCGGTATTTTATTCTCTAATCGGACTTCATCCAGCTTTTATATTGATTTCAGAAAGCTTCGAGAAAACACAAAAATAAAGGCGCCTATTTTAGCGCCTTTACTGCAGTAAGTTATAAGTTCTCTGAATTGTCCTATTTTTGCTGAGCTGGCACAGCTTTCGGCATACTAACGCCACTCGCCCAGTAACGCTTATTTTATTTTTAACGGCGAGAGCCGAATCCTGAACAAAACTGCTGTCTTAACCCGTATTTAAGCTTTCTACTTCAACCCTTAAGGATAAATTATAAATTCTTAAGGTTCTTCCGGAGGATCAGTAGTGGGCGGAGGATCTATCGAAACGGGGTCGCAATTACCCTGTTCGCTTTTTATCATACTAAGCTTTCCCGCAATGTATCTGGTAACCTCATCTTTGTCTTTTACCCAATCATAATATAAGTCGAAATCGTTTACCTCCTTGCAAACCGCGCCGCAATCGTTATCAAAGGTCAGCTCAAGATTAGAGCCGGTTTTGAAAGGAAAGGGTAAAACGTTTGATCCTTCACTATCCTGAATTAAAATTGATAATCCTTTACCCTCATTTAATTTCATTTCAATTTTTACTATTTTGGCAACCTTTCGCTCTAAGGGACGTCTTGTATTAGGATGAGGCTTTGTTTGTTCAATATAATATTCCAAGTCGGTCAGCGTATCGCAATCGAGTATGCCTGCCGGAATTGCCATTGAAATAATTTCTCTTTTTCGCTCGAACGTTCTTTTTACTTTGAGTCTTTCATTGCCGTGCATTTCAGTTGCCATATTCAAAATTTTATCAAAGTCCTTTCCGCGCTTCGGTTTCGGCGGAACAGGACTATCAGGAAAAAGCGTAATACTACGATCCAGCTTGCTTTTACGCAGATTCAAGCTTCCTGAAGTTGTTCCGGTGTAAGAAAATTTTACCAGGTGTGTATCATCTGTAATAAAAATTATGTGCCAAAAATTATCCTTCAAGTAGCAAATAGCGCTTCCACGCACGTTAATTTTAATTTTCATTGTCATTATTTTTCTCCCTATCTTTCGCCTTATTCGGTTGAATTCAATAAATCTAGTAAGCCGCATAACCGCCGAAAACCGCGAAAGCCGCCCAATAATACGGATCGCGAAAACGTCCGTCCGGCTCATTAAGCATAGTAAGTTGCGCTTTGCGCAGTGCGGCGACCGTTGTCAGCTTTTCCTGCCGACGGTAAGAATGAAAGCGCTTCATCAGTGCCGCCGTCGCTTCCGTATCCACGCTCCATTGACTTGCCACAACTAACGGCGCGCCGGCTGCTAAAAAAGTGCGCGATAAACCTATCAAACCTTCGCCGCTGGAGTAATCTTCAACTCCGGTCTGACAAGCGGAAAGAACAATCAACTTCGCCCGCCCCAATCTTTCTCCGACTAATTCTGAATTGGTTAACAAACTTTCTTCCGAATCTTCGCCGTTTTGCGCGAGCAGCAAGTAAGAAGATAAAGGCGTGTTGGGAATGACCACATAATGCCCGGCGAAATGTATTATATCGGCATCATTTACAGCATTGAGCAGAGCCTTTTTGGTAGCCTGCCGTCCAAGAAAAATCTGCGCCTTTTCGTAAAAAGCTCCGATTTCCTGCGCTTCTCTTTCGGCAGTCGGCAGATTCGGCAAATCAAAATTTCGGCTGCTAAAAGCGGGATTGCCGATGCTCAGCAAAGTTTCACTTGCAAAGTTAGATTTTTCCAGGGCATTTTTGCTGCAAAACAAAAACTCATTGGCGCTCGGAGCGTATATCAGGCTGAAATCAACTAAAAAAGATTTTCCGCTGCCGGAGGTAAGAGCGGCAAACGGCAAGTTGAATAAAACCTTACTGGGAATCAAACAAATGACTTGATTCGGATTGAGCTGATCGAGAACCGGACTTATCAGCAATCCGTACAGTTCTTCCGAAAGCTGTTTGAAATCTGACCGATCAGCTTCATTTCTTCGCTTCAGGAGTTTGACGTAATTATCAACCTTTTCGCGCAGTTCTCCCGAGCGAATCTTCACGTGATTAACCGCAAAGGTTTCTTTTGAAATCAACCAGATTAACACCTCATTTTCCAACACCGAGTATTGTAAAATTTGCACGCCCTCCGGCATTTGTTCGCGGATTTCGGAAAGTCCGAGTGGCGGAGCTTTCTCTTTCAGCAGAATTTCGATATTTTCGGGATTACCAGATACCTCTGCTCCTTTCTGCAACCAATCAAGAAGCGAACGCGAACTTGAAATTTCCGCATAATTATATGCCTGCTCGTATCTGCCGCCTTCGTAATTAAATCGAACGGCAATGTCGTAAATGCTTTCTTCACTGTCAAAAAAACTTGTGCGTTCCTGCTCTTCCAAAATTTTTTCTCGATAATCCTCGATAAGCTTCAAGGTTGCCGGAATCTGCCGTTCCAACTCGGCGCGTTTCCCGAGAGCTTGGTAGGCAAGCAATTTGCCTTTTTGAGCTTCATATAAATTAGATGGAATTTCTATTGTTTCGTATACTTGGAGGGCTTCATCGTAAAATTGTTCAGATTTTTCATAATTTCCAGCCTGTCTTTCCAGATAGCCTGATTTTAACGATATATAGGCGAACATTTTTTTTTGGGTTAATTCATCGGATATTTCGGAGGCTATCTCTCTTCCTTCGTTTAGCAAAGTTCGGGCGGCGTCATAGTCACCGGTTTGAACATAAGCTATTCCGGCATTACAGCGGGAGAGCGTTTCGAACATCCGATCACCAAGCCGATCGGCAAGCAAAACGACTTCCTTCGCAATCGGTTTTGCCGCGTTGTAAAACTTAGCGGCAGTTAGCGTCTTTAACGCTTCATCGTAGTTGCGATATTTCTGTCGAAGGCTGGATTCTCCATCAGCCGATTCTTTCAGAATGCGGTGTAAGTAGCTCAAAGCCATTTGGTTTTGACCGACAAAGGAGTGGTACCGGGTCAGTTCGGAGAGGTTTCTTTGAACGGCGTATGAATCGTTAATTTCTTCCGCAATAGCAAGGGCTTCTTGATAGCTTTTCTTTGATCCAGTGCGTTGATTAAGAATTCTCAAACTGCCGCCTATCCAATGAAGAGATGTCATTTTGAGCCATTTGTAGTTCTGGCTTTCTGAGAATTCAGCGACATTTTGAAATTCAGCGAGAGCTTCCTTTGGTCGGTTGTTGTTTATCAAACAATACCCTATAAAATACTCGCTCAATTTAGCTTCCCAAATATTATCAACTCTTTTGAATAGATTGCGGGCATTATTAAACTCTGACAGAGCGGCTTCATAATTCAGCTGCAAACAAAACCGGTAACCATTTTGCATAGCTGTTTGAGCTTGTTTGAGCGATTCAATTTTGCTTTTGGGCACAGTCAGGTAGAAATGAGCAATGTCTTTTGCAAACAAATCGCCGTTGCGCTGCTGCTCAAGTTCTCCGGCGTATTGTAAAGCATACAGCAGAGGTTCTTTTTCACTATCAGAAGCCGCCAGATAGGACATAGCGAGCCGTTGCGGCAAATATTTGCCCTTGATTAATTCCCTGTTTTGGCTTAACAGCAGCCAGGCTTTTTCATCGCTTTTGTCACGCAAGGCGCCGAGAAAATCACGCTCCAATTCGTCTGCGGATCGCTCTTGATTTTTTTGCTCTTCCAAAATTTGCAGATTTCTTCTGGCTTCTTCCGCCCAGGGCGAATTTGTATCGAGCAGTAAATAATCACGCCACGCTTGTTTTGCCTGTTCTGTACTAAATAACGCCTGCAATGCTAATGCGCGGTTAAATCTCGCCTCCGGCAGTTTTGGGTTTAGTTCGATTGCTTTTTCCAGGTATTTAAGACTTTGGTCAAGTAGTTTCAGGCTCTCCGCTCCATCTTGCCCCAATGCCGATTTTTTTCCCTTTTTCGAGCATTACTGCTCCTAAATCATTGTAAAGTTTAGCATTTGCAGGCTCCAGCTTCAGTGCGAAATTAAATTCATTCAAAGCTTTGTCATATTCGTTTCGAGCCGAATACAAAAGTCCCAACGCGTGATGTGCAGCCGCATTGCCCGAGTCCGCCGCCTCGGAAAGGTATATCTCGGCGCGCCGCTCTGCCTTTTCGTCGCTAACGGTATTCCCATTTCCACGGGTGTTTGAAGGCGGCGCATAATCGAAATTTGCCGTCGTGCGCGATTCAATAGGGCGTTGTCCACGATATGCAGTTCGAAGTTGAGCTAATCCTCGCTCGACATCCGATTGGTAAAAAGCGGCGCGCCAGATTCCAAAACCGAGACCGAAAACTATCAAAACGATTACGGCAAATCGTAAAGCCGGTGAAGAAAATAATTTTCGCCAATCAAACCGACCGCGATATTTTTCAGAGAATTGTTCGGAATCTTGAAGTGCGGTGCTTTGTGCCGCATATTTTCGTAGATTTTGGATTAGCCGCAGTTTTTCTTTATTTTCGGGCGAGATTAAAAAAAAATGAAGAAATTGTTCACGTTCAGTTTCTGTAAGAGATCCATCCAGATACTCGTCTATCAATTCGTCTTCGGCGAGGGACAATTGTTCGGCAAAATTGTCATCGAGCAATATTTTTTCTTCGATTTGACGCATTTTTACTTTATCGTCAGGGTTTCCCAACAGATATTTCCTGACCGCATTCTGCTGTTCATTAGAGTTTTTGTCCATTTCCCTTTCAGGCTGCTTCATAATGTAATGACCTTAATACCCAAGACCTTTCACAACAATCTCTTCTCAGCGACGCAATTGCGCAGGCATTCCTTTAATTGGCGGCGAATTCGGGAGGCTTTCACTTGCAAAGCATTGGCGCCGAATCCGTATTTTTTCGCCAGTTTCCGGCGATTTTCGATTTTGGCGCTTTTTTCTTCACGATAATACTCGACGATAAGTTCGTGTTGGTCAACTGGCAGGTTTTTAAGGCAGTTTTCCAGACATTCATATTCAATCTCGAGGTCCGCTTCGTCGCACTCATCTCTTTCAGGCAATCGAAGTTGTTGTGTTTTTTTTTGGCGGCGCAGCCATTCGAGATGGATTTTATCTGCTACGCCGTAAAAATAAAGTGCGGGTTCACCAACATAACTGCCGACCAGTTGAGGAATTTTTTGAGTGACGCGGTTGAAGGTTTCGTCAGCCAACTCTTCTGCTTCAAAGCAGCCGCGTCCGGTAAAAATGCGTATTAGTCGTTGACGAATTTTCTCATACTTATGCGCGGCGCTTTCGCGGTTGTGATCTAGCCAGTTTAAGAGAACATTAAAATCTTCTTCAGTTATGACGTTTTCTTTAGCCATTTAGGGAGCGACTCAAGAGGAGAAAAAACTAATAATAATCAGTTCTTCAGCCAAGTCGAATTAAATTTCAAGCTAAAACTTACCGAAAAGCTATTCTTCAAAGTATAAAGAAAATCAGGTCTTCGCAATATAGCAGAAAACTGTTTTTTTTTAAGAGTTTTCGCGCCGACAATTTTTTTTGAGAAGTTTTGTCTCGTCAAGTCATAACTCGATAAAACCCCGAAAAAATTTTTGAAATGATGGAATTCAACTTTCAATTTTACGGGTAAAAATCCCGGCGTGAATTTTACGCATTTTTCGTGTTCTCGCCGATTTAGCCTTTACTTAAACAGGAGATTTTTCACGTTATCAATCGAAGCGGCGATTTATTAATAAAATTTTTCGGAAAAGCCGTGAAATAAGAATTTCCGTCGCCGTCAGATCATTAATCGTGGAGAAGTATGAAAAATCTAATGGCAGGCGAATTTTTAATATTGTTTTTGTGATTGGTTTTCCTATAAAATTCAATTGAAGTGTAATTACTCAAATTTCCGATTAAACTTTAATCGGAAATTCACTTCATCCAATTCCGGCTCGCTTTACTGACATTTCAATCAATTCATAAAGATGAATAAACTTAGATTTTGGATAACCTCATGGGATTAAAACCGGTTACTAATATCTTCTTGCTTTCGCGATAATGATAATGCGTCCTGAAATTCAAAAAAATTGTGAGGCTGTGATGTCAATTAAATATTTCTATGCATCCCTGATATGTTTTTTACTTTTTTCGCTTCCGGTTTTTTCCCAAAAACTGGCGGTTGACAGTTCATTTACACCGACAGTTAATGGAAGTGTAAGTTTTCTGGAAATCCTGAACGATGGGAAAATTCTAATTGCCGGCGATTTTACCTCTGTTAACGGAGCGCAGCGCAACAGGATAGCTCGTCTTAATCCGAACGGCAGCCTCGATACTTCATTTGACGCCAATTGGCTGGGCGGACAGTTTAATCAAGGCATGTCAATTACTTCAATGGAAATACTGCCTGACGGAAAAATTCTGGTAGCCGGCGATTTGCCGTTTGACGGGTCAAGCGGAAGACCGAGAATCCAGCGATTAAATGCTGACGGAACTCCTGACATTACGCTGACTTCTGTTCCTTTTCTTGGATTCGCCGGACCGTCCTATCAAGTGATCAGAAAGGCTGAGCAGCTTCCGAACGGAAAGATTATTATTTGCGGTCAATTTACGGCGCCGAACAACAATCCGAAGCCGAATATCGCCCGGTATAATAACAACGGGACATTTGATTCCACTTTTACCACCGCAATTAATCACGAGTGCAATGACGTTGAAGCTTTGCCGGACGGTAAATATTATGTCTCCGGCTTTTACTCGGCTATAAACGGCAACCCGAGCGCATCACTGGTACGTTTCAATGCGAATGACACTATTGATACAAGCTTTAACGCCGCTCCGCTGCCTAACACCGGCGATCAAACATGGTACACGAAAATCGAATTGCAGAACGACGGAAAAATAATCGCTTTTCGCGGACACAGTGTTTTCGAAAGCGCCGTGCGGCTTAATACCGACGGGAGTTTTCATGTTAATTTTCCCGGCACTATCGATGAAGCGGGTGATGTGGCTTTCCAATCAAACGGTAAAATTATTATTACTGCAGAATATGCTACCGATAATGGATTTGGCTTATCCGATGATTTTAATAGATACAACACAGACGGCACACACGACCCGTCATTGAATCGCTTGAGATTTTCCGGTGGTAACGAGGGTTATTCGAAAGCTGTCGCGTTTACGGCGGGCGGCAACATCATAGTCGGCGGTGATTTTACGGAAATCTCCACTAATAACGCCACCATAAATCGACCGTTTCTCGCCCGGCTGGTGCCTCAGGAAATTCCGATCAAACCAAAATACGATTTTGACGGTGATGGTAAGGACGATATGGCGGTTTTCCGACCGAGCGAAAAAATTTGGTATTTGAACCGAAGTACAGCCGGATTTACCGCGGCTCAGTTCGGTTTGAGCACCGACATTCCCGTAGCCGCAGACTACGATAATGACGGAAAAGCAGACATTGCGGTTTTTCGCGACGGCGCCTGGTACTGGCTGAGAAGCTCAGATTCGGTATTCGCTTATAGAATTTCGGGCGAAGCCGGAGATATTCCCCAGCCTCATTACGGCAATCCCACGAGTTTTGTCGTTTTTCGCCCATCAGCGGCAAAGTTTCATGTCCAACAACCGTTCGGGAGTCTCCAAATCGTAGAATTCCGGGATATGACACTTTTACCGACAGACAAACCGGTTATTGCGGATTACGACGGCGACGGGAGAAGCGATTTAGCTGTTTTCCGCAACGGTAACTGGTATTTTATGGAAAGTTCCCATCTTGTAACCAGGCATTACCAGTTCGGCTTAGCCGGAGACAAACCGGTCATCGGCGATTTTGACGGTGATCTGCGAAACGATTTTGCGGTTTTTCGTCCGTCAAACGGCACATGGTACATTCAAAAATCTACAGAAGGTTTTTATGCCGTCAAGTGGGGATTAGCAGAAGATTTACCCGTTCCGGCTGATTATGACGGCGACGGAAAAACAGATATTGCCGTGTATCGCAATGGAGTTTGGTACCAGCTGCGAAGCACCGGTTCCTACCACATCGAACAATTCGGCTTGGCAAACGATATTCCGGCTCAATTAAGATGAAATGATTTACAAAGCATTTATCTGAAAAGGGAGATTAAAAACTCCAGTTATGGAAAAATTTAGAGGAAAAGCAAAAGAGGGCGATTTCAGAAATCGCCCTCTTTCGCCTGTAAGATATTGAAAATAACCGAGCCATCCATGGGACTCAAAAATTAGTGCTCTTTAATTCATCTCCCGGCACATGCTCGAAATTAAAAGGGATAAAATGCCACATACAAATTGTATAGTATCCCTTTTAATCTAAATTCTTATAATTTCTTTTTAGTTTTCAACTTCGCAAAAAACTTTTATTGCCCCATTCGCATTAGTTAAAGTGTCAAAAAGTTCACTGTAGCTTTCCAAACCTTTGATTGGATGTGTTAAAAGACGCTTTAACCAACCGCTAAATTCGAGTTCGGCTTGAGCCATATCTTTCACACCCGATTCGAAATATTCGCGATTAGCATTTACCGTTCCCACCATCACGCGGTTTCCGAGAACAAAATCAAGATTGATTTTATCCGCCGGAACTTCGATTTTTCTATCTCCGCCGGTAACGCTCGATAAAACCAGAACACCGTTTTTTGCCAAAGACTGCATCGCATCAAAAACAATCGGCGAAAAGCCGGTCGCTTCAAAGATAATGTCGAAGCCGCCCGTTGCGGCGGCATATTCGGGAACGGAAATATCAACAGTTGAAATGTATTTAGCGCCTAAATCTTCGATCAAATCCGAATTCAAATAAGGTTTTGGAGTTTTGCCGAAAGCTACAACATCCAATCCTTTTAATTTGAAGACGAGAGTTGCCAGCAACCCGATTGTTCCCGCTCCCATAACCGCCGCGCGCTTAGGTTTCCATACTTTCAACCTGCGCTGGATTTCAAAAGCCTGCGTGATTCCCTTTTGCACAACTGTCATCGGTTCGAGCAAAACTCCGACATCTTTCAGCCCTTTCGGAATTTTTACGATAAATTCGGCATCATCAAGGTAATACTCCGACAAATATCCGTGCCGCAGATTTATGCCGCGCTCAAAATATGTGTCGTCAGTTGTCATATCATTCGTACCGATAACGTCATAAATACTCGTTCCCGGGCGGCGAACCGTCGCAACGACATAATCGCCCGGTTTTAGTTCATAAACATTTTCGCCCACTTCTTCCACCACGCCGAAACCTTCGTGTCCGATGACGAGAACGCCATCGCCATTAGGAGCTGCGCCGTATTCGGCGTTATTGATTTCCTTGTCCGTTCCATCAACGCCTACACGTAAAACTTTCACTAAAACGCCGCGCCCGTCAGGAACCTCATCCAAACTCGGTTTCGGCATTTCTATCAGATGTACAGAATTTTTAATTCCCGGTTTAACTGCTATTGCTTTCATAAATTAGTCCTTTAAATTTATTTACAGGAATGGACGGGATAAATATTAGTTTCTTAATTATCCCCAAACAGCCTCTTAATTTTTGTTGATTATTTCTGACTTAAATCACGCAGCGACAGCCCGCATCCAATCCATTTGAACGCCGAGCATCTCAAGCGTTCCCAAAACTCTCTGCGGTTCGCCCCAATCACTCCAACCGACATCTCCGACGCGCAGAACATAAAGGTCTTCCGATGCTTTTTCCAAAACTTCGCTCGAAAAGTTCGTCTCAACCATTCGGCTGTAAAGCGAACGAACCAACGCATTTTCTACAGAAGTTTCAAAAAATTCGCCAGCCTCTTCAAACGCTTTGTAAAGCTCTGGCAAATGCTTTTTGTATAAATCTAGAAATATTTCGACCTTACCGACCATCACAAAACTGTTCCATAAACAGCCTTTCGACATTAAATAACTTGCCGCTTCAGATGAAGGTTTTTCCCAAAAACGTTTCACTCGACTTACAGCTTTTGATACGCCGCCGAAAAGCGATTCTACCGGTTCGATCCAACCGTAAGAAGTTTCCGCTTCTTCCGGCGCGATGCCGAGCAGAATTATCGAACTCGCATTCATTTCCGATGAATGGAAAGCAGCTTCAACATTATCCATAAACGCTTTATCATCAGAAAAATAATGATCCGACGGAAAGAATGCCACTGTCGCATCAAGCGGCAACTTCATCAAACTGTAAAGAATTGCAGGCGCAGTTCCTTTGTTTTCCGGCTGAACGATTTGCCGATTTTTCGGAACATCCGAAAGATGCGATTCATAAAAATGTTTATGCTTTTGCGTCAAACTGAAAAACGTGTTTTCCGGCGCAATTTTCAAAGCCGCTCGTTTCCTGGTTACATCGAGAAGCGTTTCGCCGTTCAAAATCGGACAAAACTGTTTCGGTCGGTCGTCGCCCGCAATTGTTTTGGTTAAAGATTTCAGCCGCGAACCGTCGCCGCCCGCGAGAATTACGGCAAAGCGATTGTCATTTTTTTTTCTACTGTTTGTCATAAATTTTCTAGTTTGATTTAACTTTCAATTGTTAAATCAATTATTCAGGAGAATTTATTCCAAATCAGCGGTTTGATTTATTAGCATTGAAGAACTCGCCCACGAAACACGCGAAAGATACGAAAAATTATTTAAAGAGCATTTTCGTATTTTTCGCGTGTTTCGTAGCAATTATTTTTTTATTAAGCGAAAAACATCTTGTAATATTTTTTGCTGAGAGACCGCGTATCAATAATCACGAGAAAATCAATGGTTTTAAATTCACGATCAATTGCCGGTTCGCTGCAAACTTTCGCGCCGATACGCAGATATGTTTCGAAAAGTTTAGGCAATTTGATTTCTTCGTTTATTTCAGCGATAGAATTTTCAGTTTGGCAGGAAAATTCTTCGCGCGGCGAAACGCGCAGATTTGGATGAAAATGCCCGTCGCGGGCGAGTTGTTGAAAGGCGCGTTTGCCTTCGGCGCAATCTTGCGAAGTCAGCGAGCAGCAGCCGAAAAAATAGCGTTTTCCTTTGGCGGCGGCATACATCGCCAAGCCTTTCCAGAGCAAAAACAAAACGCGCGAATTTCGATGCTCGCGGGCGATGCAGGCGCGTCCGATTTCCATTGATTCGGTCAACATTCGCGAGGGCAAATCTTCCAGCGTAAATTCGTTTGAAGAATAAAAGCCGAATGGCGTTTGCGCTGTTTCCCAAGTCCTGACGCGGTAAGTTCCGATGACCTCATTCGAAAATCTGTCAGTGACAATCAAATGTTGGCAAGTCGCGTCGAACTTGTCCTCGTCGCGCCCGAAAATGAAAGATGACTCCAAACCTTCGTTCAGCTCGAGATTAAAAACCTCGAACCGCAACCGCAAAGCCGCGTCAATTTCTTCAACCGTTCGCGCAAACCTCGTAATATAACGCCCGTCGGCGATTTCCGTCTTGGGAATATTTTCAAGGGAAAACCTGGGCGCGTTCGTTTCTCGAATTTTGGTAACAAACGACGGTCGGAGTTTAAATGATTCTGTTAAAACTGTCTGCATAATTTTTATAATCGGAAGTATCTTCCAAACAAAGTTTCAAAAATCATTCACCGCTTTGCTGTAAAAGTTTGGCGACAAGCCCCGTCCATCCGGTTTGATGATTTGCTCCGACGCCCGAACCGTTATCACCGTGAAAATATTCGTAAAAAAGAACATAATCGCGCCAATGCTCGTCGGTTTGGAATTTTTTCATTTCACCATAAACCGGTCGAGTTCCATCGCTGTTTCGCAAAAAGATGTGAGACAAACGGCGTGAAAGTTCCTGAGAAACTTCCCACAGATTCATCAAATTCCCTGAATCTGTCGGACATTCAATTTTAAAATCGTCGCCGTAATAATGATGGAACTTTTGCAGAGATTCGATCAAAAGATAATTAACGGGCATCCAAATCGGACCGCGCCAATTAGAATTGCCGCCGAAAAGTCCGGTTGAAGACTCGGCAGGCTCGTAATCAACTCGATGCTCGTCGCCGCCCACGCGCAAAATATACGGATTTTCTTTATGAAAACGCGAAATCGCGCGGATGCCGTGTGGCGAAAGAAATTCGTTTTCGTCGAGCATCACCTTTAGAACCTTTTCCAATCGTTCACGAAATGCGACCGAAAGCAAACGCCGCTCGCCGTCGCCCGGCGTTCGCATACACGAAACATTGCCGATCAAATCGGGACGATTTTCGATAAACCAATACAGACGACGTTTGAAGTTCGGCAGCGCTTCGAGCATTTCCGGCTCGATTGTTCCGACCGCGAAAAGCGGGATCAGCCCGACCATCGAGCGCACCTTTAAAGGCTTATTTCCCTCGCCGTGAAGATGCAAAACGTCGTAATAAAAACCGTCTTCTTCATCCCACAGCGAAATGCCTTCATCACCGAGATTGTTCATCGCCGATGCGATATGGAGAAAATGCTCCCAGAATTTGCTCGCCACGTCTTCGTAAGAGTCATCCGTTTTCGCCAATTCCAGCGCAATCGCCAGCAGATTCAGACAATACATCGCCATCCACGAAGTTCCGTCGGATTGCGCCAGTTTTCCGCCGGTCGGAAGCGGGCGCGAGCGGTCGAAAACGCCGATATTGTCCAAGCCCAAAAATCCGCCTTCAAAAACGTTCATTCCTTCCGCGTCTTTGCGGTTGACCCACCACGTAAAATTGAGCATTAATTTCTGGAAAATCCGCGCCAGAAATTTCGTGTCGCCTTTTCCCGTCCGCTTTTTCTCGATTTGATAAACGCGCAACGCCGCCCACGCGTGAACCGGCGGATTGACGTCGCCGTAAGCCCATTCGTAAGCAGGAATCTGTCCGTTCGGGTGCATATACCATTCGCGCAGCATCAAAAGAAGCTGTTCTTTCGCAAAATCCGAATCTACAAGCGCGAGCGGAATGGCGTGAAAAGCCAAATCCCAAGCCGCATACCACGGATATTCCCATTTATCCGGCATCGAAATCACATCCGCGTTATAAAGATGCGTCCAATCGGAATTCCTGCCCTTTTTGCGCTCTGCGGGCGGCGCGGGCTGATTCGAATCGCCTTCGAGCCAATCTTTAACAACGTAATGATAAAACTGCTTCGACCAAAGCATTCCCGCAAATGCCTGACGCTGAACGTTTTTCGCGTCGTTCGACAAATTCTGCGGAATTATTTCCGCGTAAAACTCATCGGCTTCATTTTTTCTCTGCTCGAAAATTTCATCGAAATCAGCAAAAGGATTTTCACCGCCGAGACGCCGAGACATTTCAATTTTGGATTTTGGATTTTGGATTTTGGATTCTAAATCCTGTCTTTCCCCGTTAATTTCCCTTTGCGCCTTTGCGCCTTTGCGGGAAAATTCTTTGTCAGCGAGCCGAAGCCGGATCGAAACGCTTTCGCCAGCCGGAACATTCAGAAAATAATTCGCTGCCGCTTTCGTTCCTTGCTTTGCCGGATTTACCACGTCGGTTTTGCCGCCTACGATGTAATCGTTAATGCCGTCTTTAACAAAAGGCGTTTCGTTTTCCGCGCCGTAAAGTTTTTGCTTATTGGTGTTGTTTTCCGTAAAAATCAACTCGTCGGCGTTTTCGCAATAAAGAAAACGCTTGCCGTATTCTTCGGTTTCGAGTTCGATTGTGTTTTCATCCGCCGCAAATAAAATGGGATGCTTTCCGCCGCCGTTCCAAGACCACGTATTGCGGAACCAAACGGTCGGCAAAACATTTATCGAAGCGTCTTCCGCGCTGCGATTGGCGATTGTGATTTTAATTAAAACGTCTTCCACGTCGGCTTTGGCGTATTCGACAAACACATCGAAATACTTGTTTTCATCGAAAATTTCCGTATCAATCAATTCAAACTCGCCTTCGAGCTTGCTTCGATTGCGGTTTTCTTCAATCAAACGCGCGTATGGAAATTCGTTTTGCGGGTATTTGTAAAGAAATTTCATATACGAATGCGTCGGCGTCGAATCGAGATAAAAATAATATTCCTTTACATCCTCGCCGTGATTGCCTTCGCTGCCCGTCAAACCGAAAATTCTTTCCTTCAAAATCGGATCTTTGCCATTCCACAGCGCCACCGCAAAGCAGATTCGCTGGTGCCGGTCGCAAATTCCCGCAATTCCGTCTTCGTTCCAGCGATAGGCGCGCGAGCGCGCGTGTTCGTGCGGAAAATAATCCCAAGCCGAACCATAAGGCGAATAATCTTCACGCACAGTTCCCCAGGAGCGTTCCGACAAATAAGGTCCCCAACGCTTCCAGTGTTTTTTACGCTCGGTTGCTTCCTGCAATCTTTTCGCTTCTTCCGTCATATTTTTATATTTCCGCTTCCCTCGTCGCCGTGTCGCCGCATTCGGGGCAAGTATGAATTTCCAAAACCGTTTTTTCTTCCCGTTCGCACTCCGCCTGAATCACTTTATTTGCGTGATGATTCATCTCAATTTTGCATTCCCGGCAAATCATTTTTTCTTCCATGATTTTTACTCCAGCGGAATGTTTTCGCGCCCGTAACGCAAAACCTTCGACATCCAAATTAATTCTTTAAGGAATTGATCAATGCGTTTAACGTAAGATTCATCAAGCAATTTCCCGTTTTCGTCAAAAAGCGTGTGTGCTTTTGAAAAATTCCCGTCCCAGAAAATCGTTACCAATCCGAGTTCGCGCAAAACCGGCAAAAGACTTTGAATGACGCGCGTTCCGCCGAAACCGCCCGCCGAAACGCCGCAAACGCCGACCGCTTTGTGAATGTATTCCTTCAAATTCGTATCCAAAACATGCTTCAGCCAGCCCGGAAAACTATGGTTGTATTCGGGCGCAACAATGACAATTCCATCGGCACGATTCATCGCCGCGGAAAATTCCGCATCCTTAATGTCCTCGCCCGCGTCGTCAATCGAAAATCGAAGCTCGCGAATATCAATCAATTCGGTCTCCACGCTATCGATTTTTTCAAGCTCGCCGAAAACGAATTTCGCCACATTCTCACTCGCCCTCCCTTTCCGACCCGTGCCGAGAATCACCGGAATAAAAAGCGACTTTTCCATAATTTTAATTTCCTTTGTGTTCCGGTTTATGCGTTTGAAATTCAGCCCAATTCTTTTCGCCGTCTTTGATAAATCCGGCTTGATTTTGTTCCCACATTTCCTTAACTTTCGGGCTGTAATTCAAATAAAGTTTGCCGTCCACGATTTTCCACGCCTGCGGGTCACCGTTTGCCGTGTAGCCGTGCGAAACCGCGTAACTGCAATAACCGCCGAATTGCGGAGCAAAGGCTTCCGGGTTTTGACGGAATTTTTCGAGATTTTCCGCGTTAGAAAAGAACCACTTCGCGCCGTTCCAGGCAAACGCAAACTGCGGATTTCCTTGAACGGCATTATCAGCCGTAAAATAAGCCACCGCGTCAAAACCTCGTAAAGCCAAACCGCTCGCGTCTTTATTCACCTTTTCAACGCCGCTTAAAGAAGCGCAGCTCGCGGCAAAAATAGCGGCAGTTAAAATAATTCCGATAAAAAATAAATGTGTTAATTTCATAAATAATATCTAAAATTTCAATAATCTTTCTTAATTTTCAATAATTCTCACCGCGTGTCCGTCAATATCGCGGACGAGAAAACCCTTTTGAAAACCGAGCGTGTTTTCCTTAAACAAAACCACGCCGTTTGAAATAAAATCGTATTTTTTTTGCACTAAAAACGCCGCCAGAACATCAGTTTTCGGCGCGGTAAAAGTCGTCTGCCAGTGCCATAAATCGCTGCTTCGCGTGTCTTTCGGAAACGCTCTGCCGTTTTGCGGCGCGACGTATTTGAGAAACTCGACCGCGATTCCGTCCCGAGCCGTTCTCAAACCCGTAATGTGCAGTTTCGCGCCCTGAACGTTATTTAAATGTTCCTGTTCGACGCCGAAATTGTCGCTGTTTCCCGCAACAGTTAACCCGAGCGCGTCGCGATAAAACTTCAAGCTTTCGTCCGTTTTTCCGACGACAATCGCCGTGTGATCGATGCCCAAAAACAGCTTCCCGGTTTTCGCCAAATCGTGCCATTTCTGTAAACCTTTGTCGGGCGGAAAATGCAGGATTTCGAGAACGTGATTGTCAAAATCCTTAAAATAAAACGCGCTGATTCCCGCCGCGTTCGGAATCGTTTTCGGCAACGTCTGCGGTGCGGTCGAAGCAAAGCGGACTTTGTTTTTCCGCAAAACTTCAAACGCTTTGTCCATATCCGAAACGATAATCGCGATATGCTGAAACCACTGATCATTACTGCGCGAATCAACTGGAATCGGTCTGCCCTGCGGCGTTAAATATTCGGTCAATTCCAGCATCTCGTTTCCCAATCTCAAATCCACAATGCGAACCCTCGAACCGAAAACTCCGCTCAAACGCTCGTAATCTTCGCCCCAAGTTTCCGTATCCGAGATTTTTTCAAACGACAAAACGCGCGTGTAAAAATCAATCGCCTTGTCCATATCCGAAACGGTAAAACCAACCGATTCGATTTTTTGCACGCCGGTTTGTCCGTGAGCGATAGTTGAGAAAAACGCAAAGATCGCGATTAAACCTATAATCAGCCAGCCGACCGGAAATCCGTTTTTCGTTTGAATTTCAATGCCGATATTTTTTTTGTAATTGCTGCTCATATCTCAAATTCTCTGTATAAAATAATTACGGCAAGCCCGGGTTTTATTCCATTGAGCTTGCCGCAAGTTCTTAAAAAGACTTTAAGTTTCAATTTGTTCTTTCAAGCAGATGGTCACCGACTCGTAAAGCATTTGCAATAATCGTCAATGCAGGGTTGACCGCTGAACTTGACGGAAAAAAACTGCCATCAACGACATAAAGATTGTCTACATCATGCGCTTTGCAATAACGATCCAAAACGGAAGTTTGCGGATTATCGCCAAATCGAACCGTGCCGTTTTGATGCGCTACTCCGGCGAGCGGAATTTGCTGACCGAGATAAAGATTGCGCGAAAAAATTCCTTGATGACACTCGCCGCCGTGGATATCGCATTTGCGCTGGTTGTTCATTAAATTTTTCAGACGCTTTTGCAATTGATTATGCGCTTCTATATTGTTCGGCGTGTAGCTCAAAACGATCTCGCCGTTTTTGTTGAGCGTTACGCGGTTTTCCGGTCGCGGCAAATCTTCCGTTGTCAGCCAAAAATCCAAAGAATGTTTTGCCATCAAGTCTAAAGTAAACCCCGGCGCAATTGCGGGCGCACCGGCTGAAAGCGTTACTCCGTCCAATTTTCCGACAAACGAAATGTGCCCCATTGGGTAGCGAAAATTTTCGTCACCGAAATAATAATCATTGACCGCCAGAGTTTTTTGAAAAATCGTCGGATTCGGGCATTTTGAAACCGCGAGAACAACGGAATTAACGTGTCCCATATAATTTCTGCCGACTTGATCGCTCCGATTCGCCAAACCGTTCGGATGTTTATCGTTTGCCGAGCGAAGCAGCAGAGCCGCCGAATTTATCGCACCGCACGAAACAATCACAACATCGGCGGAGTATTTTTCAAGCTCACCGTTTCTTTCGACGCTGACGGCGGAAATCGTTCGTCCACCGGCATCCGTTTCGAGACGCGAAACTTTTGAATTGGTTAAAAGCGTTACATTCGGATAATCGAGCGAAGGCTCGATTCCGCAAACGTGCGCGTCGGATTTCGCGTTCAGCAAACACGGAAAACCGTCGCATGTCGAGCATCTAACGCAGACGCTTTTGCGGTCGTTTTCTTTTATTTGGATTCCGAGCGGAACATGAAACGGCTTTACGCCCAACGCTGCAAAATCTTCTGACAAATCCCGGATTCGAGGCTCATGACTGACTGCCGGAAACGGATAAGGCGAACTTGACCAAGCCTCGCTTGGGTCTTCGCCACGGTTGCCATGCACCTGATAAAGATTTTCCGCCTGCGTGTAATAAGGCTCTAATTCATCATAAGAAATCGCCCACTTGGGAGAAATCCCGTCGTAATGACGCAGTTCGCCGAAATCTTCCTTACGCATCCGAAACAGCGCCGCGCCATAAAATTTCGTGTTGCCGCCGACGTTATAATTCGTATGCGGGTGAAGCGGCTTGCCGTCGCGGTCGTACCAGACTTCTTTCGTGTTGTAATGTCCTTCTACATTAACTTTCCGCGAATCCCAATTCTCCAAACCACGCTTGACGAAATCGCCGCGCTCTAAAATCAAAATCTTTTTGCCTGACGGCGCAAGTTTATAGGCGAGCGTTCCGCCGCCCGCACCAGTTCCTATAATTATGAAATCGTAGTGTCCGTTTATCATAAAATTCTCCCAGCTTAAAAAATCTGCATCGCGTGAGGAAACAAATCGCCTCGGTTTGTCGCTTCAATAAATTCTTCTCTTTTTTCAAGCTCAGCAAAGCGGCAATTGAAAATACAACGTTTATTGTTGTGGTGATGAAATTTTGCGCAATAAACTTTCCTTCCGCCTTTGACGCGCACGTAAACTTCAGCCGCTAAAAGCATCGCAAGCGGCGGCGCAATGAAATAGATCCAAATAGATGTAAAATTTCGTGCGGCGAACGCCGAACCGAAAGAACGTGCCGGGTTCATACTCATTCCCGACAGCGGATTTTCAAACGTGATGAATACTGCAACCAGCAAACCTGCAAAAAATGGCGTAAAGCGAGAAAATTTCAGCGAATTGGAAGTAACCAAAACCATCGTCATCATCAAGAAAGAGATAACGACTTCCGCAATGAAGGCTACGCCAATGCCATTTTTTCCCGGCATTGTTTGCACGAAATTTACAGCCGAATCTTCCAGCAATTTGCCTAAAAACAACCACGCCAGCAAAACGCCGAAAATTCCGCCCGCGAACTGCGCCAGAATATAAAAAACTGCGTCGTGAAATTTGACCTTTCCCAGTCTGAAAAACGTTAAAGTGACAGCCGGATTGATATGCGCGCCGGAGCGTTTTCCCCACGGCGAACAGATAATCGCAATCGCCGTCGCGCCCATCGCCGCGCCCATCAAAACGTTGCGAAGCGTGGCATTTAACGAAATCAGCAGCGAATGCGGATTAAAAAGCAAAACACCGAAAACGCAAGCCGAAATCATAAACGCGCACAAACCGCATGCTTCGATCAGATATTCCTGCCAATGATTTTTCAGAGCTCTCAACATTTCGTTTCTCGCAAATAAAAATCAACAATGGGCGTGCTTTTATTCCAAATTTTATTTGTAGTTTTTATACTTCGTCGTAAAATCGCTTCTAAACGGAGGCGTGTAAGTGTGGATATTTATTTTTTGGTATTTTCGCTGTTTTTTCCGCGCATCGTTCTGCTTGTCTACTTGTTTCTATTTCCAAATCTTTATCCGAACAATGCCGTGCCGCAATGGGCGGATATTTTGCTCGGTATCTTTGCGCCGCGAATTTTGATTTTGATATATATTTATCAAAATATGGGCGCAGATAATATTTGGTTTATCGCGCATCTGATCGTGATGATACTTACTTATTTCGGCGGCGGCAAAGAAACAGTTCGGCGCAGACGGCGAAGAAACGATTAAATTTTTCCTTGTAAAATACGTAAAGGACGCGGAAATAAATTAAAAGCAAATTATCAACTTTCTGCGTCCTTTACGGGAAAACAGATTATTCAATAATCAAAATCGAATTATATTCGCCGTAACCGTCTTCCTCTTTCAGTCCGTGGCTCGTGTCTTCCGTCCAGCGCTCGCCGTTGACGAAAAATTTATAAGCGTATTTACCGCTTGGCTGAAATGGTATTTCTGCCCGCCAAACGCCGTCATCACATTCAAAGAATTCATTTCCAGAAAAATCCCAATCGTTAAAATCCCCGCCAAGAAAAACGCTTTTCGCCGTGTGGTCGTGATAAAAGAACACGATTTTTTCTCCTTCAATTCGCGGCGGACTGTAATTTTCTTCAACTAGAAAATGCGTTTCACGTAACGCCTCTTCGACTGCCAGGCGCGCATTCAGAACGCCGAAACCTTGTCGAACCAAAGGCTGTTGCGAAAGTTTCGATGCGGTTGAAATTAAAATATTTTTAACTGCGGCGGGCGTTAAATTCGGATTTGCTTCGAGCATCTGCGCGACGACCGAAGCCGTGATCGGCGCGGCAAAGCTCGTTCCGTCTACGTGTTTGTAATGCGTCGCTACGATTTGCTGCTTGTGCAAATTGTATTCAATGATTTTTCTCGCCGCCGATGTTTCCAGATTTAAAATATCGCTTGAAAGTCCGGCATTTTGCCAGTATTCTTCGAGCATAATCCTGAATGAGTAATCCGGCGCATTCGATAAAATTGAAAGAGTTTCTGCCGCAAGATAATCTTTGGTTTCCGGCAAAATCGGTGCGGCAATAAACATTGCCGGCGCGATAATTTCAGGTTTTACAAAACCGTCAATAGTTTTGCCGAAATTCGAGTGATAAAGATTAAAGCTTCTTTCCGAAAACTGATTTTCGTCGCTATAACCGCCAACCGTAATGACAGAAGGCGAATTTGCCGGCGGAATCGAAAACGAATCAGCGGAATTACCGGCAGCCACCGTGATGCAAACGCCTTGTTTTATCAATTCTTCGGCTAATTGATTGATTTTGCTTTCCGAACTTTGAGCGTCCATATCGCCGCCGAGCGACATATTCAAGACGCGAATGTTATATTTTTCACGGTTTTCTAAAACCCATCGCAATCCTTTTTCAATTGAAGCATCGGAAATCTGTCCATCTGCTGAGACTTTTACTAAAACCAGTTCCGCTCGATGCGCCAAGCCGCAATAAACGCCGCCCGAGAGCAAACCGTCCCCGGCGCAAACCGCGACGGTCTGCGTTCCGTGCCAATGGCGCGCTTTGGGCTCTGTAATTGAATGAAAAGTTTTTTCCTCGCCGGAAATGTCAGCATAAGCAACAACTCTTTCGGCAAAATCAGGGTGCGGGAAAAATCCCGAATCGAGAAAGGCTATGCGAACTCCTTCGCCTGTAAATTCGCTTTTTGCTTTTAACTTTTCCGCCGTTGGAATAACTGCAAAACGATTCTGTTCATGCGTGTGATTGTGTAAATTTATTTCGATTGTGTCTAACATCTTTTTCTCTGTAAATTAAAGATTTCGAGATGCTAAATTACGTTTCGGCGCCTGATTATTCCAATAAAAAAGACGGACCATCGTCCGTCTTCAATAAATACATTTCAAATTTAATTAAAAAGCGAATCCGGTTGAAGATTTCAGCGCGTTCTTTAATCTTTCCTTTGTCGCCAGACTCAAATTAATTGAAGGATTTTCTTCTTCAATTAATTTTTCATTTTGTGCCTGCACCGCATTACTCAAAAATTTGACTTGTTTTAGATAACGCGCGCACGCATCGCAGGTAAAAAGATGAAGCCGCATCTGAATTTTTTCACGCAAAGAAAGTTTTCTGTCGAGTGATTCGCCTAATGTCGGCGTAATTGTTTTGCAGTCCGGCAGACGGCGCGCCAGCCAAAAAATAAATGCCAATTTTATCTTTTCGAAAAGAGTTTGTTTCATTCGTCTGTTTGAAAAGCTCGGATTTTCTCGATAAGCCGGATCTTCATATTGCCGGCAAATCTATTTTTGAATTCCGCCGGAAGATTATTTTATTCCAAGCAAGTTAAAAACTTTCAAACAAACTGATGATAATTGCCGATGTTTTCAAAAGATTTTTCATACGTTCGCGCGCATCATCGCTTAATTTCGTATTCGTTTCAGTCTGCCAAATATTTTCCCCGCACTGTTGCGCGGCTTCGCGAACAAACCGTATTTGTTTCAAATAACGGACGCATGGCGGGCAGGCGATGAGATGAAGTTTTACCAAGATTCTCTGATAAGGCGGAATTTTTCGGTCGAGCGATTCGGAAAGTATCGGAACAAATTGCTTACAGTTCGGAAGAAATTTCCAAATTAAATAGAAGAAAAATCTTTGCAGCTTTTTTGTTAAAGTTCGTTTTGTCATTTTATTCTCAATGCGCACTTCTAAACCATTTGATTTCTATGCATCTTCTCAGAGACATTCGCGCGCGGTGCATCATTACCCAAAAATTGCTTGTTGAAAGATTTAAGATTTCGCAGATTTCGCAAGCGTCAAATCCATCCATTTCGCGCAAGGCGAAAACATGAGCGACTCTTTCCGGCAGCTTCGACATACAAGTTTGAAAAACATCGAAAAATTCATTTTGCTCGAAAACGGCTTCCGGGCTGTTTGTCCAGCCGCGCGGCGCAAGCTGAGGGTTCCAATGATTTTTCCATTCATCGTCTCGCTCGAAAAATTTATCGAAACCGGAAAGATCTAATTCCGATTCATCGAGCGGAGTCTCGCGGCTCGATTTGCGGTAATAATCAACGATTTTATGTTTCAAAATTCCGGTCAGCCATGTTCTCTCCGAAGATTTTCCGCTGTAAGCTGCGAGCGATTGAATTGCAGCCAGAAGCGTTTCCTGCACCATATCTTCCGCCAGTGTCTCGTTACGAAGACGCATCAAAGCGTATCTGAACAGATAATCGCCATGTTCATCAACCCAAACAGTCGGATCAATATTCCAGTTCACGCTGGTCGCGGCGATTGTATTGTCTGTATCCATACCTTTTTCAGACAAGACTAATGGAACTGCGTCATTTTGCATAACTTTATCTCCGAATTCCGTTTCTGATTGAATCTACAAGGCTCTGCGGCGCAAATTCTCTTTCGACCGCCCGTTTGAGCAGGAATTTAAGCCGCGCATCTTCGCCGCTAACCTCGCGGCATTCAGCGCAGTTTTCAAAATGATTTTCAATCTCGATTTTTTTTACTTGCTGTTTGAGGTAAAAATTTATTATTTTTTTTCCGTCTTTGCAGTTTTCGTTAATAACTTTATTCATTCCCGCTTCTCCTTGTGTCGCTCAATTCGCCGTTTGCTTTAACTAAACTTTCCTTATTACTTCCTTTTATTCAGCGACGAATAGATTTTATTCCAACTTTTTTCAAAAAATCTCAAAAAAAGATTTCAGGAATAATTTTGCGCTTTCAATGGATTTTTCAAAACGTATAAAACTATTCATTTTTGAGGCAATTTATGAACGATAAAACGCGAATTTTGATTTTGGGCAGCGGTTTCGGCGGGCTTTATACGGCTCTGCATTTGGAAAAAACTCTGGCGAAAGATACCGATATTGAAATCACTTTGGTCAACAGCGAAAACTTTTTTTTGTTTACGCCGATGCTTCACGAGGTAGCGGCGAGCGACCTTGATATTACACATATCGTCAGTCCGGTGCGAAAGCTTTTAAAGCGTATAAAATTTTTCGACGGCGAAGTCGAAAGCATTGACTTATACAATAAAACCGTTGACGTTTCGCACGGTAAAGAACATCACCACCATACGCTTCGCTACGATCACCTGGTTTTGTCGCTCGGTTCGATCACCAATTTTTACGGCAACGACGGCTTAAAGAATAATGCTTTAACGATGAAGTCTCTCGGTGACGCAATTTATCTGCGAAATCATTTGATTTCCAATCTCGAAGAAGCAGATTTTGAATGCTGCCCGGAAGTGCGTAAACCGCTTTTGAATTTCGTCGTTGCCGGCGGCGGTTTCGCCGGCGTGGAAACGATTGCAGGCATCAACGATTTTCTGCGAGAATCAATAAAATTTTATCCGCACCTGAATGAAAAAATGTTGCGCGTCGTGCTGGTTCACGCAGGAAATGTGATTTTACCGGAACTTAGTGAAAAACTCGGAAAATACGCGCAAGACCTGCTTTCAAAACGCAGCGTTGAAATTCATCTCAGCACGAGAGTTACAGACGTTACAAATCGTGAAGTCGTTTTAAGCGACGGAACGCGGATCACGACAAACACGCTCGTCTGGACAGCCGGAACAGCGCCGAATCCGCTTCTCGAAACATTGCCTTGCGAAAAGGTCGGCGGAAGAATTTGCACTGACGAGTTTATGCGGGTGAAAAATTTTGAAGGTGTCTGGGCGGTCGGCGATTGCGCGTCAATTCCCGACTTAAAAACCGGGAAACCATTTCCGCCAACCGCGCAGCACGCTATTCGTCAAGGAAAGATTCTCGCACACAATCTGAAAACGGCAATTCGCGGCGGACACCGGAAACCTTTCGTCTTTGAAACCATCGGGCAGCTCGCCGCGCTGGGCAAAAGAACCGGCGTGGCGCAAATTTTTGGCTACAACTTTTCCGGTTTTATCGCGTGGTGGCTGTGGCGAACGATTTATTTGATGAAGTTGCCCCGTTTCGAGAAAAAAGTTCGCGTCGCGCTCGATTGGACACTTGATTTGCTTTTCACAAAAGATTTAGTGAAGTTTTTGACCCTCCGGTCTCCCGCCGTTTCGGTTGACGAAGAATCAGCCGAACTTCAACCGCAAATACGAACTGCCGTCGTAAGATAAATTCTTGAACAAATTTGTCGGCGAAATTCATAACTCTTTAATGAATTTCGCCGACAAATTTGTTTTTTGACTAATAAAAATCAAGTTATAAAAAAACCTTTAAAATCTTGTAAGGATTTCCCGTTCCGAACGACAAATGGTTGTAAGCGTTAATTTCAAAAAGTATTTGAACCAATAACCCTAAAGGAGCTAGAAAGATGAAATCCGAAATTACCCCCGAAACGTTTGAAGCGGAAGCTATGCAGCATATTAATGATTTATACAGAACTGCTGTCCGTTTGACGATGAATCAAGTTGATGCCGAAGACCTCGTGCAGGAAACTTTCATGCAGGCTTGGAAATCCTTCGAACATTATGAAATCGGTACGAATTGCCGCGCGTGGCTGTATAAAATTCTATTCAATAAATACGATCACTACCGCCGCAAAAAATTTATGCAGGCGAAATATATGCAGGAAGCCGACGAACTCGTTTTTGCTAACGTGATTTATTCAGCGCCGATTCCCGAGCATCTGACTGATACGGAAGTTATTGCCGCGCTCAATAAATTGCCCGAACATTATCGTTCAGTGGTGTTGTTGGCGGACGTGCACGAATTTGATTATAAGGAAATCGCTGAAATAATGAACATTCCAATTGGAACAGTAATGTCGCGTCTGAATCGTGCGAGAACGCAGCTCAAGAAATCCCTGGTAAAACCCGCCGCCGAATACGGAATAAAATCGGCGCAAAAGCTCATACCGGTATTTGCCTGAAATATTTGTTCATACTTCCTCCTGTTGCGCAAACTTCAAAGCGTTGAGAATTTGGTAAATCTCAACGCTCTTTTTTATATAAATTCGTCGTTATTAAAAATCAAATCCGCTTTTTCGTGCGACTTATCTTTTGCAAAATGAATCTTCTGCCCGGGGAAATAGAGATTTAGTCGGCTCTGATGTTTTCGCGGGCGAAATATTTTCCTTTGAACGATTAACGGGTTGCTGAAATGCAAAATTAATCAAGCCGTCAACATTGATTGCTGCGACATTTACACCTTTGCACCGAATTTCTTCCGCCTTTTTGTTGTGATAAAACCTTTTCTGCTTGCGCCAACGCTATAAATGCCGACGAGCAAACTTTGCTCAATCGGCATTTCTCAGATCTTCTTGAAATTTGATTTACAAATTCATTGAATTAGACGTTTTTGTTTTTCATTTTGCCAAACTTACCTTCGGGCGCACGCCTTCGACGTTCAGACGCATTTTATAAAGTCCTGTTCCGGCGCATAGATAAAGCGTTTTGCCGTCCTCATCGCCCCAAGCCATATTGTGAACGTGCTGCGGCGTAACAATTGTGCCGAGAAGCTTGCCGTCTTTTGACAAAACCTGTAAACCGCCCGGCGCGGAAACATAGAGGTTTCCTTCTATATCAACCTTAATTCCGTCAATCGCGTCATCACCTTTGAAATTGGTAAAATCGAAAAAGAGTTTCCCGTTTTTGATCGTGCCGTCTAGCTGGACTTCGTATCTGTAAACAGTCTTTTTCTTTTCATCCCAATTACCAACGTAAAGATATTTTTCATCCGGCGAAAAAGCTATGCCGTTCGGACCTGTAAATTCCTTTGTTAAAAGCTGGAGTTTTCCCTTGTAAATCGAATAAACGCCTGAATAACTTAACTCTTTGCGTTTATCATCAAAAAATTTCGGCAAGCCGAACGGCGGATCGGTAAAGAAAAGTGTGCCGTCCGAACGGTAAACCAAATCATTCGGGGAATTCAATTTTTTACCTTCAAATTTATCAGCCAGAACCGTTTCGTTCCCGTCTTTTCCTAATTTTATAATTCTTCGATTTCCGTGTTGATTGATGATTAGGTTTCCGTCTTCATCTAAGGTTAAACCATTCGAACCGGGCTGACCGTATTCGCTAATGTCCGCGCCGCCATAACCGCTCGGAGTTTTGAAAACTGAAAGCCTTTCGTCTTTTGAGTATTTGTAAATAACATTGCTGTTCGGATCGGAAAATAGCAGACCGTCGCCGACCCAAACCGGACCTTCAGTGAATTTAAAGCCTTCGGCAAGTTTTAAAACTTTCGGGTTTGTACCGACAATCTTTTCAATTTGCTCGTTTGTTTTTATAATCTGTACATTAACTTCACTTGGCGTGATTGCAATCGGCGCGCTGTTGCCTTTATAAAAATCAAGTTTCGCCTCACGTACCCAGATGTAATTGGTCGGCGGATTTGAAATCGGACCGTTTATGCCGAAAACGGCAATTTGAATTTTTTGTCCCGGAAGCACGTTTCGCCCGACAATCAAACGATTCGGTGCGTTCCAGCCCGCAACCACAGAACCGCCTTTTTGTCCGAGAAAACGCGAAATTTCGCCGTTCACCTAAACTTCTGCATAATCGTCCAAAGCGGTTTCAAAAACAACCGTTGAACTCGTTGTATCGAAACCATTTATCTTTTCGGGAATTGTAATGTTTATGCGATACCAGTTAAAAGAAATTCTGCCGTTGCCGCGCCGTCTTTGCAGATCACTAGCCGGAATGATTTCCCAAGTTGAATCGTCAAATCCCGCAACACCGGCATGCGGCACGTAATCGTAAGTTTTAACAGCATTTCCTGTCGGTTGATTATCCGCGCCTGCAGCTTTGAAATCTGTTTCGATGATGCGCGTGTCGCTATATTTCCACTCTCCTTTAACAAATTTCGTTCCTTCGACAGTTGTCAGATCAATACTCGCATCGGGCTTTCCGTACGGAACTTCTTGAGCGAGAAAATTTAATGATAAAAAAATCAAAAATAAGACTGTTGAAATTATCTTCATAACTAAACTCCTTTAATCAACGAAAAAAGGGTAGTGGAAAATTAAAAATTTATTTTTTTGCATTTTCCATTACCCTTTTTCTGTTTCCTACTGTTTATCGAACTTTTACAACATAATAAAGAAACGTGCCGTCAACCTGCTTAAACCAATGGGGCGTTCCTTTCGGAACGATTACGACATCTCCCTTTTTCAAATTGCGTGTTTCTCCTCCATCAATCATCGAACCGCGGAACTCATTCGGCGCGGTCTCTTTTTCGTCAACGGATTTTCCGCCCGTTACGAATGTGGCTGTTCCGTCCAGAACATAAATAATATCCGTGTCGAGTTTATGAACCTCGCTCATTCCCGATTTCTCACGGCGCGAAGCGTGAACCATATAGTTTTCGCCGTTTGAACCGTCTTCCAAAACCGCGCCTTTATCAAAAGCGGCATTAACAACTTTTGCATCGAAAAACATTACGGCTTGCAATTTCTGGTTGCTTAAAGCGTTTGTACCGGCAATCGCCAATTCTTCGTCCTGCTGCGCTGAAGATGCTCCCGAAACGCCGACTCCGCCGACGATTTGTCCATCAATCATAATTGGAACGCCGCCTTGCAAAGGCGTGAAATCCGGCAACGCGACCATCGAAGTTCTGCCGTTTTTGATGATATCTTCAAAAATCTTGGTCGGACGCTTAAACATCACGGCGGTTTTCGCTTTGCCGATAGAAATGTTCGCTCCAGCCGTAAAAGTTCCGTCCAATCGTTCCAGAGCAATCAAATTTCCGCCGTCATCAACAACTGCGATTACGCCGCCCGGAGCGCTGTTTTGCCTGGCATATTCTTTCGCTCCGGCAATAACCTGCCGCGCGCCTTCAAGCGTTATAGATTTCTTTTCAGTAATTTGCGCGAATGCCGAAAACGTAAAAACTAATAAAATGAAAACAATGCTTTTTATAATGACTTTCATTAAATTTCTCCTTTTGAAGAGAGTAAAAGTGAAAAGATTAAAAAGCTTTACTACAAAACGTTTAAAGGCTTCCATCTTTTCACTTTTCATTCTTTCTTATTCCTTTGAAATCGTAACCTTCAAAACGTCCTTCGTATTCGGGTAACTAAAACCGTCTTTTACCAAACCGACTGGAACATCTTCTTTTGCACCGGTATTCGGAGATTTTTGACGTGGCGCCTGGTCTGCCCCGATTCCCGGAGCTTGATTGACTTCAGTTCCGGCATCCCAAAGCATTAATTTGTCCGTAATATCGCCGCTGATTGCCTCACCATTTACAAATAACTCAACAGCTTTTTCCGGCGCATAAAATAAATCGTTCGATTGACCATACATCGCAATTAAATTGAGTTTTTGTCCTTCAGTAGCCGTAAACTCAAATTCAAATGCACCGCCTGGTAAAATAGGAGCAGGTTTATCCGCGCCGACAGGCATATTGAAAATACTCATATTCGTGGAACCGATTTTCGTCAATAATTCTTTCGATAAAACTTCAGGATTGCCATCTTCCGCCTGCGCTTCCAGACCCGCGTTGGCTTTTTTTCCGGCTCTGAAGAAATCCATTTTCTTGGTAGTAACGACAAACAAACCGGGCGAAACCGCAAAAGGATATTTTGAGCCGTCCTTGGTCGTCAAACCTTCAGGATTTGAAATATTTTCAATGCGGACTTTGAATTTCGCTTGTTTTTTAACCTTCCCGCTAAACGCAAAACCATTTGCCTGAATACCCACGATTACCGTCATTAAAAATGCAATCGCAACAATAAAATTTTTCTTTAACATCTATTTTTCTCCGTAAAACCAAAAATTTAACCCCTTGGCGCATACCTTCACACGCCGCGATTTTCAGATCGTTAATTCCGCTTTCCGAAAAACTTATTCCAAAGAAAATTTCTGGAATAAACGACTGTAAATCTGGAATTTCCATTTCGTAAAAACCAATTTTACGCGCCGAAAAAAGATGAAAAACAACGAAAATATTTATGCGGTATCGGCAGATTTGACGGTAGAGAGTTTAGCGGCAGAGCTTTTCCGGGGCGCGAAATTAATCGGAAAAATCGAGGATAAATTTTACCGTCAAAAAGCAAACGGCACGGGCAGCATCGGTGGTCATTTCCGGCACAACTTGGATTTTATTAACGCATTTTTAAACGGAATACAAAAAGGGAAAATTGATTACCATCAGCGCGAAAGAAACTTGCGGATCGAGGAAAATCGGCTTTATGCGATAAAACGAATCGCGTTTACGGTTTGCAAACTCCGCAGTCTTTCAGCCGAATCTCTGCGGCAAAAAATCTCGATTCGCTCGGAAATTGACGAAAGCCTCTGGCTCAAATCGAGTGCAATGCGCGAACTCGAATTTCTCCATAGTCATACGGTTCATCATTATGCGCTGGTTGCCGAAAAGTTAGCTTTTTTCGGCGTAAAGGTATCGAACAATTTCGGCGTCGCACCTTCGACTTTAAAGTTTTGGGCGAAACAGGCTGCTTAAAAGAATTTAAATGCGAAAGATCTAAAAACACGGAGAAATATTTATTCAATTATATTCGCACACTTTTACGAGCAATAAAATTTTTACATCAGGAGAAAATATGTCATCAACAACTATGATTTTCAGTTGGATTTGCAGAATTGTTATCGCAATCATTTTGCTGCAAACCTTGTTTTTCAAATTTACCGGCGCGGAAGAATCAAAATACATTTTTTCAACGTTGATGGGGTCGGAATACGAAGCGTATGGGCGTATCGGGTCAGGTGTTATTGAACTCGTTGCAGCAATAATGATTTTGATTCCTAGCGTTTCCTGGCTAGGCGCACTAATCGCTCTCGGAACAATTTCCGGCGCGATTTTTTCGCACTTGACGAAACTCGGCATCGTCGTTAAAGACGACAATGGCTTGCTTTTCGGCTTAGCAGTTACAGTTTTTGTGTTAAGCGCGATTTTGCTTTTGATTCAGCGTAAACAATTGCCGATTTTGGGACACGTGTTTCAATAAATTTGTTAAAAGTCTCTTTCGTACTTTTGCGATCTACACGTGGAAAATATTGTTTTAATTGCGCAAAGCGCAAAGGATTATCTAAAAACAAAATGTTTGAGGTTTCGCAAATTTTCAGTCTGAACAGCATCTCTGAATTATCACCGGCAGCGTTATTTTTTGTTTTCTTTTTCGCCACCTTCATCAGCGAAGATGCAGCCTGTCTTTCTGCGGGCGCGATGGCGGGAAACGGAAAAATCAGTTTCGCTTTGGCTTTATCGGCATGTTTTACCGGAATTTTTGTCGGCGATGTTTTGCTTTACTTTTCAGGCAGAATTTTCGGAAATCGAATTTTGAAAACAAAAATCTTCTCGCGTTTTGTTTCGGAAAAGGCAATTGAAAAAGCCTCGGCTTGGATTGAAAAACGCGGCGCGGTGGCTGTTTTTTTGAGCCGTTTTATCACCGGCTTGAGACTTCCGACTTATCTTGCAGCGGGATTTTTGAGAACCGACTTTCTAAAATTTTCATTTTATTTTTTGCTTGCGTCGGCAATCTGGACACCAATTTTAATCGGCTCAGCCGCTTTTTCAAACAAGCTTTTTTTCTCTCAGAATCTGATTTTCAGCTTTGTTTTTACTTTCATTGCGGTGAGAATTCTGATTCATTTCGCATCGTGGAAAAATCGGCGGCTTTTTATCGGAAGATTAAAACGAATACTAAATTGGGAATTCTGGTCAATAAAGATATTTTATTTTCCGGTTGTCATTTACGTTCTATTTCTAGGCGTCAAGCATCGTTGCCTGACAATCTTTACCTGCGCTAATCCGGCGATCATAGCGAGCGGATTTGTCGGCGAATCAAAATGCGAAATTTATCAAAGTTTAATTAAATCTTGCGCCGCTGAAGAATTTCTTCTTAAATTCATTTTTTTATCAAATGAAATTTCCTTTCCGAAAAAAATCGTCCAAGCCCATAAATTTATCAAAGAAAACAAGTTAAATTTTCCGCTGGTCTTAAAGCCTGATGCCGGCGAGCGAGGCAAAGGCGTCAAGTTCGTTAGGAATTTTTCGCAGCTAATAAACGAACTGGAACAAATCGAACAAGATTATATTTTGCAGGAATTTGCGGACGGAGTGGAAATCAGCGTTTTTTATTATCGTTATCCGGGCGAGAATGAGGGCAAGATTTTTTCTATAACCGAAAAATGTTTTCCGAAACTTACCGGTGATGGAAACGCGACACTTGAAACTTTAATTTTGCGAGACGAACGAGCAGTTTGTCTGGCGAGAAGCTATTTCGAGGAAAATCGCGAAAAATTAAATTTTGTTCCTAAAAAAGGCGAAGAAATTCAAATAATTGACATCGGCACGCATTCGCGCGGGGCTATTTTTCACGACGGCGGCTGGCTGAAAACAGAAAGATTGAAAAACAAAATTGACGAAATATGTCGCGGCTTTACAGGCTTTTATTTCGGCAGATTCGACATCCGCGCCGATTCTTTTGCTGATCTGAAACGCGGCGAAAACTTCAAAATAATTGAGTTAAACGGCGTAACATCGGAATCAACCAATATTTACGATAAAAATTTTTCACTTTTCGACGCTTACCGGATTTTATTCGAACAATGGCATATCGCTTGTTCAATCGGTAAGGAAAACCACAAATTAGGAGTCAAACCTGTGTCACTGATTGATTTAGCAAAACTGATTTTGGGATTAAAAATATCGAATAAAACAATAGCCTGTGAGGCAGTAACAGAAAAATGTGCGTAATATTTTTCGCCTATAAATATCATCCCGAATATCCGCTGATTTTACTTGCAAATCGGGACGAATATTTTAGTCGAGCAACAGAAAGAGCGAAAAACTGGGATGATTTTCCGCTTATTATGGCTGGCAGAGATTTAGTCGGAGGCGGAACTTGGCTCGGCGTAACCGAACAGGGACGTTTTGCCGCTGTAACGAATTATCGTGAGCCTTTTGCAGTCAAAAGCGCACGAACACGCGGCGCGCTCGTAGCTGATTTTCTGAAATCTGATGAATCAGCTGAAACTTATTTAAAGAACATTTGGAAAATAAAGAACGAATTTTCCGGCTTTAATCTTTTATTAGGTGAAATAAATAATCAGAAAAGTGAAATTTTCTATTTTTCAAATCGCAGTAATGAGATAACAAGATTAGAAAAGGGATTATATGGTTTGAGCAATCATCTACTTGATACGCCGTGGCAAAAAGTCATAAAAGGCAAAGCGGTTTTAGCGGAAATTTTGAAAGATGAAAAATTCTTTAAAGAATCCTTTTTTGAATTATTAAGCGACGAAAGCCTGGCAGATGATGAAAAATTACCGGATACAGGCATCGGCTACGAAAAGGAAAAACTTTTATCAGCCATTTTTATCAAGACGCCAATTTACGGCACGCGATGCTCTACCGTTTTAACTTTCGATAAAGATAACCGGATTCATTTTGAAGAAAGGGTTTTTGTTTAAATTCCAAGAAAAAGTAAACTCCGGCGGAAAAGGATTACAGAAGTGTTTTTTGCTGTGCAAGACCAACGCTATTTCCTATGTTCAATACAATTCATAAGAACCGTTTCCCTTTTTAACAACCGCCAAAAAAAAGTAAGGAAGGCAATATGCTAGAGACAAACAGATTTCAAAATGCCGCGCAAAGTTTAGAGCAAATCAATGTTTGGCAGTTAGAACAAGAGGCAAAAGAAGAGAAACAAAAGTTTCTTATACAGGAAAAGAAACGAAAAGAGCAACAAATAAAACAAGAGAGGAATTATGAGATAAGTTCTGTTATCAGTAGTTTATCATGTCCAAAAACCGTGTTTTAGAGTAGTATCCAAACTCATAATCTTAAGCCTTTATGCATATATTGTTAAAACAAACTGGACAATTTGAAATCTATAATTAATCCAAGTTGCTAGTACTTTGTAATTGAAGTTCTTGTAGGAATAACTTGATTGCTTGTATTCTACAAACATGGCAAGAAAACCTGAACTTATCAAACTTTCCGAATCGGAATCCAGTTCTTTGACAAACATTTTAACTCGCGGTTCTAC
>DASVQY010000055.1:0-43072 GCA_036388895.1 Pyrinomonadaceae bacterium | reverse complement strand
CGCGAGCGCTGAAAATGTTTCAGCGCCGCTTCTCTTGTCGCTTGATCTGTCAGGCGATCTGACAGGCACGGTAAAACGAAGAGTTGTTTTTTCGCCGATTGGTTTGTCACTCGGTTTGTCAGGAGAGTTAACCGGCAGGCGCAGCAAACCAACCGATTTACATTTAGGATTGAAGCTCTCCGGAGAGATGACTGGCTCGGTTCGCCTTGCCATTGTCATTCCGGCGCCGATACTCAATGAAGCAGCGGAAAACGCTTTTGCCGATCAATGCTATGCCGCTCGTCTTCTGGGCGACGATGTTGAGATAAAAATATCTTCAGCGGTTATTGACATACCGGAAAATGAAATCGGACTAAAGGTATCGGCGCAAATCAGCGAAAAGGAATTGTCTTTAATTTCTTTGGATAAACTCTATACGTTTCAAGTCGGTATAAGTTCATCGCCGATTGTTCCTTTGACGTGGCACACTGTTTTAGAAGACGCGCAAATTGATTCGCGCACGTTCTCACAGGCTTTTGCGAGTAAAGCGCCGAATGACAATCTTTCCGTCGTATTGTTCTCACCGGTGACAAATAAATTGAATCGAGGTCCCGCATCAAACATCATTCTTTACGATCCGAATAAAACGGAAGTCTCCGGAGATTCGATTGAAACCATTTATGATAATAATGGCTCTCCCATCGGCACGCAGCTCGTCGCCAGAAGCGGATTGAATCTTTATCACATTCTTGCGCGCCTTCGAGCGGAAAGCGGATTTTCTTCAATCGAAACCAACATACCGAACTACGAAATCACACGCGCCGAATTCGGTATAACCCAGACATTCAATCAATCAATCAGTCCATTTATCGGAGTTTTTCAGCCGCTTTTGTTCCCGGTCGGCAATGTCTTATGGATCCTGGATAAAACGGCAGCCATTCCCGATGAATTCGAGCCAAGGGCGATTGTTGCAGACAAGATGGAAAATTTGACGATTTCGATTCCTTCGGGCGGAGTGCCTGACGGTTTCGAGCTTTCATACATTGATTCCGATAGAACGGCGAATTTTTACACCACGCGAACAATCACGACCTTTGAAGAATCCGGCGTTTATGGTGATGATAATTTCACCCGGACGGATATAGTCAGAACCTTTCGCGACTGGAAAAATACCAATAATCCGACATCTGTTTTGCGGACGGAGCTGATCAGCGAAGTTCATTCGACTTACGACAACGCGCTTATTCTCATCGGACGAGAAACTCAATCCTTTGTATTCGACGCTCAGGGCAAGCAGAAAAGCTCGACTCGAACAATCGAGGCGACGGTACCGAATCTAAACGCCGGAGGCGCTCTCGCTCTGCTGACAGTCCGCGAAGAAACTCAAACAATCGTTTATAAACCCGATCCGAAAAATCCTCGACGATTCGTACAAAACAGAATTGTCACTCAAACTCGCGGGCTTATCGCCGTCGATTCCGAGAACAAATATTTCGACGAGGATTTCAAACAGGATTTCGTCGAGGCTCACAAAGCCGGAAATCTAACAGTTTCTATGACATCGGAATTCGGACCCGTCAAAACAGTTACGGAAGCTCTGCATGCTTTAGGAAACGGTCAATACCAGGTGAGAGTTTCGACAATTGATCATGTGCGCGGAACTACTACAAATTCATTAAGCGAACCGAAAACCGGCGACGCTACTTTATCTGCGGTCGGCGGACGCTCGTCGAAGAAAATTGTCTGGCGAACCGGCATCAATCAATCGAACAGAAGCGGCATTCCACCGGAACCGTTTTCCGGCGGCGAAGTGCCTCTGGCTATTTTAGAGCCATTGTGCCAGCGATTATTAGAGCGGCGCGCTGCAGGAAAACACGACGGCGGCATCACGGTTTCAGGATTCGATCCCAGCATGGACAGAGGCGTTTTCTTTAGCTTGTATAAACGCAACGGCGACTATGTCGGACGTTTTGTCAGCACCGGTCTGCGCGTTACTTTAGATAATCTGGGAGTAGCTTTCCAGCAGAAAGTGACGACTGAAATAACCTGCGAAGAAATCTAATGAGCGAGAAAAAATTCATCGTCAAACCGGGCGGGCGCGTGATTATCGAAATTAATCGCTCGCCGGAACAGAAGAAAAACTTCACCGGTCATCTCTCGCCGAAAGGCTTGATAAAGATGCGCCGCGAAGATGATTATTTGCCGCGCAGGAAAAAGAAACAAACTGTTGGATGGCGGTTTTTCGATCTTGGTCAAGAGCCGTTTGAAGATTATTTCGTTGATCGAATGTTTTTCGGCAACGCCGGAATCACGCCGGATTACTCGGGCGACGTCGTTAACGTAAATGATGATGTTCCGGCTTCGGATATCGAAGCGAAAAACGATTTTTATACTTCGATCAATCCTGAGCTTCTTTCGACTGATTTTTTTCAATTAGTCGAAAATTCGGCTGATGTTTTTCGTGTTTCGATTCAAACGCCGTCGATCGGTCAAACCATACTGACTTCCGATAACTCGCGCTGGCAAAACGGGAAAATCATCATCGCTGAAAACGAATCGCTCGACTGGTTGATCATTCGCGGCAATCCGCTGTTTTCGAGCGTTTTCCTGTATTTGACCGATGCTTTAAGACCGTTCGGCTGCAAAGTTACAGCTACGCCGGATTTCACAGCGCCGGAGCTCACCGACTTTGAATTGACGCGGACGGCGGATTTTTATTTTACGCCCGGTTTCACGATGCCGAACGTTGAAATTAAGGGCAGGCATCCGAATGATCGTCCTGAACATTTTTATTATGCCGACGAATCCGGCAATCCGCTCGCGCCGGTTGAAACGCCTTACAATTATACGCAGACGCTTTACGCGAATTATTTAACTTTTCCGCGCAATGATTTAGTTCATTTGATGACGACGTGGGCAAATGCCGGTTACGCCATTACTGACACCGCGCCGTTCGATTCGAGCCAGTACGCCTTGTTTTACGAACTGCAAAACTATCTGGAAGCATTGCCCGGAACGCGCAATATGCGTTTGCTGCAGGGCGTTTATGTCACGAACAACCCGGACGAGCCGCAGATTACGCATCCGAGAAACGTGCTGGAAGATGCAAGCGTGAGCGCCCCGACGTGGGCTTTTCCGAATCCTGATTATTTTCCGCCGCCGCCAGCTTCACCTGTTGTGACGAACGTTGATGATCGAGCTGTCGAATACGACGCCGTTTGGTTCACGAATGCCGCGAGCGGCGAGCTGAGGATGATTATCAAGCAGAACGGAAATTTTTATTACGTCTGGCAGCGTTAGATAAAAAAGCGTGTCCAAACCGAGTCCAAAGATGTACGTTTTATCCGTTTTATCCGTTCTATCCGGTTTTCCTTATTAAAATAAAATGCCGATTTTTACTGGAACTCAGTAAAAATCGGCATTTTGTAAAATTAATTAAAGTGCCCTCGACAGGATTCGAACCTGTAACCGAGCGATTATGAGCCGCGCGCTCTACCGTTGAGCTACAAGGGCATAAGAAATACATTTTAGTGAAAAGTTTTTGTTTCGGCAAATGTATCAATCATCAATTTCGATAAGTTTGTTTTTTGTCAATATTATTTTTGAATCTTTGAACGGACGATAATTTAGAAGCTCACAATCATTCGCCCACTGACACAGATCAATGCTTCTCTCCGATATTCGATTCATTGAAAACCGGCGGAGGCGGGATAAGCGGCTGAGAATGTTCAATTCTGCTAAATCTTTTTTCCTGCCTTTGAGTTATGTTTCTGACGATCATAATAGCCAGAACGGCTGCCGCGATTTGAAAAAGGCTTGCGATAATTAAGGCGAAAGGAAAATGTTCGGACGTATTTCCGTCGTTATCAATCATCGCACTGGAAATTCTTCCGGCAAAGCCTGAAATTATAAACGATGCCCACCAAAAGACGATGATGCCGGGCGTTCCGCCGACGGAATTGAGAAAGCCTGTTTCTTCATCGAAATCGGGATCGCTTTCATTCCAAAGCTCGCGAACTACCTTGAACGGCATTACCAGATTGGCAAACGGGATAAACCACCAACCGACAGCCCAACCGGGTGAAAACTCCTGATAAGCGGACTTTAAAGCCGGCAAATTCTTAAAAGCGCGATGCAGCCAAATTAAAAAGAAGATTATTGTAAGAATTCGTAAAGGAACTTCGAGAAGCCCGATTATTCCAATAAAGCCTAATGTAATTGATAAGGATTCGCCTTCGCCTAAATTCAATTGCGCATTGGGGAATAAAATCATTCCGATGCTGAAAATAACGTATAAAAAGGCGCAGAGTCCCAAAATGCCTAAAAATACGCAGGTTAAAAGAGATAGCTGTTTAGCTGAACGATATGCTTCAGTTGAGAAATTATTTGTCATTTTGATAGTAAGGAAAATTTTTAGCTTTTATTATGAAAATTCTGTTTTCAGGAGGCGAGATTATTCTAAATGAAAATCGTAAACAGTCAAGCATTTATTGTGCAAGGTTTCAATTTACAGCTAAAACTTTGGCTTTGCGCCGCTGACTTTCTTGTAAACGCCGCCGGACGAAACGTTAAAGCCGAATCCGCAGCCGGAATTTTCCGACTTTTCGGTTACTTCGATTTGCCCGGGTTTGACGAACTTTATTGTAATCGCGCATTTTCCGTATTCATCTTCAGTCGAATAAACTGCCGTATCGCCGTTGATCTGCGCAACGCCTTCGGCTTCGCCGGTATTTGCCATCAAACTACCGGTGCCGTCAATGTACGGATAAGTCAAATCGAATCGCACCTTCAATTTGTTATTGCCGAGAGCGAGTATTTTTATTTCGTTGTAATTGCCTTTGTATTTGCCGCCGAAATACGAGCGAAAAGTTCCGTTCGCTTCCGTGGCTTTAACGGATGCGCGCGAAGTTTGAGCGCTGGAATTCACGGCGCAAATTGTTGCGGAAACGGCAATTAAAAGTAAAAGAATAAATTTTCTCGACATAATAATTTTTGATATTTCCTTTAAGTTACCGAATTTATCTGCTATATTTTGCCTAATTCTTAAAAAAAAACAAATAAACAAAGGGGAAAATGTAAATGAGTGCAAATGCGGAAACATTAAATTCAAATGCGAATAATACCGGATTCGGCGGACATCCGCGCGGTTTGCCAACGCTTTTTTTGACGGAAATGTGGGAGCGGTTCTCGTACTACGGGCTGCGCCCGCTGCTCGTCCTTTTTATGGCGGCGGCGTTAATGCAAGGCGGTTTCGGTTTTGAGCGCAGTCAGGCGTCGGCGATTGTCGGCATTTACGGCGCGTGCGTTTATCTCGCCTCGCTGCCCGGCGGCTGGATTGCCGACCGTCTCTTAGGTTTGCGCCGCGCCATTCTTTACGGTGCGATTTGTATTTCAGCCGGTCACATATCAATCGGTTTATCGTCGTTTGCGGGCGGAAAAATGACGTTTTTTCTCGGTTTGATTCTCATCGTTCTCGGCACCGGACTCTTAAAGCCGAACATCTCGGCAATCGTCGGCGACCTCTACCCGGAAGGGGGCGCGCGGCGCGACGCCGGATTTTCTATTTTTTATATGGGAATTAACGTCGGCGCTTTTCTCGGTCAGCTCGTCACGGGCTTTCTCGGCGAGACAATCGGCTGGCACTGGGGTTTCGGCGCGGCGGGCGTCGGAATGCTCATCGGCTTGACGGTCTTCGTGACGCGCTCAAAATCCACGCTCGGCGACATCGGAATGGAGCCGACAAAGCATCCTGATCCGACGATTCAAGCAAAACAAGAAACTCAGGTAAAACTGATAACGGGCGTCGGAGTCGGTATTTTAGCGCTGGTCTTTGTGCTTGCCGCCGCCGGTATTATCACGATAGACGCGCAGGTTATCGGGCAGTATATGACTTATATATTAGTCGGTCTGGCTGTCGCCTTTTTCGGTTATTTGTTTATTGCCGGCGGTCTGAACGGCGACGAGAAAAAGCGTGTCTTGGTTATCGCCGTCCTTTTCGTCGCTGCCGCAATTTTCTGGTCGGCGTTCGAGCAGGCTCCGACTTCGCTGAACCTTTTCGCGAGAGACTTTACCGAACGAAACATCGGCAGTTTTGAAGTTCCGGCAACCTGGTTTCAATCAATTAACTCGGCGTTTATTATCATTCTCGCGCCGGTTTTCGCCGCGCTCTGGACTTATTTGGGCAGACGCGGCAGCGACATATCGAGTCCCGCAAAATTCGCGCTCGGCTTGCTATTCGCGGGCGTCGGTTTTCTCATAATGATTTTCGCCGCCAATGTCGTCGTCGGCAGCAACGGAGCACTGAAAGTTTCCGCGTTCTGGCTGACATTCAGTTATCTGTTTCAAACAATCGGAGAGTTGTGTGTAAGTCCCGTCGGGCTTTCTTCGATGACAAAACTTTCGCCGCGGCGTTACGTCGGTCAGATGATGGGAATTTGGTTTCTGGCTTCGGCGGTCGGCAATTTGATCGGCGGCTTGGTCGGCGGTCACGTTGACCCGGAAAAACTCGAACAAATGCCGATGCTTTTCACCTATACGACCGCTTCGCTCGTAATTTCGGCGATTATCCTCGGACTTCTGGCAATTCCGATCAGCCGAATGATGCGTAATGTAGACGATCAGGAAAAAGAAACCGTTGAAGTAGTCGGAACAGCTACGATTTAAGTTTCAAAGATTTTTTGTAAGAAAGGTTCAGGGCGGAAATCTACAGGCGATCAATCGCATAATACTCGGCAGTTCGGGTTAGCTGCATCATAGCGACGAATCTTTTTCATCAATAAAAAAGCCGGCTAATATATTTAGCAAACAACGACGAATTACGAATTGAAAAGAAAAATCTTCTTCATCAATTCGTAATTCGTCATTTAAAGCTCGTCATTGACCTTTAGTTGTCTATGTTGCGTGTTTTATAAGCCTGAACAGCTTCTGCCGCGCCCGCGTGCATAATTTCCGGTTTGTGGTATTTCCAGTATTTTTCAAATTCTTCGTCGGACATTTCAGTTTTTTCGCTTCTGGTTTTTTCTTTCAGGAAAAGCTCGCACCACTCGCGCATTTCCATATTTTGATTCAACGCCGTTCGCGCTCCGTGCATCAAATTATCTCGTTCCATTGGTTTTGTCTCCTTTTTGGCAGATTAAAAACTTTATATGTAAATTTTGCGTAAAAATAACGCTTAAACTTTATACGGGAGTTTCCAGGTGAATAAATTTTTTCTCGGTTTATTTCTAATTTTATCAGCTTTAACCAATCTCGATTTTGCACAAACGACAAATTCTAATCAAGCGGCGAAAAGCGCTGCGACGCCGGTTCAATCCAAAGCACAGGACGATGTAAAAGTCCCGTACGTCACCAAAACTTTATCCAACGGGTTGGAAGTCATCGTTTTGCCGGACGCCGCCGTGCCGCTCGTGACGGTTGAATTGGCTGTCCGCAACGGCTCGTTTACCGAACCGCCGGAACTAAACGGCTTGTCGCATTTGTACGAGCACATGTTTTTCAAATCAAATCAAGCGGTCGCTATTTTCCGCTGCGATTTAGCGAGAAGCTACGGAAATTTTAATTATTACGCCGGTCAAAACTGCGCCGAGCAAGTGAAATTAAAAGCTCAAATCGGCGACGTTAGCTACCTCACGGAAGTTGATAAACTCGGCTACGTCCGCAACGGGACGACGCAGGAAGAATACGTTAATTATTACTTCAGCACCACGAGCCAAAATCTGCCGACGATTATGCGTTTGATGCGTGACGCGACGCTTTATCCTTCGTTTGAAAAAGAAGAATTCGCCCGCGAAATTCAAGTGGTTTTAGGCGAGCTCGACCGTCAGCAAGCCGAACCGGCTTATTATCTCGACCGAACGCTGATGGATAAACTCTTTTATAAATATCCCTCGCGCAAAAGTCCGGGCGGAACGCGCGAAACCGTCGCCGCCGCAACGACGGAAAAGATGCGCCTGATTCAATCGCGTTATTACGTTCCGAACAACTCGGCGCTGATCGTCACAGGCGACGTGCAGCCGGAACGCGTTTTCAAGGTTGCTGAAGACCTTTTCGGCATCTGGAAAAAAGGCGAAGACCCGTTTGTTAAATTCCCGATTGTCGAACATCCACCGCTCGCCAAAAGCGAAGGCGTCATCGTCACGCAGGACGTGGAAAACGTGATGATTCAAATCGGCTGGCACGGTCCTTCAATCGGCAAAGACGACGCTTCGACATATGCGGCTGACGTTTTCTCGTATATTATCCAGCAGCCGAATTCGCGCTTTCAGCGAGCGATGATTGATTCGGGCTTGGCTGTCGCGGCGAACGTTCATTATTACACGCAAAGAAATGTCGGACCGATTCGTGTCACGCTTATCACGACGCCGGACAAAGCAAAAGCCGCGCTCGATACGCTTTATAAAGAAATGGCGCAGTTTAATAATCCGAATTATTACTCGGACGAAGAACTCGCCAATGCGAAAACTTTGCTCGAAGCCGAAGATTTGTACCGCCGCGAGAAACTCAGCGAATATACGCACAGCCTCGGTTTTTGGTGGTCTTCGACCGGAATGGATTATTACCGCGGTTATTACAAAAATCTGCGGGCGACTTCGCGCGACGATATTAAAAAGTATATTTCGACCTATATTCTGGGCAAACCGCACGTCGGCGTCGCGCTAATCTCGGCGCAGTCGCAAGCTGCTGCGAAATTGACCGAACAGGATTTAATAGGAAAGTAACAATTGGCAGCGCAGAAATACATCCGCGCTTTAACTGAACGTTATTTTCGTTACGGTATTTAGTATTTTTTGGGTAGTTTACATTTAGGTTTTCGATTATGAAATTTATTTTTTCCGCATTTTTGCTTTTATCATTCGTATTTACCAGTTACGCGCAGACAGCGACTTCGCCCGATAAACTTGTTACCGAATTCGACGTAAACGGCTTGAAAGTTATTTTCAAACGTCGCCCGAGTTCGCCGACGGTTTCGGCAGGACTTTTTACGCGCGGCGGAGTGAAAAACCAAACCGCTCAAAATGCCGGAATCGAAACTTTAACTTTGTCAACGGCGACCGAAGCGAGCGCGAAATATCCGCGCGAAGCGCTGCGAAAAGAATTAGCTCGCACGGGAAGCGCCATCAGCGCCGGTGCCGGTTACGACTTCGGCGTCGTTTCTCTTACTTCGACGCGGCAGAACTTTGATAAAACCTGGGAAATATTCACCGACGTCGTTACGAATCCGGCGCTCGCGCAGGAAGATTTTCAACTCGTGCGCGAAAGGCTTCTGACCGGTTTGCGTAATCAATCAATCAGCCCGGACAGCGCGCTCGGTGTTTTGGAAGACAAAGTTATCTACGCCAATCACCCGTATGCGACAGAACCGAACGGCACGATTGAAAGTGTCAGCAATCTGAAGCTCGAAGACATTCGTGCTTACCACAAAAATCTTCTGCAAACTTCGCGTCTTCTTCTGGTCATCGTCGGCGATCTCGATCCGCAGACGGTTCAAAAACAGGTAACCGCATCATTCGGCAAACTTCCGCGCGGCGAGTATAAAGAAAATCCAACGCCGAAAATCGCTTTCACTCAGCCGACGCTGGACGTTACAGCGAGAACTATTCCGACCAATTACGTGAAGGGAGTTTTCGCCGCGCCTTCTTTAAACGACCCGGATTATTACGCGATGCGCGTCGCAATGACGATTCTGCAAAGCCGCGTGTATCAGGAAGTTCGCACAAAACGCAATCTTTCCTACGCGCCGAATGCGGAAATGGACGATAAAGCGGCGAACACGGCGAATATTTACGTGACAGCGAACGACGCCAATCAATCCGTCCGCTTAATGCTGAAAGAAATCGAGAGTATGAAAAACTCCGAGATTGACGAAGACGGTTTTACAGGCGTGCCGGGTTTTTTCCTGACGACTTATTACATTAATCAGGAAACAAACGCCGCGCAGGTCGCCGAACTAGCCCGTTACGAACTAATCGGCGGCGGCTGGCGTAATTCGCTCGCATTTTTAGATAAGATCCGCCAGGTTACGGCGAAAGACGTGCGCGATGTATCACAAAAATATATGAAAAACATCCGCTTCGTCGTTGTCGGCAGCCCGGCGGCTGTGAATAAAGAAATCTTTTTGCAAAACTAAACGGGACACGGAGAAGGGGAGATTAAGCAAAACTCTCAGCTTCAAAAGTTATATAAAATCTCAACTTTTTGTTGAGAAACTGCTTTTTGCTCCCTTTCTCACCTTCTCCCCGTTTGCGCGTCTCCGTTTTTCAGAATCAACGTCTCACTTATTATCTTTGCTGTCCTTTGTGCGTTCAACCGGCGGATCGGATTTCCGGTTTTCTTTCGGCTCGCTTTTTTGCGGCGGATCTTCGCGTTTCGGCGGCGGCTGTTGTATCGGTTCGTCGCGTTGCGGCGGAGGTTGGCGCTCCGGGTCGCGCTGCTTCGGTTCCTGTTTGCGCGGCGATTCGGCGGGCGGTTCGAGCCGAATTTTTTCCCGTTTCTCGATTGGCGGCGTGTAATCCGGTTGTTTTACTTCATCGCTGTCACGCCTCGGACGTTCAATTCGCGGCTTGTCTCGATTCGGTGTTTTCCGGTCTTCGGAATTATTTCGAGAATCGTCCTGCTGCGTAAAAACATCGATTTTCTTTCTTTTCGTGTCCGGTTTGTCGTCGCTCATTTCGGCGCGTACGACGGCTCCGGTTCTGCGCCTTTCATTGTCTTTACCTTCTTCTATTCTCGTTTCGTTTTCAACGGGCTTTATTTGGACCGGAGAACGGTTTCCGAAAATACGCGATCTGCGCAGTTCTTCGTCCATCGAACCATCAGATTGTCGAACAGTCGCGCCGGTTCTGATTTGCTTTTCCAGTTTGGCGATCTTCGGCGGCGCTGTTTGAATTTCGTCGCTGACTTTTCCGTTTAATTCCTTAAAGGTCGGCAAAATCGGCGCTGTTTCGATAATTTCCGGAGTTTTCGTAATCGCCGTTCTGGCAATTTCAACCGGCGCGGTTACAAAACCTTTTCTGTCGCGTCCGAATTCGCTCGTATTTACCGCGACAACCCCGTTTAGCGGAACCGCTTCCTGTGTAGTTCTCGGGAAAATCAGTTTTTTGCCTTTTCCGGGCAGCGTTTCTTCGACCGGAAGGACCGGTTGATTTTGCACCGGCACGGTATTATTAACAATCACGGTCGTGTTGTTATTAATAATCGTCGTGTTATTTCGGTGATGGCGCCGGTAATGACGGTTGTAATCGTAATGCGCATAACTGTACGGCAAAGGATACCAGCAGACATTGTTGCTCAAGGTGACGAGCACGACGAGCGCAGGCTGCCACCAGCTACGGCGGCTTCTGTGTTGTCCGTACGGCGTCCACACCCAATCTCTGTCAACATACACCCAGCGTCCGTGATGATACGTCGCCCAACCCCACGGTTCGTCGTTAATCCAAGTCCATCCGTAAGGCGGAACCCAGCGCCAATGCCCGTAACGATACGGCGACCAGTTGGCGTATGTACTTACCGAATTTTTGTACGGTCGCCAAACGTAGCCGTATTTGCGCGTGTGAATCCATTCGCCGTACTCGCTCAAGTCTTCAGCGCCGTAAATATCGCGGTCGTAGTATTCATCGTAACGCGCTTCGCGCAGGCGTTTTGCAATTACGGCGTCGCGCTGCAATGCCCATGAATCAAAATCATCGGCATAGCGTGAAGCGTCGGCTGTTTCCCACTCGCCCGCATAACTTCCTTCGAGAACAATTTTTGCGCTGCGTCCATTGCGAAGCGTAAAACCCGATGTTTCCGAATAAATCCTTGCTTCACCTTCATCAGTTACGCTGACGCGAAGCTCGGCGGCGCGGTCGTCGCCGGCATCAACGCGGTACATTCCTTTTTTCTGAACGGAAACGGTCGTTTTCGGTGCGTCAATTTCAAAATACGCGCGGTTTTTGTCGAATTCCAAAAGCCGCAAACTCAAATTTCCCTGCGGAAGGCTGACGGCGATGCCTTCATCCTTTAACTTGACGATTTTTAAGTAAGAGGTTTCCGACAAACGCAGGTAAGTTTGGCTGTTGAATTGAATTTCCAAACGCGCGTTCGCTCCGGTTGTAATTTCGTCGCCTTCGACAATCGGCAGATTCTGTGCTGCGCGTTCCCATTCGTCGCTGTCGGCGCGGCGAATTTGCACGTCGCCGCGCAGAAAACTGATTCTGGCAACGCGCGCTGTTACTTCCGGCACCGAATCGTCCGCTGTTTCGGCGAAAACATTTCCGGCGAATAAAAAGGGTAAAACAAGGAAAACTGCCCGTAGGACTTTTTGTGCTGCTCGCATATATTTTCTCTCCTTGAACTCGTTTGTTTATCTTGCGGGAAGAGCAGTTGAAACGCTTTTTTATCAACTTATGTCTGCGCTGACAGCAATTTACATACCCTTATAAATTTTATTTTTTGATTGAATTTTATTTAATGAATCGTTGAAAACAAATGGCAGCTTTCTTTACCTTTAACGAAATGGTATATAAACAAAAAATCGGTAATACCATTTCGTGTAAAAATGTTCGATATTTTATACATCCGGCGAGCACGGCGAACGATTTTCCATTAAAATTCGTCTTAACCGTTTGGCAGCGACGAAATTTCAATTATAAACTTTCTTTGATTCAAATTTCTTTACGAGGACTTATAATAAAAAAATGAAAAAAATTGCAATATTCAGTTTTATGATTTTAGCTTTGGCGTTTTCGGCTTACGGTCAGAAAACCAAAACAACCGCTAAAGTTGACCCGACAAAGAGCGTTCGCGATACCTTTGACAGATTAGTCGAGGGCATCAAGCAGGCTGACGCCGAAAAAGTGATGAGCGTTTACGATAAATCCGACAAAATCCTTTTTTTCAACAACAACGGCTCGGCGACAATCGGCTGGGACAATATGAGAAAAACGCGCGAATCGCTTTACGCGAAAACGACGAACGTTAATTTAGAAATAACCGGTTTGCGCATTGAAATGCTCGGACCGGACAGCGCGTATGTGACCAATAAATGGAAGCAGTCACAGGAATATGACGGAAAACTCGAAACGGCTTCGGGCAGAATGACTATCGTTTTCAAGAAAATCGGGAAGGATTGGAAAGCGATTCATCTTCACACCTCGCCCGACAATCCGGCAACGTCAAGACCGGTTATGCCCTCGGAACGCGAAACAATCGTAAATTAAGATTAGTTGTTATACTTAACAGAAAAAGCCGTTTGATTTTACAGTCAAACGGCTTTTTTCTTTTGTTTGTTTTTTGTTTGTTCTTTCGCTTATGTGTTCGCGCCCGGATAATCCGTGCCGAGTTTTCTTTCGTCGCCTTCGGCTAAACTGTTTATTATTTCATAATTAAAATAATCGAATTTGGCGACGACCGGCGGCTGAACGCGCTTGTCATACATTTCGCGCGAGCGATCAATCGCTTCGCGAAGACGTTCGTATAAATCGTTTGATTCGCGTCCTTCTTTCACTTTCTGCTCATTGTAAAGTTTGATTTCCGAAACGAGCAGGCGGGCGAAACGACGGGCGTCGTTGTGCAGCCTGCGTTCCTCTTCGGGAACTTCAATCGGAAGATCAACGTTTCTTTCGCTGAGCCGCGTTTTAAGCGGCGCAGACGGCGCGCTCGAAACCGTTTCAACCGGTTCGGGCGCATAATTTACCCCGGCATCGGCGCGTTTGGTTTCAAAAGATTGCTCGCCAAATCCGTTCGGCGATTCGAATTGCGACGAGTCGCTTTCGTACCGCTGTTCGTCAAAACTGTCAGAAGCTTCGGAAAAACGGTCGGACGGAGAGTCAAATCGATAGCTCGGAACAGTCGAATAATCGTCTGATGCGCCGCTTGTTTCATTGTCGTATCCGGCGGAAGGCGATTCCTGTTCGACTATAACGTCTTCGACAACATACGTTTTGTCGCTGTTATCCGAATAGTTTGATGGACTGTTCCACGAATATTCCTGTTCGGGTTCGCTTTGAAACTCCGTTTTTTCGTCGGTCGAGCGGTGGTCCTGATAATAATTCGGATAATTCTCGGCAGGCGTTTCGCTCTGAAATTCGCTGCCGCCGCTTGTTTCCTGAGAAGAATATTTTTCATCTTCGGAAACATAACCGGCTTCTCCGCCTGAAAAATTGTAGCTCTCGCTCGCGGTCTGAACCTGCTCGTAATCATTATCAAACCGGTTATTTTGAGCGGTTTGCGATTCGCTCTGAACCTGCTCGGCAGAAGTCTGCGACACGGCTTTTTGCGCGTATTGCGCGGGTTGGCTCGGAACGGCTTGCGTTCTTGCTCCCGCCGAAGCCGCGAGTAGTTCGACAGTCAAACCGGCGACGCGGACGAGCGTTTCCAGCGCTTCGATGTTGACGTTGACACCCTCGGTTCCGTAATCGGCGTAAAGAACGGCGACGCCGCGCCCGCGCGCGACGAGCGGAATCGCATACATCCGGTCGGGCTGACCGAATTCGAGTTTATCGAGATAAGCCGAATCTTCGGCAAATGTTCCGTAACTGCTTTCGACCGGGCTTAAAGAACGAACGGCTTCGCTCAGAACGGTTTCGCTCGCCATCGGAAAGTAAACTTCGCGAACGGATTGATCGTCCATCGTTCCTTCTTTTCCGAAAACTCGCCAACCGACGAAATGTTCGTTTTTGATAATGAAAAACGCTCCGCGCGGCGTAAACTGTACGGCGTGATTGACTAAAGACTTCAAAATGTTCGCCTGCGAATCCTGATTGCTGATGTCGTTTATAGCGTCTCTGATTTCACTGTAATTCGCTGAAACAGCCTGAGCGGAATTCTCTCGTTCCCTATCTTCCGCTTCGGCGATTGCCGCCGCAGTAATTCTCGCGCCTTCGTCTCTTGCCAATCGCAAATGCTCGACTACCGATTCCTTAAAGGCTTCGTCTATTTGCTTGTCGTTTTCCAGACGCGACGAAAAATCCTGAAAAACCTCATCAATGCGGGATTTATGTTTTTCAAATTCGTTTCGGAATTTCGCTTCAAAATCGGAAGTTTCCTGCCGCATTTCGGCGAGAACGCCATTCAGATAACTCTCGAATTCAGTTCTGAGACTAATTTCGAGTTCTTCACTATTCACTTTATATTTCCTCCATTTATTGAAAACACAGCACGCTCGGGACGCTCTTGATTGGCGGTTCGGTGTAGATTTTAATTACAGAGATGAGTTGGCAATTAACGCGACGCTGCCGTCGCCTTCGATTATGAACAATTTCTGTCTTCGATGTCAAGAAATAGTTTTTATAACGTGAAATAAGCATTCAAGTAAAACCGTTTATTTCACGTTATGAATTTTGCAATAAATTACTCCGCAATGACCTCGATCTCCGGGTCTATTTCGTCTTTTATCATATTTTCGATTGCCATCAGAGTTCCGGTCAAGCTCGACGGACAGCTTCCGCACGCGCCTTGATAATGAATCTTCAGCGTCTTATTTTCCAAACCGACAATTTCCAGCCAGCCGCCGTCGCTCGCCAGATAAGGTCGAATTCTTTCATCGAGCAAGTCATTGATTTGAGCGATAACCGGATCGTCGCTCAAAGCCGCGCCAATCGCACCGCCGACTGTTTTAACTCCATTACCGTTTCCGTTTCCGTTGCCGTTCGACGGTTGAACGCTTTCCGCCGCGCGAATCGGCACGGCGAGATTCGGCAACATCTCGTCCCAATCAACTTCGTCGGCTTTTTCCACCGTAATCATTTTATCCATATAAAATACGGACACGACATCGCCGATTTCGAACAGCGATTTAGCGAGCTTATCGTTCGCCGCTTTTTCAGCCGAATCGAACGAATGCGACGTTCCGCGCGATACAGGCTCTTTCAAGATAAACTTGACAGCGTTCGGATTCGGCGTTTCTTGTATATCTGCAATTTTTGGCATTTTCTTCTGTAAACCCTTTGTTTAACTCAAAAACATAAAGTTTATAAATCTTTACATTTTTGTCAACATTATAGCTTATTTGATGCCGAATTTCACTTTCGCAATGCCAAAATAAAAACGGACGGCGAAAAAACACAATTTCACTCGTCCGAGCAATCGAAAATTATATGAGAGCGGCAGAACGCAGAGGAATACAGCGCAAAACAGAGTTATTACCGCTCGCGGAAAATTGAACGTCGCCTATTCGGTAATATGTATATCATCAGTCCGGTTAACTCTGCCGGACAGAAAAAGACCGCCGAAGACAATCGTTAAAATTACACAAAGTACCGCAACAACGATATTAATCGTATTTTCCTCACTTCTGATATATCTAAAAAAGAAAAATGCCGCGATCAAAGCAGTGATAAGCGCCAATACGGCATACAGCATATCCTTCACAAAAATCACCTCCGTTATTATGAAAAAAAGGTTGCTACTTCCGAAGTTTCGCTGGTTTTTTCGCTGCCTTCGCTTATCAAGCAAAGGCTTGGAATACACCTACAAACTTTTCAAACTGCTTATTGGAATGCACCTTATAGTAACCCCTTTTCCGCTTTAAACGCAAGATTTTTTGTCACTTGCACCACATCACGCGAAAACAAATACTAAAAACCGTCAATTCTTTTATGCTTCAATCTTGTTTTGCACCATGACAGTTCGCGGAATGCCTTGTAAGTCTTGAAGAATTTCCAGGCTCTGCCATTTCTCCGAATCAAACATCTCAGAGACTTTCCGAGCTTGATCGAATCCGATTTCCATCAACAAAAATCCGCCCGGTTTTAAGAAATTCGGCGAGTTTCGGACAATTTTTTCTACTATTGAGAGACCGTTTCCGCCGTCGGTCAGAGCGACAAGCGGCTCGTAGTCGCGAACTTCCCTTTGCAAGGTCGAAATATCTTCCACAGCAATATACGGCGGATTGGAAACAATTAAATCGAATTTTTCGGCTTCGAAAACTGCGAAAACATCGGAAATTTTCGTTTGAAGCCGGTCGGCGACTTTATGTTTAACTGCATTCTTTTGCGTGATTTCCAAAGCCTTCGGCGAAACGTCAAGACCGATTGCCGTCGAATTTTTCACTTCGTGCAAAATAGAAATTGAAATACAGCCCGACCCTATGCCGATTTCACAAAAACGCGAATTTTCAAGCTCGGATAAAATTTTAATTGCGTTCTCAACGATTAATTCTGTTTCGGGACGCGGAATTAAAACGCCCGGCGCAACAAAAAAATCAAGCCCGTAAAACTCCTGAAAGCCGGTAATATACTGAAAAGGCTCGCGGTTCGCGCGTCTGTTTAGGAAATCCCGAATTTTTTTTTGCTCCTCGCGGGAAAGCTCGTAATCATCGTGCGAAATGAGAAAAGTTTTGTCTTTGCTTAACGTAAAGGCGAGAAGCGATGCGGCTTCGCGGCGAGGTTCGGCGACGCCGTTTTCGCGCAAAATCTCGGTCGCTTCGCGTAAAATTTCCGAAACATTCGGCATTAAGGCTTTATCGCTCTGGTTGAAATAAATGTCGGCGCGAATTTATTTAAAAGACGCGCTTCGTCGGTCCACCAATCTTCATAAAAACCGGCGATTAAAAATCCGGCGCTGATTTGCCCGCCAATCTGCGCGTCCAAAGTGTGGCTGAACTCAAACGGATCGTTTTTTGCGATGCACCTGGCTTTTTCCTCTTCGGTCAAAGATTCCACATCCGAATACGGCAACCGATTCTTAACACGCAAAACGCCTTCGTTTTCTTCGGCAAAAGTGTCGAAAATATAAACTATCGGATTATTAAAACCGGTCAAAAGCACGCCGCCTCGACGCAAAACGCGGAAACATTCCCGCCAGATAGGCTCCAGATTCGCCATAAAACAATTCGAGCATGGATTGAAAATTATATCGAAACTTTCGTCGGCAAAACGCGACAAATCCGCCGCGTCGCCCTTTTCCAAACGAATATGCAAATTTTCTCTGTTGGCAACCAGTTTATCGAGTTCGAGCTGTTTCGCCGAAGCATCGAACGAAGTAACGTTCGCGCCCGCCGCCGCCAGAATCGGAGATTGCTGCCCGCCGCCCGATGCGAGACACAAAATATTCTTCCCTTTTACGTCGCCGAACCACTCGCGCGGAACAGGCTTAATCGGCGTAAGAATGACTTCCCAATCATCGTTTCGCGCTCGTTCGATTGTTTCAGGCGTTGCGGGAATGCTCCATTCGATGCCGTTTTCAGCTAATTTGTCCCAAGCGGCTGAGTTGTATTCCTGAACATTCATAACTATTTTTCCAAATGGTAACGATTTTCTAAAAGAAACTTCAAAAACGATTACCGGTTATCGAGCACCGTCGCCGCGCAGAATTGCGGGCAAAGTCAATAAAATTATCTTTAAATCGAGCCACAAAGACCAGTTTTCGATGTAAAACGTATCAATCCGCACCATTTCTTCAAATGTTAAACGGTTTCTGCCGGAAACTTGCCAAAGCCCTGTAATTCCCGGCTTCATATCGAGTCGTTTGCGGTGTCGTACGTCGTACTCTTCGACTTCGTACGGAATCGGCGGGCGCGGACCGACAATACTCATATCGCCTTTCAGGACGTTCAGAAATTGCGGCAATTCATCGAGGCTCGAGCGACGCAGAAATTTGCCGACTCGCGTTACGCGCGGATCGTTTTTCACTTTTCCGAAAACCGGATTTTCTTCGTCGCCGGCGTTCGCTTCGGTTAAGCCTTCGATGTTTTTACGATACGCTTCACGATGCAGACGCTCGTCGGCGTTCGATTTCATCGTGCGAAATTTGTAGCAAAGAAAACGCCTGCCGTCCATTCCGATGCGCTCCTGCCGGAACAAAACCGAACCGCGCGAATCGAATTTAATTAAAAATGAAATCAGAATCCAGAGCGGAGCAAGCAGTATGAGAACGAAAGCGGAAATTGCAATGTCAAACGCGCGCTTTAGAAATCTTTCCGCATCCGAAAGCGGCTCGCGAAAAAGCCGGACCATCGGCAAAATTCCGAGCTGCTCGACGCTTGTTTTCTGCGGCAAAAAGTTGAAAAGCGAAGGCGCCAATCGAAATTCGACCTTTTGACGACGATTGATTTTCATCATTGCTTCAAAAAGCGCTTCGCTCGGCAAACGGCTGTCCGTGATAATGACTTCCTGAATATCCAGCAAACGTATTACCCCGGGCAAATCATCCAGATTCCCGACGAAGGGAACGCCAAAAGGATTTCGGATTTCGGGTTTCGGGTTTCGGATTGACTCATTTTTAACATCATTATCTTTTAATTCGTAATTCGGAATTGGTAATTCGTAATTGATTTCTTTTTCCGTGAAGTCGTTCGTCTCGACAATTCCGACGACGCGATAACCCAAATCGGGGCGTTCTTTGAGTTCTTGAATCGTTCGTTCAGCTTCCGCGTTTACGCCGACAATCAAAGTCGGAATCAAATTAATGTCGCGTTTTCTGAACAAAGTCTGCAAATATCGCAAGCCGAGATGAAATGTCGAGAAAAGGATGAGCGCGAGCGTGAAATCCAAAATAAAAACGCCGCGCGAATATGAAAACGCGCGAAACTCAAATCCGCCGCGAAAAAGAAACGTGAAGCTGACGATTAAAAGCGAGCCGACCGCGACGGCTTTAAAGACTTTGATAAATTCGGCGACGTAAGAAAATGCTCCCTGCAGACGATAAACTCTTTGATACGCGAGCATTACAAGGCGAATCGGAATGAGAAAAAGCAAAACGCCGGCATACGGCATAAAATCCGCCGACCAATCCCAGCTCGTCGAAGAAAAAATCGCTTTGCTTTCGCGCAAAACAAATGCGGCAGCGAAAGCGGCGAAAGCCAGACAAGCATCAAATAAAATTATTGAAGCTTTAACCGTCGGCATCAAAAACGCCGGAACGCGATTTTCCGCTTTCATGAGCTCGGTCTTCGATTTGATTGCTGTTTCGGCTTTCATTGACATTCGCTTTATTCTTTTTAAGCTAAACGCCGTGCGCTTGCAACTTTCTGCGGGCTGACATTTCTTTCCGGCTGCGTTATCCTTTACGTTTACGCTTTCGGAAGTAAATCAAATGAAGATTCTGATAACCGCCCCGAGCCTCGACGAAAACGAAAACGTCAGCGGCATTTCGACGCTTGTTCGCGAAATAATCGAACACGGCACGGCGGATTTTTATCATTTTCAAGCCGGCAGATCCGACAAAGAGAAAAACAGCGCGAAATGGATTCTTCGACAGATTTTTGTGGTGCCGCGTTTTTGGCTTATGATTCGTCGAGAAAACGTTGATGTCGTGCATATCAACACGGCTCTCGTGCCGCTTTCGATTATTCGCGATGCCGCGTTGACGCTTTCGGCGAAATTGGCGGGTCGTCCCGTTCTGCTGCATCCGAACGGCGGGCGTTTTTTGATGGAAGAGTTTGAAAGCCGCCCGCTCGCGTGGATTACGGAAAAGATGTTTCGCCTGGCGAGTAAAGTTTTGGTTTTGAGCGAGCACGAAAAGGAAAGCGTCACGCGGCGCTGGAAAAATCTCGACGTGCGAATATTGCCGAACGCCATTGCCACCGACCAAACAATCAGCAGAAAAGATGACGGCGGCGAGCGCGCTATAATTTTTCTCGGACGAATTCACGAATCGAAAGGCTTGCACGAAATCATCGAAGCCTGCCGCATTTTGAAAAACGAAAATCTTCAATTTCGCTTCGGATGCTTCGGCGCTGGTCCGCTGAAGGATTTTTTCATCGCGGAAATGACAAAAATTCTCGGCGAAAAGTTTTATTACGGCGGCGTGATTTCCGGCGCGGAAAAGTGGAAACAACTGGCGAACAGCGATGTATTTCTTTTGCCGTCGCGTTACGGCGAAGGTCTGCCGCTGGCGATGCTCGAAGCGATGGCTGCCGGTTGCGTTCCCGTCGCGGGCGATGTCGCATCGGTTCGCGCCGTTATCAAGGACGGAACGAACGGATTTATGGTCGAACCTTACAATATTCCTCAAATTGCCGAAAAGTTAAAAATACTGCTTTCAAACAAAACCGATTGGGAAGCGTTGCGGCGAAACGCCAGAAAGACTGTCGAGGAAAAATTCGCGATAAGCGAATACATCCGAAAGCTGGAAAGCCTTTACGCCGAGATTAAAGTGAATAGAAAAGCAAGCGCGAAAAACCGAAATGCCGGCAGAAACGTTGAATTGCAGTAAAGCTTGAATGGTAAAAGCCGTCAATAAAATCGAAAATCACACCAAAGAAAACCGGGTAAACGTCGTCGGTTTGTGCGCCAATGTGTGCAGTCTCGAATCGGTAATTCGGAAGGTCAACCAAATGATTGAGAGCGGGAACGGCGGCTACGTCTGTTTTTCCACCGTTCATATGGTGATGGAGTCTTACGACCATCCCGAATACGGAGCGAAAGTCAACAGCGCGGATTTAGTCGTCACTGACGGAATGCCGCTCGTCTGGATGCAGAAATTGCAGGGCGCAAAAGAGGCTTCGCGCGTTCGCGCCAACGATTTGATGATTGCGCTTTGCCAATACGCCGAAAAAAATGATTTATCGGTCGGCTTTTACGGCGGGCGGCTGGACGTGATTGACGCGATTGTGAAACGCGCCGCGCGGGAAACGCCGAAATTGAAAATAGCCTATACATTCTCGCCGCCGTTTCGCCACTTGACCGAACAAGAAGACGCGCAGATTATTCGGGAAATCAACGAAAAAGCGCCTGATATTTTATTCGTCGGCTTAGGCTGTCCGAAACAGGAAAACTGGATGTGGGCGCATAAAAACAAGTTGAAATCCGTGATGCTCGGCGTCGGCGCATCGTTCGATTTCTACGCGGGAAACGTCAAGGAATCGCCGGCATGGATGGGAAAATTAGGCTTGGAATGGCTTTACCGCTTAACTCAGGAACCGAAAAGGCTCTGGAAACGCTATTTAATATTAAATCCCCGCTTTATTTGGCTGGCGATTTTACAACTTTTTGGCTTGAAAAAATTTTAGCAATAAAATCAGTTAAAATTATCCAGCAATTTTTAACTGATTTATAAGCGCGGAAGCGTGAAGCTGAATTTTGAGCCTTGACCGATTTCCGATTCGACGCCGACCTGCCCGCCGTGCTGCTCGACAATTTCCTTGACGAGTGAAAGCCCCAAACCGGTTGACTCTTCCTCTTTGTCCTGTCCGTCGCGGGCGATGCGGTAAAATTTCTGCCAGATTTTATCCCGCTCGCTTGCCGGAACGCCGTAACCTTTGTCTTCAACGACGACGCGCAGAAAATCCGCTTCCAAAATCGTTGAAATTATGACCGAAGTTCTTTCGGGACTGTATTTTATGGCATTATCAACGAGATGCGAAACGACGCGCTGAATCAAGCCTTTATCGGCGGCGACCGGCGGAATATGCGGGTTGGCTTGTTCGACGAGACGAATTCGCTTGCGTTTGGCGCGTTCCTGCATTTCATCAACAACTTCACGAACGACCGAATCAACTTTAACCGGTGTTTTCTCCATTTCCTGTTTATCGGTTTGTTCGAGATTGGAAACCGATAAAAACGTCGTCAGCATTTTTGAAAGCCTCTGCGACTCGGTGGCTATTATTTCTAAAAATTCGCGCGATTCTCCAGGTATAGTATCATCGGCAAGCAAAAGCTCGGCGAAGCCTTGAATGCTGGTCACGGGCGTGCGCAGCTCGTGTGACATTAAACTCGCCAAATCGCTGCGAAGCCGCTCGTTTTCCTTGACCGCGGAAATGTCGCTGATTGTTATCAAAAAACAAGCCGGTTTCATCGCGGCGCTTGTTTCGTGAATCGAAACGTCCTCGTTCGCAACTTTGACGAGCGTAATCTGAATTTTCAGAGTTTTGTTTGTTTCCGGATAGTAAAGCTCCGAATTGAAATTATCGCCGGTTTGAAGAACGCGGCGAATTGCCAGTGAGGGTTCGTTGAAAATCTCGTTTTTGAACCCGTCAAGCAAGCCGAAAAGGTCTATACTGGAAATCTTGCCGGCATTGTTTTTCAAAAGCTGGCGCATTTGGCGATTGAGATACGCGAGCGTTCCGTCGAGATAAGCAATCGCGTGAGCTTCCTTCAGATACGAACTCGCCACCATTCCGAAACTTTGTTCGAGCATCAGGCTGTTAATCAAACTGATAACGTCGAGCCGGTTTTCCGCTGATTGCGTCGAAAGCCCGCTCCACCAGGTTTTATGCGGCAAACTTTTGCTTCTGAGTTCTTTGCGCTGAAAATTTCTGGCGAGCTGATCGCCGAAGGCTTCGAGCAAATTGCGGTCGGCGTGTTCAAAATTTTTATTTACCTTAACGAACAAAACTCCGACCACAGCTTTTTCATAAATGAGAGGCAGCGCAATTCTCGCCGAACCGACTCGCTTTTCATCGAGACTGACGACGGTTTCGCGCTGTTCGAGCGCTTGAATGCAAAGCTCGACGTTTTCGCGCCATTCGGCTTGCCGCGAAATCAAATTGTTGATTTTCTGCTGGTTTCTCGCCCGACCGACCGGTTTCAATTCTCCGTCTTCGTCGTAATGAAAAACAATCGCTTCGGATAAAGGAAGAACCGTTTCCAACAGCTTTAAGCCGCTTTCAATACGTGAATCCGCCGTTTTGCCTTCGAGCTGATGTTCGGTCGAAGCGACGTTTACAAGCCTTTCCGTCAACTCGTAATCAATCTGCCAGAGTTTTTTCAAATGCGCGGCAAACATCGAAACAGTAATAACCGCGGAAACGCGCAAAAAAAACAGATTGAATGAGAAGTATTTTATCGCGATAACGCTGCAAATCGCCCAGATTCCGATGAACGCGAGAATATACGGCAAGACTTTTTTTATACTGAATTTTTCCGTTAAGAACCCAGCAGCAGCAGCCAGAAAAAGCAGCAGAAAAAAGCTCCATAATTCGAGCGTCAATTTTTCCGGCTGAAGAAAATCTCTTGTGTAAATGAAAAATTTAAGAACGATTTCCCATATAAAAATAATCGAAAGCGCCACCGACAGAGACAAACCGATTGAAAACAATATACTTCTGTACTTGAAGTTATGCATAAGCAGAATTTTTATTCTTTAGAATGTTGAAATTTCGAGGAAGATACGAGGCAAGTTGTGTTTGGCATCAAACAACAATGTTTGACACTTTTAATTATGCAATTTTTTTTCCAGACAAATCAAGTAAATTTATCGCTTTGACGGAATTGTTTGCAGCTTGCGGCTTGCAAGTTCTGTAATCGGTTCGTAATCTCAAAGAAATGTTTTATCAATCAATAACGCCGAAGCAACTCGCTGAACGGCTAAAAAGCGATGAAAAATTAAGATTTATTGACGTGCGTGAGCCGCAGGAATACTCAATCGCCCGAATTAACGAAGCCGAGCTTTTGCCTTTGACCAAATTTAACGAATGGATTGAAACGCTCAATCCCGAAGAAGAAATCGTCGTCATGTGTCATCACGGCGTACGCAGCGCAAATGTCTGTATGTTTCTCGCCCGCAACGGTTTCGCAAAGGTTTTCAACCTCGAAGGCGGCATTGATTCCTGGTCGCTCGACGTTGACGAAAATATACCGAGATATTAGTTCATAGAGTTCATTGAGTTCGATGAGTTAAAGGATTTAAATAATTTTTCTGACTCAATAAACTCAACGAACCCAATGAACTTAATGAACTCAATAAATTCGCTTTTGTTTTTTTTGTTGAAAAACTACATAATACAAACGAGTTTTTAAGTTTTGCGGACGATAAATTTTATGAAGGATTTACGGGCATTGCTAATCGGTTTGTGGCTCGGCGCCGCTGTTTTCTTCGTTGCCGTCGCGCAAAGTTCGTTTGCTGTTTTGCCTACGCGCGAACTAGCGGGCGCGGTCGTTTCGCGAACGCTGATGATCGTCAATCTGAGCGGTCTGGTAATCGGATTGATTTTGCTTGCAACTTCATTTATAAAACGCGCAGCCGCTGCCCAGCCTTTTTTATTGTGGATGGAGCGGCTAACGCTTGCAATCGTAACAATATGCTGCGCCGTCGGGCAGTTTGTTATCGGTTTGTGGCTCGCGTATGTTCGCGCCCAAATCGGCAGACCGATTGATGAAGTCGCGGCGGACGATCCGCTTAGAATTCAATTTAATAATTTACACGAATATTCGGTTTGGATTTTAATTACCGGAATGATTGCCGCTTTGATCGCGTTTTTTGTAATTTTACGAAAATCCGACAAAACCATAAAAGATACGACAATCGGAAAAATAGACGAATTTAAGTTTGATAAATTTTAGCTGCGAACTATCTTCAGATTATAAAAATGTTGAATTCAATCAAAGAGAATATTGAACGCCGTCTCGGCATAGATAAAACAAAAATCCCTACGAAAAGCGGGGCGATAATTGAAAATATCAGTGAATTTTCCGGGCGTTTCCGCAACTGGCGCGGCGACGAGAACTTGCGAAATTATCCGTATGTCGAAAACACCTACGCGCCTTTGACGCCTCTTAAACGCGCTCTTCCGTTAATGAATCTGGCGTTGATCTCTTCAGCCGGCGCGTACATTGACGGAACCGACCCGTTCGATATCGAATCGCGCGACGGGGATATAAACTTTCGGGAAATTCCGATTGAAGTCGAAGCGGAAGATTTGCTCTACGCGGCTCGCGGTTACGACACAAAAGCCGTTCAGGAAGATCGCAACGCTCAGATTCCAATCGAACGTCTGCTGGAATTTCAGGCAAATGCTGTTATCGGTCAGCTCAATAACGTGTGGTGGAGTTTGAGCAGTTATATTCCGAACGCCGCACTCGTCGCCAATGACCTTGCGCCGCGTCTCGCCGACCGACTCGTCAATTACGAGGTTCAAGCCGCTCTATTGATTCCCGCTTCGCGACTTTGCCATCAGACTCTGGGGCTTGTCGCCAGAGCAATCGAGATGCGCGGCATTCCGACAATGGTCGTTTCGGTTGACCCGCTCGCTACAGATCGCGTTCGTCCGCCGCGAACAGCTTATTACAACGGCGAGCTCGGTTCGGTCGCCGGAAAACCGAACTGGAAGGAGTATCAAATTCGCGTTCTCGACGAATCGCTTCGCTGGATCGAAACTTTCGATCAGCCGGGTTCAAAAAAACTTACCGTAGATTTGGAAACCTTTATTGAACAAGAGCGCGGCGAGCAGTAGTTAAAAGTCAGGAAAAAAGCAAAATAAAATTAGCCGCGAATTGCGCGAACAGCACGAATAAAAAACTTAATAACGAGTATTATTCGGTGTAATTTTCAGCTAATTTTATTTTGCTTTTTATGTGCCTTTTCGCGGCTATTCTCAACCGCCAATCTGCCAATTCTTGATTGAATCCAAAGGATAAATCAGCATTAAAATATTCAGCAAAAGGCTGTCGCGAATCCAAACGAGCAAAACGATTTCCGTCGCTAAAAAGAAAACCAATGACCGCTTCCAGCCAAGCTTGTATGCGATGTAGAAACCGGCTGCGCAGGCTATTACATCGCCGAGCGAATTAAAAATCGAATCGCCGAAATAATCGAGCGAAGCAGTATTTTGCCGGTAATGTTCGATGACGGCATTTGTATTTTCCGCCACTTCCCAAACGGCTTCGATGGCAACCGCCGCAATGAACCGCCAAACCAGTCCCGACCGCCGAAAAAGCAGACTTACCAACCAGAAAAACATTACGCCGTGCAAAATGTGCGTAAAACTGTACGGGTCGAATAAATGCTGAGACGTATGAGTGCTCCACGCGTCGAACGTGAAAGGCGCGAGATCGCCGGTTTTGCACCACCAGATTCTGCCCTGCATCCGCAGCAGCAAAATCATCGAAATTATAACTGAGAAAATCGCCGCAACAGGCAGAAGATGTTTTTTTGAATCGTAATTATTATCGAAATTTTCAGGCATACGGCTGAAAAGATTTTCGTCAGATTTCGATAAATTTACAAGTTTTTGTCAGCTTAAAGATAAATAAAAACAGAGCCGCGAAAAAGATTCAGGTATGAAAACGGAAGATAATCTGTAGATATAAAGCGGTATATGAATTGATAACTAATGCTTTTTCGCGGCTCTGTTTTTGTTTTGAAAGATCAGCATAATTAAATTATGATTTTTGTTTTTTATTTCAGAGCATTTGGCTGCTCTGACTTTTAACGCGAAGAATATTCCGAAAACGTGTCATTTTTTTTCTATGAAAATTGATTTTTATTTGTAATTTTGTTTTCGGCAATTAATTTCGCCGATTTACAATTTCAGGCACGCGGAAAAATAGGTTATATTTATCGCAAATCAATAGGAGGACAAAAATGGAACTATTCGGTTTGATTTTTTTAGCGCTTCTTGGAATCGCTTTGTTGGTTATAGCCGCAAAAACGATAAAAATCGTGCCGCAGTCAAGCGTTTTGCTGATTGAACGTCTCGGGCGATTTCACCGCGTCGCCGCGAGCGGGCTTAATATCATTGTGCCTTTTTTCGAATCGCCGCGTTCTGTTTACTGGTCTAACGTTCGCCCGGGCACGACTTCGATTGATTTGCGCGAACAATTTATTGATATGCCGCCGCAGCCGGTCATCACGCGCGACAATGTGACGATCAACGTTGATTCGGTCGTTTACTGGCAAATAACCGACCCGATGAAAGCGGTTTACGAAGTCGCCGATTTGGTCGGCGCAATCGTTCAATTGACGATTACCGGAATGCGCTCGGTAATGGGCGAAATGGATTTAGACCACACGCTCTCCTCGCGCGATCAGATTAACGCAAAACTGCGCATAATCCTCGATGAAGCCACAGACAAATGGGGCGTCAAAGTAACGCGCGTTGACGTAAAAAACATCAATCCGCCCGAAGACGTCCGCATCACGATGGAAAAACAGATGACCGCCGAACGAAACCGCCGCGCGCTTATCTTGCAGGCGGAAGGCGACAAACAAGCCGCCATTACACGCGCCGAAGGCGAAAAGCAGGCTGCGATTACACGTTCGGAAGGCGAAAAGGAATCGGCAATTTTGCAGGCGAGCGGCGCGGCGCAGGCGCGACTTCAAGCGGCGGCGGCGGAAGCGCAGGCAATCGCGCAAATCGCGCAAACAATCGGCGACCCGGCGCAAACGGCGCAATATTTAATTACGGCTCGCTACATCGAATCTTTGCGCGATATGACCAGAACAAACAATTCAAAAGTTATTTTTATGCCGATGGAAACTTCGAGTATGCTTTCGAGCGTCGGTGCGCTGAAAGAAGTTTTTGCCGAAACAGGCGAAAAAGATGAGCAGAAAACTCTTCAACAACCGCCTCGCGCACCGCGCGAATTGGGCAGATAATAAAAGTTTTTAGAGTTCGTTGAATTCGTTGAGTTAGAAGAATTTTTTGTTTAACCGAGTAAAATTCTGTTCTTCAATAAACTTTATGAACTCTATGAAACTAAGGAGTTTCTTGTATGCTAAAAGTCGGATTAATTGTTATTTTAGTTTTAATTATCGGAGGAATCGCTGCGGCTTACCGGCTTGGATTTATTTTTAATCCAAGTCCGAGCATCGCGCCGCCGCAAAAATCTATGTACGAATTTACAATGAAGGATATTGACGGAAACGATATAAAACTCGACGCTTACCGCGGTAAAGTGGCGATGATTGTCAACACTGCGAGTAAATGCGGATTGACGCCTCAATACGAAGGGCTGCAAGACCTTTACGACAAATACAAAGATCGCGGCTTTGTCGTTTTAGGATTTCCCGCCAACAATTTTATGGGACAAGAACCGGGAACGGAAAAGGAAATCAAGGATTTTTGCAATTTGAATTACGACGTTTCTTTCCCGATGTTTTCAAAAATTTCCGTTAAAGGAACAGACCAGCACCCGTTTTACACTTTCCTGACAAACAAAGATACGAATCCAGGCTTTGAAGGCGATATAACCTGGAATTTCGAAAAGTTTTTGACCGACAGAAACGGCAAAATTATTGCCCGATTCAGCCCGAAAACGACGCCCGATTCACCGGAAGTCGTTTCGGCGATTGAAAATGCTTTAAAGGATGAAAAAGCGGATTAATTTTTTGTATTTTTCAGCTTTCCGCTTTCAGCTTTGAACTAAAAACATTTGTATAAATCGAGCCTGTCGGTTGAAGTCGGCTTTCATAAATCACAATCTCAGCGACTTCAAACTCGACGGGCTCAAATTCTTTTTTTAAGTGAGATTCGGCTAATTCTCTTGATTTTCCGACATCGCGCACTCGCGCAATCGTCAAATGCGGCTTGAAATTTCTTTTCTCTTTAGCAAAGCCGATTTTCTCGCATTCCGTTTCGAGCGATTGATTAATTTTCGCCGCGCTTCCCTTTTCGTCTTTTACGTCAATCCACAAAACGCGAGCGTTTCGCGCGGACGGAAAAACGCCCGTTTCGGCAATTCTTAATGTAAATTTTGAAATTTTCGCCGCGATATTTTCAACAATCTCTTTTAATTTTTCCAATTGCACTTCATCGGCATCTCCCAAAAACTTCAATGTTAAATGCAGTTTTTCAGGCTTTTCCCAACCGCCGCGCAAATGTGAAAATTCTTTTTTTAATTGTTCCGTAAAATCGGAAACCCGTCGTCTCGCTTGTTCGGAAATATCAATTGCAATAAAAATCCTTCTCGCCATATCTTCGTTATTTCTCGTGTTTAAGTTAATTTCCTTAAAAAACCATTCTAACATTTGGTATGTGGCATCCAACATCTATCTTCTGTTAAACTTCTGTGCGAAATTATGCGATTTATAAAAATTCTTTTCGTCCTTTTTATCATTTCCGTTCTGGCTGTCGGCGGCGTTTCTTACTGGCTTTACAGTTCACTACACGCGCCGGTTCAGCACGACAAAACAAATAAATATATAGAAATACCGAAAGGCTCGACGCCGAATCAAATCATTTCAAAACTCGCCGCCGAAGGCATTATCAAAGCGGAAACCGCAACGCAAATTTACGTTCGCACTTTCGGCGAAGCGGAAAAGTTAAAAGCCGGTGAATATCAGTTTGCTTCGCCCATTACGCCTTTACAGGCTTTAAAGGAGCTTGAAAAGGGCGAGGAACGAACGACAAAATTGACAATTCCCGAGGGTTACACGCGTTTTGATATTGCAAAACGCATCGCTGAAAAATTCCCGCAAAATCCTGCGGTGAGTGATAAAGAAATTTTAGCGATGATGGACGACACGGGTTTGATAAAAGATATTTCTCCGACCGCCAAAAACCTGGAAGGATATATGTATCCGAGCACATACAGCTTTCCGCGCGACGCTAAACCCGAAGAAATTATCAAAACGATGGTCGAGCAGTTCAAAAAAGTCTGGAAACCGGAATGGAACGACCGCGCCAGAACTTTGGGCAGAACGCCGCAGGAAATCGTGACAATCGCTTCGTTAATCGAAACCGAATCGAAATACGAAGAAGAACGCCCGATTGTCGCGTCGGTCATTTACAACCGCTTAAGCAAAAATATTGCGCTCGGCATTGACCAAACGGCGGTTTACATCGCCAAAATGCAAAACCGCTGGGACGGAACGATAAACAAAAGCGATCTGGAAGTTGATTCGCCGTACAACACGCGCAAATACGGCGGCATTCCGCCCGGTCCGATTTCTTCCGTCTCTGAAAGCGCCATTCAAGCCGCGCTTTACCCGGCGCAGACCGATTATATTTATTATGTTCTAAACGTCCAGAAAAACGACGGCTCGCACAATTTCTACGCTTCTGCAAGCGAATTTGAACGCGGAAAAGCGGCGTATCAAATCTGGCTCGAACAACAGCGGCGAGAGAAACGCGCGGAAGAAGCTAATCAATAATTGTTTTTGGAACTTGTTTTCGTATTCGGTGTCTAATGAATTATGAAAGCAAACAAATACATTTCTAAAAGAGAACATAAACTTATTTTGCTCGTTGCTTTTGCATCATTTATTTTTTCGATTGCAGGCTCTATAACATATAACATCAAGGCTGATTTTGCTCGTTTAGAATATTATCGAGAACAAGAAGAAAATAAAGCTCAAAATAAGCCCGTTTTTGCAGGACCGTATTGCTTTCCAGACCAACATCCTGAATTTCTCTTCTCGATTATTTTACTTGTAGGATTAATATTTTCTTCATTGTGCGTAACCAAGCGGTATTTGTTGTCTTCTATCTTTACAATTGCCTCGATAGCGATGTTTATTTTTTGGTTTATTGATACTAGAAAAGAACTTGTTTATGACGAATTAGGCATTGTCAAAGGTGTTGACCGAATCTTTTACAAAGCGGGTGATTTTGACCTTGCTGTTTTCTTTCTAGTTTCTATTCTTCTATTTTGGCAAATCTCGATTCTTTTGCGTATGCTTATAAAAGTATTGCGAAAGGAAAGTGTATTGCCGTAAATGATAAAACTTCTCGCGCTCGATTTAGACGGAACTTTGCTAAATTCAAAAGGTGTAATTTCCGAAGCCAACAAACAAGCCATAAAAAAAGCTGAAGAAAGAGGCGTTCTCGTGACGATTGCCACAGGCAGGCGTTTTCGTGATGCGCGTCCCGTCGGGCTGGAACTTGAACTAAATGCGCCTTTGATTACTCACAACGGTGCGCTTTTGAAATACGCGCAGAACCTTGAAACAGTCGCTGCTTCAATTATTTCCAATGAAACTGTGAGAGAAGTACTGCGCGTCGGGCGCGAGTTCGGCGCGGACGCGCTTTTGAGCGCAGACCCGCGCGGCAAAGGAACATTGCTTTACGATACGGTTTCCGAAGACAATATTCCGCTGCAAAAATATATCGTCTGGTCTAAAACGCTTCACGGCGACGAGGCGGAAGAAGCCGTTATGCACGTTGAAAACCTTGAAAATGTTCTGGACGAAACGGAAACCGTTCACGTTTCTTTTTCTGGAAAATGCGAGCCGATGACGCATCTGGAAATGATTCTTCAATCGGAACTCGATTCGGCAGCGAATGTTTTGACGACTGTTTACCCGCGTCTGGATTTCACGTTGATTGATATTTTGCCGCCAGACGCATCAAAAGGAATCGGTTTGGAGAAATTAACGCAGATTGAAAATTTGTCTGCGAAAAACGTAATGGTTTGCGGCGATAATTTCAACGATTTGCATATGCTCGAATACGCCGGAACTCCGGTCGTGATGGGAAACGCCGACCAGAGTTTGCTTGAACGCGAAGAATTTTATACAACTACAAGCAATGATGAAAACGGCGTTGCCGTTGCAATTGAACGATTTATTTTTGGAAAGCAATGAGATTTTTACTCTTCTCAAAACTTTTTATTTTTCTTCTATGTTCTTTTTCTCTCGGGCAGGAAAGAGGTTTCACTGAATCAAAACCAATCGCCCTCATAAACACAATCGCTTTTGAAGATGAAAAAACAGGAGTAACTAAACTTATCAATGCTAATAACCAACTTTATTTGGGCTGTTGCTTTTCACCGTGCAGTCAAGAATCACATGAAAAAAGAAAGAAAATTCTTGTTGATCCTGTCTCCGACGAAATTGCAAACTTAATAAAACAATTAGAATTTCAAAACCAAATTATTATTCTTGACGGGGTAAAACTTCAAATAAATGGTCATCTTATCGGATATAATGAGAAACTAAATATTACAAATACTATAATTCCTGTCTTAAATGAGTATTTCAAAACGAGCTTAAAACCTAATCTCAAGCTAAATTTACCAGAAGCTAAAATTGCCGTGATTAACACAAATATTTTTTACGACAAAAAAGCTGGAATAAAAGAATATCTGCCACAAATAAAAAAAGTTGAAGAACAAATTAAAAACGAAACAGGTAAAAGTCCTACAGAAGAAGAAATCATAAATCGAGCGTGGAGAGACAATTCACAAAATTATATTGATAATAAAATTGCGAAAGAAATCCAATCTTTCACAAATGAAAAGGGATTCGGTATAACACTTGATTCAAGTAAAAAGATACCCCACGAGTTAGAAAATATTCCGTTGCAAGACATTACAAATGATTTCATTTCTTATTATAATCGACTAAATCCATAATTTTTATGAATTTATAATTTTGAGGAGATTTAAATGGCTAATAGAACAGCAGTTATCGAAACGAATAAAGGAACAATCAAATTTGAACTTTTAGAACAAGATGCGCCGAAAACGACGGAAAACTTTCGGCTTTTGGCGGAAAAAGGTTATTATGACGGCGTGATTTTTCACCGCGTCATTAAAAATTTTATGATTCAGGGCGGCGACCCGCTCGGCGAAGGTTACGGCGGCGAATCAGCCTGGGGCGGAAAGTTTAACGATGAAATCAACCGCACCTCGCCGCTTTATCAAAGCGCGTACAACAAAGGAACGGTCGCGATGGCTAATTCGGGACCGAATACGAACGGCTCGCAGTTTTTTATAATGCACGTTGATTATCCTTTGCCGCCGAGCTATACGAAATTCGGTCGCGTCACGGAAGGTCAGGACGTAGTTGACGCAATCGCGGAAGTGCAAACAAATCAGCGCGACAAACCGCTCGAACCAGTCGTGATGAATCGCGTTTATATCGAAGAATAAATGTGAGATGAGAATTGGGAAACAAGAAATCCAATCAATTCGATTTTTGATTTTCACTTCTCAATTCTCGCCTTTTAATTCTCACTTGTAATTATGCGCGCTGTTCTGCAAAGAGTTTCCCGGGCGAAGGTTACCGTCGAGGGCGAAACGACCGGCGAAATCGGAAAAGGAATTCTGGTTTTTTTGGGCGTTTCGCGCGACGATACGGAAAGTCAGGCGATTTACCTGTTGGAAAAAACTCTTAATCTTCGCATTTTTGAAGACGCCGAAGGTAAAATGAATCTTTCGCTGCTTGATGTTGAAGGCGGTTTATTTGTAGTTTCACAATTCACGCTTTACGGCGACGCGCGTAAAGGTCGCCGTCCTTCATTCATCGAAGCCGCCGTGCCGGAAAAAGCGAATGAGCTTTATGAGTTTTTTGTCGGTGAAGCCAGAAAAGTTATAAAAACAGTGAAAACCGGACGTTTTCAGGCGATGATGGATGTCGAACTCGTGAACGACGGTCCTGTAACCATCCTACTTGACAGCGATAAAAAGTTTTAGAGAACCAATATGTTGACGAATAAAACAAAATCTTCAATTTTTCTTTTGTTATTTGCCGCGTTCGCCTTTTCGTGCGGCACTGAAGCGAAAAAAACGGCAAACAGCAACAGTCGCACTCCTGAAATTAAAAGCGGCGTCGCGCCGGTTGCCGACCCGGAAATCGCCGTTATCGAAACCGATTACGGTACAATAAAAATGGAGCTTTATTCGAATATCGCCCCGAAAATGGTTCTGCGATTTAAGGAATTAGCCCGAGAAGGCGTTTACAACGGAACGATTTTCCACCGCGTCAATGACTCGGTTGTTCAAGGCGGCGATCCGTATTCTAAAGACGCCGATCCAACAAATGACGGAATGGGCAAATCCGACAAACCGGACGTGCAAGCAGAATTCTCCGATATTCCGTATGATGTCGGCATTGTCGGCGCCGCGCGCGGTCAAGAATTCGATTCGGCGAACGCGCAATTTTTTATCACCATCAAACGTCAACCGGGTTTTGACAACAGGTATACGGTTTTCGGCAAAGTAATCGAAGGAATGAGCAATGTTCAAATAATCGCCGGCGCTCCGAGAGATCGCGAAAAACCGTCGGAACCGATTTACATAAAAAGCGTGACCATTCAGCCGAAATAGAAATCGTTCTATTTTTGCCGTCTTTTTCGCGGCAATCTTTTACAATCCGGTTTATGCTCGCGTAGCTCAGTGGATAGAGTGTTCCCCTCCGAAGGGAAAGGTCGCAGGTTCAAATCCCGCCGCGAGTATTTTTTATTTATTATCTTTTGTAAATCTGTATTCGTCGCTGAAGTTTTCCGGTTTACCGGCTAAAACACCGGCGAGAGCAGCCTCGATTCTGCGGCGTTCGCATCGGAATTCAATCTCTTATTTTCCGTTTCAAATTTTTGAATTTTTCTTACAAATGATTGTTTATACAAGTGTCAAATTTTATTTAACTTAAAATTTGGGTTGTTTATTTTTCGGTTTTTACGATTATAAATTTTTGGCGCTTCAAACAACTGTCGTAAAATTATGAATCGGCTTAATTTGTTGACAGGATTAGTCAAAATAAAGTATTTTATAAGAGTTTCTCTCTATCAAAGTATGCACAATTTGTTCAGCTTCTTGTAAAGAGGAAGTTGAGTTTTTAGTTGGATTTAAGCTAGTCAACCCCAATTTTGATTTAGTTTTACCAATCCGTTTACCGTTTCAAAGTCAATTTTGGCAATATTAGAAATTTCCACATATGTCTATATTCAGCATTTTTAACAGAAAATTAGGCTTTACATTCTTAGCTGTTATTTGTTTTTCGCTTGTCGTTTCGGCTTCGTACGGAACGATTGGTTCGTCGTCAGACTTTTCGCTCGATTTGGAAAATCCCGGCTCGGCTTTAAACAGCTTGCAAAATTCGGAGCCTGCGCTTCACTACTCAAAATATAAATCATTTAATTTTCTAAATAACAACATAATAAAGTCTTTGAGCGGCTCCGGCAGTTCGCAGACAATCGGAACAAAAAACATTGCGAGCAGTCTGGACGATTCGCTGGCTCCGGTTTCGATTTACTTTGTGAACAATACCGGAGATACGAACGACATGTCGCCGACCGACGGCGCGTGTATGGACGCGACGGGAAACTGCACTCTGCGCGCCGCGATACAACAGGCGAACGCTACTGCCGGACCCGATGAAATTCGTTTGAGTTTTACAACGCCGACGACAATTCAATTAAGCTCGAGCGGCGGGTTGGTGATCAGCGAAGCGGTAACTATAGTCGGTCCGAGCGCGCGCCTTTTAACAGTTAGAGGAAATGCCAATACCGTTAACGGCGTATTCAAAATCAGCTATTCGGGAACGACCGTAACAAGTATCAGCGGCATTACTGTTTCCGGTTCCGACGGGCACGGAATCAACAACGAAGCCAGATTGAATTTAACGGATGTCGCCCTGAAACAAAACGGTTACGGAATTTACAATACGGGAACGCTAAACCTCAACAGATTACTGATTAACGGAAATACTAGCGGCGGTATATACATCAGCAGTTCATCTGTTGTAAATATAAGCAACACGACGATTTCAGGTAATATTTCGCCCGAACACGGCGCCGGAATTCGCAGTTTGAGCGCGAATGTAACGCTCAATAACGTGACGATTACGAAAAACACCGCGACAACCAGCGGCGGCGGAATATATTACGGCGGACAAGGTCCGGGAGTGTACGTTCGCAACACGATAATCGCCGAAAACACTGCTCCGGCATCGGCGGGTCCCGATGTTTATTCTTTTAACAATTCAACCGGCAACGCGAAGTTTCTTTCGCTCGGCAACAATTTAATCGGAAAAGCCACGGCTAATTCCGGCTTCGACAAAACGACCGACAAAGCGGGAGTCACCGCCCCGATTCCTCCGCTGCTCGGCAATTTACAAAATAACGGCGGACAAACCGACACGCACGCGCTTCTAACCGGCAGCCCGGCGAAAGATGCGGGCAACCTCTGCGTCACGACTTTGAGCTGCGTAGAAAACAATCCATCAGATTTTCTGACTACCGATCAGCGCGGCGAGAACTTTACGAGAAATTTCGGGAGCGTTGATATCGGAGCGTTTGAATCATTTTATCCGGCTCCCGCGATCAGCTCGCTCAGCCCGAATAATTATTCTGCGGGCGGAAGCTCGTTTGAACTTACTATCAACGGCAGCAATTTTGTCGCCGATTCCGTCGTCGAATGGAAAAATCAAACCAAAACGGACAAAGCGACGACGTTTGTCTCAAATACTCAAATAAAAGCAACTATTTTAGCTTCTGACGTGGCAACGCCCGGAACATATCAGGTTTCCGTTCGTAATCCGCAACCCGGCGGATCGTCGGCGCCGGTGGATTTTACTGTCCAGACTTGTTCCTTTGCGATTGATCCCGCAGCTATAAACTTTGCAGCAACCGGCGGAACTGGGACGGTCGCCGTTACTACATCAACCGGCTGCTCCTGGACCGCCGCCAGCAGCCTGCCCTGGATAAGCGTTACTTCAGGCAGCAGCGGATCAGGAAGCGGCATGGTTTCCTATAGCGTCGCAGCGAATACGGGCAGCGCGCGCGCGGGTTCGATTATAATCGGCGGGCAAACTTTTACGATAAATCAGCAGCCGAGTAACTGTTCGTACACTTTGTCTTCGGTTTCAGCCAATAGTCCTGCTGCCGGATTAAACGGAACCGTCAATGTGACGACCACATCGGGCTGTAATTGGAACGTGGTCAGTGCCGTTTCGTGGATAACCGTTACGGGTCAAGCAAACAGAACCGGTTCCGGTTCCGTGCAATTCACGGTTACGCCCAACCCCGGTCCGGCAAGAAGCGGAACGATAACTATCGCCGGTCAAACTTTTACGGTTGATCAGCAAGCCGGATGTTCATACGCTCTTTCGACCGGCAGTTCAAACCCGCCGGCGGGCGGCGGTTCCGACAGTTTCAATGTAATCGCAGGTTCCGGGTGCGCGTGGACAGCCGTCAGCAACGCTTCCTGGATAAACATTACAGCCGGAACAAGCGGAAACGGAAACGGAACGGTTCAGTTTACCGTTTCAGCAAATAATACGACTTCGCCGCGCACAGGAACTATGACGGTAGGCGGACAAACCTTTACCGTCAATCAACCGGCGGGCTGTTCGTTTACATTATCGTCGGTTTTAGCCAGCAGCCCGGCTAGCGGTTCCAGCGGAAGCGTAACCGTAACGCCATCGGCAACCGGATGCACGTGGACAGCCGTCAGTAATGATTCATGGATTACCGTCGCGGGCGGAACGGGCGTTCGAACCGGCAACGGCACTGTTCAATTTACGGTCGCCGCCAATACCGGCACGGTCAGAAGCGGCACGATAACAATCGCCAATCAGACCTTTACCGTTACACAGGCAAACGGCTGCAGTTACAGTTTATCTGCTGCGAGCACGAACATAGGGGCGGCGGGCGGAGCCGGTTCCTTTAATGTCAATTCGGGAACAGGCTGCACATGGAGTGCCGCCAGTAATGAATCGTGGATTACGATTACCACGGCGAGCGGATCAGGCAACGGAGCCGTCCAATTTACTGTCGCCGCCAATGCGAGTTCGACAAGAACCGGAACAATAACCGTTAACGGTCAAACCCACACGATTACGCAGGCTAACGGCTGCACGTTCAGCATTGCTCCTTCGAGCAAAAACTTTAACTCAGCCGGAGGAACAGGCAGTTTCGCAATTACCGCTTCGGATAGCGGATGCGCCTGGACGGCTACGACTTCGGAATCGTGGATAACCGTTAACAATGCAACGGGTACGGGCAGCGGAACTATCAACTACACGGTTCAAGCCAACACCGGTATTGCTAGAAGCGGCACAATTACAGTCGGCGGAAAAACCTACTCGGTCACACAAGAACTGGGCTGTACGATTACGCTCACTCCTGACAACACCGGTTTCGATGCCGCCGGCGGAAGCGGCAGTTTTAATGTGACGACGAGCAATACCGGATGCAGTTGGTCGGCAACTGCGTCGGATTCGTGGATAAACGTCACGACCCCGACGGGAACGGGTAACGGAACGGTCAATTTTACAGTCGGCGCCAACGTTACCCCGCAAAGAACCGGAACGATAACAATCGGCGGAAAGACATTTTCTATCACTCAGGCAAACGGCTGTGCTTATAACTTATCTTCCTCAAGCACGAACATAGCGGCGGCGGGCGGAACCGGCACATTCAACGTGAATTCGGGTGCAGGCTGTACTTGGACTGCTGTTACTAGCGAGTCGTGGATAACGATATCCAACGGCGGTAATAGGTCAGGGACCGGCGCGGTTAATTTCTCGGTTGCTGCTAACAATGGTCCGGCAAGAAGCGGAACGATAACCGTTAACGGAAAAACATTTACCGTCAATCAGGCTAGTGGTTGTGTTTTCAATCTGTCACAGACAACATTCAATATTTCGGCAGGCGGCGGAACAGGAACGGTCAATGTAAGCACCGTTGCGGGGTGTCAATGGAACGCCGCAAGCAATGTTTCCTGGATAAGAATTCAGGTTGGCATTTCGGGCACGGGTGACGGATTCGTTCAATTCATTGTTGACGGAAATATAAGCCCATCCAGATCGGGAACTTTAACAATCGGCGGGGTAACCGTTACTGTAAATCAAGATAACGGGTGTAATTACATTTTGTCTGCCACTACCTTAAATATTAATGAAGAGGGCGGAAACAGAAGTGTAAATCTCACCGCCGGACCGGGATGCACATGGAATGCGGCGAGTAATGCAGACTGGATATCCATAACCGGCGGAGCAAGCGGAAACGGAAACGGGACAATCTCGTTTTCAGTACAACCAACCAGCGGCGCTGATCGAAATGGAACAATTACAATCGCCGGGCAAACATTCACTGTTAATCAAGTAAATTTGATTGTGAGAAACTTAAATGACTCGGGTCCCGGCAGTCTTCGCCAAGCGGTTAAAAACGCTAATAATATGCCGGGCAATGATGTCATTACGATTTCCCTTGCCGGAACAATCACCTTAACAAGCGGTGAAATTACAATTATCAATAACGGGTCGCTCGAGATTAGAGGTTCGGGAGCAGAGTTACTAAAAATCTCCGGCAATAATAACAGCCGCATATTTTATATGATCGGAGCCGATGTAACTATTTCCGGCGTTACTTTGATGAAAGGAAACGGCGTCGGCATAGAAAGCACCGAAAATTACAAGGTAGGAGGAGCGATATACGCTAAATACAGTTCTCTTAAACTCAACCGGGTTTATGTAACTGACAACACTATCTCTGTCACAAACACGCCGGGTAGTATAAGCAAAGGCGGAGGCATTTTCAACGATGGAGGAGAAAACAACATAATACGCAACTCCACTTTTTCGAAGAATAAAGCTATTTTTGGAGGCGGATATTACAGTCAATCAAATTTAACAATTGAAAATTCAACTTTCTCCGGTAATATCGCTGAAAAAACAGGCGGCGGAATTCACAACATAGGGGAATTAAAGTTATACAACACGACTATTACCAACAACAGTTCAAACGGATCGAACGGAACCGGCGGCGGGGTTATGATTGATGCGGGAAGATTCTTCCTCGGCAACACAATTATTGCCGGAAATAACGGACCGGAAATTACTTATATAGCCGGTCAGTTTTTCTCCCAGGGCTGGAATTTAATCGGTGATTCGCCCGGCGATGCCTCGAACACGGAGAGACCTTTGTCATATCACGTATCGGACATTTTCGATACTGATCCGATGTTAAGCCCTTTAAGCTTTTATGGCGGTTCTATTCCGACCCATGCTTTACTGGTCGGAAGTCCTGCAATAAACGCGGGTAATAATGCCGTTCTGCCTGTGGGAACTCAGACAGATCAGCGCGGTTCCGCACGAATATTGAGCGGCACGGTAGACATCGGAGCGGTCGAGTACAACATCGGAATCTCGCCTACGTCTTCCATACTGCCGAACGGCGAAATAGACGTTTATTACCAACAGGAACTCAAAGCCTCCCGAATCGGTCAAACAGACCCGTTTGAAAGATTTACATACCGCATAGCGGACGGATTCATACCCGAAGGATTAAATCTTTCACCGGAAGGATTTATTTCAGGATATCCGAGCAAAGTCGGCGTTTACACCTTTGTCATCCAGGCGATTCCGTCAAACGATATGGTTGGCGTGAACAAATATACTATTGCCGTGGGCTGCTCTTATTCGCTCGATCAAGCGAGTCAATCAATCAGCTCCTCGGGCGGAAACGGAACGGTTAATCTAACTGCGCCGACCGGCTGCACATGGACGGCGAACACTAACGTAGACTGGATTACTATTACAAATAATACTCCCGCTCAAAAGAACGGCAGCGGACCGATATCGTTCTCGGTACAACCGAATACGGGCGCGGCGCGTACCGGAACAATCACTATGGGCGGAAAGACATTTACCGTCAATCAGGCTTCCGGCTGCGTCTTTGCTTTGTCTTCCGCAGCGATGAGTATTTCATCAGAAAGCGGCACCGGAAACTTTAATGTCAGTTCGGGAACTGGTTGTAGCTGGAACGCATCGAGCAATGCGCCCTGGATTTCCATCACTGCCGGAAGCACGGGCAGCAGTAACGGAACGGTCAGCTTCACGATGCAAGCCAATTCGGGCGCGGCGCGAGCCGGAACCATTACAGTTGCCGGTCAAACCTTTACTGTCAATCAAGCAGCAGGACAAACACCTGCTCCTTCGCGTTCCAGATTCGATTTCGACGGCGACGGTAAATCAGATCTTTCGATTTATCGTCCGGCAGTCGGAGAATGGTGGTATCTGAAAAGCTCGAACGGCGGAAACGGAGCTTTTCAGTTCGGTTCCGCTTCCGACAAAATAGTTCCGGCTGATTACACCGGCGACGGCAAAACCGACATTGCTTTCTTTAGACCTTCGACCGGCGAATGGTACATCTTAAGAAGCGAAGATTTCAGCTTCTACTCGTTCCCGTTCGGCACAAGCGGCGACATTCCCGCTCCGGCTGATTATGACGGTGACGGACGAGCCGACGCGGCGGTTTTCCGTCCTTCGAATACAACCTGGTATATCTCGAAATCAACCGGCGGAACAATCATTCAGCAGTTCGGTGCGGCGAACGACGTTCCGGTCGTAGCCGATTATGATAAAGACGGTCGCGCGGATATTGCCATTTATCGTCCGAGTTTAGGCGAATGGTGGATAAGCAGAACGACAGCCGGAGGCATTGCTTTCCAATTCGGTTCATCTACGGATAAACCGGTTCCGGGGGATTACACGGGCGACGGAAAGACCGATGTCGCTTTCTTCCGACCTTCTTCGGGCGAATGGTTTATTCTTCGCAGTGAAGATAATAGCTTCTACTCGTTCCCGTTCGGAGCTAACGGCGACATACCTTCAGCCGGAGACTATGATGGTGACGGCAAAACAGACGCGGCGGTTTTCCGCCCGTCGAACAGCACCTGGTACGTTCAAAGATCAGCATCGGGAACATTGATACAAACTTTCGGTCAAGCCAGCGACAAGCCGGTACCCAATGCTTTTGTTCCATAAATTGTCTGGTTACAGAAAAAACAGAAAAAAGCCGTTTGCGTAATCGCAAGCGGCTTTTTTATTCTCGTAAGCCGAGACAAAAAACGATGTATAATTAAAAGGATGTATAATTAAAAGAATGAGGTTCAATCTGCGAGCAGTATTTCTTGATATGCGTTTTAACCGGAACGAAGCGTTTGATTTGTCTTGAAATTGTAGAGAAACTTTTATGAAAAATTTAGATCCTTATTTTGACAGGTTTAGCGAGCGCGGCAGGCGAATTTTGGAAACCGCCCTTAATGAAACTCGCCGTAGGGGTCAACATTATGTTTCACTCGAGCATATTTTATACGGCTGATGATAAAAGAATCCGATTTATTCGATGCGACAATGCAAAATCTCTCGATTGACACACAGAATATCCGGCAAGGCGTCGAAAAACGACTTGCAATAAGCAACCAGTATACAGGCAATAATCTCCGAATCGCGCCTTTGATAACAGAAATTTTCAAATATGCGATGAATAAGGCATTATCAGATCAACGCCAAACTATCGAACCAAACGACATAAGCTTTGTTTTGTCCGCCGATAAATACAATCAGTACTTAAAGACAATCGTTGAAAATTGAAGTCGCACATAAAAAGTTTGTGCGTCAAAGCGAAACGGTGACATTGTCGCAAGCGTTTTTCTTAAACAACTGTCAAGAGTTTTGCTGAGGCAACTTCGCCATTCGATCAGCTCAATTTTGATTCTTTAAAGTAAATCAAGCTTTTGTATTCAAATTAACTCAATTCAAAAAGTGGTATTTAGCAATAAAAAGGGAGCGTGAAAATTTTCACGCTCCCTTTTTTATTTAATGAAAAGGAATAATTTCGCTTTTCGGCTTTTTGATTCCTTTTCCTGGTTTATTAACGAGCTTCAGCTGCCGGTACGTCTGATCCGTTTCCGAAATCAACCGTGCTGTAGCTGCCTGCCGCTTCGCCCGCTCCCGATGACAACATATGCCACGTTCCGTTGCGGTATACTGCCAGATCCGTTTTACCGTC
>DASVQY010000054.1:0-101051 GCA_036388895.1 Pyrinomonadaceae bacterium | reverse complement strand
GGTCGCCCGCTTCGACGGCGAAAACGCTTTCCGTTAAATTCGGCGCTAGGGACACGGCGCGCTCGATTTTTACGGGAATTTTTATTTTCCGTCCTAAATCGTCGGTAACTTCACGCGTATTTGTGTCATTTTGCCCCTGCGGATTTTCGTTTCGGCAGCTTGCGAAAACCAAAGAGCAAGCCAATAAACCGATCAATGCAGGCAATTTCCGGCGAAGAGGCGAAGCAGTAAATAACCAAATTTGTTTTTTTTGTCTGTTTCTCAAAATAAAAAAGCTCCGTTTTCCGCTTCAAAACTTCGAAGAACGGAAAGACAGAGCTTTTTCACCAAAAGGAGATACAAAAAACACGCTGACGCGAGCCTCGAATGCTTTTACGCGAAACATTCTGACGGCGCAATGTACAAAGGCAGGTTTCCAGACTTTCCAATTTTGGATTTCTGATTTTGGATTAAATAAACATTTTCTATTAATCCGAATCTAAAACCTAAAATCCAAAATGGCTTTCACTGTGGCGCGACCGCGCGGGATTTTCACCCGGCTTCCCCTTTCCCGCCTCAAGAAGCGGGACTTCGTACACTTACAACTGAAAAAGAACCGATTTTCACGAGTTTTCGGAAAAACTCGTGAGAAGCAAAGTATCACGCTTTTAAAGTAAATGTCAAAACATTTCGAGTTTCAGCTAAACGGCATTTCCGCGCAAAACCGTTTTGTAATTTTCGCTAAAGAATACCTTTTTTACCGCTCGAATCGTGTTGCAGTGAATTTCGACCGTATCGTTTATGTCGAGCGCGTAACCGCCGCTCATCGTCGTGACGATAGGAACTTGCTGGTGTTTGAAAAACGATAAAACCATTCCGTCTCGTTTCCTTAATCCTTCAATTGTCAATCCCAGTCGTCCTAATTTGTCGTTTTCGTAAGGGTCTGCGCCGCCCAGGTAAAAAACAATGTCCGGGTTATGCAGAAAAATTCGCGGCAAAGCTTCGGCGAGAGTTTCGAGAAATTCTTCATCGCCCGTGCCGTCGGCGAGCTCGATGTCCAGGCTGGAAGTTTCTTTGAACAAAGGATAGTTTTTCTCGCCGTGCATCGAAAAGGTGAAAATTTCCGGCTCGTCTTTGAAAATAAAAGCCGTCCCGTTGCCTTGATGCACGTCGCAGTCAACGATTAAAAATCTTTGCGCCAGATTTTCTTTCTGCAACACGCGAATCGCGACGGCGACATCATTCAAAACGCAGAAGCCTTCGCCGCGGTCGGGGAAAGCGTGATGAGTTCCGCCCGCAAGATTTGAGGAAATGCCCGAATTTAAGGCTTCTTTAGCCGCATTTATCGTTCCCGAAGTGGCGAGAAACGAACGTTTGACTAAAGATTCAGACCAGGGCAGACCGAGCTTTCGGACTTCCTGCCGCGTTAAAGTTCCGTTTCGCAGGCGCGTCGTGTAATCTTCCGTGTGCACCAGCAAAACATCTTCGATTTCCGCCGGTTCCGGTTCGACTATTTCCCACGGATGCAAAGTGTTTTCCGCCAGCAATCTATCTCTTACGAGTTCAAATTTTCTAATCGGAAAAACGTGATTTTCACCGATGTTCGCGTAATAATACGGCGAATAAAAAATTCTGTAATGGCTCATTTATATAAAGATAGTAAATCTATACAAAGATAGTAAATTGCCATTTATTAATAGTAAATCAAAAATAGTAAATCAAATCATTAGTAAATTAAGCGCTTTCGTAATTCGTCCTTGGTAATTCGCAGTCTAAAAAGGAAGTGCGGCTTACGTTCGGGAAACATAAGCCGCGATTTTTGGCGGAAGGGATAAGCTGTAGGCAAAGCGGAGTTGATAGGCAAAAGGCGGTTTATTTTCAGGGCAGGTTTATCTGTGTCAGCGAACAAACTCTCCGCAGTTATTTAATTCGTCGGCACAAGAATCTTTTCATTCGGGCGACTCATCCCGATTTTTCGGGCTTCGCGCTCGATGGCGCGCGGGTCGCTTTTCAAACTGTGTATTTCTTCCTGCAAAGCCAAATTTTCGGTCGTTAAAATCTCAGCCTGCGCGGATAATGTTTCGTTCTGACTCATTTCCTGCTGCACTTCCGTGTATGCCCGGAAATTTACCGTAAGGCAAAGCATACAAGTCAGCGTAGCTATAACGGTAAAGATAACCCATTGCGGAGTTGTGCGTTCACTGCTTCTGACAGTTTTTGCACGACTTTCCCTCGGCATCGTAGCCGTTTGCGGTTTTGTCCAAACCGTTTGTGAATTAGTCCAATAAGTAGCGACGACCTTGCTCAAGCAGCACCTCCAAATCTTTCGTATTTTCTGTCTCGGCGTAAATTCTGACCAAAGGCTCGGTTCCCGAAGGACGCATCAGCATCCAGCTTCCGTCCGTGAAAATGAATTTTACGCCGTCCATTCTATTTATTTTTTCAATTTTCCGTCCGCCGATTTCTGACGGCTCTTTCGCAAGTATTTCCTTCAAATTTTGGACAATTTCTGCGGTTAATTTAACGCCGATTCTGCCCGATTCGAGATTCCCGACCCGATTTGTCAAATCTCTTAGCTGTTCAGTCAAACTTACGCCGCGAGCCGCGACCGCTTCGGCAGCTAAAAGACAAGCTAAAATTCCGTCTTTTTCCGGGTAATGACCGCGAATCGAAAGTCCCGCAGATTCTTCACCGCCGATAATAATCTCGTCTTTATTTATCAATTCGCCGATATATTTGAAACCGACCGGCGTTTCGTAAAGCTTTAAGCCGCGATTTGCCGCAACTCTGTCAATTAAATGCGTCGTAGCGACCGAACGCGCGACTCCGTTCGTCCAACCGCGCGATTCCGCTAAATAATCCGTTAAAAGAGCGACTAATTGATTAGGCGTAATAAACTCGCCGTTGCTGTCAATTATTCCGAATCTGTCGGCGTCTCCGTCTGTCGCAAGTCCGAGAACTAATCGCTTGGTTTTGACCGCCTCTTTTAATTCATCGAGATGATCTTCGCCGGGTTCCGGCGATTTTCCGCCAAATGTCACGTCGCGCCAATCGTGAATCGTCTCGACTTCTAAACCATTGTCGCGCAAAATCCTGTCCAGATAACCGCGACCTGTTCCCCAAAGCGCGTCGTAAGCGTATCTGCCTTTCGCACCGGCGATTAAGTCAAAGCGAATTTTAGTTTTCAGATCATCGAGATAAGCGGGTCGCGCGTCATAAACTTCAATTGATCCGCCTTCAGCCTCGTTTGCTTTCGCATTATTTCGGATAAATTCTTCGATCTGTTTGGTAACCTCGGGCAAAGCCGGAGCGCCATCCGCCGTCGAAAATTTTATTCCTTGATACTCGGGCGGATTATGCGAAGCCGTAAAATTTATGCCGCCGGCTGCTTTTTCGTTCCGAATCGCGTGTGAAATGGTCGGTGTCGGAGTCGGGCTTTCGCAAAGCAGAACGCGAAAACCTTTTCGTTTGGCAATCTCGGCGGCAACGGCGGCGAAATTTTCGCCCATAAAACGCGTATCGTGTCCGACGATTAATTTCTGTTCGCCGCTTGAATTATTTTTCAAATAGCTGCATATTGCTTCGGTGACGACACGGACATTTTCGTATGTAAAATCATCCGCGATTATTGCTCTCCAACCGGATGTTCCGAAGCGTATAGACATATTTACGTTTGTTAGAAAACAAAAATCTAAAAATACTGCTTTATTTTTGTTATGTGATTCAACGAAGAAAGCTATCGAATATATTTATTAGTTAAATAACCGTCCGTCCTTTAACTAATTTTCCCTTGAAGGTGAAAGTGAATTTAGCATAACGAAATTGCGAAGTAAAGATCTTTTTTATTTCATCTATCTGTTTCTTTTTCAATGGTTTGCAATTTATTCTTCAAGTAAGAGTTAAATCAACTGCTTAAAAGTGAACACAAGGTGAACAAAAAACTAATAAAACGTAAAATAAGAATATAAACTCGCTGTTTTTTAGAAAAATGCAGAATATATTGTAGCTTAACAGTTTTCCACAACTATGAAAATTATTAAGCAGTGGCTTAAACAGTCGAAACGAGAACCAATCTATACTAAAACGTTCTACACTAACAACCGAGCCTTCTGTGTCATAAGTAAACATTACCTTCTTTAACAGCGATTACGTGTCATTTTGAAGCTCAATGTATTTATATTCTTACTAACAATCTGCGTATTTGAGTGGAAATTCTCACTAGTCACGAACATAAATCTGCGGCACACTTATTGCTTGTTGGAATTTGATGTTTATTTAAGATGAATCAAGTTCTAATACTTCCCAATATTTAAATTGACGCAAAATAGTATTTATTATACCGGAGAGAAATATTTATGAGACCTGTAAAACATTTTGAAAAGGGATTGACGTATATGGCGAGTGGCTTATTCAAAGCCATCAAAGCCGTAAATCAATATAAACCGAATCCTTCATTTACGCCGAAATGGTCGGACAAACCACTGCTTAAATCTTGGCAGAAATCAAAACCGACGCTCGGCTTTCCGCGCACGACAGATTCGCTCTGCCCGAATTGCGTTATCGAAGCGCGCGAAGAAATTTTGGCTGGAAAGCGCGACGTTTCAACGCTCATTAACGAAAAGGTCGGCGAAATTAAAGCCCAGATTATCGAACGCGACGGTCAAATCTGGATGATTAAGGATTGTCCCGAGCACGGGCATTTTGAAGACTTAATGGCGATTGACTCTAAGTTCTTAAAACATATCGAAGCAAATTTTCCCGGTCGAGACATTCAATCTCATAACGACGAAAAACTGCACAATCACGGTTCTTCAACGATTAAATACGGACGCGGCGCAGTTCTGACGGTTGACTTGACGAACCGCTGCAATATGATGTGCGACCCGTGTTTTATGGACGCCAATCAGGTCGGATTCGTTCACGAGCTTTCGATGGAAGACGTTAAAGAAATTCTCGATAACGCGATTTCGATCAAACCGCGCCGCCAAATGTCCGTACAATACTCGGGTGGCGAACCGACACTTTCGCCGTACTTTATCGAAGCTATTCGTTACGCCCGAAAAGTCGGTTACAATTCGGTGCAGGCGGCGACAAACGGAATCGAATTCGCTAAATCCAAAGAATTCTGCCGCGAAGCTGCCGAAGCCGGTCTTCGTTTCGTTTATCTGCAGTTTGACGGAATCGGCAACGACGCCAACTCGCACCGTCAAATCGGCAACTTGTTCGACGTGAAACTTCGCGCCATCAACAATTTGCACGAAGCGGGCGTTGACATCGTTCTCGTCACGACGCTGGTCAACGGCGTCAATAACGATCAGGTCGGAACGATTGTTCGTTTTGCTTTGGAAAACCCGAAGAAAATTTCATTTGTGTCATTTCAACCCGTTTCATTTACGGGTCGCGACGAGCACATCACCGAACAGCGCCGATTACAACAGCGTTATACGCTTTCGCATCTGGCTCAGGACGTTCAGAAACAAGTCGGAATCACTGAACCGACGCGCGATTGGTTCCCGCTTTCATTGATGGGCGCGTTCGCCGATTTCGCTGATCTCGTTCACGGACCGGAAGCCGATTGGGGACAAGTTTCCTGCGGTTGCCACCCGAACTGCGGCGTCGGAACCGCCGTGATGATCAACAAGGAAACCAAAGAAATGGCTCCGGTGCCGGAATTTCTGCACATTCCCGGACTCGTCGAAGATATGAAGCACATCACCGACACGGCTCGCGGAAAATGGTTTTCCAATATTATGATGGGCTTGGCTCTTCTGAAAAACTACAACCCATACGGCGCGCCGGAAAGTTTAACGCTCGGCGGCATCTTTGCCAAATTCGATAAATCGTTTGGTTTGTCGGGCAAAAACTACGGAAAAGTTGACGGCACGCGCACTATAGAAGACATCGAAAAACGCCGCAAAGACCCGTGGAACTTCCTTTTCATCGCCGGTATGTGGTTCCAAGATTTGTTCAATTACGATTTCCGCCGCACGGAAATGTGCATTATTCCCTACGGAACGCAGGAAGGCGAAATTTCGTTCTGCGCTTACAATACGGGTATCGGCTGGAGAAACATCATCGAGCATATGCACCAGAACGCGACCGTCGCGCAGTGGTATAAAGAACACGGTCGTCACGAAGTTTTCGCGCGCGGCAAAGAAGTCGAATTGGGCGATAAAACGCACAATTTGATTTTGAACGAAGTTGATCTTTCGCGTCCGAACAAACCGGAAATGGAAGGACCTAAAACCGCTGCCGAAGAAATGCAGATGATGCGCAAGCTTTATCAGCAAATGGTGATGGAGAAAAATCAAATCAAAGGTGACAATCTCGTTCAAATCGGCGGAATAAAACGCGAAAAGAAAGCTAAATCGGGAACGGCTTCGGCATAAACGTTCCTGAATAAAAAAATAAAGCCTTGTTGATTTTACTTTCGACAAGGCTTTATTTTTTATTTATTTTCGTGCGAGCAGATTAAAACCTCATTCCGTTAACAGCTTCAAATTCCGATTTGCCTATCCTGCCTTACGAATTTTTCTAAAAAACCGCGAAATATCTTTGCTGCCAGTACTTTCCTATTTGTAAAACTATAAAGCGATTAAATTAACAGACAAATAAAAATAACTTCGTGCATTTGTCTTTAGTAAAAATTTGTTCTTGATTTACAACAGCAAACATTTATAATTGCGCAAGCATTTACGCAAAGGAGTTTTCACAATGCACCGGTTTTTTCTCAAGATATTTCTCTCAACCTTATTCTTATCACTGACAATTCAAGCTCAAACGGTTAATTCAAACATTTTACTAAAAGAACTATTGGATTTGCCCGCGCCCGCGCCACCGAACGAAGACGGCAAAGAACGAAAGGTAAAAGAACGCACGGAGGATTTCTACAGCGATGAAAATATTCCGCCGGACGACGCGCCGATAGAAGATTTGCTCGATTACTGGGCGAAGCAGAATGAAAGCTACAACCGCCTGAATTATCAATTAAAACCTTCCGCCAAAACAATCGAAAGAATTATCGAAGCCTGTGAAAATGATCCGAAAAAACTCGTAAATTACCTTTCGGTTTTGCCTTCCGATGCCAGAACTTCAGATACCGTCAAGAGGTTCTACGACAATTTACAGCAAGAAAATGAAATGGAACCTTACACGCAACTGCGCCTTAAGGAATGGCTGAAACATAACAGCAATCATTTTGTCGCCGAACTGGTTCGTGAAGCTCAGAAAACAAAGGATCAAAATGATTACGTGCCGAACAATCAGCAGGACGTGCTGCTGGCTCTGGCAAAAATTGACTGGAATTCCGCCCGACCGATTGTCGAGCGTTTGGAAAATGATTCGTCGCAGCCTTATTCACAAACTTTGGCGAGATGGGTTCGATATAAACGCGCGATTGATACGGAGGACGAAAGCGCGGCGGAAAAATATCGAAGAATGCTGCAAGATATTGTCGAGAATAAAACGGCAGCTTGGGCGCAGCGCGATTTAGCGATGGACGCGCTGGCGGCGAGCGGCGATTGGAAAGGGCGCGACGAATGGTATCTTTCCCTGCTCGCCGACGAAACTTTATTGACGATTCAAGATAACGGCAACACGGGTTTGACGACTTTGATTTCTATGTCGCCGCCGAAAAAATGGATCGAAAAAATGATCGAACTCGTCAAAAGCGACAATTTCGCCGTTCGTTCGGCAGCGGCGCGAAACTTGATGGATTCATTTGACGGTAAAAATAAAGAAGTTTTACAGGCTTTGCTTCCGTGGCTTTCCGATCCGAATTGGGCGAAACCGTCGCGAAACTCCGAAAGAGGACAATTGATTTCCGCTCTCGCCGAAGTTGACTTGCCGGAAAGCATTCCGAGCTTAATCGCGATTGTAATGAACGAGGAAGAATTCCGTTTCGCGGCGATCAGCGCGCTCGTCAGATACAAAGATTCGCGCGCGGTTCCGGCTTTAAAGTTCGCTCTTTCAAAAGAAATGAATCCCGAAACGCGAGGGGTAATCGTTCAGGCATTAATCGCCAGCGGAGGTTTATCCGACGATGAGCAGATGGCGGCGCTTGAGGCTTACGCGACAATGATTTCGACGCCCGAAGGTTTAGCCGAACTTAACGCTTTTCAATACGGGTACTACGGTGACAGTCACGAAGAGGAAGAACCGGAAGAAAAGGCTGAAACAAAAACTCTTCCGCTGCAAATCAGTATCGGAAAAACCGTGGGCGAACAGGAAGAGCCGAGCGACGGTCTTGTCGTTCGGGCGGTCGAGCGGTTAAAAGTTTTGCGGCGAACAAAGCCGCCGGTCGCCGCTGCTCTTGCGGAAATAATGCAGAAATGGAAAGGCGCGGCGATTTTCGCTGAAATTCTGCGGCAGATACGAATCGGCGAAGCCGACATCGAAACGATTTTAAGCGCTTTAGCCAAACGCAAGGATTTCCGTGAGAAAGTTCCGAACGAGCTTGCGATGCTGCGCAGTTCGAGCGGAACAACGCGCGGCATCGGCGCTTGTTTGATCGAAGAAGAAAGCGAGTATGCGGGAATTCTGCGCGGAACTGACGCGGAAGCTCGCATAGCCATGCTCGGCTGCGCCCGGCTGCTTCGCGCCAAATTGCCGGTTGCCGAAGTAGCCGAATTTACGAACGATTCAAATAAACTTTTAGCGCTCGCGGCTGAAAGATGGCTCGAATCCGAAGACAGCCCGCAGGCTCGCGCGCTCGTTTTAGCCAGACACCCGAACGAGGCTTTGATTCTCGGCGCGCGTATGGCGTTTGTGCCCGAAGAAAAAGCAATCGAAAGAAAAAATCTCGACGCTCTTTTTGAAAGCGTAAACGGAATCGGCTACTGGTCAATTTCCTTTTCGAATTTAAAGAAAAACGAAGAGAAATTGCGCTCTGAAATCAAAGCCGTCCCCGAGCTTACGGCTGTTTACGCTACTTTGCCCGACGCGGCAAGCGGTCAGCAGATAATTCGCGTCTATAAAGACAAAATCGTTTATACATACGAAGAAGATGTGGCGCGTTACTGGGAGAGAATTCTCACGGCGAAAGAATTCGAGAATTTTTATAACTTTTTGTTGGCAAACAAAATAGACGCGCTTCCATCCTTTAACAATTCTTCCTGTGAAGAATGCCAATCGAGCGAATTCGTGATGTTCGGGCGCAGCGGTGGTCGAAGAGTTTTTCTGCGCTCGACGTACAACGAAAAAAACGTCGTCAAAGAATTATTCGACTATTTCGAATCGTTCAAAAATGAAAATCTCGCGCTTAAGTATCGCTTCTCCGACAAAGTAAAAGGTTTGGAAGTATTGCTGGCGGATAAGAATCTCGAAGCCCGCGCGGTTTGGAAAAAAGACGCTGATCTGCGCCTTTTGATCGAAGATAAACTCAAACAGAAAGACATCGAAAAAGAATTGCTGGAGCTGCAAAAAAGCCTTTACAATATCGAAATCGATGAAGAAAACTCCGACCAGCGACAAGCTCAATACGCCGCGTTTATGAAAAAACGCCAAGAAATGGCTGGCGCGCATTTGTCCTGGCGAAATTTGCAAAACGGCAAGCTCAGCGCCTCGGCTGCGCAGCCGTCGGAATTTTCGCTTTTTAACCGAAACGCGGAAAATTTTCAATCCGTCATCAACTATTCGACGCCGGAATGGCAGGTTCGCGCCGGAAACGTCGAAATCCGCGTCGCTGAACCTTACGAAGGCGGTTTGTATAAAATAAACGGGTCTTCAAACCCGGTTAAATTCAAAGAAGGACTTTACGCTAACCCGATTATCACCGCCGACGGTAAATGGGCAGTGGCGACGAAAGCCGAAACGGATTGGAGCGAGCCGAAAACGGTTGTCAGAATAAATCTGCAAACCGGCAGAGAATACAAAATCAATGTCTTGCCGTCGGACGCCTTCTACCCGATTGCGTTCATCGGCTCGCACAATAAGGTTCTGCTTTATCGGGCTAAAGGTCATTTCCTGCGAACGAGCGGGGCGCCTATCGAGGCTGCCCAAGAGATAAGTCCCGAAGAAAGCTGGGCTTTGCGGCGGCGCGGCAAGATCAAACCCAATCCGAGTCCGAAAACGCCGGAGTATTATTTATTCGACGCAAACACCGAAGCTGTGCAATTGATCAAAGGAGAATTTCGCCCGCTGTGGCAGCAATCCGTTCGCCGTTTGCAGCCGACCGAAAATCCGGGTGAATTTTGGGCAGCCATTTACGAGAAAAAAACAAACGAAACGAACATCGGGCGATACGACGAAAAAACTTTCCGTTTTCAGCCGCTCATTAAAATCCCCGATATAAATTTAAGCGGTATGGACATCTGGGTAGACGAGAAGGAAGCAAAAATTTACTTCGTTTATCTCGGACATCTGCTCGCGCTGCCGCTCGCCGCCCGGTAAAACCGTATTCGCATTTGCCTTTGACCGCAAAAAAGTGTTTAATATTTGTTTGCTCTCAAAGCAAGAATTTGTGCCCAAAAGGGGGTGAAAACAAGAATGGCTTCTATCAATGTAAATGCTAACGAATCAATTGAAAGCGCTCTGCGCCGATTCAAACGAAAAGTAATCAGCGAAGAAATTATCAAAGATTTGAAAAAACACGCGCATTTTATTCCGCCCGGTCAGAAAGCGAAACTCAAATCGGCAAATGCCCGTAAGCGAAATCGCCGACGTTTCCGTCAAGTGCGTCCGACCGGCAACAATAATGCGGGAAATCAGCAAAGACCGAACAATCAAAACAACCGTTAGTTAGCGGTTAGAAAAGTTTTATGATGCGTAAAGCGAATGTGTGCAGATAAATGTACATTTGCTTTTCACGCATCATTTTTTGTTTATAGATTTTTCTTTATAATGAACGCGGAAAACATTCGTATTTTATTAACCAACGACGATGGTTATCATTCGGAAGGCATTATCGCGCTGGAAAATGCTTTGAGCGAAATCGGCGATGTTTACGTCGTCGCTCCCGCTTCCGAGATGAGCGGCGCCTCGCATAGTTTAACTTTGTCGCGCCCTTTGCGGATCCGGCAAATTGACGGGCGGCACTGGACGGTTGACGGAACACCGACCGATTGCGTAACGCTCGCGCTGAATAGAATTTTCAGTGCGGAAGAACGTCCGGTTATCTGCGTATCAGGAATAAATCACGGCGCGAATTTGGGCGATGACGCGACGTATTCCGGCACGGTCGCTGGCGCGATGGAATCAACCATTCTGGGCGTTCCGGGTTTGGCATTCAGTCTGGTCGCCAATCGCAATTACGACTTTTCCGAATCAGCAAAAGTTGCGAAAGAATTAACTTTGAGAGCTTTGAACGAAGGCTTGCCGGAGAACACTCTGCTCAACATAAATGTTCCGAAAGGCATTCCGAAAGGCATACGAATTACCAAACAGGGCTTTAAGAACGCCCGCCCGATCATTTCCGAACATATTGACCCGCGCGGCAAGCCGTATTACTGGATCGGCGAAGAACGAAGCGGTTTTCACCCGGAAGGCGGAACGGATTTTGAAGCCATTGACGAAGGCTACGTTTCGGTAACGCCGATGCGAAGCGATTTAACGAATCACATTGCAATTGAAATTCTGCAAACTTGGGAAAGTTAGTTCATAGAGTTCGTTGGGTTCATTGAGAAAAAGAATTTTTCATCTAACTCAACGAACCCTATGAACCCAAGGAACTCTATGAACTCTATAAACTCTGTGAACTCTATGAACTCAAAATGATGGACGAGTATCAGATTCCCCGCGAGCGAATGGTTCAGCGTTTGCGCGAGCATTATAAAATTCGAGACGAAAAAGTTCTGGAAGTGATGCTGCGACTTCCGCGCCATCTTTTTGTGCCCGAAGCGTTAAAAGCGCAAGCCTACAAAGACAACGCGCTGCCGATTGCCGCCAATCAGACTATTTCGCAGCCGTTTATCGTGGCGCGAATGACCGAATTGCTCGAAGTGAGCGAAAAAAGCCGCGTTTTGGAAATCGGCGCAGGTTCCGGTTATCAAACCGCGATTCTGGCATCGCTTGCCGGAAGAATTTACGCGATTGAGCGCATCCCGCTTCTTGTGCAGGAAGCGCAGGAACGTCTGCGAAGACTCGGATTTAATAATGTAACTCTGCGCTGCGCCGACGGCACAAACGGCTGGGAGCTTTATGCGCCTTTCCACGGAATTCTCGTCGCTGCAGGCGGTCCGATAGTTCCCGAACCGCTTCTTAAACAGTTAAAAATCGGCGGGCGACTCGTGATTCCAATCGGAAACGATCCGAAAACGCAGAATTTGATTCGCGTCACGCGAACTGAAAAAGGTTTTCACCGTGAAGATTTCGGCGCTTGCGCTTTTGTGCCTTTAATCGGCGAACACGGTTGGCAAAATAACTGAAAAAGATTAAAGTACATTTATGAAGCGGCATTCCCGCCCGCCCATCTTCCTTTCATCAAAAAATTATGCAGTCAATAATGGATTTTCTACATCAGGTCAAGGACTTTCTCAATCCGAAAATAATGATTGACAGTTTGCTTGACACATTCGGCGGTTACGTCTACGTCGCGCTGTTTTTAATTGTTTTCGCCGAAACCGGACTGGCAGTCGGTTTTTTCCTGCCCGGCGATTCCCTCCTGGTCGTCGCCGGACTTTTCGCCGCAGCGGGCAAAATGGATTTGACGATATTAATGGTCACGCTTTTCGTTGCCGCCATAACCGGTGACGCTGTCGGTTATCTGACAGGCAAAAAAATGGGCGAAACGCTTTTCACACGCCCGAAATCGCGTATTTTCAACCCGAAACATATTCAGAAAGCGCACGCCTTTTACGAAAAACACGGCGGCAAAACAATCGTTATAGCGCGTTTCGTTCCAATCGTCAGAACATTTGCGCCGATTGTCGCGGGCGCGGCAAAGATGTCGTACCAGCAATTTTTGTTTTACAACGTTTTCGGCGGGCTTTTCTGGGTCGTCAGTATGCTCTCGGCGGGCTATTTTCTCGGCGGATTGGTCGAACAATTTATGCGCAGCGTATTCGGCGTCGAAAACTTTCTGCTCGAAGACCACATTGACAAAGTCGTCGTAGTCGTCGTTTTACTTTCAATTCTGCCGATTATCTTCGAATACATAAAAGCGCGCCGCGAAAAAAAACTGGCAATGGTCGCTCCCGAGCCCGATGTTCAATAACGGTTTGACTTTATAACCGGCATTAATCTAAGATTATAAATTGTTTTGACGGGGCGTGGCTCAGCCTGGTAGAGCGCACGGTTCGGGACCGTGAGGTCGGATGTTCAAATCATCTCGCCCCGACCATTTATTTACAGTAGTTTAGAGGCATCATTTCGATGCCTCTTTTCTTTTTCCGCCCCTAATTTCCCAGCTAATACTACTCAGTTACCAACAGCGAAGCCTTTGGTTTTAACTAAACCCCAGGCTTTTATTTTTTTTGAAAACATCCTGGTTGAACCGCTTCGGCGCTTCAGGCTCGAAGATTCGCCGAAAGCGGGCGAATTTGCCAGATTTTTTAAATTTAAGAATACTGAAACAAGGCACATAGGTTTTTCAACGGCTAAGATTACGAAAACGGCTTGTAAAAACCGGCACATGATGATTCGCCGGACAAAAGGAAATGTTTCTTGACATAAAACTGAGTCCGCAGATAATAGCAGGTACTTTCACTCGGGTTAATTTAATCAATTTACTTAATTTGTGGCTGTTTCGAGTAATAATCAAAATAACAATGTTTTGTGTAATTAATTGCGAGAAAATAATTGTAAGTTTTCCGCTGTTTCGGGCATTAATAAATAGCCCGATTCGTTTTCGCGAAAACACATAAATTAATGTTATGAAAAAGCTTCTGCCATTGCTCATTTTCTTAATCGCTTTTGCTGATACTTGCTTAGCCCGAACTTCATTTGATTTTGATGGCGACGGTAAATCCGACTTTTCAATTTATCGTTCGGGGTCGGGACAGTGGTGGTATTTAAGAAGCATTGACGGAAGTATCGGAACATTTCAATTCGGGTCGGCAACGGATAAAATCGTGCCCGCCGATTACACGGGCGACGGAAAAACGGACTTTGCTTTCTTTCGCCCCAATCAAGGCGTTTGGTACATTCTTAGAAGCGAGGATTTCAGCTATTACGCCTTTCCGTTCGGTTTAGCTGAAGATATACCCGTACCGATGGACTACGACGGAGACGGAAAAACTGACGCGGCAGTGTATCGTTATTCAAATAACACCTGGTATATCTTAAACACCACAGGCGGCGTAAGAATAGAGCAGTTTGGCAATACCAGCAGCTCGCCATTTCCGGCAGATTACAACGGAGACGGGCGAGCCGACTTGGCAATCTATGAACCCGGCACCAACCTGTGGCGCATAAAGATGGGCAGTGTCGAGATTGCCGTTTCAATCTTTGGAACATTAGGCGATCAACCTGTTCCGGCAGATTATACCGGTGACGGAAAAGTTGATGTCGCAAAGTATAAGACCAGCGGCGAATGGTACATTGTGAACAGCGAAAACAATACTTTGAGTAAATCGAATTTCGGAATGCTCGGGGACATTCCCGTTACCGCAGATTATGATGGCGACGGTAAATCCGATCTCGCTGTTTATCGTCCATCAACAAAAACGTGGTGGTATGCGGCAAGTTCGGCGAATGGACAACACAAAGCCGTACAGTTTGGCTTAAGCACGGATAAACCTGTTCCCAATGCTTACATTTTTCTCGTGCCTTAAAAAATGGTTTTAATAATAAAAGCAATGCTCCGTTTTAGAGGCTGTTATCGTCGGCTACGGTCGAACGATATTTTTTCAAGTAAAATTTCGCCAAACATCATTTAATTTTCAAACATTTTCACGTTCTTATTAAATCAATTTGCTTTAAACACAATTTAAAGGCAAAACCGAATATCTTCTACGTCTCATTCATCGAAGGTGGAGAAACAAAACACTAAACCCACTCGGAGGAAGGACAATGAAAAATAATTCGATTTCAGCTTGGTTACGAATAAGTATCAGCATTTCTATCGGTTTAATTATATTTGTTAACGGAATTAACATAACGCGCGCGGCGACTTTTGATTTCGACGGCGACGGCAAAACAGATTTTTCCATCTTTCGTCCTTCAAGCGGCGAATGGTGGTATTACCGGAGCAGCGACGGAAACCACCGCGCTTTTCAATTCGGAACGGCGACGGATGTAATCGTGCCAGCCAGCTATACGAACGACGGGAAAATAGATATTGCGTTTTACAGAAACGGAACCTGGTACATTTTGCGAAGCGAGGATTTCAGTTATTACGCTTTCCCGTTCGGTTTAGCCAGCGACATTCCCGTTCCGGCTGATTACGACGGCGATGGTCGTGCCGATGCAGCCGTTTACCGTCCTTCTGAAACGAAGTGGTACATCTTGAAATCAACCGGCGGAATTGATCAGATAGTTTTCGGAGGAAACGGCGAAGTTCCCGTTCCGGCTGATTACGACGGCGACGGACGCGCCAATCTCGCAACATTTAATTCATCGAATAATACTTACCGCACATTAAACGTCGCATCAAGAGATTCAGAAATGAAATCATCTGTTGCTGCTTCCGTTGCGAACGGCGATGTGGCTGTGCCGGGCGATTATACGGGAGACGGAAAAGTTGACCCGGCGATTTACAGCCCGTCAGCGAGAATGTGGGCGGTAATCAGAAGCGAAGACAGCAGCGTTCAAACGCTGCAGTTCGGCGCTGCCGGCGACGTTCCCGCGCCTGGTGATTACGACGGCGATAACAGAATGGATTTTGCTGTCTATCGCCCGTCAACAGGAACGTGGTGGTATGCGGCTAGCTCGGCGGGCGGTCAGCATCGAGCAGTTCAATTCGGAGTCAGCACAGACAAGCCTGTGCCGTCGGCTTACGTTCGATAATTTCGATTAAGTAAACAGAAGACGCTTTGAAAGATTCGTAAATGAGAATTTTTTGAACCTGAGATTAAAGAAATTACTTATTAAAAGACCTGTCGTTTTGCAGGTCTTTTTTATTTTCGGAAAGTGCGTTTTTGTGTCTTTCTTAATGTTTTTGCTTACTCTAACAAATATCAAGTCGCAAAATTTTTAGTCTTTTCTTGAATCCGCTCTCAAATCGGCATAATGAGCGAGAATCTCTGTATCGGGAATGAGAATTTCCTTTCCGTCAACAACAATCAAGCCTTGATTTTGCAAACGAAAGAAAACACGCGTGACGACTTCGCGGACGGTTCCGATGCGGGCGGCGAGCTGGTTGTGCGTTAATTTTTGTTTGATACGAATACCGCTTGCGGTTTGTGTGCCTTTCGTTTCGGCTTCGTTTAAGAGCAGTTGAGCGAGACGCTGACCGACTTCGCGGAGCGAAAGCGACTCGACGAGCTCGGCGCAGCTGCGCAGACGCGCGGCGAGCAGTCTGGTCGCCGCCAGAGCAAGTTCGGGATGTTCGAGACAAAGCGCGCGAACCTGCGTTATATCCAGAAAATAAACTTTCGTCGCGTCTTCTTCCGCCGCTCCGGTCGAAGGATAATTGCCGTCGTCGAAAACCGGAAGCTCGGCAATCGTCGAAACGGCGCGCTCGACGTGAATGACCTGCTCGCGCCCGTCAGCTCCGGTGCGAAACGCTCTGATCGAACCCGCCGCGATCACGAACAATCCGGCGGCTTTTTCTCCGGCGAGAAACAATATTTCGTTGCGGCGCAAAGTTTTTTCACCGGCGCGACTCGCTAAAACGCGAAGAACGTTTTCGTCCAAATCCCGAAAAAGCTCGGTTTGTTTGAAAACAGCGATTTTATTTTTGCTCACGATAAAACTTTAAACTTTTTTTACGCTTTTCCAAAACGATTATTTTCTGCCTTAAAAGTCATTCGTTATTTTTTCCGAGTGACTTAAATCACCGCAGCGATGAACAACAAGACCGATAATTCTCTTACCGGAGGAAAACCCGATATGAAAGTAAAACGCGATATAAAAATCAAGGAAGTTCTGGCGATAAACGAAGAAAAGGTTTTGTCCGCGCTGACGCTCCTTGCACCCGAATTCGAGCGATTAAATTATCCTAAACTGCGCCGGGCGATGAGCGGGCGCATCACCGTCGAACAAGCCGCCAAAATCGCCGGCATTCCTTTAACGGAAATGCTTTACGTCTTGAACCTGACGCTCGGCGAAGACGAGGCGGAATTGTCCGCCGAACTTTTCCACAGCCGCCGGGAAGATTTTGAATACACCGATACAAATTCGCCCGTCAAACCATTTGAGATTGCCCGTCTTAAAGATACGGACGCAAATGTAACTTTTGTTGATCTAATGCAGCAGGCTGAAGAAAAACGCGACCCGATGCCGGCAATCGCCAAAGGATTAATCAACCTAAAAAAAACCGGAGACGTTTTGCTCTTGAAACATCCATTCGATCCAATTCCGCTGCGTGAAATGTTCGCCCGGCGCGGTTTGGCGAGCTGGGCGGAAGAGAGAAATTTCGACGAATGGTTCATCTATTTTTATCGTCCGACGACGGCTGTAACGGTCGCCGCGCATCCGCCGATTAGTCACAAAGTTTTCGTTAAAGCGGTTGCCGCCTGACTAAAAAAGGTTAGCTACCCAGCGAATTTTCTATCATTTGCGCTTCGCGAAAATCTTCCGGCGTGTTGACGTTGAAAAAGAAATGTTCGGCGTGCGGCAAATCTGAAATTTCATCGAACGAGACGAAACGAGTTTTGACGCTTTGCAGAAGATTTCGCAGTTTCCAATTTTCTTCGCCAAGCATTTTTTCGATTACCGGCAAACAAGTCCCGGCACGATATAATGCGCAGAGCGGCTGCGGTCTATCATCGTTCTGCAGGGGGACAACGGCGTCGAAATCCTTTCGACTAGACGACGCGAGTTTTCGAAACAACTCGCCGCACACAAACGGCAAATCACAAGCCAGCGCCGCCGCCCAATCGTTGCGGGCATCCGACAAAGCGGCGTGTAAGCCGATTATTGAACCGCGCGTTTGTCCGGCGTTCTCTGTGTTGAACTTATCCGGCAGAGCCGATAAACCGGGCGGCATTTCCAAAAGATTGCCCACAACTAACAATCGCTTCGGAGAAATCGCGGACAGTGCGTTTGCGGCACGTTCAACGAAAGTTTTTCCGCCCAAACGCAGATTCGCTTTCGCCCTTCCCATCCGCCTGCTCGCGCCGCCGGCTAATACGTATCCATCAAAATCGTTCATATAACAATTACGAATTACGAATTAAAAGAAATTAGTTTTTTCATTCGTTTTTCGCAACTCGTAATTGTTAAAAACTATACGCGGCGCCGAGATTGACGTGATTTGAATTTTGTCTGCCGCTGAAAAGATAATCGGTTTGAAAACGCCGAAACTCGGCGCCGACTTGAAATTGCGGTGTAAACCGGTAAATCAAATCGAAGGCGAACACTAAATTTCGAGAGCGAAAATCGCGGCGCGTCAAGCTCGTCAAATCTTCATCGCGCGGGTCGTCTATCCCGATTGAACCGAGAATTGAAAAACGATTTTTCCAAATTTTCGGCGTAAAACCGAGCTGCGTCCAGCCGCCGCGAGTGCCGATTGAGCGCACGCCGCCGGAAATTAAAATGTTATTTTGCCGATAAGCCGAATCCGTGTTGATGCTTTGAAAAACTCCTGCTTGAAAACCGCCTAAATTTCGCCCGAAAAACGCTTCGCCAGCTAGGTTGAATTGTTCCGAAAGGGGAATGTTCCAATCCAGAGCGACGCCGACCGAATCAACGTCGTGACGATCATTCGCCGCTTCGGTAAAAACTCTCGATTGACCGAAATGACCGGAAAGCCCGATGCTTCCGGCTTTTTTCGTACCGAAAAAGTTTTTATCGGCGAAAGCGATGCGGCTTTGGAAAAACGGCGTGCGCGAAGCCGCTCCGCTCGTCGGCTGCAAAAAGAAATTTGAAGCCGTCGGGTAATCGCCGGTTTGCGCTGCGAGAACCGCGCCTTGCACTGTAAAATTCGCGCCGAGTTTTCGCTCGATTTTGACTTGCGGCAGACGCGCCCAGGGATTTCCGGCGGCAGCCATCTGCGGAATTGCCGCGGCGGCGATTGATGTCGGATTGACCGGCGCGAAAACCATCCAATCCTGCCCGATTGTAACCGAAGTTTTCTCCCAATCGAGTCGCGCGTTCGCCAGACGCAGACGAACGACGCCGAAGTTTTCGCCTATACCGATGTTTGAAAAACCGCCGAAAAAGTCGGCTTCGACGATTGCGCTTAATCTTGCGTTTCCAACTCGCGCGCCTTCAACCCGCGCGCCGAGACGGGTTTGCCTGACTGTCGCGCTGGCATTTCCCGTTCCGGTCGGCGTCGCGAAAAGCGGAACGTCCGAATTGTTCGTGCCGCCGCTGTTGCCGAAAGCGTTAAAATAAATCGTGCCGTAAGGCGTCAGGCGAGCCGAGCCGATGTCAACGCCGAGTTGTTTTGGCTGCGCGGTTTGCTTTGCTTCAGTATTGATTGTTTCAGTCGTTTTGATTTCCGGCTTTGCGGCGACCGAATTCGGCTCTTTCGATGCCGGTTTAGTTTCGGTTTGTGCTGCGCTGGGCTGTGTCGGCTGTTGCTTGACGATGTGTTTTTTCAATTGCTCGATTTCCGCCTGCATCATCTGCATCTGCGCTTCGAGTTGTTTGACGCGAGTTTGAGTTTCATCGCCTGCGTTTGTATTTCCGGGAGCATTCGTTTCCGCAGTTGTTTTGATTTGGGCGACCGAACCGGTTTGCGCGTTTACAATAAAACAAAAAGCTAATAAAAATGCTGTAAAAAATATAAATTGTTTGAAAGCGGAAAAAAAAATTCCGCTTTTACTTAATGAATTTCTCATAACCGATTTTTGTTATAAATTTCAACTCGCAGCGGCAGGTTGTCGAATCATCCGCATATCAATTCGTAAAACCCGCCGCCTTGCAGATCGAATTTCAAACATCCAAATTATTAAAAGTCAAAGGCTCGCTCCGCACAAAGCCGCGTTCATTCCTCTCGGCTCCGTTTTCGCGCCGGCGTTTTCCATTTCGATTGCTTTGGGAAATAAAATGTTATTTTCCAGATGAATATGCCGGTGCAAATCCGTTTCAAAATTTTCGAGCGCGCCGTAGAGAGTTTTGTAAGTCACGCACGCATCAACCGGGACGGCGAAATTATTGCTCAAATTTCTGATTTCGCGCAAGAATTCGCCAGCCGCGTCGTGTTCCGCGACCATTACGGCGACCGGATTGCGCGTCGTGCCGAACGGTGCGGGCGAAAGCGGCAGCCCGAATGTGAGCGAGCTTTCCATCAAAGCGATGTACGGAAAAAGCATCCGTTCTTCCTTTAAAAGGTGATTTTCGATTTCAAGCCGCAGCATTCCGAAAATTCTTTGAATTTCAAACAATTCGGCGTGTCTTTTGCCGTGAACCGAAGCGACCTTTTCGAGCAAAGCCGTTATGCGCTCGCTTTCGTCGCGAGTAAACGTGTGGTGTTTTCGCACGATGTAATCGGCGAGAGCGGCAAGAGACATTTCCGCAAAATCTTTCGCGGCGAAGTTTGTCTCGAACGATTCGTTTTTTGCGTTTTCGAGTAGTTCTGAAACTTGCTCGATTTCAACGCCCGCATTTTGACAGGCTTCTTCGAGCGACAGATGACCGCCGCAGCAGTAATCAATTCTGAGTTTTTCAAATACGCGTGTCGTCGCAGGATTTTCGACCGCCAATTCGCGCACTATTTTGGTTACATCAATCAACATATTTATCAATCCTTCCTTTTTATTTTTTACCTTTTTTATCGCCGGCGATGCGGGTTTCAACTAATTTATGCATTCACAGCGGCGGTTGCTCTTTCTTCGACGGAACCGCGCAGAAAAGTGAAATAATTTACAGCCAGACATACAACAGCGAACGCCGCGAGCAAAACAAAGCCGATGGTGTAGGCACCGGTTGCGTCTTTGACCAAACCGAGTTCGAGCGGCGGGAAAAATCCGCCCAATCCGCCGAAGGCACCGACCAAACCGGTCACCGTTCCGGTTTCTTTCGGGAAATACTGCGGCACGAGTTTGAAGATCGCGCCATTGCCGAGTCCCAAAGCCGCCGCGCAGCCCAAAGCTCCGACGGTGAAAAGGGTGATCGTCGAAAAGCTCAAGAGCAGAGACAGAGCGGCGATTGCGACGAAAACAAAAACCAAAACCTTAGCGCCGCCCATTTTATCGGCTAAAATGCCTCCGACCGGGCGCATAAGTGTTGCCAAAATGACAAATCCGGCAGTTCTCGCGCCCGCGTCGGTCGGCGAGAGGTTAAAGATTTCGCGCAGAAAAGTCGGCATATAAAGCGCGAGTGCGACGAATCCGCCGAAAGTGAGAAAATAAAATAGAGACAAAATCCAGGCGAGCTTCGAACGTTTCAAGACGTTTAAATTCTCCGCCAATGTTTTCGGCTGCGCGGTTGCGGCGGCATCTCTGGCGAAAAGGTAATATAAAACTCCCCAGATGATCGCTACAGCGGCGAAAACAAAGAAAACTGTCCGCCAATCTCCGAGCCATAACGCGAGTACCGGAGCGCCGAAAACCGCAACCGACTGCCCGATGTTTCCCATTCCGTAAACGCCGAGCGCCGTTCCCTGCTTCTCCGGCGGAAACCATTTCGAGGTAAATCCGACGCCGACCGGAAAAGTCGTTCCGGCAATTCCGAGCAGAAGACCGAAAATCAACAGCTGTGTAAAGCTGGTCGAAAAACCAATGGCGATTGCCGGAATTGCCGCAAAAAACAGCAGAGCGGCAAACGTCAAACGCCCGCCGAAACGGTCGGCGAGCATTCCTGCGGCGAGTCTGCCGATTGAACCGAGCAGAACCGGAACAGCGATCATTAAACTTTTTTCGGTAGCGGTAAGGTTGTAAAGCTGCGTAAAAGTCGGCGCCAGTGCGGCGATCAATCCCCAAACGGCAAATGAAACCGCGAAAGCCGTGGTTGAAAAAAACAGTGCCCGATTGGCGCCTGGTTTTGAAGTATTATTGCTCATAAATTCCTTTTGCATCGAGTGAAAAATGCTTTTTATAATTAAATTAACTTTTTGATAAATTTAATTCGTTTATCAAAAGACTTTCAAATTCTTAGCAGTCGCAATGATCGTGCCGTCAGCCGACAAGATGCAGAAAGAAATTTATTTACTGTAAACATTGGAGTTATCGAGAGTTGAAGACGTTTGATCAGTATTTAAATTTTGAGATGAGAAAGCTGTCTGTGAAATATCACGCTTTTGAGTGTGGAAAATTTCGCGGTTGATTAAAGTTTAAAGCAACTAAGTGATGATTTTGCTCAAAAATCCGAAAGCTGATTTTCGTCGCATTTTTTGCATTCGAATTCAAGACCGAGACGCGATTCGCGCCCGGCTTCGGTCAGAACCCACTCGCGCGAGACGAGCGGCGGTTTGTGCCGGATGTGCTGGTAATGCCCGCATTCAAGCTCCGCCCGCCAATCGTTTTTATCATCTTTGTTATAGCCGGTGATTTTTCGCTTCATTTTCAGGAAAAATGCGATGCCCAAACAGACCAAGTCTCAAGAGCTAAAACAAAATTCACTCGGGAAACCAGACTTTGAATTTTAGAATTTGGACTTTGAACTTATGTATCCCGTGCTTGAGCGCCTTCGGGAAGCCGGCTTCCACCAGAGGAAAATCGTCAGCGCAATTAGCCAGCACACGCCCGAAGCGACGACGAGCGGCAGTAACTGTTTGTAATGGCGCGCCAGAGCGGCTTCGACCGTCGCTGCGAGTATCCATAACTGCGCAACGTTTATCATCACGAATAAAGCCAGCCGCGCCTGCCAGACGGCGGTGTAACCTCGTCCCGCCGGGCGAGTGCCGCCCTGAAAATCTTTTGCTCGCGCGGCGCTCTGCGCTTCAAAAGCCTTTCTCCGCGCTTGCTCGTCTGTAAGCTCGTTAAATTCCGCTTTCATTATGCCCTCCGCCGTACTTTATTCCGATTGCCCAAATCTCGCCTCCGCGTTCTTCCAGAGCGATTTGATCGAGCGGGCGCGGCGGCGGACCGTATAAAACGTTTCCCGTTTCGACTTGAAAACCGCCTTCGTGACACGGGCATTCCAGCCGATTCGCTTCTTTCGCATAATAAACCGGACACGCCAGATGCGTGCATTTCTGTCCGTAAGCGTAGTAATTGCCATTAGCCGAGCGAACCAGAATCGCCGTTTCGTCTTCATTCGGATAGCGAAAATTAAGCGCCGTTCCCGGCTGGAGCGCGTCCGCACCTTCGATTCTCATCGGCGGAAATTGCTGCTCAAACCGCGCGTCATAAACAGCCTTTCCGGCAAATCCGGCAGCGCTGACGAACAAAGCGCTCGACGTTAAAAACAAAAAATTACAAAATTCGCGGCGCGTAACCTGTGATTCCTCATCGCGCTCATAAGGAAATTCCTTTTGATGCGGCGCGGTCGCTTCTCGAACGTCGCGCTCGTCCGAAAGAACTTTGTCAATTGTTTCGGTTAAATTATTTGAACTCATTTTTCGGTTTTATTTTCTAATTTTCAAAACGCAAAATAGTTGTTTTTCCTTCCGTGTCAGTAATGTCGAGCCCGTCGGAATTCTCGTCGAAATTAAAATGTATTTTGATACTTTTTGCGCCTTTAACAGTGTGCGTAAAATCATTGCCGAGTATAATTTCGATTGTCGGCGATTCGCCGTGCGTGTCTGCGTCTACTCCCGCCAGCGGCAGACCGTCTTCCAGCCAAAAATCGTTTCCGTTTTCAAACACTCCGAGCCGGGTCGAACGTCCTTTATTTTGCTCAGTGTAAAATTTCAAAAATTCAGTTAAAGGATTTTGTTTTGTCGCTTCATTCACAACTTCACCTCTAAAATTCGTTGTTTTTGTCTGATTCCTCAACCTGCGTATCAATCCAGGATTCGCCTGTTTGCTGCTGTTGTTCGGTCACTCCGATGCGTCCCTCAAAAACGCCGCAGCCGTCAACCGTTACCTCGTCGGCGTCGGTCGGCAGCATCAAATATACTTTCGTTTCGACGTGCTGATTGCCGAAAACGTGAGCGTTGACCGGTTTCGTGCGGCGAAGCGGAACGATCTGCTCGTATTTTCCGAACGAAATCGCGCCGGTCGGACATACGCTCGCGCACATCGGCTTTAAACCTTCGGAGGTGCGGTCGTAACACATATCGCACTTCATTTGCAGGTGCATCGCCGAATTGTATTTCGGGACTCCGAACGGACAGGCGTTAACGCAATTTCTACAATCCAGACAGCGCGGCTTCAAAGCCGACATAACGACGCCGTCTTCGTTCATCTTGATCGCGTCCGCCGGACAAACGAGCGCGCACGTCGGCTCGGTGCAGTGCATACAAACGGTCGGCATCGTCGCCGTCGTCTCGCTGCGGTCAATATAATCCACAAAGATCATCGAATATCCTTTGTGCGTTGAGCATTCCCGGCAAGCCGCCACACACGAACGGCATCCGATACATCTTTGCGGGTCTATGAACATTGTTTCCTGCATATTTTTTTCTTTTATCTAATATCAAAATAATGAAATTCGGCGAATACGAAGCGGTTATCAGCTACGACCCCGAAATCCAATTGTTTCGCGGCGAGTTCGTCGGCTTGAACGGCAGCGCGGATTTTTACGCTGACAGCATCTAAAACCCGCGCAAAGAAGGCGAAACGAGTTTGAAGGTTTTTCTCGATTGCGCGAAAGAGAAAAACATCCCGCTGAAAAAACAGGCTTCGGGAAAACTCGTTTTGCGTCTTAAACCTGAAATCCATCAAAAATACAAACTCCTCGCCTCTTCAAAAAATATCAGTCTCAATCAATTGATAAACGAAACGCTCGAAAAAGCCGTTTGATTAATGGAAAATGGAAAATTTTAGAATCGGTATTTTCCGTTTTCCATTTTTAATTATTTCCCTCTCTGCACTTCGCTCAAACTCGTTCCCTTTCGCCCCTTTCCGAGAATCGGCAGCTCGCGGGCGTGGATTTTCTCTATGCGAGCGGCACAAGCTTTGTATTCAGGAATTTTTGAGGTCGGATCAAGCGCCGGATTCGTTAATTGATTCGCAGCAAGCTGTTCGCCCCAGTGATACGGAATAAAAATCGTATCGGGACGAATCGTGCGAACAATCAAAGCCGGAAAAACGCCTTCGCCGCGCCGCGAGACGACTTTGACGCGCTCACCGTCATTTATTTTTAATTTCATCGCCGTTTCGGGATGAATTTCAACATACGGTTCGGGGCATTGTTGCACGAGAAAACCGATTCTTCTCGTCTGATTGCCCGAAAGATATTGATAAACGACGCGCCCGGTCGTTAGCGCCAGCGGATATTCCGCGTCCGGCACTTCTGCGGGCGGATTGTATTCAATCGCGTGAAACTTGGCTTTTTTATCCGGGTGAAAAAATTTTTTATCTTCAAACAGGCGCGGCGTGCCCGGATGTTCGAGCGTCGGACACATCCAGAAAACGCCGTTTTGCCGCTCGATTTTTTCGTATGTGATGCCGTAATAATCAGCGTTTCCGCCTTTTGAAGCGACGCGCAATTCGTCGAATATCTCGCCCGGACTGTTAAAATTAAAATATTTTCCGCGCCCCAGACGTTTGGCAAGCTCGCAGATAATCCACCAATCGGTTCGCGCTTCGCCCGGCGGGTCAATGGCTTTGTTGATCTTCACGACGCGGGCTTCGCTGTTCGCCGTCACGCCTTCATCTTCCGCCCAGGTCGTACCCGGCAGAACTACATCGGCGTAGCGCGAGGATTCCGACATATAAAAATCAATATTGACGTTAAACTCCAAACCTTCGAGTGATTGGCGAATTTTGTTTGTGTCGGGAAGCGAAACCATTCCATTGTTGCACAGCGAAAGAAAGCCTTTTATCTCGCCTTCGCGCATTTTCTGAAACATTTCGACGACCGATACGCCGGCTTCGGGCAGTTCTTCTTCGGGCAAGCCCCAAACCGAGCAGACGTGTTTCCGGTGTTCGGGATTAAGCATCGAGCGCTGTCCGGGCAATTGGTCGGCTTTTTGCCCGTGCTCGCGCCCGCCCTGCCCGTTGCCTTGTCCCGTAATCGTGCCGTAACCTTTGCCGGGTTCGCCGATTTTTCCGGTCGCTAAAACGATATTTATATATGAAAGCACGTTGTTGACGCCGTTCGTGTGATGCTCGATGCCGCGCGCGTGCATAATCATTCCGGTTTTCGCGCGCCCGTATAAAAGACCGGCTTGCACGATTTTTTCCGCCGGAACGCCGGAAATTTGCGCGGCGACATCGGGCGTATATTTCAGCACAGTTTCGCGCGTTTCATCCCAGCCGTTCGTGCTGTTGCGGATAAAGTTTTCGTCAATTAGATTTTCCCGGATAATGACGTTGAGCATTCCGTTAGCGACGGCGACATCTGTTCCGGGTTTTAATTGCAGATGCAAATCGCCTTGTCTAGCGGTCGGTGTTTCGCGCGGGTCAATGACGATCCAAATGCCGCCGTTGTCGCGTTGCTGCCACAAAAATTTGTTCAAAACCGGAAAAGTTTCGGCACAGTTTGCGCCAGCCAAAATCAAAACTTCGGCGAGCGGAATATCCGCCCAGGGATTCGCCGCGCGATCAATGCCGAACGCTTTATTATTTCCGGCAGCAGCCGAAACCATACAAAGTCTGCCGTTGTAATCAACGTAGCGCGTTCCAAGTCCGGCGCGGGCGAATTTGCCCATCAGATAAGTTTTTTCGGTCGTCAGAGACGAGCCAGAATAAAGCCCGATGGCGTTTTTGCCGTATTTCGCCTGAATTTCCTGAAATTTCGCGGTGATCAAATCGAGCGCTTCGTCCCAGCTCGCTCTTTGAAACTCGCCGTTTCGCTTAATCAGCGGGTAAAGCAGGCGATCTGGATGATGAACTTGCAAATACGCCGTCACGCCCTTCGGACAAAGCCGACCTTCGTTAACGGGAAAATCATAGCGCGGCTCAAAGCCGACGACTTTATTTTTCTCGACCAGCAGATTCATTCCGCACTGCACGGCGCAATACGGGCAATGCGTCGGCACGACTTTGTCAATCGTCCGGTCAGCCGTCCAACCGTCAGGCGGCGCGTCGTGAAGATGGGGACCGAATTTTTCAATGATTTTTTCTAAGTTTTCGACCTTGCTCATTTTATCTAAATCAAACTTTTTCTTCGAAAAACAATTAATTCCGTCTAAATCGAATGTTTTTTTCTGCGAGTTCCTGTCGCTTTCAGGCTTTATTTTACCTTTGTGCGGAAATCACATTTTCGTATCGCGCGTTTCGGCGACGTTTGAAATTCCGGTCGGGTGTCCGTTTTCGCCGTCTCTGGTTCCGTAAAAAACCGGTTCGTTTCGTTTCGGCAAATTCGCATATGCCAAGCCGCGCATAATTCGTTTGCAGCGCGGGCAATAATCCTGCAAAACCGTACCGTCGTCCATTCGGTAATCGAATCCGAGATCGCCGACGACTTTTTTCAAATCGTCAATCCACATTTGCCCCATAAATTCTGTTTTGCACCGGGGGCAAACCGCCTGCGGCATTTCCTGCGAGCGGCGCTGGTAAAGCTCGACGCCGATTGACGCCGGGCGCTGGACAATGTGAAACAATTTGCCGAACGGAATATAAAAGAGCGTCATAATCACGAGCGCCTGATGAGACAGCGCGATAAACGAATACATATAGCCTTCGAACCAAAGGCTCGAAGCCGTCAGCATCAATCCCGAAACCGAAATCGCGATCAGCATCATATGCGGCACGAAGTCAAGCAAAAACGATTGATAAGCAATCGCGCCGCGATCTTTTAATCTTCTGTGAATCGCAATCGCGCATCCGGCGATCACCATAATCGCCGTAAAATCGAGCGCGTGAAAGGTAAGCCACGCCATCAAATCGCGTCCCTGCATCAACTGCAGCGGAAACCCGAAAAGATAAGCGCGGTAGCCCATATCGCCTTCCAGCTTGAAATGCACCCAGCCGAACGAAAGCGGAAACGTAATCGCGGCGGACAAAATGCAGCCCCACATTATCAGAAAATGCATCAGCCAGCGGGTAAAGCCGCGCCGGAAAATAAAATTCTGCGCGAGCAGATTTTTTCCCACTGTCTCAGCAGCAGCACCCGTGTTTTTCAAAAGTTGTTTGCGCTGGAAAAACAAACTCAACCCGCGGCGAAAGTAGGTGCGCGTCGCTGGGCGCTGAAGCCAGATCGCGTAACGAAAAAAAATCGCGCCAATCGCAACGATGCTCGCCACCGTATAGCCGAAAAGCGCCGAATCGAAATGCTCGAGATTGCGCGAACCGACGATGACCAGAAGCGTCAAAACGGCGGACGCGAGAATTCCTATAATTGTCGGGTGCAGATAACTTACAGTTCCGGTTTGTTGTAGGTTTTTCGGCTCAGCTGCCATAAGTGTTTTTGATTTTTAGATTTTGCTTTCGTCTTTAAATATTTAAACTCATTCGGCGCGGTTCGGAATGTTTTTTAGAACGCTTTCAATTCAATTCGATTTTCGATTTCGTTTTGACGCGGATGAGCAAATGTATCAGCGTCTTCTTCGCCCTTTCGTGATTCTAAACAGGAAAAATCTTTCTCAATCAAAATGTGGAGCGAGCGATTGTCGCCGAGCTGTTTTTCCGTTTCGATGCCGACTTGATCGGTTCGCGCCCATTCTTCAGCCTGCGTTTTCGGAATAATAACCGTAATTCGCCCGGCGTCGAAAACGGCGGTCGGATTTCGGGCGGCGGCGCTCGCCTCAAGCGCATAAATCAAACGCTGTGACGACTCGTCGCAGAACTCGACCGTTTCTTCGACTGTGCCGCCCGCGCCGATTACGGCGACTTCGCTTTTCGTCAAGCGCAGGCGCAGAGAATTTCTGCGGATTCTCAATTTCATTTTGTCAGTATTTCCAACTCAAACAATATATAACCTTTAACACAAAAGACTTATTCGGTTTGTGACATTAGTCACATCTTTTTGTTCTAAACGGACTGACTTTGCGCTAACCGGCATTTACAGCCGGAACTCCGCTTACGAAATTCTGCATCCGATTGGCAATCGCCTCGGCGCGCAGCTTAATAAAATCGGCTCGCGTTCCGCCGAACGTTTCATCAACCGTTTCGCGAAAAATTTCGAGCCAGCGGCGAAAATGCTTTGTCGTGAGCGGCGATTTTTGATGAAGAACGGCGTGAATCTGCAAAGGGTTTCGCCCGTGTCTTTGATAATCGCCCGTGCCGAAAAGCAAGGTTTCCCAGAAATCTCCGATAACCGGCAGATGCCTTTCTAAATCGAGTTCAGCGACATCCGTAAAAATGTAGCCGATTGTTTCGTCGCTGATCGCACGCGCGTAAAAACGATTCATCAAATCGTCAATATCAGCGCGCGTTTCGATGTCTTTTTTCATTTCGTTTAACTCTTAAATTTCGTAACCAGCAAATCTATCGCAGGTTCAGCGGCGACTTCGTGCTCGATGCCGCTTTCTAAAGTAATCAACGTTCCGGCAACGAGTCTGCATTCTTCGCTCAAACCCTGCCCTGCGCGAAAAACGCCAGTTCCCGCCAGACACAAAACCGTGATCGGTTCGGCGGCTTTATGTTTCGGTAAAATCTCATTGTTGCGAAGTTTTACTTCGATCAGGCGCCGTTGCGAGCCGCTGAAAATTTCCTTTACTTCTTTGTTTTTTTCGCTTTCAGCGATTTCGCTTAATTTCAGATTTTTTATTAACTCTATATTTTTCATAATCACATTTACGAAAAAGATTAACTCCGGCTAAATCAAGATTAAAGTGATTTGAGTCACCAAAGCGAACAACTTTTAGCGCTGTTAAAAGTCAAAATCGAGCGTATTTGTTGTAATGATTAAGCTTAACTTCAAGGTTTCAATTTTCAGGCGTTATTTCGATTTTGTTTATTTAACATTTTAATCTCCTCGCGAAGCAGCGCGATTTCACTTTGTAAAGCAGTAATGTCTGCGGTTCCGGCAATTTCCGATTCGCGGTTTTCCGCGTCGCGTCCGACAAAAAACGTTGCTAATGTCGCCGTCACGTAACCGAAAACTGCGAAACCGTAAAGCGCCAGAATAAAACACAAAATTCGTCCTTCGGCAGTTTGCGGAAAATACTCAGAACCGATTGTCGTAATCATCATCGCCGTCCACCAAAGCGCGTCTCCGTAAGTTTTTATTCCGCCTTCGAGTTCCGATTCAAAAGCGAGCATACCGGCGGCACCCGCAAAAACGACGATACACGAAAGCGCGACGACGTAACCGAATCCGCGTCGCCCGAAGCTCGCGCTCAAAGCCTTCATTCCGCGATTGAGCGAAGTCAAAACCCGAAAAAGCCGCACGCCGCGCACCGCCCGCGCCGCGCGAAAAACGCGGAAAACGCGAAAAACACGAAACACACGCAGAGCCGGCACGAGCAAGGCGAGCGCCGTCAGCCAATTATTTACAAGATAATCGGTTTTATCCGGCGCCAGCGTTAATTTCACCGCGAAATCGAGAATGAAAATTATCCAGATTATCGTGCCGATAAGTTCTAACGTCGGCGAAAGATTCCAGATAAATTCGTAAACCAAAAGCCCGAGCCAGACGAAACCCAGAACGAGAAGCGGCGTCTCCAGCCAATCTTCGATTTGTTTAAGCAAACCTCGTCGTTCTTCGTTAATCATCTCGCGGGCGATTTCCTTTTTATTTTCGTTTTTATCTTCGTTCATATTACATTTAACTCAAAGAAACAGTCGTTCCGCAACCGTTTTTTAATCGGCTGAAATTTCTTGCAAATTGAATTTAAGCGAGTTTAATTTCAATTTTATTCGCCGTCTGCCGTTTTATTTTGACTGATTTTGAAATTTACGCGGAAGATTATGCGGCGGGTCTAAAAAAAGAAAAGCAAAAAGCCGTAGAATGTGAAACTCTACGGCTTTTTATTTGTCGCGCTCTTTTTGATACCGAAATTTTTTCGGGTCTCAAATTGAGAAATGCTTACAACCATTTAATATATTGACGATTTTCGCTGTCGGACAGACGGTTCGTAAGTCCGACTCGAAATTCGCCTTTTCTGTATTCACCGACGCTTTGCGTGAATGTAGTAATGCTCAAAACAAACACCAGGCAAAATGCTTTTATTAATTTATTCATAACTGCTATTTCTCCTATAAAAAAAGTACAACCCGTAAAAACAGCTTTCGCATTCTCGCCTTTTTGATTAAATTCTAGAATTAAAGCGATTGCTGAAACGTTTTAAAGCAGTCGAGATTTTAACTCAGAATTAAATTAATCCCTGCTGCAACATTTCAATTGGTCTCGAAAGCTAAACGACATTATTAAATGTAATAAAGCGCAATAAAACGAAAATGTGACAACCTGTTCAATTATGTGGACAAAACGAAATTTTATTTAAACGGCTCGTGAAACAGCGAACCGAAGGCTCGGAAAAGTTCGACCGAAAACCGAATAAATCGGCGCATAAAATTCTGGAACTCTAATTCCATTAACCATCTTTAAATTAATGGTTAGCTTATTTGTGAATTGGATTCGCCTGTGTCCGTGACGCAGGCTTTTTTTATTAGCAGTTTCTGAAACAAAGCCTTGCGAAACTACTTTATAAACAATGATCCGGTCAAACCTTTTCAGTCTGTGTTGATCGAAAAAGTTTTTTTTCTGTTTTCAAAAAAATTTTTCGCAAAAATAATTATCGCGTTCGTCTTCATTCAGAAGGAAGAAAGGCAGACGGCAAATGGGACGCTCGGAAGGTTAAATTGAGGTTGGTTAAAATCAGCCTCTTTTTTCTTTTACATATTTAATATTTAATTCTGTGGATTATCCTCTCTTAAATTACCGTTAAAATTAAAATGCCGTTTGGCAGTTCATCCATAAAAATTAAAGTCGGTTTTCTTGACTTTTTATAAACAAACCCATAAACTTGCACGCGTTCAAACCCTTTCCCAAACCTTTAAAAGCTATTTTGAAAGTATGAAGTCTCCGCGCATTTTTTTCTCGTATTTCAGCAAATTTACAGTAGTTTTGTTCATCCTCAGCATAAATTTGTTTTCAGCTCTGACAACAAAAGCGGTTGATCCGAGTTCTAATATGGATTTTGACGGGGACGGCAAGACCGATATAGCTGTTTATCGCCCGGGCGAACGAAACGTTTTTCCGCTTCCTTCGTCTTATTTTTACGTTCTCAGTAGTCAAAGGAACCAATTGATGTCGTATCAGTGGGGGCTGGCATACGATATTCACACTCCCGCCGATTACGACGGTGACGGGAAAACGGATGTCGCCGTTTTTCGTTCTATAAACAGCGAGTCGAATCAGAGTTCTAAGGAATTCTGGATAAATTACAGTTCCGGCGGACACGGAGTGACGCCGTTCAGCGGCTTCGGAAATATTGTCAGCCGCAATTATTTCGGCGACCAGGCGGCGGAGCTCGCCGTTTTCGACCGCTACGACACCTCGGAAGATCCGGTAAACCCCTGCTTTATAATGGCATTTTTTATTCTGCCGGCGGGCAATGAATTCGCTTTGAAAAAAGATGTCATCAAAGACTGTATGTCCGAACGCGAGTATATAACGTCTGCGGTCGGCGATTACAACAATGACGGTAAAAGCGATGTCGCCGTTTTCGTTCAGAACCCATCTGAATCGCCCGGTCAAAATCATTTCAACGTCTGGTATTCGCCCGTCGCGCCTCAATATACGCCGCCTGATAAGGTAGAATTTTTAGATATTGACTATCCGATTCCCGGCGATTACGACGGCGACGGAAAAACGGATTTCGCGGGCAGTAAAAACACTGACGGATGGCGTCATTGGCGCATCAAAAATAGCTCGACCGGCAATTTGTTTGAATTGTGGTTCGGTTTCTACGACGATTACCCGGTTCCGGGCGATTATGACGGCGACGGTAAAACTGATATGGCGGTGTTTCGCCCGAGCAATTCGACCTGGTATATTTTGCGCAGCTCCGACGGCGCTTTAGATTATAAATTTTTCGGCTTTTCTACGGATATTCCTCTGACTTTGCCGAATTCCAATGTTTATCACTAAATTAATTTTCATCTCTCGGATAATCGGGATGATTAAAAAGCAGGTTCGATAAATTGAATTTACAAACCATTTTTATTTGAGATAAAAATAAATCCTTTTATTTTCTTTATCGTTAAAACCGGTTCCGATTGCTCGTCTGGTTTTAATGAACGAAACTTTAGGAGCGAACTGTTATGAAAAGCAGTAAACCCCAACCGTCTCTGCGTATTTTGCTCGCGAGCTTTGTAATTTTTGCTTTTGTTTTCGGAATTCGGGCTGAGGACAATCAAAGTGCGGATTTCCCAACGCCCGTTTTGATCAGCGAAGCCGATTCCGCGCGCGCTCTTGCAATTCCGTTTGAAAAAGCAATTAATCGCAGCATTTCCCGAAAACAGCCTAAAGCCTTTACGCTGAATTCAAAAATCGTGCTTTACGTTACGAACTTGAATTTAATGCCGGGCGAAGGCGCGAACGCTTTTCGCGTTTATGTCGAGGACGCGAAAAACCGAAAATATCGTTTTCCCGTTTCGGACGTTCGCCCGGTCGAAGGAAAAGAATGGGTTTACGCGCTGACCGTAGAATTAAGAGATGTTCTCGGTTTTTATAAACAGCCCGTAGCGAACGGCGATGTTTTAATCAGCGTTACGTGGCGCGGATTGGCGAGCAATCGCGTTCGTTTGGGACTCGGCAAAACGGGCGGATCAATTAAAGATGACGCGAACGCGGCTCCGACGCCGTTTCCCGTTTCTCCGTTTGTGAATCCGATTAATTTAAAGTCGCCAGCCGGCGCGGAAGATTCCGATTCCGCCGACCGAATCAGATTTATGGAGCAGGCGACGTTCGGTCCAACGCCTGTGCTCGATGAAAAAATCCGCCGCGACGGTTTTTCGAAGTGGCTCGACGAACAAGTTGTCGCTCCGTATCCGACAATTCCTTACCCGAACATTCCGTTGATGCCTTTCGTCGAACCGGGCAATTGCAACGGTTCCGAGAATCCGAATAATTTTCCGCCGGATCCGCCCGACATTTATCCGCACTGTCGCCGCGACCGCTACACGATGTTTCAGGTGCAGAACTGGTTCTTCAAAGAAGCGTTTTACGGCGAAGCGCAATTGCGTCACCGCGTCGCTTGGGCATTAAGCCAAATGTGGGTCGTATCTGGCGTAGACACGCAGCAGGCGAGCCATATGATCGCTTATCACAAAGTTTTAAGCGACAACGCCTTCGGCAATTACAGAACGCTGATGCAGCAGATGACGCTCAATCCGGGAATGGGCAATTATCTCGATATGCTGAGCAGCACAAAAGACAACCCGAACGAAAATTACGCCCGCGAGATTTTGCAGCTTTTTACAATCGGTGTTTTTATGCTCAACCCGGACGGCACGAAACAGTTAGACGAAAACAACAATCCGATTCCGACTTATAACCAGAAAACAATCAATAACTTTACAAAAGTATTTACCGGTTGGGGTTTATGCGAAGTTTCCGGCGCGGCTTGCCCGAACCGCACAATAGGCGCGCCGAATTATAAAGACCCGATGCTGCTCAAGCAAAACAATCACGACGTTTCCGCCAAAACTTTGCTCAATTATCCGGGAGCCGTTAATGAAAACATAGATGCCAATTTGGACGGAAATGCGGAATTAGATTTGGCTTTAGACAATATTTACAATCATCCGAACGTCGCGCCGTTTGTCAGCCGCTTTTTGATTCAGCACCTCGTGACGAGCGATCCGACGCCCGCCTTTGTCGGAAGAATATCAACTGTTTTCGACGCGCATCGAACAAGTCCGACGCAATTGAAAGAAGTGGTCAAAGCGATTCTGCTCGACCCGGAAGCGCGCGGCAGCGTAAAAACCGATCCCAATTACGGAAAACTGCGCGAACCGGCACAACTGGCGACGAACTTGCTGCGGCAGTTCGGCGTTCAATCGGCTGACGGGACGGATCAGAGCGACGGGTACATCGCGCATCTGGTGGCGCAGAGCGGGCAAAACATTTTTTATTCGCCGACGGTTTTTAACTATTACCCACCGGATTACGTCGTTCCCGGACCCGGATTAAACGGACCCGAATTTGCGACATTGACGACCGGCACGGCGATTTCGCGCGCAAACTTTATCAATACGGTAATTTTTAACAACATCAAACCCGACGCGAACACATCAATCGGAACTTCGATTAATTTGTCGGAAATGAGATTTATAGCCTCGACCGATTTTACGTGCAATCGGTTGATAGACGCGCTCAACGAAAAAATGATGCACGGCGCGCTGACCGAGCAAAACAAAGCGACGATTTTAAACGCGGTCAGAACGGTGCCGAGAACGAATCCGCTGCTTCGGGCGAAAATGGCGGTTTATTTGATAGCGACATCTTCGCAATATCAAGTGCAGAGGTAAAAATGAAACAAAGCAGACGCGAATTTTTAAAGAAATCCTGTTGCAGTTTGGGAATGACGGCGCTGGGGACGCAGGTTAAGCATTTCGGTTTAATGAGCGCGCTGGCGCAGAAAGCCGACGAATCTCGAGCCAAAGCGCCGAACGATTATAAAGCTTTGGTGTGTGTTTTTCTGGTCGGCGGCAACGACGGGAACAACACGGTCGTTCCGAACCATAATTCTACGCAGCTGAGCAATTTTTCGACGTATTTTAATGCGCGAAACGCGGCTGGATTGGCGATCAATCAAAACTCGCTTTTGCCGATCAGCGTTCCGCGAATGGGCGGATTGAATTACGGTTTAAACCCGAATCTCGGCACGACCACGCACGGCATCAACGGCGGCATTTATGAACTTTGGGCGAGAGGAAAAATGGCGATTGCGGCAAATGTCGGAACGCTCGTCGAGCCATTGATCAGAACGCAGTTATACAACGAAAACGTAAAAAGACCGTATCAATTGTATTCGCATTCGGATCAGCTTACGCAGTTTCAAAGCGGACGCGCCGACGCACAGATATTTACCGGCTGGGGAGGCAGAATCGCCGATCAAATGGCTGTCCGCGATAATCCGAACGCTCTGGTGCCGATGATTACTTCGATTAGCGGCGCGCAATTATTTACTGCCGGGGAGGACACATTTCCTCTGGCAATAGTGAACGCTCAAACTTCTTTGAGTCAGGTTCTGAATCCGCAAGGCTACAACGAAACGGCAATTTCGCGGGCGCAGTTAAACGCCTTTAACGAGTTACGAAAACAAGACTTAGATAAAAACTTCGTCGCCGCGGCGAGCAACATCACCGAACAGGCGATGCAGGCAAACTCCGCTCTTTCCACATTTCAGGAAACCACCGTCCCGTTTCCGAATACGAATATCGGCAATCAGCTCAAACAAGTTGCGCGGATGATAAAAAAACGCGTTGACTTGCGCGTCAACCGGCAGATTTTCTACGTTCAGCTCGGCGGTTTCGACACGCATATCGCGCAGGTCGTCGGTCAGGCGACTTTGCTCGGGCAGTTCAGCCAAGCGGCTCGTTCGTTCTATGACGAAATGGTGACGCAAGGAGTCTCGGAAAAAGTAACCTTGTTTACGATGACGGATTTTTCGCGCACGCTGCAACCGTCGGGAACGGGCGCCAACGTCGGCAGCGACCACGCCTGGGGAAATCATCTGTTCGTCATCGGCGGCGCTGTCAAAGGCGGCGATTTTTACGGCGGAAACACATCGAACGGAACGCCGTATCCGACATTGACACTTGACGGACCGGACGACGCGGATCAAGGCACTGGTTCGCGCGGGCGCTGGATTCCGACTTCGAGCGTCGAGCAATACGCCGCGACCCTCGCCCGCTGGTACGGTTTGCCGGAAGAGGATTTTCCGAGCGTTTTCCCGAACATCGTAAACTTTCCCGTTACGAATCTCGGTTTTATGCAAAGTTGATAAAATTACTATCCGACGTAAGAATCGGTTCCGGCGTCAACAATCTTCCAAATCTCGGATTCGGGGATGTAGAAGGGTTTTTTGGTTATACAAATTTTCAGCGTTTCTTTTTGTTCGTCGTAGGTCGCTCGCAGCTTGATTCCGTAAGGTCCGGCGACTTCGACATCGTCGCCTTCGGGCACGATAACGCCTTCGTTGGCTAAATCTTCGCGCAAATGCGCGAGCTCGTCTCTGGTAATCCCGCCGTATTTTTTGCAGTCAGGCATATAAATCTCCCTTGTTTTATGTAATAAAATCATTACATTTTTTATTCAAAAGAACATTCTTAAATTAATGTAACCCGTGCGGCGCGGGCGAGCAAAAGGCGAAAGGATTTTATGAATATCAGCGACGGTTTATTATTCGCAAAATTTTCGGCGAAGCGGGCAGTATTTTTTCGATTATTTTTGTGTGTCGCTTTACTGATGCGGTCAATTTCCGTTTTCGCATTTGAAACGGATCAATACAATTTGCCGCCGCAGCCGCTCGCCGACATCGGCGATGAAGTAACGCAGTATGTCGAAGAAAATCTGAGAAAAGCGATTGACAAAGTAAACGCCGACATTTACGAACGGCAGTTTTGTTTGAGTAATAATCAAAACAAACCGAAAGGCACAAAATGCGATTCAGCGAAAAAGGAACGAGCCAAACTTCATTTTCTGCGGTCGGAAGCGGCTGTCGCGCGCGAAGTTTACAATCAGCTTGGCACGGGCAACATAGCTTTCACAAAATCGGGAACCTGGATGGAATCGCACGTTTTTCGCGCTCAACCGGCGACGTATAAAACCGATTACAAAAACTCCATATTTTTTGTTATTCCGACGAATTATTTTACGATCAGCAAAACCGTCAACGTTTACGGCGCGCAATTCGGCACCGATAAAATCGCGCATTTTTTTCAGCAGGGCTACGCTTATTACAAGAAATATAATGACTCTTTAGGCAAAGGATTAACGCCCGTCGAAGCGGCGACAAAAGCAATTCGATGGGGGCAAATGACCGAGCGAACTTATTACGGAACTCTCGTTTCAGGCGTTTACTCAAACGCCGATCTTTGCGCAAACTACGTCGGAATGAAGTTTTATCAAGGATTGACGCGCTCAATCAAAATCGGGAATTTCACAAAACCACCCGTTTTCATTCTCGAAAACGGAATCTGGAAATTCAACGAAAGCGCCGAAACAAGTGAAAATTTAATTAAACCGTTTGTTTCCGACCATTTCAATGAAGCGCTTAACCCGTCTATTTTCAACATCGGTTTACGCTCTTACGTGCGGCGCACTGTTAAAAAGCGAAGCTGCGAAAAATGGCTGAAACTATATCCGAATCTTTCACGCGCCGATTTCATCGCGAAATCAAATTCGTTAAAAAACTGGTACGGCGAAGATTACGGCTTCACCGACAGCAAAAAATTCGTGACGATTGCCGACACTTGTTTCGATGAGAAAAACTGAATATTTTCATTCGTAAATTTTTCATTTATAAGTGGAAAGCGGCTGCAAATCCTTCGCGTCGCCGTTTTCATCGTCGAACCGAATCGGCACGATTAAAGGCTCTACTTTGCGGTTGTTTCCCTTTTTATAATTTGAAATATTCGTTAAAACGCGTTTCGATTTTTCAATATCAAAAAAACCGATCAAATCTTTTTCCTGCGCCAGCAGCAAATTTTTTACCGAGCCTAATTTTCGCAGTAAATTTTGACGTTCTTTTTCATTCAGCGACGGCAAAATCTCGGCTAATTCGTAAAAATGAGACATTTCGCGTTTCGTTCGGTGAATTCGATTGGAAAGCGCGTGCGCTTCGTCGCGCAAAAGCTGTAATAAACGATGCGCCCCGCTTTCGCCGGAAAAATTTACACGCTCGCCGCTTTCAGTTAAAAAATGCGAAATTTCGCCGTGTCTGCCCGGCGGTTTTACGGCGGAAACAACCGAAAAATTTCTTTCTTTTAATCGTTCCAAACCTTTCAAAGCGGCTTGCAGATGAGATTGTCCGCCATCAATCAAAATCAAATCAGGATGTTTTTCGCGGTTTTCGTCGAACCGGTTTTCAACAAATTCGCGCAAACTTTCGAGTTCGCTTTTTTCGCCGGAAAACTGATATTCATATTCTTTGTTCAAAAATACGCCGTTTTCCCAGACCGATTTCGCCGCGACGTAATCTTCGCCGGAAATGTGTGCGACATCGAACGCTTCGATGCGTCGCGGCATTTTTTTTAATTGAAAAGTTTTTTTTAATTCGGTTTGAATTTCTGAAAAATTATCGCCGCGCTTCAATTTTTTGAAATCGTATTCGTATTTTGTTCGATTCAGCGCGCGTTCAGCGCTTACTTTCCTCTCGTTTTCGTTTACCGGCTTAATTTTTACTTTTCTTCCCGCTTGACGACTCAAATTTTCCTGTAAAGATTTTCTTTCGGCGAAATCGTGCGAAACGCGAATTTCGCGCGGCGTGTGAAAACGATAAAGCTGTTTGAAAATGTCGGGCAGTAATCGTTCGGTATCGCTCGTGTTTGTAAACTCGAAAACACGTTTTCCGAGATTTTTTCTGCCGCGCTGCGTCACTAAATAAACGAAAAACTGTTTTTCGGTTTCCGCGATCTCAAAAGTATCGACCGCGTCGTCGAGCCATAAATTCCAATCTTTTTCACTGAATATTTTACGAATTGATTGCCAAGTATCACGCGACTCGGCAGCTTTTTCATATTCGTAAATTTCGGCGGCGCGTTCGATTTCTTTCTTGAAGTGGTTTTCCAATTCGTTTGATTTTCTGCTCAAAAAAAGTTTTACGAGTTCGACAATTTTCAAATATTCAGACTTCTCGCACAAACTCGCCACACACGGCGCGACGCATCTTTTGTTGTAAAACTGTGTGCAAGGAACATCGAAACCACCGTCAATTTCGATGTCGCAGCTTCTCAATTTGAATGTTTTGTTGAGAAAATCAATCAAAAATCGGACTCTCGTTTCCGGTAAAAACGCGCCGAAATATTCTGCGCCGTCGTTCTCGATTTTTCTCGTCACTAAGATTTTCGGATATTCTTCGCGGGTAATTTTCAGAAAAGGATACAGACGCTGTTCGCTGAGCGAAAACGTGTATTTTTCTTCGTAATTTTTTGCCGGTTTCGCTTTATTCATTCGTCCCGTTCTTATTTGCGTCGAGCAACCGGTGAATGGTTTCGAGCGAATCGGCATCTTTGATGGTTTTATCGTCGCGCCAGCGCAAAATTCGCGGAAACCGAACGGCAACGCCGGATTTGTGGCGCGATGATTTTTGAATTGCTTCAAACGCCAATTCAAAAACTAGCTTCGGCGTTACACTGCGCACCGGACCGAAAGTTTCTTTTGTGTTTTCGCGCACGAATTTATCAACTTTGCGGATTTCTTTGTCGGTCAAACCGGAATAAGCTTTAGCGAACGGAACAAGTTCTCCGGCATTGTTCCACACGGCGAAAGTGTAATCGGTGAAAAGACCGGAACGCTTGCCGGTTCCCTTCTGCGCGTAAAGCAAAACCGCGTCAATCGTATACGGGTCAATTTTCCACTTCCACCAATCGCCGCGGTGCCGTCCGGTTCGATATGGCGATGTCTTCTGTTTCAACATAAAACCTTCGACGCCCAAACTGCGGCTTTCGGCGCGTTTTTCCAAAAGGTGATCCCAATCGGCGGCTTCGACGATTTCAGTCGGGCGAAAAATACGCGTCGCTTCATCTTCAAGATTTTGCAAAACATTTTCGAGAAATTCGCGGCGCTCGCGCAGTTCAAACGAGCGAATATCCTTGTTTTCGTATTCGAGCAAATCATAACACTGCAAAATAACGGGAACTTCCGCTAAAATTTTCGCCGAAAGATTTTTTCGTCCGATGCGTTTCTGCAATTCTGTAAACGGCATTACTTTATCTTCGATCCACGGCAAAATTTCGCCGTCCAAAACCGTTCCGTTTGGCAAAAGCTCAGCGGCGGCGGCGATTTCGGGAAAACGTTCGGTGATTAAATCCTCGCCGCGCGACCACATAAAAACCTGATCGGAGCGTTTGATGACCTGAGCGCGAATTCCATCCCATTTCCACTCGGCTTGCCAATCGCCGATGTTTCCCAAATCTTCGAGCGGAAAATCTATCTGATGCGCTAGATGAAACGGAAACGGACGGGCAATCGGCGTTTCTTCCGAATCAAGTTCAGGATTTAAAAGATGCCGAAAAAATTCAGCGTCGGGAGTCCAATTTCCCATCAAGCGGTGCGCGATAATATCGACGGGAATTTCAGAAAGCTGCGCGAGTGCGCGAACGACGAGAAGCTGCGAAACGCCGACGCGAAAACTTCCGGTAATCAATTTGTTGTAAACAAGACGCTGTGAGTAATTCATTCGCGACCACGCCGCAATAACTTCTCTTTTTTGAGTTTCTTCGCTCGCTTCGCGCAGCGGCAGCAGTTCTTTTTCTACCAAAATGTGAAGCGGAGTCTCGTCGGTTTCCACATTGTTCGGCAAAAGCAAAGCGATGGTTTCCGCACCGTCGCCGACCATATCGCGCGATTCGTCAAACAGCCATTCGGGAATTTCCGACAACTCCAAAGCCCATTCTCGCAGCTTTTTCGAAGGAATAATCTGGCGCGGTTTTCTGCCCGAAAGAAAATACAAAGCCCACGCCGCATCAGCCTCGTTTGCACGTTCAAAATAAAACTTCAAGGCTTCAATTTTTTCGTTTGTCTTATTCGTCTGATCGAGTTCGACGTAAAGTTCGGTAAATAATTTCATTTTAATAAATTATGGAGCGCTCCAATTTTCAGCCGCATCATATAAGCCGGTTCTCCGTTCTCGTTTTGTCGGGTTTCAAAATGCACAAAACCGACTTTTTCATAACATCTAATCGCTCTTTTATTTTCCGGCGAAGGATCGAGAATAACGTGCTTCGGATTATGTACTCGGATTATCAATTCAATAAATAATCTAATTGCCTTTTCCCCGACACCTTTTCCCAAATAATCTTTTTCGCCAATGAATTGATCAATTCCGATTTCGCCGCCGGACGCAAAATAATACTGAAAATAACCGATGCTTTTTTCAACTCCTTCCTTTTCCTGGATTAAAATAAATCTGCGCACATCTTCGCTGCGTTCACCGTAATGCAGAGCGACTTTTTCAAGCGTATCGTCGCCATCATTCCACCATTCCCTGACGTGATTTTCCGAAAGCCATTTGAGCATTAAAGGGAAATCTTCGGGCTCGAGTTTTCTAAATTTATACATTTCTAAATTTCGGTTTCATCAATCCAGGTTCTCATTTTTCAACTCGTCATTTTCCCTTTCTTCCTCATCTCCGTATTGCGTTTTCAGCGGAACGGCGTTTATAGACTGTTCGTTCAGCCAGCGAACGAGTTCAGGAATAAAGCCGTGTGTGACATAAACCGTCTCGGCTTCCGAATTGCGAATCGCCGTTTGCAGTTCAGTCCAATCGGCGTGATCCGACAATACAAAACCACGATCAACCGCTTTTTGACGACGTGCGCCGCGAACAATCATCCAGCCGGAAGCGAATCCGGTCGAATGTACGCCGAATTTTTTCAGCCATGTCGAACCGTGCGCCGAAGGCGGCGCGACGACGAGCGAACCGGCGAATTCTTTTCTATTTTCGACCGCGCCGACATATTTCGTTTCCGGCAAATCAACACCCGAATCTCGATAAGCCTGCGTCAAGCGCTCGACCGCGCCGTGCGTGAAAATTTTGCCGATTGAACGGTCAATTCCGTTCATAATCCGCTGCGATTTGCCGAGAGAATAAGCGAAAATCACCGAAACTTTTTCCTTTTCCTGATTGCGCCGCCACCATTCGTTGATTTCTTTGAAAATAAATTCCGTTGGCTGCCACCGGTAAATCGGCAATCCGAACGTTGCTTCGGTAATAAAATGATGACATTTTACCGGTTCAAACGGCGCGCAAGTTGCGTCAGGCATCAATTTATAATCGCCTGAAATCGCCCAAATCTCGCCTTTATATTCGACGCGAACCTGCGCCGAACCGAGAACGTGTCCGGCAGGATGAAACGAAATTTTGACGCCGTTTATATCTGAAACTTCGCCGTATCTTTGAGTTGAGATTCTTGCTTCGTCGCCGAGCCGAATGCGCGAAAGCCGTTCGCCTTCTTTCGGCACTAAATAATCCTGATTGCCGCGATAAGTGTGATCGGCGTGCGCGTGCGTCAAAACGGCTTTTTTTACCGGCAGCCACGGATCAATGTAAAAATCGCCGCGTTCGCAGTAAAGCCCTTTTGCGCTTAATCTCACCAATCCCGATTTTTTCATAAAATTTTCAAAAAATTATTTCAAATATAATGCAAAATACGTTCCCTTATATTTTTTATTCAGTGTATTAGCCCAATCAAAAATAAAAACAATTGCATACTGTTGTTTTTCGTAAGATGAAATACATCGGCATAATCCTTGCAGTTACTTTCGGCGCGAACATTTACTGTTTGCATTTAATACATATTTTATGAATGATTCTTTTTCAACTTTTTCAGATTCGACGCAAATCTTAGAGTCTTTGAGGAATGCAGCCGAGTATCAAAAAGCCGAAGTTTCATCAACATTTGCCAAACTCCAATTCACTTACGTTTTGCCGGATATAGCTTTGTTTATCGGCGAGGCGTTTTACACTTTTAAGTTTTTGAAAAAGTTACTATTTATATCATCCAAATCGAATAGCGGAGGTTATTTTTTATGTCATTAACAGTTTGTCCCGATTGCGGGCACGAAGTATCCATTGCGGCGACCGCTTGCCCGAACTGCGGTCATCCGTTTGCCAAACCGATTATCGAAAGAAAGGTCGTCGTTGCCGACACGCCGCGCGAAAAAGGAATCCCGACCTGGGTATTCGCTGTTTTGGGCATTCTGGGCGTTTTAGTGCTATTTATTTTATTTGTCGCGACAAGAAACAACGATGACGAAACGGCAAATCGAAGTCTTAATGTAAATGTCGCCGCAGCGCGCGATTCGTCAAGCAATACTCGCGACACGGCGCGTTCGACGACCGATTCGCAAACCGTGACCTCGATTCCGCCTTCGACCGATTCGCAGACCGTTACGGTTCCTTCGACATCCGCGCCCTCTAGCGTCTCCCTCCCGCAATCACCTTCTTCATCTACTACCGTAACGACGGTTCCGGCAGATAAAGGCACGGTTGTTATTGACGCTAAAATCGCCACCAAAACCGGCACGCCGCAAGCTGTGCGCAACGAAAAGTTTTATCTGCTCGATAAAGATTTGGAAACGATTTTGAGTGACGCGGACGTAGAACCGATAAACGGGCAAACTTTAACCAATAGTCTCGGATTGGCGATAATGTATCCTTCGCGTTACGGGGATTTTCAGAAAGAGGCTTTGAATGCGATTAACAAGCATATTAAATACAGGACGGTGACCGACCCGAGCGGAAAAGGACAAATGAAAAACATCGAACCGGACAGTTATTACCTTTTCGGCATTACGAAATCCGGCAGCGGTTTTGCCGTCTGGAGCGCTCCGGTAACGATTCAAAACGGCGAAAATGTCTTGAATTTAAGCCCGCAACGTCTGACCGAAATTCGCGAAGAACCGCAGTACGAAGAATAAAACTGTATTTAGCTGATTTTAATAGTCCCAAAAGCACGGATTAATCGTCCGTGCTTTTTCTTTCCATAACGAAATGAGTATCGGTTTCGTCTTTGATTACAAAACCGAGCCGCGCGTACAGATTTCTCGCCGGATTCACTTTCAAAACTTGCAAACGCACGTTTTTGTTTGAAGAAGCGAGCAAATCCTTGATTATTTTTGTGCCGATGCCTTTATTTTGATATTCGGGTAAAATCCGAATCGAAGCGAGCAAAATTTCGTTTCCCTTTTCGATTTTCCAGAGAAAACCGACATCTTCATTTTCGTAAACTATAATTACGCCGTCCCCTGGATTAAAATTCGCCGCAAAATTCTGCTTTTGCCAATCTTCGTTCCAACCCCAGGTTTTTTCAACGTATTCCCGCAAAGCAGCGTTGTGCAACTGCCACAAAAAATCGTAATCCTCTTTTACAATTGCGCGAAAATTTATTTTCATAAATTTGCTATTTACCAAAACTCTTAAAACCTAAAACGATGTAAACAACGAGTTTACGTCATCAGAGAAAAAGTATTTTCGTTTCAACAATCTAAATGGTTAAATTTGATTAACAACTTTAAGAAAAATGTGTATAATCGTTTGAAAATTTGTCGGTTAGCGATTTGCAACTCAATCCGGTATTTTCAACATCAACTCGTTTAGCTGAATTTACCGCTTTCCCGTGAATAATTTCAATATAATTTTTTTCTGCTCAGCGCCGTAACACGCTCGTTTTTGGTCGGTTCGATAAATAAGATTTCGTGGAGGAAATATGCTTTTTAATTCCAGATTTTTTCGCTTGTTGTGTTCGTTTTGTTTGATTTTCTCGCTGTCGGTTTTGGCGTTTGCCGATACGATTCGTTTGAAGGACGGAAGTATCATCAAAGGCAAAATCGTTAATTTTACGAACGGAAAATTTACCGTGTCCGTCGGCGAAGGCTCGCGTCAGCGTCAGTTATCTTTTTCAGCCGAAGACATCGAATCAATTCAATTCGATTCGCCGCAGACTCCTGTAAATAACGTAAATACCTCCAACCAAAAAACTTCGAGCACGCAAGACGCTAATAATTCGGCGAACGAAAACAGAATTATCACCGTCGGGCAGACTGATAAAACTTCAACTCCGCCTACTGCCGTTTCAACGGAAATCGCTGATAAGGATGCTGCGCAAACAAACACTGCTCCGACGAATCAATCCGCAAATCAAACCGTTAGTTCAACCGCCGTTAAAGCAAAGCCGATAGAGCTTAATGTCAAAGTTCTGGCGGACAATACGGCGAACGGCTGGACGAATTCCGGGTGGGTCGTCAAAAAGGGACAAAAAATACGCATCTCTGCCGACGGTCGCGTTTCTATCGGCAGCGGTCGTTTTACGGCGCCTTCCGGCATTTCAACGCTGCCGGACGAAAATAAATTGATGAAAAGCGTTCCGACCGGCGCTCTGATTGCCGTTATTGGCGACGATAATAACGATTTTATTTACATCGGCGCTGAGCGCGAATTTGTCGCCGCCCGCGACGGATCGCTTTTCCTCGGCGTTAACGAAGGAAATTTAAACGATAATTCCGGCGCTTTCGACGTAAAAATTGAAATTGATTTGAACTGATTCAATCAAATTAAAAAATCATAAATAAAAAAGCCGCTGAAAACGTGAGAGCAAATATAATTTTGTTATTCGCCGAAAATTTCAGCGGCTTTTTTGCCGTTCGTTTTGCCGCTTTTGCTTGATTAAAACCAACCAAAAGCGCAAAATTGGTATCTAAAGGTTCGAATCCGCAGAAAAGGCAAAATTTATGAAGAGTATTCAGCGTTCGTTTTTCGCTTCCGTTTTGTTATCGGCAATTTTCACATCGCTTTTCAGCACTGCTGCTTTAGCCCAATCTCGCCCGCAAAGACCGGAGACGCCGAAAGGAAACAATAAGGTTAATCAGCGTCCGACGCCGAAAACCGAAGAAGAGCTTAAAAAAGAAGCCGAACAGCAAAAAATCGAAGAAGAAGAGAAAAACGCCGTCGTTGATACGGAAGTCCTAAAAGTTGACACTAATATCGTCAACGTTGACGCGGTGGTTTTTAACAAAAAGACCGGTCAAATCGTCACGGGTTTGAAAAAGGAAAATTTTGCCGTATTTGAAAACGGAGTCAAGCAGGAAATAGCTCAGTTTGCCACGCCCGAAGCGCCGATTACGGTCAGTTTGGTCGTTGAATACAGCAAATGGTCGGAGCTTTTCGGGCTATACGGAAACGGCGGATTTGAAGCCGGAAAGCTCGAAGTCGTTCGTCCCGTCGCTTATTTTCTTTCAAAATTCATAAAAGCGCCCGACGATTACGCTTCGGTCATCGCTTTTGATATGCGTCCGACGACGATCACCGATTTCACGAACGACCCGAATCGTCTGCGGCAAACCGTGGATTTGCTGCTCAGAAACAATCCGGCGTTTCGCGAAAACAATCTTTTCGACGCGATAAAGTTCGCGCTCGTCGGCGGCAAAGGCGATGCGGTCGTTTTGGAAAACTCGAAAGAAAAAACGGCTGATTTCGGCGGAATGGTTGACGTGCAGGCGAAACGCCGCGCCATTATTCTGGTCGCTTCCGGCATTGATACTTTCAGCAAAACCAATTACGACGAGGCTCGAAAAATCATCCAAAATTCCGGCGTTCCGATTTATATCATCAGCACCGGAAATTTGTTTTATAAAAAATATGAAAGTCGTTTGCCCGCGACTGACGATATAACAGGAATGCCCGGACGATTGACGTTTTTGCAGGCGCAAAACGCGATGAACACTTTTGCCAAAGAATCCGGCGGAATGCATTACCCGATGACTTTTGAAGGCGAACTGCCCGGTTATTTAAATAACATCAATTCGCTTTTGCGCAATCAATACAGCATCGCTTACGACGCCGGCGATAAACGTGAAGCGGGTAAAAAATTCAAGCTGGAAGTAAAAGTAGACGTAAACGGTGACGGACAGTATGAAGAAAAGGAATTCGTCGTGCAGCACCGACCGTTTTACACGACGCCGAAAGAACCGAAAAATAAAAAGTAAATCTTTAGAATCGGTTATTTGGCAAAATTAAAGAAAAACAAAATAATGATGAGCGCCGATTTATCGCTCATCATTTTATTTGGATTAAATCCTTACTTTATAGTAATCTTTTAAGTTGCTTATTTTTATGAATAAACGCATTGTCGAAAGTTATAAACGGAAACTCGCGGCGGAAGAAGGCTGGATGGTAAAACAGGGCGCAGCGATTCGCATTGCGCTTTGTTATCCGAATACACACGCTATCGGAATGGCGAATCTCGGTCTTCACACGATGTACGAGCTTTTCAACAAAATCCCGGAAGTTTCGTGCGAAAGAGTTTTTCTGCCCGACGCTCTTGATCTGCGCGAATACGAAAAATCGCGCGCGCCGCTTCTTTCGCTCGAAACTCAAACGCCGATTCGCGATTTCGATATCGTCGCTTTTTCGATTTCGTTTGAAACCGATTATCTGAATATGGCGCGAATGCTACAGCTTTCCGGCATTCCCGTTTGGTCGAAAGACAGAAATCATTTTCATCCGCTTGTTATAATGGGCGGCGCGTCGTCGTTTTTGAATCCCGAACCTATAGCCGATTTCACTGATGTAATTGCCGTCGGCGAAGGTGAAATTCTCGCTTTTCAGTTGATTGATGCTATTTTGGAAGGCGGCGATAAAGAAGAAATTCTTTTGAAATTGGCGCGAACCGGGCGCGGTTTTTACGTTCCGTCGCTTTACGACGTAATTTACAACGAAGACGGAACTGTTTTCGATTATATTCCAAAAGTCGAAGGCGTCCCGAAACGCGTCGGGCGCGCTTTGGCGGCGGTTAATCCGAAAGAAGGAACTTTGCGCCGCGCTCTCAAACGCGGCGAAAACGAACTCGCCGAATTTTTGAAAAATCAGGATATTTTCTGCCCTTCGACCGCCGTCTGGTCGCCGGAAGCCGAAATGGGCGACCGGCTTCTGGTCGAAATTTCGCGCGGATGCTCGCAAGGTTGTCGTTTTTGTTGGGCTGGCTACAATTATTACCCGCCGCGCGTCGTTCCGGCGAAAGATATTTTGGCGAAAGCGGCTGAATGGCGCGGCAAAACAAATAAAATCGGACTTGTTTCGACCGCAGTTTGCGATCACCCGGAGATTTCGACGATTTTAAGCGAATTGCGAAAGATGGATTATCGCATTACGGTTTCTTCTTTGCGCTTAGATCAAATTTCCGATGAATTGCTCGACGCTCTCGTTGAATCGAACGATCAGCAAATTGCCGTCGCCCCGGAAACCGGCTCGGATCGATTGCGCCGCGTCATTAACAAAAACTTAACGAACGACGAAATCGTGGACATTTGCGGCGCAGTTTTCGATAGAGGAATGCTGACCGTGAAGCTTTATATGATGGTCGGTCTTCCGACGGAAACCGAAGAAGATTTGGACGAAATGTTCGTTTTGGTCGAGCGCATCAAAAACAGAATGCTCGAAGCGGGTAAAAAATTCGGGCGCGCGGGAAAAATCATTCCTTCGCTCAACGGTTTTGTGCCGAAACCGAATACGCCTTTGCAGTGGGACGCGATTTGCGACGAAAAAGAATTGAAACAAAAAATCAAATACGTTTGCAAAGGTTTATCGCGGATTCCGAACGTTGAAGTTCGTTATATGTCCTCGCGAATCGCGCACGAACAGGCTTTGTTTTCTTCGGGCGACCGAAATGTCGGCAAAGTCATCGAAGCGGCGGCGCGGCTCAAAGGAAATTTGAACGACGCGCTGCGCGAAACCGGCATTGATCCGAAATTTCACACTTCGAGAAACCGTGAATACGGCGAGTTTCTTCCGTGGTCAATCGTAGATTCGGGCTTGTCGTTTGAATTTTTGCGAACCGAACACGAAAAAGCGCACGCGGCGCTTTCATCGAAACCGTGTCCGGCGGTCGAAAAATGCACGACGTGCGGCGTTTGCCCGTCAACCTGGCTTGCAGAAGCTCCGCAAAGTTTGATTCAAATTCAACCGGTGAAAGTTCGAGAAGCTGTCGCGGCGGCAATTTAGATTGAATTCGCTGGAATTGATAAAAATCAAAAAAACAGGAGGTGCAAGATTTGTAGGATAATAAAATATCCGAACAGTCTTTCACCATCCTGTTTTTTTCTACAGTATGATATTTATCTTGGTTTTTTAATTTAAACTCTTGGTCAGAAATCCCAAAGGCGTCGCGGTGTGGTCAAATTCATAATTGTAAGTGTAAAGTCCGAAAGGCAGTACCTGGACCGGTTTTAAGTAATAAACCCTCGCCTGGATGCTGTTGCCGTTTTGTTTGACATCTACAAAAGCGTCAGATGGCAAATTATTTTCCTGCGCGGCTCTTTTCAATTTTTGCTTTACAAAATCCGTCGGTTTAGCGCCGTTCGTCGGAGTGGCTAAACCTTGAACAACCGCGGTTTGCATCTCCTGCTTGAAACTTTCGCCTTCGTAAGCAACGGGAATATAATTTAATCCCGCGTTTCCGATTAGAAATAAAACGACTAACATCAATAAAAATTTCGTTTTCGCGCTGCCGCGTTCGCCGGCGCGATTTTTTGCTGGCTTGCACATATTTTGTTTGACCTCTCTGTCGAAGTAGAAAAAAATCGTCAGACTCAATTTCGGGATAGTAAAACCTTTTCGAGAGTTTTTTGTATGGCTGAATTCGGAATGTTTTCGTCGGATACTATTACCGGTTTGCCGATGCCTTCGAGGAGAATCCACTGAAGAGACTTCCCGATTGTTTTTTTATCGTATTTGAATGCTTGGATTAAATCATTCGGTGCGATTTCATCGGCTCTCGGTAAGTTGCCGACACGATGCATAACATCGTTTAACGATTTTAATTCATTTTCATCAAAAATATCAAGTGTTTTCGAGAGCTCGGCGGCGAATAAAATTCCGTAACCGACCGCTTCGCCATGCTTAAAATATTTATAATCGGTTACTTTTTCGAGCGCATGACCTAAAGTATGTCCGAAATTTAGAATTTTACGCGATTTTCCGTCACTTCTTTCGGAGCTTTCTTTTTCATCTTGCTGAACAATTTCCGCCTTAAAGCCGACTTGAGCGGCGATAAGGCTTTTAAGAGCGGAAACGAACCCTTCATCGTCGTAAAATTTCTTGAACTTGTTCAGGGAGAAATTGCGCAGAAATTCTCCGGTACGATTAAAAAGTTTTTCGTCGGCAATTGCACCCTGTTTAACGGCTTCGCAAAATCCGGCGATCAATTCTCTTTTCGGCAGAGTCTTCAAGACAGAAACGTCAACCAGAACTCCGTTCGGCTGGTGAAAAGCGCCGATTAAGTTTTTTCCGAATTCCGAATTAACAGCGGTTTTTCCGCCGACGGATGAGTCAATCATCGCTAGAAATGTCGTCGGAATCTGCAAAAAAGCAATTCCGCGCTGGTAAATCGCTGACGCGAACCCTGCAAGATCGCCGACTACGCCGCCGCCGAGCGCGACCACCGCATCGGTGCGCGAAAGATTATTTTCGCTGAAAAATCTCAGAGCGCTTTCGAGCGAGCGCAGATTTTTGTATTTTTCGCCGTCGTTCATCAGCCAAACGAGCGTTTCGTAACCGGCTTCGCTCAAACTGTTTTGAGCGCGTTCGCCGTAAAGCCGGAAAATTTTAGGATTGGAAACAATTACAATTTTTTTCGCGCTTTTCGGCAAAGAATTTTTCGCCCAATCGCCGCATTTTTCAAGCGTATTATGTCCGATTTCGATTTTATATGAATGCTTTTTTGCGCCGAGTTTGACGGAAACAGTTTCGTTTTTCATTTTTGAAATTGTCGAAGTTTTAACCGAAAAATGCAAAAGAAAATGCAAAAGAAAAAGCCGCCAGAAAAATCTCGCGGCTTAAATTCTATTAATTTTAAGAGCAGGCGAAGCAACGTGGAAGTGCACCGCACCTGCCAATTCGCAGTAACTGTCCTCACCCCAGCTACTACTGGAAACGGAGGTTCCACCTACCGTTTCGATATTCTGAATATACATTCATTATTTGCTTTTTGGCAAGGCGGAAAAACAGATTTTATTTCTTTCTGGTCAAAATCAAAAATTCGAAGCATTTTCCGAAGCAATTTCGGTATATAATCCGGGATATTACATTTATTAACTTAAATTTTGTATTAACTTAAATTTTGTTTGATAACTTCAGCCAGGTTATTCGCCTGCGCTTCGATCTCCGCTTGATTTTCGCCTTCGATCATCACACGCGCGAGATTTTCCGTTCCCGAATATCGAAGCAGCAATCTGCCTTTACCGTTCAATTGATTTTCTATTTCTTTTGCCGCGTCCGCTATTGCCGGAACTTGTTCAAACGGCTGCTTTTCACGAACTTTGACGTTAACCAAAATTTGCGGGTATTGCGTAAAGCCGTTTTTCATTTCGGAAAAAGCGACGCCTTTTTCGCGTATCGCCTGAAGCAAAAAAAGCGCCGTCATCATTCCGTCCCCAACCAGGCTTTTGTTCGGAAAAATTATGTGTCCCGATTGTTCGCCGCCGATTGACGCCCCGGTTTTCAGCAATTCTTCCAAAACGTATTTGTCGCCGACAGCCGTTCGCACCAACTCGATATTTTTAGATTTAAGAGCGATTTCCAGACCGATGTTGCTCATCACTGTGGCGATCACTTTTTCGTTATTTAACTTTCCGTGCGAATCGAGGTAATTCGCCATAATCCAGAGCGTAGCGTCGCCGTCAACCAAACTTCCGGTTTCATCAACAAACAGCGAGCGATCAGCGTCACCGTCAAATGCTACGCCGAAATCGGCTTTGATTTCGGTGACTTTTTTCTGCAAATGTTCGAGATGAAGCGAACCGCAATTCTCGTTGATATTTCTGCCGTCGGGTTGGTAATTGATTGCCGTGACTTCGGCGCAGAAACTCTCAAACAATCGCGGCGCGAGATGTGACGCGGCGCCGTTGGCGCAATCTATGACGACTTTGAAACCTTCAAGCGATAAATCTTTAAAGCCGTTCGACAAATATTGCAAATACCTGTTTTGAAATTCGGCGGCTCTCGAATCATCGCAGACGGCTTTTTTGTCGTTCGGCATAAACTCTTCATCGAAAATATCTTTTTCAATCGCTCTTTCCGTGTTTTCGTCAACTTTTTTCCCGCTCGGCGAAAAAATTTTGATGCCGTTGTCTTCAAACGGATTGTGCGATGCGCTGATGACTATTCCGGCGTCGAAATTGAAATTTTTCGCCAGAAATGCCACGCCCGGCGTCGTTATAACGCCCGCCGAAACGCATTCGGCGTTTTCGGCTCCGGCGCAAAAAGCATTTTCAATCCACTCGCTCGATTCGCGCGTGTCTCTGCCGATGACGAAACGCGGCTGTCTTTTTAATTTTTCGTAAAATTGTTTGGACAAAGAACCGCCGACTTTAGCGATTGTCGGTTTATCGAGCGGAAATTGATCCGCCTTTCCGCGCATTCCGTCCGTACCAAAAAGTTTTTTCATAAAAATCGTTTTTTCTTAAAATTTTATATATCTTGCTATAAATGAGAAATACAATTTATATCCCAAAACCCGACGAACAGACAAACCAGCAGGATATAAAGTTTTTTTGTGGAAGCCATAAATATTTACAGACGATTTGACAACCTTTTGCATAATAAGCGAATCTTTATAACTGCAGAATGCCGAAGCCCTTCGGCGCGCGGCGAAATCTCGCCCACAGCTTTTACCCTGTAAAGAGAAATATGAAAAAAGCATTTTTTGTCGGAATATTCGTCTCCGTTTTTCTAACCGCCATAAGCTACGCTCAGGACGTACAACCGAATCCAACGCCGACGCGTCAGCGCGTGATAATTGTCGGCGCGTCGCCGACTCCGACGCCGTTTGCGATTTCGGTTGCCGCGCCGACGCCTTCAAAAATTGTTGTCGTAACAAATACAATGCCGACGCCGTTGCCAACGGCGACGCCGCGTCCGGTTCCGGCACAAACGCCGATTATTGTCGGCGACTCTTATAATCCCGCCCCGGCGGCTTCATCTAATAATTCTGTAACGGGCAATCAGCCATCGAGTAACTTTACTCCGGCAAATTTGACTTATCGCTCGATGAATTTCGGTCAGCTAAAAAGCCGCATTGCCGAAGCGAAAAGACAAATGCAGGCGCGACCGCTTCCGACCGCTTTGACCGATTCGTTTTTGGAAACCAGCGTGATAAGAATCGCTTTTTTTGATTGGAAAGCGCAGAAGATAGATTACGCCGTGATGACAAAGGAAACTTTTCTCGCGATTAACACAGACACCGTGACAACTTCGTCAAACGGCAAAAGCATCACGATTAAGACCGTTCGCGGCAACGGCGTGAACACCCCGATTATGATTTTTGACGAGGCGGGACAGACGCATCTTCCTCTGCTGGTGCAATATCCGATTGAAAAATTCGGCAAACACGTCGAAACGGCTTATTACATTTCGACTCATCCCGGTCTAGTGACGCCGGAAGTCGTAAACGCGGGCAAAATGTACGTTCGCAACACGATTGACATCGCGCGCGAGAAATTAAGGGAAAAAGGAATTTACATTCAGCCGCGCATCGCCGACATCGCCGAACGTCTTTCGGCTGTCGAACACGTTGACCATCAGCGTTTTCGCAACGAATATCATCCGAATATCTACAATGATATTTATACGCTTTATGCTCTGAACGAAGGCGACACGTATCGTTATTCGGTCAGCAGCGCCGGTGCGGGCGGAATGGTGCAAATGATTCCTTCGACTTATCGAATGGTTCGCTCGCGTTTTTTCAACGTCAATCTTATGCCTGACTTTGTCGAAGGAATGCGCAATCACGTCAACGCCGCGCAGGCGATGCTGCTTTATATGCAGTGGACGTGGAACGATTTGATGACGAGCCCGACGGTTGCGGGCGCGCTCGAAAGCGGCATTGCCGCCGATTATCAATTAATGGCTGCCGGTTATAATTCAAATCCGGCGAAGCTTGCCGGTTACATCAATCGCGGCGGCGCGAATTGGACGACGTTGATTCCGCGCGAAACAAAGATTTATCTGCAAATTTACGATTCAATGAATCGCTTCGTTCCGTTCGCGGCGCGAACAAAGTAATTTTTGACAAATATTCTGAATTTTAATCTTTATTTATCAGGTTCATCTTCCTCGTCCTCATCGTCGGGAAGGTAAATCTGATAATTGCTTGAGTCGTCGTAATAGTAACGACGATTTTTTTGATCGTCGCTCCACGAATCTTTTTTCCCCTTATTACCTTTCTTTTCACCTTCAGCGACTGATTTTCCTTTGTCTTCGTGCGAATCTTTAATGTCGTTTCTTTCCGGCATAATTTACTTATAACTATAGCAATTCGTTAAGCTACGCATAAATAACAAAGATGCGCGTTTACGTAAATTCAATTCATTACAAAACAAACAAAATCAAATCAATTTTGACCTTACCGGAAAAATAATTACAATAACTTTTTGACAAGAAATGAAATTTGAAAATAAAACCATCAAATCTCGGTTCCTTAAATTCTTTTCCGAATACTCTTTATGCGAATATTAATAACCGGCGGCGCGGGTTTTCTCGGCTCGCATCTTTGCGAAAGGCTCCTGGCAGATGGCAATGAAGTAATCTGTCTGGACAATTTTTTCACCGGACGTAAGGAAAACATTCTTCATCTGCTCGACGATAAAAATTTTGAATTGGTTCGTCACGACGTTATCGAACCCATCTTGCTCGAAGTTGACCAGATTTACAATATGGCGTGCCCGGCTTCGCCGGTTCATTATCAATACAATCCGGTCAAAACTGTGAAAACCAGTGTAATGGGCGCAATTAATATGCTCGGTCTGGCGAAACGCGTTCGCGCGCGTATTCTTCAGGCTTCGACTTCGGAAGTTTACGGTGACCCGGAAATTCACCCACAGACTGAAGATTACTGGGGAAATGTAAATCCAATCGGGCTGAGAAGCTGTTATGACGAAGGAAAACGCATCGCCGAAACTTTGATGATGGATTATCATCGCCAGAACAACGTGGATACGAGAATCGTGCGTATTTTTAACACGTACGGACCGCGAATGCTGGAAAACGACGGGCGCGTGGTTTCAAATTTCATCGTTCAGGCGATGCGCGGCGATGAATTAACAGTTTACGGCAGCGGCGAACAAACTCGTTCGTTCTGTTACGTTGACGATCTCGTCGAAGGAATAATCCGCTTGATGAACGCCGAAGGTGAAGATATTCATTTGCCCGTAAACCTCGGCAATCCGGGTGAATTTACGATGAACGAACTGGCGAATGAAGTGGCAAAAGCCACCGGAAAGAATATAAAAATCACGCATCTGCCTTTGCCGCAAGACGATCCGAAACAGCGTCAGCCGAACATCGAAAGAGCGAAAAGCTTATTAAAATGGGAACCGAAGGTTCCGCTCGCCGAAGGCTTGAAAAAAACGGTCGCGTATTTTGCCGAAAGAATCAAAACGGCGGAAAATAAAACGGCAAAAGTATGATTTTTGGAGAAGGTTATGAGCATCGAGCAAAGCGTTGACAGAATCGAAGAAGCAATTTTGGTAATGAAGACTTTAATAGTTAGTCACGATGAAAGGCTCGAAAACTATTTCCGTGCGTTACAAGACTCACGCGAAGATTTCAATTTCAAACTAAACGCGATTATTCGCGCAAATGAGAAATGAAGCGGAAATCAGAGAGATTAAAGAGTCATCAAAGCTGCAAATAGAAAGAATTGAAAGGCTTGAGAATAAATAGTTTATGAAAATACTAATTACAGGCGGCGCGGGCTTCGTCGGAAGCCATCTCGCCGACAAACTCATTAATGACGGGCACGAAATCACCGTCATTGACGATTTATCTACGGGGCGTTATTCAAACGTCGAGCATCTTGAAGGCGAAAAAAATTTCCGCCTTATAATTGACACGGTTTTAAATGAAAGATTGATGGAAGAACTCGTCCGCGAAACGGACAGAGTTTATCACATGGCGAGCGCCGTCGGCGTCAGACTCATAATGGAGCGCCCGGTGAAAACCATCGAAACGATTTTTCGCGGAACAGATGTCGTTCTCGGATTCTGCTCGCGTTACCGCAAACGCGTTCTCGTGCCGAGCACGTCGGAAGTTTACGGCAAAGGCGCGTCGGTTCCGTTTCGCGAAGACGACGATTTGCTGACCGGTTCGACCGACAAACATCGCTGGGCTTATGCCTGCGCGAAAACTCTGGATGAATTTTTAGCGCTGGCACATTGGAAAGAAACGCGGCTTCCGGTCGTCGTCGTCAGATTATTCAATACCGTCGGACCGCGCCAGACCGGACAATACGGAATGGTCGTCCCGAATTTCGTCAAATCAGCGATAAAAAATGAGCCTTTAATGGTTCACGGCGACGGTTCGCAATCGCGCTGTTTCGGTCACGTTTTCGATGTCGTCGAAGGCTTAACGAAAGTTATGGAATCGCCGGAATGTTTCGGGCAGGTGGTAAACTTGGGTAATGACGAAGAAGTCTCCATCAAAAAACTCGCGGAAAAAGCAGTCGAGATGACCGGAAGCCGCAGCGAAATTCGCTATATTCCTTATACGGAGGCTTACGGCGAAGGTTTTGAAGATATGCAGCGGCGCGTTCCGAGTCTGGAAAAAGCGCGCCGTTTGATCGGTTATCAGCCAACCCGCCGGCTCGAAGACATCATCAATGATGTAGCAGAACAGTTTCGGGAAGAATTGAAAACCGAAACCGCCAACGCGTAAAATTTTATTAAAAATAAGCGAACGAGCCGTTGGTAATTATTTCCGATTGCCGGCGGCTCGTTAATTTTATTCGACGTTTTATGAAAAAAATCACTTTATTTGCTACGCTTTTTCTCGTTTCCTGCGTCTCTGTCTTCGCGCAAACCGGCGGATTAAAAGGAAAGGTTCGCACGGCAAAGGGCGAAAGCATCGGCGGCGTTATGATTATCGCGCGGCAGAAAGATAAGGACGTTAAATCGGTCAAATCCGACGGCAAAGGAAACTTTACAATTGAAGGTTTGGAAGCCGGTCTCTACAACCTGGTTTTCGACGGCAAAGGCTACAGCACGAGCATTCTTTACAACGTCGAGGTCAAAAAAAATAAAGTGCGCGATTTGCCCGACCGCTTGATTTTAGCCGTTGATCAGGGAACATTGGTGCTTATTCGAGGAAGCGTTTTCAGTCAGGACGGAAGGAGCGTAACCGGCGCCGAAGTAATTTTGGAAAAAATAAATTCCGACGGCTCGACGCGTAAAATCGGAAGCGTTTACACGAATGTCAGCGGCGAGTTCGCTTTTCGCCAACCCGAAGGCTCAGCAAAATTTCGTTTAACTGCAAAGCTTAAAGATGCCGAAACGAGCAAGGAATTAGAAGTTGACAGTGCGGCGATATATCGCCTTGCTCTTACGTTAAATGTCGAAAAATAGAAATGAGAAGTATTTTCACTTCTCATTTCTATTTTTAACTTTTCACTTAATTAATCGTTTCCGAAATTTCTTCCGCGCTTTGCATTCCCGCCACGGTTCCCGCATCCGTAATTATCAAAGGAAATTCCTCGACGACAATTGCGTTGGCAATCGTCTGCACCCAGTAAGTTCCGGGCGTGGAAAAAACGACGTTGACGAAAAAGCTGACGTTATCGGTAAAGCCGCCGGGCGCAAGTTCGATTCCGGTCGGCTGCGATGTGACGATCAAATTGTTTTTGTCGGGCGATAAAATCCTTACTTCGGTCTGATGATTCCCGTTTCCGCGCCAGTGGTTGACGACGGCAAATTTAATCAAGGAGACGGGAAGTTTTTCGACCATAATGTTCTGGAAAACGCCCATTAAAGAAATTTTATTGCCCATCTCGAGCCGCACGTCGTCGCAAAGAAGCGTATAAACGAGTTGTAGATTTTCATTACTCTTTTTTAATTCAATTGTCATAACTTAACTGTAAAAAACCTTAAAAACCACAAAAAAACCGTCTCAGATGAAAATTAAAATTGTTTTCGGCTACAAATATTTAATATACGTCATTTTTCATCTTTTGGCTTTTTACTTTTTGCCTTTTGCTTTTCTGGTCAGACTTTTACTTTACGCCGCCCCGTATTTTTTGAACCAATCCTGCACCCGTTTCCAGGCGTCTTCGGCTGATTGTTTGTTATATTGTGGACGATAGTCGGCGAGAAAACCGTGGTCGGCATTCGGAAACACGACGATTTCCGACCCGGATTTTCCTTTTTTCAACTCGTCCTGCATTTGCTGAACGGTATTGAGCGGGATTCCCGTGTCCAAGCCGCCGTAAAGCCCGAGAACGGGAACCTTTAAATCTCTGGCGACATCAACCGGCATCGTCGGCTGAAGCGGATTTTTCGGCGAAGTAGGCGTTTCGACTAATCTTCCGTACCAAGCCGCGCCCGCATCAACGTCTTTGTTATGAGCCGCGTAAAGCCAAGTAATTCGCCCACCCCAACAAAAGCCGGTGACGGATAATTTTTTCGTGTTGCCGCTGTTTTTCTTCGCCCAGTTGACCGACGCATCCAAATCCGCCATAACCTGCGCGTCGGGAACTTTGGCGACGACGTTTCGGATAATTTCCTGAAAATTTTTCATTTGCGTCACATCACCCTGCCGAGCGTAGAGCGACGGAGCAATCGCCATATAACCTAATTTGGCAAAGCGTCGGCAAACGTCCTGTATCCATTCGTGAACGCCGAAAATTTCGTGAATGACGAGAACGACCGGAAACTTTTTATTTTTCGCGTCGGGCATAGCGCGATAAGCCGGAATTTCGCCGCCGGCGACCGGAATTTTGACTTCTCCCGCGATCAACCCGTTCGCGTCGGTCGTGATTTTCGTTTGCGCCGCAATCGGCTGCACGGCTAAAGCGAAAGCGCCCGCTAAAATCGAAGTCACGAAAAAATCGCGTCTGTCGAGACGCGGCGCTTCCGGTATTAAGCTTATTAAGTCTTCTTTCATTTTTTCTCCTTTTTTTGATTTCAGTTAATTTTTACTTTTCCTTTGCGGCAGGTCAAGAGTATAATCGGATTTACGATTTTAGATTTTGGACTTTAAATTAAAGAGCTATTTTGCTGTTTTGTTTCTTTAATTTGATGCGCTATTTACTGATTGAAATCCAAAATCTAAAACCCTAAATCCAAATGATGCTGTACGTTTTAATTTGTCTTTGTTTATCGTTGGCGGGCGTTGCCGGCTTGCAGTTTTTTTATCTGATATATCTCGAGAGAGTTGACCGCGAACATCGAAAACACATTCGCGAATTGGAACATCACTGTCAGTTTCTATCGAAACGTCTTAAAGATTCGGAAATGCAGATTTCCGAGCAAAGCGAAATGATCGAGGCGTTTTACGAAGATTTCGACGAAGAAGAGGAAGAAGTCTGGGCTGACGTAATTGATGAAAGATAATCGGCAAAATAGATATTTCTTAAACTCAAAGCTTTTGAAAACTGCCAAAAAAATAAAATCAAAAACAATACCTAATCATTTAAATTCAACAATGGTCGCGCCCCAATTTCCTGAAAACTCCGGCGCGTTTTTGAACGATTTAACGTAATCGGTTTCGCTCAAAACTTTTCTCACTATATCCCGCTGCACGCCGATTCCCTTGCCGTGAATTATCCGAACAACTCGAAATCCTTTTTTGCGCGCTTCTTCGAGATACGCAACAACAACCGATTTCACATCGCGCGGGGCAAACGCGTGCAAGTCTATCGAATCGGTAATTTCTATTTCAACCGGTTCAGGAAACGGATTTTCCGAATCTAAATCTTCACTCATCATACTTTATCTTTAAATAAAAACGATTATTTGAATGGTAAACGGAAAATGGATAACAAGTAAAAAAGTTGCTCAGCCAAAATCTTAAAGATTCTTCAATTCAGACTGTTTTGATTGCCTGACGAACAATTCTAAAAACCACCCATTATCCATTTTTCGTTTACCGTTTTTATTTGCCGGGTTTCGATTCATATTGCGCGATGTCTTCGGGCGGAGTCATTCGTATTCTATTCTTATCCTTGAACACGACAAATCGCTTATCGTGCATTGTTCCGTCATTGTTTCTCAATTGAACGGTAAACGTCTTGCTGTCGCCGGTTCCTTCGACTTTCATCGGCAATAATCCCCATAAAATGCCGCTGCCGCTGCGATAAACCGAATAATGGCTTTGATCGTATTTGTCGTAGCCCAAAACCATAATTCCGTCAAAATCCGGCTCAACGCCGTCAACCGCTTTGACGATATTCGACCGCGTTAAGATTATCCAACTGCCCGGCACCGCTGATTTTACCGTATCTTTTGAAGAGCCTTTGTCGCTCGAATCGTTGTCGAGACGGTACCAGGTAACGAATTTTTTATCGTTTTCCTGATAGAAGAGAATGTCATTGGGAACTTGCAGCTCGACCTGTCTGCCGAAAAGCCATCCGGCGGGTGCGGGCGAAATCGAAGGATCGAGACGAACCTGATACCAGACATCGTATTTTTCGTCTAATTTTTCCGGTTCGCCTTGTTCCTTTGCCGCTTCGATCTCTTCGTTTTTCGATTGTTTCGCCTGTTTTTGCTCGCCCTTTGTCGCATCGTCAACGTCGGCGGCATTTTGTTCTTTCGGAACGAATTTCCAATCCATTATTTCAAATGTCGAACCGTTGGCGAGCTTGAACAAAAGATTTTCGCTGTTCATATCCGGCGCGAGTCGCAGATTCGAAGCGGCGCGAAGCTGTCCGGCAGCCTGCGGCGGCAAATCCTTAAACTCTTCGGCGAGCTTTTTCGATTTTTCCAAAAGGTCGCTGGTAATGACGTTTTGCGCTTCTATCCAGCCTTCTGTGTTATCTTCATCATTGGCGCGAACGCGATACCATACGACTTTCTCAAATTCGATCTGTTCTAAAATTTCCAGTTTATCGCCGCGCTTTACTTCGAGAAGGTCAGCGGCGACGACCGCGTATGAACTGCGAATCTGCGCGGTGTTGGCGATGACCGTCGCCATGTCGCTCAGACCGACGAGGCTCGAAACATTGTTTATCGCTTCGCCGAACAAACCGCAGCCGCTCTGCGTCAAACCGATTAAGCAGATCGCCGCAAAAGCGAGTAATTTTAACTTCGTATTTTTTATATTCATCTTGAGCTTTCCGAGAGTTTTCGCCAATTATTATATCCTAACTCGTTCAATAAATCCTTTTGGCGATTGTTCAGCTTTGCCTTTACCTTCAATTTTGTCTGAAAATTTTCTTCCGCCGATTCGATGCCGATTGCTTCCAAATCTGTGTGCCAGGCGATATTTTCCGCCGATTTGATGTATTTTTCGATAATCGGGCGCAGCTCTCCGTGCGTCTGTAAAACGTTCAAAATTGCCGTATTTCCATCGCGGCGCGGATTCGGCAGGCGATGTTCATTGTAAATGCGGCGAAAAATATCGGAAAGCGAACTTTTCCCTTTCGATTCGCGCAGAATCGCCGCGTCGCACAAAAAAGCCACGAGCATTCCGCGCGCGTAAACTTGCGTATTCGCGCCGTTCCAGCGATTTTTCGAGGCTTCGATGAGAGAAACTTTTTGACTTTGCAAACTGTCAATGCTGTGCGCCCGCGCCAAAGTGTCCAGATAATCTTCAAATCGCAAACGATTGACGGCAACACCGGTTTTTAATGCCTGATAAAGCGCGAATCCTTCATAAAACCAATCGTAATTTCCGCTTAAATTTAAATCGTTCGGCATCCATAAATGAAAGATTTCGTGGCGCATCTGTTCGTGAAGACGCTGAAGCGATTGAGTTTTAAAAGCCATGTCAGCTGAAAAAATCGTAATATTCGCGCCACGCGTTTCGGCTTCCCATCGCCCGAATTTCGCTTCCGCCGGAAATTTTCCGAGATAAATCTGAGCGTTTCCTTTCGGCGCCGCTCCGAAAAGCTTTGCGTAAAAACTGAAAATCTCGCTCGCCATCTGAAATGCTTCCGCGTCGGAAAACTGTCGTTCGCCGACGATTATAAAATTTAATTTAGAATCGCCGATTGAAATTTCCTTTTCGCGCCAATTTTTTCCGACGTAAAAAACAGCCTTTTCGATGTCGGCAATTTCAAACGTATTTTCGCCGGTTTTTTTTTCGGACGACGCTATTTTCCAGTCCTTCGATAAATCGAAAGTGATTTTCGCCGTTATCTTACCACCGGCTTGAGAAGCGGCTTGGGGCAGCAAATCGTCGAGCATCAGAATTCCCTGCTCGCCGGAAATCCAGGAAACGTGAGCCATCGCCGCCAAATTATTTGAAACCTCGGCTTTTACTTTATAACTCCAAAAATCAAAAGGCTTTTCCGCTAGATATTCGCCGGCAACTAATTTTTTATATTCGACTTTCCGATTTTCAGCATCCGTTAAATCAACTTCCGAAATTCTTTCGCCCAAATTTTCAATGCCGACTGTTGAACGCAAAAACGAGAAATTTTTTTCGTTTTGTAAAGTTTTTGCATCTCTGATTTTGCCTTGAACATCAATAACATTCGGTGCGGCAATTTTTATCTTCGCTTCAATCGTCTGAGCCGATATTTTGCCGGTCAACGGCGCAATCAGCGCAAACAATAGCGCTATGAGAAAAATTAATTTGTTTTCTTTTGACATCAAATTAAAATCGGAACTAAAATAACAGTTTACTCGTAACCATTTCAGGCTTTTCACCCGTTTCAAGGTTAAAAATTTATGAGTCTTATCAAAGTCGTTATTTATACGGTGGCATTTCTGCTAAGTCTTCTGTTTTTAGGACGCTTTTTTTTCTAAAACAAAGTGTCTTTCAGCAAATGCGAGATTGTGGCTGTTATTATTGCAGAAACGGCTTGTAATCGGTTTACGCTTCGCACAATTTTTTTGTAAATTACGCGGTCTTGTCTGACCGCTATTTTATTTTTACCGGTTAAAATTTACGTATTTTACAGTGCTTTTGTTTCAACTGACAATCTGATTCGAATATCAAACAGGCTTATTTTTATTTCTTTATGACTGAATTACGAAAAATCAAACGCGCTTTAATCAGCGTTTCGGATAAAACGAAAATTGTCGAATTCGCCGAATCTTTGATGAAATTCGGCGTTGAAATAATCTCAACCGGCGGAACGGCGCGGGTTTTGCGCGAAAGCCGAATCGAAGTTACAGACGTTGCGGAAATTACAGGCTTTCCAGAAATGATGGACGGCCGTGTGAAAACCCTGCATCCGAAAATTCACGGCGCGTTTCTCGCTCTGCGCGACGACGAACAGCACCAGGAGGCGATGCGAACGCACGATATCGAACCGATTGATTTGGTCGTCGTAAATCTTTATCCGTTCGAGCAGACAATCGCGCGGGAAGACGTTTCGCTCGGCGAAGCAGTTGAAAACATAGACATCGGGGGACCGGCAATGATACGTTCGGCGTCCAAAAACTGGCGTGATGTCGCCGTCGTCACAGACGCGCGGCTATACGAAAATATTACGAACGAATTAAATGAAACAGGCGGAAGTTTGTCATTGGAAACGCGCCGACGACTTGCCGCTCTCGCATATACTCGGACGGCGGCTTACGATTTAGCGATTTCTTCGTATCTCGCCAGACAGCTTTCCAATGAAGATTTGGAATTTCTCGAACCGCTCAATCCGCTTGGAAATTTGCTTTTTATCGAATCGAATGAATACGATGAAAATGAGCTTGATTCTGATTTCTCTGATGTCGAAACTGAAGGACTTCCCGAATTCGCTTCAATCGAACTGGCTAAAATAACGGACTTGCGTTACGGCGAAAACCCGCATCAGCAAGCCGCTTTGTACGAAACCGGCGAGAGCGGCGGAATCGCCAAAGCCGAGCAACTGCACGGCAAGGAAATGTCATTCAACAACTACGTTGACGCCGAAGCCGCCTGGAATCTCGTGCAGGATTTTGACGAATTAGCGGTCGCGATTATCAAGCACACGAATCCTTCGGGAGTCGGCGTCGGAGCAAGTAATGAAGAAGCTTACCGCCGCGCTTTGACGACTGATCCGGTTTCCGCTTTCGGCGGAATCGTCGCTTTCAATCATACTGTTGACGCAGTCGTCGCTAAATCGGTAAACGAAATTTTTACCGAAGTCGTCATCGCGCCGGAATATGAAGCAGAAGCGATTGAAATTCTAAAATCGAAAAAAAATCTTCGCGTTCTGCGCACGTCCGCGAGCGAAAACGAAAACGCTCTCGAATACAAACAAATCTCCGGCGGGTTTCTCGTTCAATCGAAAGACGTTTACAAAGTCAGCGAAAACGATTTGAAAATCGTCACCAAAAGACTGCCGACGGAAAAAGAAATTCGCGCGATGCTGCTCGCTTGGAAAGTCTGCAAGCACGTAAAATCGAACGCGATTGTATTCGCCGACGAAAATCGCACAATCGGAGTCGGCGCGGGACAGATGAATCGCGTTGATTCGGTGCGAATCGCCGCAATGCGCGCTGAACGATTTGAATTACCGCTCGCCGGTTCAGCCGTCGCATCCGACGCGTTTTTTCCGTTTCGCGACAATGTTGACGAAGCGGCGCGTTTCGGCGTTTCGGCGATAATTCAGCCGGGCGGCTCGATGCGCGATGAAGAATCAATCCAGGCAGCCGACGAACACGGCTTGACGATGGCTTTTACCGGATTCAGGCATTTCAAACACTAATAAAGCTACTTTTTGAAAGGATCTAAAGAAAATCTGTAACCTGTCAAAATTACCAGAAGAAATAATTATTTTTGGCGAAAAAAAAGTGTTTGACATTAGTTTTGTTTTACGTTTAAACTGGTACAAGTTTGTCTAATGAAGGAACGCTCGAAAGGTTTTATCAAAAATCTTTCGAGTTTTCGTGTTTTAAAGTTTTATTTAACGAAAGTTTGTATTTCCAGATTTTTTCCGTCGGTTGATACGGATATTGTTCCGCGGTCGCCCGTCTTATAAATTTTCGCCCCTGAATTCGTCCAGCGTTCGACCACTTCTTTGTGCGGATGTCCGTACGGTGAGCGCCTGCCGACCGAAATTACCGCATATTCGGCTTCGACGGCATTGATAAAATCCTGAGTCGAGGAAGTCTTGCTTCCGTGATGAGCTACTTTTACTACATCCGCCTTCAAAAATACGGGATTTTTAACAAGCTCGTATTCCGCTTTTCTCTCGATGTCTCCGGTAAAAAGAAATTTTTTATTTCCGAAAATCAGACGTAAAACAAGCGACTGATTATTGTCGGAAATTGTCTGTTCGGATTCGTCCGCTTCGGGAAAAAGAATTTCTATTCTAACCTGATCAAAATTTATAAAGTCTCCGCGTTTTAATTTTACGATTTCGATTTCTCGATTTTCCAAAACCTCATACAATTCGGCGAAGCCCGGGTCATCGTTCGGCGTTTTGCCGAACAGAGCGGCGCGAACGCGAAAGTTTTTCGCAACGTCAGTCAAACCTTGAATATGATCGGCATCGGCGTGCGTCGCTAAAATATAATCAATTTGCGACAATCCCTTTTCCCACAGAAATTCGGAAACGACTGTTTCACCGACAGTCGGAGCGTCAGGCACGAAAGTTTCCTCTTCTTTATTTTCCTGTTCATTTTCAATGCGCATTGCCCCGAAATTTATTTTTCCGCCGCCGTCAATCAAAAGCGTTTCGCCGTTCGGAAAAGTGATTAAAGCCGAATCTCCCTGTCCGACATCGAGAAAATCAATGTGCAGTTTTCCGTTTGTTTTCGCAGCGCTGAAAGGGTGAAAACTGATGATTGAGATAAAAAGCACCGATAGAAACGCAGCAAAAAAAAGAATGAATTTTGAATTTTTGAACTTGAACTTTGGCTTTAAAGAAAAAGGTTCCCAAATATTTAAAGCAATCGTCAAAATCAGAACAGGCGTAAAATATAAGAAATAAACTGCTTTCATTTGACCGGAGTAAACAGGAACGCGAAATGAAGCCCAATCGTTTTCGACGAAAACTTTCGGAATCGAAAGCAAGAGCGCATTTAATACTTCAGTCAGTTTTACAAACGGAAACGCTAAAAAATCGCTGATTTGCGCCAGCGCGACGGCGAAAACAGCAGCGAAACTTTCAAGCGCTATAAAAAATCCGACCCATAAATTGAGCAAAATCGAAACAATCGAAACGCGGTGAAAGTAAATTATCAAAAACGGCAAAAGCCAGATTTGAACGATCAGCGAAACTGTGACACCTTCAAAAAGATATTGAAAAACGCCGTGCAGATTTTTCGCTTCAAGCCATTTCAAATAAGGTGACTTAAAAAGTCTGGCAGACCAAATCTGCTGCTTGCTTTGAAATTCCCAACTTGATTCGCTCCAGTAAAGCGATTCACAGAAACCTTTCAGCCAAACCGGAACGAGCGGCGGAAAAGGCGTTTCAGAATTCGGCGTCCAGTCGCCGATTTTTCGCAAATTTTCGATTAAAGGGAAAGCCGCCGCGACAATAGCTGCGACGCTCGCAAAGGTAAGCTGAAAAGACGGGCTGAAAAGATCGTTCGGTCGCCAGACAAGCAAAATCAAAGCGCACGCACCGAGAGAATTGAGAAGAGTGCCGTGACGGTAAATTACCTGCGAAAAAAGCAAGATCGTGAACATCGCGCACGCTCTTACGACGGGAACTTCGGCTCCGACCGCCAAAGCGTAGCTCCACAAAAAAGCGCTCGCCAGCAAAAACTGCCACAGTCTTTTATTTGTAAAAAGTCGCAGTAGCAGAAGCGTCAAAGCGCCGATAAACGTGATGTGCAGACCCGAAATAACCAGAACGTGAAATGTCCCGCCTTCGCGAAAAGTTTTCGCTGTCGGTTTGTCGAGAAAATTTTTATTACCGAGCAGCGACGCGATCAAGATTCCTGCTGTCGAAACGCTGAATGTGTTCTTAAATTCTATTATCAGATTTTGTCTCTGTTCATAAATCCAGGCGAGCGGCGTAAAACGGCGCTCATCGGAGATTTTTTTTATCTGAAGCGAATTTTTAATAACAGCCGTCGCGTCAACTGCCTGATCGTCCAGAATTTTCTTGCGCGAAACGACGCCCGGATTCAAATAACTTTCTTCGCGCCGGAGATTGCAGGCGACGCGAACCTTCGAGCCGTATTGCAAATCTAAATTCGCGTATTCTCCGGCACTTTGCTCGTTTTCGACAGGCGCAAAGAGTCTTACCACGCCCGAAACATCTTGTTCCGAGCCATTATAAATTATTCTTTGCGCTTCTAATTTAAAGAATAATCCGCCGACTGAAAGCTCGGGTCTGCCCTGCAAAACGCCTTCGATTTCGACCGGTTCGCCCGATTCTATAACTTTTTCGTCATAAATCCTTCGCAGGCGATTTGCCGGAATATTTTGATTTTCTATCTGAAAGGCGAAAGCGCCGAGAAAAACGAAAGAAGCGAAGACAAAAACACAAACAAATTTTTGTTTAAGACAAACAATCGTCAGAAGCGCATTGAGCAGACAAATAAACAGAGAAATTTTCCAATCGAAATTAAAGAAATTCGCCGTTAAAATGCCGAATGCAAAACTAACGGCTAACCAAAGAAGAGGATAGATGGATAAGTTTCTAGGTTTCGAATCGTGGGAGTTCGACATACCTTTTTGTATTTTTTAGTTTCGTGAAGAATTAATACCTTATTGTCAGGTTTTATCAATTTTTTCGCCGATAATTTTTTCAGCCGTCATTTGCTTCTATGCAAATTTAGTTACAGATTTTTTTACTCTTTGTGCCGGTTAATTTCTCAGACGAATTTAAGGCGGAAAACTGCATTTTCCAATTTACACTGTAAAAATCGTTTTGTTTTCAAGGTTTTTCATACGAAGTTTTCCACCGTTTTGCGAAAAAGTCTGCTTTTGTCTTCTTTCTTACTTAACAAACAAAGAAAAGTTGAAAACTAATAAAAGAAAACAATTAAGAGAAAATGCGTAACTGTTGAAATAACTATATTTAGCAATTTCCACCACATAGTCGCAACAGAAATGTGCAAAATGCTAAAAGTGCCCATGTTACAAAGATTTGAACGATTTTTTTTTGTGGAAAAGCCTACTTTTCCACAGCCATCTGTGGAAAAAAGTGGAAAACTTTTCCCGCTAAACACTGTTCATTTCTTCAACGTCCTGCAAATCGTCGTAAGCCTTTTGCAGTATGGGTCTCGCGCGTGAAGCCCCATCCATTTCTCCGATGTATCCTTCGCGCACCATCGCATCAAGAATTGCGGCGGCGCGTCCGTAACCGATTCGTAAATGGCGCTGCAAAAGCGATGTCGAAGCGCGCTTGGCAGAGATTACGCTTTTCACCGCATCCCAGAATAAAGGGTCTTTTCTGCCCGGAAGCTCACCGCTATCGTCCATTTCTTCTTCTGTTTTGGTAATCGTCGTATCATATTCGGGACTGCCTTGAGCTTTTATGTGCTCGACAATCTGGTGAATTTCCTTTTCATCAACAAAAGCGCCGTGAACGCGGACGAGCTGCGAAGTCGCGGGCGGCAGAAACAGCATATCACCTTTTCCTAAAAGACTTTCCGCGCCGTTTCCGTCAATGATCGTTCGGGAATCAACTTTCGACGAAACGCGGAACGAAATTCTGGCGGGGAAATTTGCCTTGATTAATCCGGTGATAACGTCAACCGAAGGTCTCTGCGTGGCTAAAACAAGGTGAATGCCGACCGCCCGCGCCATTTGCGCCAGACGCGTAATTGATTCTTCGACTTCTTTGCCCGAAACCATCATCAAATCGGCGAGCTCATCTATGATAATGACGATGTAAGGCAGAGGTTTCCACGGATCGCCGTTGTCGTCGAAATGCTCAGCCGCATTACGCCTTTTTACTTCCGTGTTGTAGCCGTCAATATTTCTAACACCCCAGCCAGCCAAATCTCTGTAACGCTTTTCCATTTCGGAAACCGCCCATTTAAGCGAAATTGCGGCGCGTTTCGGATCGGTGATAATCGGCGTCGCCAGATGCGGAATATCTGCATAAACGCCGAGTTCCAGACGCTTCGGGTCAACCATTATGAATTTCACTTCGTCAGGTCTGGCTTTATAAAGAATCGAGACGACGAGCGAATTGACGCCAACGGATTTTCCCGCGCCGGTTGCGCCCGCAATCAAAAGATGCGGCATTTTCGCGAGGTCAGCAACGTAGTTTAATCCGTCAATCGTTTTTCCGAGAGCGATTGATAAAAGCGAGTTCGATTCTTTGAATTTTTTCGATTCGACAACTTCGCGCAGTTGAATCGTTTCGCGTTTTTTATTCGGAACCTCGATGCCGACAAAGGCTTTGCCCGGAATTCGGTCAATGCGAATTGATTCGGCTTTTAAGGCGAGACACAAATCGTCAACCAATCCGGTGACGCGCGAATATTTGACGCCCGGATCGGGTTTGAATTCGTAAGTCGTCACGACCGGACCTTGACAGATATGCACGACGCGACCCGTAACATTAAATTCTTTTGTTTTTTCGGTAAGTTCCTGCGCGACCGACAAAAGGTCTTCGTCTTTCTGCTCGACGCGCGGCTGCGGCGGCGTTAAAAACTCCGATGGGGGCAGAATGTAATTTTCGTAATTTTGCGGCTTTTGCGGCAGCGGAGAAATTTTTTCGATTTTTTTCTCTTCCGGCAGCGGTTCGCTTAGCTCTCCGGTATGCTGAACCGGCGTTATCGGAATTTGCTTTTCATCGCGTGCAGCACTGAGAGGCGAATCTGGAAAATCGCCAACTCTTTCCGCTTCGTCATTGAAATTCTTTGAAGCGGAAATTGTCGGCGGCACCATCTCTTCATTTGACGAATTTTCTGAGAGGCTTTCAGTAAAATCATTTTCATCAGCAGTTTGATTAACGACGGGTTCAGGTAATGCGGAAACGTTTGTTTCAGCGGGTTTGGTTTTTCCCGCCAGTTTTCCTTTCAGCATTTCGCCGATGGAAACGCCAGGTGAAGTTTTAGCAGATTTTTCATCGAGTTTTGCTTGGCGATTTTCCGCTCGCTCGCGGGCTTCCGCTTGCCTTTGTTCACGGTTGACGCGCCATTTTCCCAACCGTTCATTCAAACGAAGGCGCAGATTTGCCAAGGGCATTTCGAGTTTGTCGAAAAATCCGAAAAATGAAAAATTCGTTAAAAGTAAAATCGAAGCGGTTAATAATGTAAAAAGTAAAATTCCCGCGCCAATCGGGCTGAGCAGATAAACGAAAAAGTGCGAGAAGATAGCGCCTAAAAGTCCGCCGCGCAAATTGAGCAAGCTCACTAAACTCGAAGCGGAAACGACAAAAATAACAAAACCGATGATGCGGCTGACACGGGGCATCAAGCTTTCCGAATAAAAAACGCGCCAGGCGATCAAAGCGAGCAGCGCGGGGAATATATACGCTGACAATCCAATAGCCTGAAAAAGCAAATCGGCGACGACCGCGCCGGTCACGCCGATCCAGTTTTGCGTTTTCAGCGAACTGCTCGTGTTGAGCGACCAGTCGGTCGGGCTGTAAGTCAGCAGACACAAAAAAACAAGAACGGACAGCGCCAGCAAAATCACCGCGACGATTTCGTTGACGCGCGAATGATTTTTTGTCGAGATTTGTTTTTTTTCGATTTCCGTCGCCATTTGTTTGAGATTTTCGGGTTCCAAATTTTAGATTCCAGCTTAACGCGTTCCGCACAAATTTGGAACCTAAAATCCGGTATTTGCGACAACTACTGCGCGCTTTTTTTGAAAAGCAGAAACTCTTTTATAAATTCGTCTATTTCGCCGTCCAAAACCGCTTCGACATCCGTGACTTCGTATTTAGTCCTCGTATCTTTCACCAAACGATACGGGTGCAAAACGTAATTGCGGATTTGCGAACCGAAAGAAATATCCTGTTTACTCGCTTCTAATTCTGCCGTTTCGCCCCGACGTTTTTCCAGCTCCAGCTCGTAAAGTTTCGACCGCAGAACCTGCATCGCGACCGCGCGATTTTGAATCTGAGAACGCTGATTTTGGCACGTCACGACGATGTTCGTCGGCAGATGCGTGATGCGAACCGCGCTGTCCGTGACGTTTACATGCTGACCGCCCGCGCCCGACGAACGATATGTATCAACGCGCAAATCTTTATCGTTGATTTCAATTTCGATATTTTCGTCAATTTCCGGCGAAACGAACATAGAAGCGAAAGAAGTTTCGCGGCTTCCGCCGGAATTGAAGGGCGAAATTCTGACAAGACGGTGAACGCCCGCTTCGGTTGCTAAAAGCCCGTAGGCGTAATCGCCTTCGACGCGAAAAGTCGCCGATTTTATTCCCGCTTCGCTTCCCGCCTGCTCGTCCAGAATCTCGACTTTAAATCCTTTTCTTTCCGCCCATCGCAGATACATTCGAAGCAGCATCTGCGCCCAATCCTGCGCGTCGGTTCCGCCCGCGCCCGCCTGAACCGAACAAATCGCGTTATTCCCATCGGTTTCGCCGGAAAGCAGACTTTGCGTTTCGGCTTCGCCGACTTCCTTTTCCAAACGCGCGATTAATTCTTCCAATTCCTTTGCGGAACTCGCGTCGGTTTCGGCAAATTCAAACAACACTTCGGCGTCTGAAACGCCGGTTTCAAAATTTTCCTGCTGCTGCAAAGCGCGTTCGACGCGGCTTCTCTGCTGAACCGTTTTTTGCGCTTTTTCCTGATCGCTCCAGAAATCGGGTTCAGAAATCTGCGCTTCTAATTTTTCAAGCTCCTCGCGTTTTTTCGGCGCGTCAAAGAAACCTCCCAAGTTGTTCAACTTTCTCTTTTATTTCTTCGTATTTTGTTTGTAAATCGTTTAATTCCATTTTTTTACAATTATCTATGTGGTCCGATGTGAAATTTTATCCCCGTCAATTTTTCATCAATAATACTCATAGGACGGTATAAATAATAAAGAATTTTATCTTCCGGAAAAATCACATAAACTTTCCCGCCGCTTTCCCAAATTTCCTGATCAGTTTGGCGTAAAATAAAGTAACCTGAGATATAAATTAAAGAAAGGGCAAATACCATTACAGTAATTTTACGCTTCATTCATTTTCTTTTTCCTAAAACTCAAAAATAATAACGTCAAACTGACCAGCGAACAAAGCCAAGCGAACCAATCGCCGTATTTCACGTAAAAAGTTTGGCTTCCGTCGGATTTTGCGACCGTCCAAACGCGCGTCGCTTCCGTATAAGAATCAGCCGCGTCCAAAACTTCGCCGCGTTCGTTGATGTAAGCCGTAATACCGACATTCGTCACGCGGACAACAGGACGATTCGTTTCAACCGCGCGAAAAACGGCGTTTGCCAGATGCTGTCGCAAAACCGGAGTTTTGCCCAAATATCCGTCGTTCGTCATTTCGACGAGCACGTCCGCGCCTTGTCTGACGTACTCGCGTGAAAGATTCGGAAAATGCGATTCAAAACAAATCATCACGCCCGCCTTTGCGTCGCCCAGCGGCAGTAAATCGTATTCTTTCCCGTAAGAAAAACTGCCGACCAGCGCGGGCATTATATTTTGCAGCGGCGCGGGAACGCTTTCGCCGAACGGAACCAGATAAATTTTATCATATTGAGCAACCATCTTTCCCGAAGCGTCAACCATTACGGCAGAATTAAAATATCTCTTATTTTCCGCATCCGGTTCGGCGGCGTTGAAAAGCACCGAAACATTGTTTTTTGAAGCGAAATTTCTGACAAATTTCTGAAACTCCAAATCTTCCGAATACATAAAATTCATCGGAGATTCGGGAAATATAACAGTTGTCGGCTGTCGCTGATCGGACGACGTTTGATCATTAAGTTTTTGTAAGGCGTTTTCGGCGAGTTCGACGTGCTTTCGTCTGAGTTGCTGCCACTTTTCATAACTCAGACCGCTCATTGGCACATTTGGCTGAACGACGACGATAAAGGCTTGATTTCGTTTTTCGCTTTGATTATCCGATTTAGGTGATAAATATAAAAAGAGAGCCAAAAACAGAATAGGCAAGACCCCAAATAAACGCACCTCTCTACTTTTTGTTATCAGAATGTAAAAAACTAAAACGTTAAAAAAAAGTAGTAAAAATCCAACTAAATAAATCCCGCCGACGCTTGCCCATTGGATCAATAAACCATTAATAGCCTGCGAATATGCGATTGCGTTCCAATTATTTCCCGTTGTCCAGAATCTCAAAAATTCAATTGCAGTCCACAGAAAAGGCGCGGACAGAATTGCGTAACCGCCAAATCTTTTCAGCAAAATAGAAAGCAGCGCGGCGAAAACTGCCGGAAAGAAACCGGCGGCGAGCGCGCCGCAAAAAAGCAGAAAATAAGCCAAAAGAACGGGAAATCCGGCGTAAGTTATCGGCGCGTATGTCAGCCACCAGCACGAACCGAAAAAGAAACCGGTGCCGAAAGTCCAGCCGACGACGAGCGATTTAATAACAGATTCTTTTTCGCGTTCGACGGCAAAAAATAAAGGTACGAGCGCAAACAAGGCGAGAAACCAGAATTCAAAACCGGGAAAAGCGAGGACAAGCAGGATCGCCGACAAAATTGTCAGAGCTGCGTTCAATGGAGCCGGCAAAAAACGCTTTAACGCAAAAATCTTCATCAAACTATTTTAACAAAAAACCAAAATAGTGAGAATAATCTGTTTGTGTTGAAAAATAAGGCATTTTTACCGCTCCAAATCAATTTGAACGATCATCTTTCAATTTGAACGGTCAAAATAACCGGCGCACAAATTTTGTCATCCGCAAAATGACGAAATTTGTCATTTGAGAGCATAGATTTTTCTTATTCCGTCAATTTGAATTCTTTTCGGCAATAATAACCGATGAGCAATCTCAATCTGATTGAAATCGCTTATATTTTATAAAACCTTGAAAATACTGGCTTTAAAAGCAGGAGAGCCCGGTCGGTTAAGACCAGGCTCATAATCGGAAGGACAACTGAAGGAACGCTCGGAAGGTGGTCAAACGCAATGGCAAACTGCGCTCGGAGAAGAGTTGGCGGCGGGGTCTTAAATCAACTTCATTAAGCTAGCCGATTTTCTCTATTGCACGTAGCGTGCCAAAAGGTTTCCGGCAGTCCAAAGTCCAAAGTCCAAAGTCCAAAATCGCCGTTCAACCTCAATGCACATCGGGGTTTCAGTGAATTTTCAACGAAACGAAAATTCCGAACTTTGAACTTTGGACCTTGGACTTTGGACTTGCGAAGTTACACTATTTGGAACATCGTTCTACGAGCCTTTGCAAAGCGGCGGATTCCTGGTTTTCGGCGTCAATTTCCGAAGCCGAAGCCGAATAATTTTTCGCTTGCAGACAATCGTTTTTTTCCAGGTAAATCTTGCCCAGATTAACGTGCGCGTCAATCAAACGATTATCCCAGAAAAGCGCGGTTTTAAACGAGCTGATGCCTTGATCCAGATCGCCGCGGCGCAAATGAATTTTGCCTAAAATCAGATAGCTTTCGGCGTTCATCGGCTCGCTCGCCAGAACGCGCCGCAGAACCGCCATTGCTTCGTCGTCGTTGCCGTTTTTGAAAAGCGTCCGCGCCTGCACAAGCAGCGCTTCGGTTTCATTGACTGCCGGTTGAACCGGTTTTACCTGATTTTTAATCAAAACGACGCTGACGAAATCCTTGCGGGCGGGCTGCTCGACACGCAGATTTATATCGCCGAGCGTTTTCGAGCGCTGCCATTCGGTTTCGAGTTTCGCGTATTTGTTGCCTTCGGTTAAAAATCGCTTCGCCTGATTATCGAAATCAGCGGAGGTCGCGTCTTTTAACTGATCCAAACCTTTCGCCAAAAGATAATAAGATTCGCCGTCGCGCGGATTAGCGGCTAAAACCGGGCGCAATTGAGCGACCGCTTCGACGTAGTTGTTGTTCAAAAACAACGCCATTCCGTAATTAAATCGAGCGATTGATTCGTTCGGCGAAGATTCCGCCGCTTTTTTCAAAAGCTCCAAGCCTTCATTGAGAAGCGCGGCTGATTTGCCCGGATTTTTCTTTTCCGCGCGCGAAGCCTGCACCGCTATTGCGCCGATGGTGTTGTAAACGCTCGTCAATTTCAAATCTTCGGCGAGCGGGCGCAGAACGGCGAGCGCCTGTTCGTAATTATTCTGCTGCCACTGAATCAAGCCGGTGTAAAAAGCCGCTTCCGGGTAAAGCTGTGAGTTTTGCGGAAGGCGCGAAAAATACTCGATTGCATCGGAAAATTTCCGCTGATTCAAATAAAAATGTCCGAGCTCAAGCGCCGCTTCAGCGTAAGTTTCGCCGGATTTCGCTTCGCCGTAAAGACGCATCGCGTTTTTGAAGTAATTTTCGCGCGCCTGCTGATCGGCGGTCAGCAAACCTTTAATATAAGCCTCGAACGCGCGCGCCGGAACTTTGTTCGCCGATTCGATAAATTGATTTTGCGAAAACGGTAAAGCCTTATCTCGCTGGTAGAGAATCTGATAAGCGACTTGTCCCTGCACGCTCTGCAAGTTGCCGAGCGCGTCGGTCAAATTTATATCGCGCGTGATGCGTCTGCCGTCGGGCATTTCTTCGTTCAAAAATCTGCCTTCGTTGACGCGAATGATTTTCGCCGTCACGTTCAGCGTCGCCGCCGTATCGCCCTGCGCCGGAATAATATTGTATTTTCCCGCAATAAGAAGCGACGCGTTGCTTTCACGCGCCAGTTTCAGCGAAGTCGCAAGGCTCGGCAGATTCGTTAAAGGAATACGAAGGCGCTGCTGAATGATTTTTCTCTGGTCGTTTGAAACGACATTAAGACTCGGAACTTTTAGCAAATCCGTCAGCGAATTGGCGAAACTTTCCCCGACCCAGTTGAATTCTGCCTTTTCGGAAGTATTCTCAAACGGCAGAATCATTACCGTATCCGAATTGTTCTGCACTGTTTGAGCCTGAACAGAGAAAAACGCGGACGATAGTAAAATTGCGGCGTACAAATATTTTTTCAGCATTTTTTCCTTATAAAATAAAAAATTCGCTTGGGTTACAAGCGAATGGGATTAAAGGTATGATGCACGATTTTATGGAAAAGATGGTAGTCGGTACGGGATTTGAACCCGTGTCGCCGCCGTGAAAGGGCGGTGTTATATGCATCACTTCCCTATTTTACTTGCTTTTATTATTTTGTAAAGACGCAAAAACGGCTATTTCAATTTTCAATGTGTCCATCAATGTGTCCAAAAGGAAGGACAAAAATGGCAAAACAAAGAAATGGATATACCTTTGAAAACAAAGGAAAATGGTACGCACGAATAACTTTTACCGATAATAATGGCAAACGCCGAAACATAAAACGAACTTGTCTTAATGAGGCTGACGCAAAAAAAACGTTAAAAAGTATTTTGCGTGAACTTGAAGATGAGGGCGAACAAATATTCGATACTGCAAATTTAACTGTCAATGATTTAATTGACTATTACGATAAAAATTTCTGTCAGCCTGCCCAATATGCTAACGGACGTAAAATTAGCGGATTGCGTGACGTAAGCAGAGCAAAAAGTGTTTTACCGCATTTCAGAGATTTTTTTGGAAGCAAGAAGTTGCGTGTTGTTACTTATGGCGATTTAGCTAGTTATCGTCGAATGCGAATGAGTGTTCCTACTCATATGAAGCAACCGCGAACCGATGCAACGATGAATCGTGAATTAGGCATACTGAGGCGAATTTTTAATATTGCTGTTTCTGAAAATTGGATTAAACGAAATCCTTTCAATTGTGGAGAACCTCTAATAATACCTTCCGCCGAAAATATACGTGAAAAAATTCTAACGTTTGATGAAGAACAAAAACTGCTTTCCGCTTGTGAAGAACCGTGTCGGATACATATTCGTCCTATTATCATCGCGCTATTGGATACAGGGGCAAGACGTGGCGAAATGCTAAAACTAACGTGGCAAAACGTAAACTTTGAACTGCGGGTGATTACAATTATTGGTGAAACCACAAAAACATTAAAGACTCGCCAGGTAGCAATGACTCAAAGACTTTTTGATGAACTATCCATACTTTGGGAAAAATCGAATAAAGATTTTTCTGCCCGTGTATTTCCCTTCAAAGTCTTTCGCAAATCATTTCAGACAGCTTGTAAAATCGCAGGCATAAAATCAGGTGGTATTGACGGATTAGTTACTCACAGCTTAAGACATTCGACTGCAACACGTTTGGTTAAAGGTAATTTGCCAATTCAATTGATTGGGCGAATTTTAGGACATCAGCAACCCCAAACTACATATCGTTACCTTTCAGCAAACGACGAAACTTTGCGACAAGCGGCTTCAATTCTCGAATCTATTCAAGATAAGTCTGAATAGCTGATTTACCAAAAAATCGAATTTGGAAAAGCCTATAACTAGAAAAAAAAGTTATAGGCTTTTTCTTTTAAGTTATACGCTAAAAATAAAAGTCGGGCATTATACATTAAAATTATCTGTCCGTCAATCCTAAAATCGAATAAACTTGACTTTTCTTAAAAAATATCGTATAATGTAATTAAATATGATGAAAATTTAATCAAACAGGGAGCAAAAGTTAATGGCAGAAAGATTATTGGATGAAGAAGAAGCAAGCGAGATTTTAGGAATCTCGATTTATACATTACAGGGTTTAAGAAAGGCGGGTTTAATAAGCTACATTCAGATTTCTCCGAGAATTGTAAAATATACAATTTCTCAACTTGAAGAGTATCAATTAAAGCATCTTCGCAGAGCCACACAGTAGATTTCCTTTTTAGAAAATCGAGCAACTGAATATTAGAAACGGCAAATAGATATTAATTTGTCACGGGAGAGGTTTGTTTAAATTTAAGGAATAGTAGGAAAAAGTAATGAATAAGAAAAAGAAAGCGGATGAGTTCATAAAGTTGTATGTCCCCGAATTAATGCAGTTAGCAGATTCGGCTGATGAAAAGATGTGCTTGATGATGGCACAACTTGAATATTGGTTCGGCAAAGAATCAAAAGGTAAAAAGTATGTTGATGGCTTTTTCAAGTTTATGACTCCAAGCCCCGACCATCCTGTTTATCGTGAAGGCGATAGTTGGGAAGAAGAGATGGGAATGAGTGCAGAGAAAATTAAAAATGGCTTAAAACCAATCTGCACTCATTACAAATCTTTCACCGAATATAAGAATCAAGAAGGCGATAAATTTAAAGGCAAATTTTATTGCAGCTATAACCATAAGCCTTCACATCAGACTTACTATCTGCGTAATCACGAAAAAGTTAATCGAGCTTTAGAAAGTTTATCTCTCGGAAACAAATCTTCTATTTTTCAGGAAAAGAATTCTTCTGGTATCGGGAAAGTAAATAACTACGAATCCCGAAATAACGACACTGTTATTCCTGAGTTTGAAGATGCCGAAGTCGTATATACAAAGACTAACACAAAGAATACTTCATATATTACCCAGAGAGAGTTAGAAAGCGGCTCTCACTATGAAATATATACTGAAGAAAAAGACGGAATTTATCAATCACATAATGTTGTAGAAAATTATAATTCTAATTCCCGCCCACGCCAAAAAACTCCTTTCCCTGAAGACTTCACGTTAACAGATGAAATGTTAGCCTGGGCGCAAGCTAACAGGCCAACTATTGACGTGATTACTTCCACTAAGAAATTCATAATTTATAAAAGAAATGAAATTAGCGATGATTGGGAGGGCGCTTGGATGAAATGGATTATTGGTGAAAAGGATGAAGTTCGTTCAAATTCCAACTCAGGATTGTCTGCTTCAGAAGAAGCAAGAGAAAAATTTTGTGCGGAAGCATTAGCAGATACGGAATTGGAAAGTTTAATTTCACAATATAAAGCCAGTATAATAAAGCCAATACTACCAAAACTTGAGGAAATCCAATTTAATTATAAAGTCGAACAAGCTATTTTCTATTTAACATATACCTTAAAACCGTATTTAATTCCCAATAAATGGGTGTTTTCAATTCTTCAAGAGCATTTCTCAAGGGAAGATATTAAAATTGGTTTTAGAAGCTTGTGTGAGAAAAAGATTTTTGACCCGTATTTAAACAATCACTTCTTCAATGTAAAAGAGATTAGAGGAAATAAGAATGCACAAAATTCATTTAAGCAAGAAATTTTGGAAAGCGAGATTGAAGAAAGTAAACAGATTTTCGACTACATTACTGAAAATGTCCTAGTAACGTTCAATCAGATAAATTCTAAGTTTTCCAATTTAAGCAGAGAGCAATTAGACGTATTTGTCGGATTAAATTTACCATTTAAGACCCTCGGCAATAAAAAAGGCAACTATTACAATCTTAAAAAGTATAGTAGCGATTCCGATTATAAGGAAAAGGTTGACGAGAAATTACGAGAATTAGAATCAGTTGAAAATTAAAGCCACAGAGGTCGGCCAGCTTTCTTCAATAGAAAGCTGCCTTTCTCCACTATATAAAAATCACAAAAAATAGATAAAAAATTACAATAAGAATAAAAATGTTTGTATAAAAAAATAGTAAATTTAGAAAAGACAAAAACTTAGGCTATAGGCTCGATTTATACAAATCTGCGACAAAAGGCAGGTTTTACGGTTTGAAGTTGCTAATTTTACTTTTCGCTGTTTGGCAGGATTAATTTGTTATACAAACTTCAATTTGAAAATTGGCTGATTACCTAACCTACTTCGGGCATCTGAGGCAGCGCGTATTTACAATTTAAAGCGATTTAAAGACGTTTTATTCTGAATCCTTTCCTTATCATTAGAGGCTTTTCAAAACAGGTTTTTTGCCATATTCAAAAAGTAGCCTAAAGTTTTTATTTTACTTGTTCGCTTTCAGTTTTTATCGCCAACAAATCAGTTAATTTATTAAATAAAAGTAACAAAGTGTCGCCTGATTTCTTATACTCTCCTGACTTTGCTGCGTTTAGTGCAAAAGTGGTTAAATCTGAAATTTCCTGTATTTGACCTTGACTGTTTCTGTAAGAAGGATTTCTAAGAAGTTCTTTTTCTAAATCTGAAATCCCAATTTGAAAATTGCTGAAACTTTCAATTGTTTTCTGCTTGTTTTGTTCGTTTAGGTTGATAACAAACTGTGAAACTCTTCCTGTTTTAATGTCTCTATCAATATCTTCAATTGATTTAGTTACGCTGCCGAAAACAAAGATGAATTTGGAAAGGTTTTTTAATTGAATTGATATTTTCTCTTTCACGGCATTTAATTCTTTTTTCTGTATTCTTTCAACCGTTTCCTTTTCAACTGGATATTTTATCAGCGTGTTTCTAAATCTAATTTTAGAGGAAAACGCATTTTTCCTTAATACATCAACAGCTATCAATGGATTTAATCCTGCTAAATTGTATCGGGAAATTATTGCGGGTGTAATTTCATCTTTCTTACCTTCTCTTTCATCCAATCTAATAAGCGAGTCTATTAACCCCTGATGCGTTACTCTTCCATAAAGAATTACCCAGCTGTCGTAAGCATCCATCATATCGAAAGCGTAAGTTTTCAATGGTTCGGGAATATCAAATCCTTCAAGTTCTGTCTTTTTTTTCAAAAAGGAAACCGCATAAGCAAATTTTTTAAGGTCGGTTGTGTATTTTAAGTCAACATCATCAGTCGTTGCGAGAATGTCTTCCAAAAACGCTTTCTGTTCAACGGTTAAAGTTTTCGCTTTAGTTGTGTTTGATTTGCGAGAAGTTTTCCTTTGAGCTTCGGCTGTTACAGCAAATAATGATGAAGACACAAAAACAGCAATAATGATGAAGTAGAGATTTTTTAAGTTCATTTTGGTTATTCCTGATGTTCAATGTTAGATTTACTTAAAATTCATCAATGCCGAAAAAGGAACTAAAAATCTGAGGCAAGGATGAGAGCCGTAAAGGGTAAAAACCTTGAGATTACGGCAAAAACATCATACAAATCTAAAATAGACCTATACAGGTCGAAAAATCAAATAACAAATTCAGCTTGCTTAGCCAAAAGGAGAAAATCCGATGGCTAAATCTGCACGTCCTCGACCCGCGAAATTAGCGAAAAAATTAAGAGATATACGGAAAAGTTTAGGGTTCTCACAAGATGAAATGCTTCGAGCTTTAGGACTTGCCGAAAAATCGAATCGTAGTTTAGTTAGCGGTTTTGAGTTGGGGACTAAAGAACCGAGTTTGATTACATTGATTGCCTATGCGGATTTAGTAAATGTTACGGTTGATGCAATCGTTCGGGATAATATTGATTTAGATTTGTCTTGAAACCACTCCAAAAACAAGAAAATAGTCAGTATTAAAATAAAATCTAGACTTTTATTTGTGTTCTGTGTTATACATTGTTGCATAGTTGTAACAATATTTATTAAAAATCCTTATTTAATAAGAGGTAAAAGTCTAAAGCGTATTTAATATAAGCTCCCAACTTCTGATTTTTATATGCAAGCAACATACTCAACTTACAATTTTATTGAAAGCGTCGAAAGAATCAATGAAATTCTAAGCAGTTCGGAAAATAACTATGAAGAAAAAACATCTATCCCTGATAGAGAATCTTTAACTTTCACAAATGGATATTATGTGGATGCATCTGCCTTGTGTGTTGATATTCGTAGTTCTTCTCTTCTAAGCGAAAAATATACTCGTCCAAAGCTCGCCAAAATATATAGATGTTATGTTTCAGAGGTCGTCGCTGTGATAAAAGGCAATGTCAAAGTTAATGAAATTTATATTGAGGGTGATGGTATTTGGGCAGTATTTAATACTCCTTACCAAGATGACATAAATAATGTATTTGAAACAGGATGCGAAATTTCTTCACTGATTGATATTTTGAACTTTCGCTTTTCTAAGCACGATATTTTACCTATTAATGTAGGAATTGGAATGACTTGGGGAACTGCCTTATATATTAAATCAGGATATAAAGGTAGTGGCATAAACGAAGTTGTATGGTTGGGTAAGTTAGTCAGCGAAGCGCACGAGTTATGCTCAAACGGAAATAAAACTTGGCAAGATAGTGAAATAATGGTGTCATCTAATTTTTATTATAATCTTAACGACCATAATAAAAATCTTCTTAGATACAATCCTCAAAGGTTTTGTTATCACGGTAATGTTATCAATAGTGTTATGGATAAATGGTTAAACGAACAAAAAGGATAATTCATTACCGAAAAATATGGATAATAAAAGATTTGAGTTTCTTAACGCATCAATCACTGATATTCAAAATGTAATTAGAGCTGTAGATACAAAGGTAGGTTTTTTGTTGGTTTTTCAGGGAATTCCAATAAGCGGACTATCTAAAATCTACAGCGTGTTATATGCCCTGTTTTTTCGCTATGAATTAACTTGGTGGAAATTTATTGTTTTTATTTATATCTGCTTATTCATCACCTCTTGGGCATTAAGTTTCCTTACTGCTGTTAGAGTATTGACTTCAATACATAATCCAAAAGACCACATTAAAGATGCACCAAATAATCACGGCTCGTTTTTTGTTGGTGGTCTTTTCAAACTTTCTCCTAAAGAGTTATTTATCACCCGAAAGTCACTAAAAAGTAGTATCGGATTTACAGATTTTGCTAACAATTCCCCTCAAGATTTGGAACAGGTTATTTCAGTGCTTATTTTCGAGCAGATGAAGTTAGCTTATATAAGGGATATAAAGATATTTAGGCAAAATTGGGCATTCATTTTTACTGTTGTGTGGTTACTAATAGGTTTTGTTGGTCAGATGACATTTTTAATAACGAAAACTAATTAAGTGTCCATATAAGAAAATGTGCGGAAGATTCACAAACAAAGCTAAACCCGAACAAATAAAAACCGAATTCAAGGTGGGTAAGAATACCGCCGATAATTGCTAGATTTCGGCTGAACTGTATTGTCATATTCAGTAGTATTACCTTGCTATTTCTATAATGACGGCAACTCCTTGATTATTTTTGTTGTTTCTAAACTTACGGTAACAATTCGTTTGATAAGTTTTACGATATATTGCTTATCGTCTTCACGATTTGGGTCGTTCGTAATGCCTGAACGTTTATCGGTTGAAACTTGGTATTGGTCAACAATCCAATCGAGTGCTGAACGATTTCCTAAACGGTATTCGTGAGCCTCAATCGGAATACCTGATAGAGTCAGAAAGTCATTATAGACAATCTGCGTTTTATCTTTGTTATAGCGCATCTTCTCAACGCGCCAATTAACCTGTTCCGATTCGTTTTCAACCATCTCAAGCGGATATTCGGTTTGGGTTTCATAATTAACGTGAAAGTCAGCAAGTTTGTTGCCTGCTTCTGCAAAGCTGCGGAACTCAGGAGCGAAAGGTATTCTCGGCAATTCGCGTTTTAGATTGGCAGAGTATTTTTCACGATATTTAGGATGATGTAAAAGTGCATAAGTGTAATAAAAGATGTCCCATTTTGTGATTTTCTTGTCGTTGTAATGAGTTTGAAATTTTTCTAAAGCCCAATCTGTTACATTTTCACGACGATTGCTTCCATCTTCGTTGTAAATGTAATAAGGAAAGCATTGTAAAGCTGTTCCGCCCCCAAGAAAACTTAAATTTGTTATTTTATCGCTTAAATACGATGTGAAATCCTTTTCTGACCCCTTACCCGTTACATTGATTATTAAATTTTCTTTTTCTTTAGGAAAAATGTAGGGGAAAACGTATGTTCTTTCATTCAACTTTCTATCGAAATATAAAAATTCCTTTTGGAATGGGTGATACATTGAATGCCTAATGTTGCTTTCATCAAATTCAATTGATTTCCCACTTTTCAGACTTGCTTTTAATGATGCGCTCCAAGAAATTTTAGTTTCATCGTTTAAAACGAAATCATCAACTGATTTTCCTTTTTCTGAATTGCGAATCCAACGTGAGACTTGGTCATTAAAAGTCTCAATCATCGTTTTGATATTTTGAGCGAGAATATCTTTATTAAAATTAAACGCCCAAGCATCACGATTTGTCTTAACACCATTACTATATTGGTCGAAAATCGCCGTTTCGAGATTATCATCTGCTTTGCCTATTTTGTCGCCAATAGGTAAAAAGTCGTCAAAATCGGTGCTGATGCCTTCGTTGAGCCAATTATGATTTTTGTCGGGCGTAATTTCCTGCCAATTAATCTTGGAAATGTTTTCGTGTTCGTCCAGAAGTTTATACTTTTGTTCCTTCCGCCAATATTCTTCTGTTGCAATATAGAAAATTTTACCCTTTTCCGTTTTATCTTTTGGATTAGTTGTTTTAACAAAGATATTTATACTTACTCCAACTTGAATACCAAAAACATTGTGTGTCGTACCTGATAATTTTGGGTTCTTACGAACATTCCCGCCTAAATTCAAAATATAAATCGCATCAAAATCTTTAGCTAAATCCTTTCTTATTCCGTCAAACGCAATACTTTCGATGAAACTGTTATTAGTAACCAACGCAACAATCCCACTATCTTTAAGTCTATCTGTTGCCCATCGAATCGCTTTGACGTATGGGTCTGAGAGCGCGTTTTTATTAGTAGCTTGTGATTGCTTCGCATAAGTTTCGGCAACTCTTTTATCCAAGACTTTATATTTACGATTTTTGTTATTGTCGTTTTCGTTTAACTGCCCAACATTGTAAGGCGGATTGCCGATAATAACTGTTATCGGAGATGCCTTTTGTTTGCGAATACGTTCTGTGTTTTCTTCCGTCATAAAAGAAAGTGAGTGCTGGTCGGCTTCGGCAAGTCCAAAAGTATCTACAAGGCAAATTCCTTCAAACGGCTCATAACGTCCGATTTTCTGAAAGTATTCGTGTTCAATGTTCATTGAAGCGATGTAGTAAGGCAGAAGCATTACCTCGTTACAATGAAGCTCGTCTTTATATTTCTGTTCAAGACTTGAGCGTTTCATTTCTTCCATCACTCGCACAAGAAAGTTTCCTGTTCCGACAAACGGGTCGAGGATATGAACATTTTCGTCTGAGAGCGATTTTCCAAACTCGGTTTTGAGAATATCTTCAACCGATTTGACCATAAAATTAACAATCGGTTGAGGAGTGTAAACAATGCCGTGAGTGTCGGCAACATTAACAGAAAAACCCTGAAAGAATCTTTCGTAAATGTTATTCAGAAAGGTTTGTTTCTCGGAAAAACTGTCTATCGTTGAAGCCGTAATTTCGATTGCTCGGTAGAAATGGTCAAAGCGTTTAAGAAATTCTTCACGGCTAAAACTCTGCGAAGTTAAAGCTCGAATAACCGATTCGATTTCTTTGGCGATGACGTTTCTTTGGGTAAATTCCGAGTTATGAAAAACGGTTCTAAAAATCCTTTCGGTTAAAAGATGCTGTATCAGCATTTCTTCGACGGCTTTTTCCGAAAGGTTTGGATTGATGGAAGTTCGGCAAAGGTCGTAAAAAGTATCAAAGGCAGTTACAAAAGCTTTATTGTTTATCCTTGCGTCATCTATGACTCGAAGTAAAGCATCGCTGAGTTCGGGTAATTGCTCTTGAAATCGTTTAACAGCCTGTTCCCATTCTTCAAAAGCGGGTGGTTGATAATCGAAGAATAACTCTAAAACTCTGACAAGTTCATCGGCATTATTAAGGTCGGCATCTAAAGTTTCTTTATTGTTTTGATAGAGAATCGCTCTTTCAGGTGATTGAAAGATGATGTTGTCATTAGGATAACCAACTGCAAACTTCTTTTTTACTTCCTTACGTAAATCGTCGCTTTCATCTTTCGCTTCCCAGTAACCGTGAGCAAGCGTAAATTGGTCAACTAATGCACCGTCAATGGAGATACGTTTTCCTTGTCGCTTCTTTTGATATTCGGGAACTAACGTCCAATTAAACTGTTTCCCGCAGGATTCAAGCAATGTTTGAAAAGCAGAGCGAACCGCGCCTTCGTGTTTAATTCCTAAATGCTTAAATTTTTCTAATGCTTCGTAATACTCAATGACAGGTTTGTATGAAGTTTTTAGGTTGAGTTTATACATATCTGATTCAGGGTTAATAGGATTTAAAGTGAGTGGTTTTTAACTTCGATACTTACTAAGAACTCGGAGCAATAAAGTAAATAGGAAGCAACGGGAGCATTGCTTTATCTTCATCCGTTAGTTTCTCGTAAAATTCCTGCCAAAGATTGATAAATCGCTCAAGGTCAATCAATTCTACGTGAACGTGTGAACTTCTTGCTGTTGCTTTAGCATCGGGAGTAAATCCACCTGTAGAAAAGAAAATACCAACATCACCGTCTTTTTGCAGTACGCCCATCAATTGACGAATATCTTGCACAGATGTTGAAGATTCACGATGTTTTATTTGTATTTTAATTCGCGGAGCTTGTGTTCCTAAAGGGTCTCGGTAAGCAACAATATCAATCCCGCCATCTTTACCTCGTGGCGCAACAAAAGGCGTGAAATATCCCATTGCACGTAACAGGGCTGCGGCTAAATCCTGAAACTCGTAAGGATTCTTTGCGTTAATAGCTTTCCTTATCCCGTCCAAAGCTAACTGCTCAATCTCATCAATTGCTAATTCTTGTTCGCGTTCGCTTGTACCGTTTGTCTGTTCTTCTAACGGATTTTGGTCGGTCGCAAGGTCTTTCTTTAGTTTCCATTCTTTATATCTTTTGGTTGCCTCATTTAACAAACCAATATCGCCCAAATTTAGAGCTTCTTCACCTTCGGGTGTTAAAAACCAAATACCTTTCTTTTTCACCAAAAATCCTGCTTTAATACAATCTATAGTGTAAAAATGAAGTATTGATTGCCATCGAATATAACCTGTTTTCTCATATCTTTCTTTTGCCCACTCATCGAGATTTACTTTCCTTTCAACTTCCTCAATAACTTCACGTCCTGAAAGTTCCCCACCTTTTTCTTTGAGGATATTTAGTGAAGCAAAGATAACTTTGGAAGCTAAGGCGCGAGACTTGGATAAGGAAATTTCACTCATAAGAATTAAAATTTATCTTTTTGTTTTTTACTGTATTTTATTTCAACTGTTTCCATTGTGAGCGTGATGGATTTCAACACGGGATAATGTAATACTTTCTCAACGATAAATGGTATCCACTTCAACTGCCTAAACCTTTTGCATTTCGCTCTATAAGCCCTGACTTTCCTTCTTACATTTGTGTTATAAGTTTTACCAGTCTGCAAAAGAAACTAATTTTCAAATGAAATGTCACTAATAATTCTTAAATATTCAGGATGTATTATCACTGTTATTAATTGCTTAAATTCACGGTAAATTTTCATATCTTCAAAAATAATTGTGTGAAGAAATAGTGAAGGTGGATATTTCGATTTCTTGAAGGCATTAGCCCAAAATTCTGTTACTCTGAATAAATAATCAGGGTATTTTTGCTTCGGGCAGTAAACAAGTAAAAAGGCTTCGGCAGTATAACTATCCTTGCAAGAAGTTTTCAACTTATCTAATTCCTTGCCTTTGCCGAATATGTCTTCGTAGTCCCACTCCCATTCAGCAAATAATGCAATTTGCGGATTATTTTCTCTGGTTTCAATTACAGCATCGCGTTTGCCGTGACACTCGAATTTGCAATTCATATTGAACATCTTGGCGGTCTGCGCGATTGCAAACGCTGTGTGATATGTCCAATTGCTTCTTGTTGCTCCGATTGTTCCGTCTTTGAGACGGTAATTCGGAATGTCGCCCCGAAACATTTGTGCGAAGGCTAATGAAAAAGCAAGATACGAGTCAACTACAGTTGGAATAACCTCAACAATAGGACTTAATTTATCTGTGATTTCTTTATACTCCGAAATTGATTCATCCATAAAAAAGGATTTTACTTAGAATTCTTTTTATCTTTCGGTGGTCTGCCTGTTTTTTCACGCTTACCACCTGCGCCGAGTGGTTCTAAGCTGTGTTTTATTCTCGTTAGATTTGAAACCGATAAACCTTTGCTTTTTGCCTCAGCTTCAAGTTTCTTATTTTCGTCTTCAGTAAGTAAAAATTGTTTTCTGATTAATTGAGTTGGCATAAAAAATCACCTTCAAAAAATACACTTTTTTTTCAAGTTACGCAACATTTTTTCTTTACAGGTTACGTAACTTGATATATAATATTCTTGTTAGTCAGTAATAACAAATCAACAAAAGGAAGAAAAAACAAATGTTCATACTTAAAGCCAAAACACAATTAGAAAAAGCAATTGCAAAGGCAAAGCAATTGCGACCAACCGTAAAATTCGACCATTTCGGAAGATACAGAGTATCAGGCTCAAAAGGCGGTTATTATACGGTTATCTGTAAGAAATCAGATAACGGCTATAAGACAGTTGAATGCACTTGTCGAGGCGGACAGGAAGGATTCGCCTGCTATCACGCCGCTGCTGCTTTATCGCTTCATATCGGAATTGCAAGGCAACGACAGATTGCATAAAGCAATGGGATAGATAAGCGTTCCCGCGCTCGTCTATCCCTCAACATCAACCCTTCAACAATCAGGAGAAAAGAAGATGCAAAATAATAATATCGTTACTAAAACACAAAACAAAGTTTTGTTTCCTTTGGGACAAGTTTTTCTAACAATTGGAGCCCGAGAAGCATTAAAAGAATCAGGACAAACGGCAATCGAGTTTCTAGCTCGTCATCAATCAGGTGATTGGGGAGAAGTTTGTGAAGATGACAGAAAAGAAAACGAGCTTTCACTTAAAGAAGAATTTCGGATTCTTTCAGCTTATGAAACAGCTAAGGGAGAAAAGATTTGGGTAATTACGGAAGCCTGTAGAAGTTCAACGACTCTGCTCTTGCCCGAAGAGTATTGAAACTAAAAAAAGGCTAACCAAATAATATTTGATTAGCCTTTCACTTGAATCTTCACTAAGATTGAAATACAGGTTAAAACCTAAAATCGAAGAAAATTAGAAATTAAATTGACTCGTTGATGATATTTGAAAATTGAATGTGTCCAACAATGTGTCCAAACTAAATAATATTGTATTTTCCCGCGATCAAAAGCGAAGCGTTGCTTTCGCGCGCCAATTTCAGAGAAGTCGCCAGACTCGGCAGATTAGTTAAAGGAATGCGTAGGCGCTGTTGAATAATCTTTCGCTCGTCGTTTGAAACGACATTCAAACTCGGCACCTTTAACAATTCCGCCAGCGAATTGGCGAAACTCTCGCCGACCCAGTTAAATTCAGCCTTTTCAGAAGTGTTTTCGAACGGCAGAATCATCACCGTATCGGCATTGTTCTGCGGCGCCTGAGCTCTAATCGAAACGAGCGCCAGCGATAACGTAATTGCGATAAACAATAATTTTTTCAGCATTATTTCCTTATAAAATAAAAAATCGCTTGGAAAACAAGCGACGGGATTAAAGGTATGATGCAGGAAATTATTAAAAAGATGGTAGTCGGTACGGGATTTGAACCCGTGTCGCCGCCGTGAAAGGGCGGTGTCCTAGACCCCTAGACGAACCGACCGCAAAAGCAGTTCTTTCGGAAAACTCTTAAAAGCGGTAAAGAGTTTCAAAAACCAAACAACTGCTCGCAACCAAAACGAATGGTAAGAATATCGCATACCGATTTTTGTTGTCAAACGGCGCAAAAGAAATTCCTCACAAAAGCTTTTCTCCGTATAATTTATAAAGTGCTTTTCTATTAATCAACGTCAATAAATACGGTAACTTTCTTGCCTGTGTAAATGTAAATTGAAATTCATTGATAACAACAGAAGAATATAATAAAAACACAATGAAACGCGAAACAACCCACTTCTAGAGACAGTTTATCGCCCTTATTTGTAAATGAAGTAATACTCTGTGTTTCCAAATAACTCTGACAAAAAAGCTGAAAGTCAGATAACAGCAGATACTTTCACCCGAAATAATTAAATCGATTTAATCGTTTTTGTCGCCTGACCTCTTTTTAGGATTACAAGCCTTTGCTCGCTTTTCGATCTTATTAAATCCGGGGAGCATGTTTACAAGATTTTGGAGTTTAACTAATGAAATACCTACTTCCCTTATTTATTCTTTTATTAACCTTTTCATCTTATGGTGCAAACTGGTTTTTCACTGGCGAGTTTTCGGTTGGGAGGTTTACTGAAAATAATCATTTTGTAGTTTGTGACGTCACTGTTTCACCTACTGTTATAAATATTCCTTATTAAGATGTAACTCTAGGGAGATTTAGTGTTCAATCTTCTAGTGACTGACAATGGCAAGTAAGAAATAATACTGGATTTTTAGTTATCGTAGATAGTAGCGGGACAAATCTAGGACCTACAACAGGTTCTGGCAATGGTACTGTGTACTTTTGTTAACCTTGGCGATCCACGTTCTGGCACGATGAAGTATTGACGGCGCGAACAGAACGTTTCAGTTTGGTTCTGAAAAAGATAAGTTAGTACCGGCTGATTACACCGGAGACGGAAAAACAGACTTAGCCGTTTACCGGTCATCAACAGCCACCTGGTGGTACGCGGCAAGCGCGAGCGGCGGACAGCACAGAGCCGTTCAATGCGGGTTAAGTACCGATAAACCTTTGCCTTCAACTTTTATTCGCTGATATCCGAAATAGAAGCACAAAAAGTCGTGTATGTTTGTATTCACGGCTTTTTTTGCTTTATAAGGATTTCATTTCCCATTCTCGAACCCGTTCAAATACCTTCGAATTAATTCTGAACGTAAATTACCAAAATCTTTGTTGGTGTTTACTGCTGAAGTTCGGCAACCCCTTGTGTAAATCTGCCATAAAACCATAATTAACAACAAATGAACTTGTAAGTGCGGGTATGTTTTTCTATTATTCAATCTAAATAAATTTATCAAAAAAATGAACGAGCAAAAATTAAAACGGGTATTCTTAGTAGATTCGATGTCGCACATTTTTCGCGCTTTTTTCGCGCCGATGGGCGCGCGCCAGGAGCCTCTGCGCAATTCCAAAGGACAGGTGACGCAGGCGGTTTTCGTTTTTACGAATATGCTTCGAAAGCTCTTGAACGACGAAAAGCCGGATTATATCGCCGCCGTTTTCGACTCGTCAACGCCGACTTTCCGCCATGATAATTTTGCCGCCTACAAAGCGAATCGCGCCGATATGCCCGACGATTTGTCGTCACAAATGCCGTATATTAAAAAGGTTTGCGAGGCGTTTAATCTGCCGATTTTGAAAATGGACGGTTTTGAAGCCGACGACATTATCGGAACTCTGGCGCAGAAAGTTGCGGAAAAAGGAATGCAGGCGGTCATCGTTTCCAACGACAAGGATTTATGCCAGCTCGTCCGCGATCCTTTGATTGTGTGTATGCGCCAGAATTCGCAGAACGTCAAGCGGAAAGTCGCCGTCCCGCCCGTCGAATGGTGCGACGAGCTTTGGGTTGAAAATAAATTCGGCGTTCCGCCGCCGAAAATTATAGATTTGCTTGGTTTGATGGGCGACTCGATTGACAATATTCCCGGCGCGCCCGGCATCGGCGAAAAAGGCGCGATGAAAATCATTCAGCAGTTCGGGTCGGCGGAAGAAGCGATGCGGCGCGCCGAAGAGCTTTCACACAAAACTTACCGCGAATCGCTGCAAAATAATCAGGAAATTATTCGCCAGTCAATCGAACTCGCTACGGTTCACACATCCGTTCCGGTCGAGCTCGATTTAGACCAATTAAAACACCGCGAGCCGAACCGTCAGCTTGCCTACGCGCTTTTCCGCGAATTGGAATTTACGGCTTTAACACGCGAATTTGCCGACTCGGCGCCGCTTTTCGATCAGTTGGAATCAGCCGTTTTGGGGATTCCCGAACGCCGTTATCAAATCATCAACCGGCGCGAAGATTTGGATAAACTAATTCGCCGTTTGTGGGAAACCGAGCATTGGAGTTTTCAGGTTGACGATTCGAATTCGCCGAAGAAAGCCGATTCCTACGCGAAAAAACCGCCGCTCGGTGTGGCGATTTCGACCGGAGCGGGCGCTTCCGTTTACGTTGATTTAGAAAATTTCGCTGAAGGTATAAACTCTGCCGTCGAACCGCTCAGAGACATTCTGGGGAACGGTTTTCTGGAAAAAGTAACTCACGATTACAAATGCAATCTCGCGGTTTTGAATAAACTCGGCATCGAACCGGAAGCGGTCGAAGATGATGTGATGCTCGCCGCTTATCTTTTGGATTCGAGCCGTTCGAGCTACAACGTTCCGCTTCTGGCGATGCAGACTCTCGGACAGGAAATTGCGAATGAAATTCCCGAAGGCTGGACGGAAAATCAATATCGCACAGCCGAACGCGCCGATTTCGTTTTCCAGCTCGCTCCGATGCTTCGGCGGAAAATCGAGGAAGACGGGCTTGAGGAAATTTACACCGAAATCGAACTGCCGCTCGTTCCGCTTTTGTACGAAATGGAAATAGCGGGTTTGAAGGTTGATGTCGAAGCGTTAAAAGGATTTTCGGATTTCGTTTCGACTGAACTCGATACTCTGCGCGAAAAGATTTTCGCCATTTCGGGACGCGAATTCAATATCGGTTCGCCGAAACAGGTCGGCGAAATTTTGCAGGAATTAAACCTCGCCGGCGGAAAGAAAACAGCGACCGGGCAGGTTTCGACAAGCAAAGATATTTTGATGGAGCTCGCCGAAAAATATGAAATCGCGCAGCTCATCATTGATTACCGCGAACTCGATAAATTGAAAGCGACTTATGCCGACGCTCTGCCGAAATTGATTGACGAAGACGGGCGCATTCACGGCAACTTGAACCAAACCGTAACGACGACCGGACGACTTTCCAGTTCAGACCCGAATTTGCAAAACATTCCGATTCGTTCGGAACTCGGTCGGCAAATCCGCCGCGCGTTTATTCCCGAAAAGGGCAACAAATTGATTTCAGCCGATTATTCGCAGCTCGAACTGCGGCTTCTCGCGCACATCACGCGCGACGAACGTATGCTCGAAGCGTTTCAAAACGGCGAGGACATTCACGCCCAAACTGCCAAACTCGTTTTCGGGGCGGAAGACGAAAAAGATTTGAAGGAAAAGCGTCGTCTGGCGAAAATCGTAAATTTCGCTATCGCCTACGCCGTCGAGGCTTACGGACTTTCCCAGCGCGTCGGAATTTCGCGTAACGAAGCGAAAAAAGTTATCGAAGATTATTACGAAACGTATAAGGGCGTCCGAAAATTTATGGACGAAACGCCGGAAGTCGCCCGCGAACAAGGTTACGTTTCATCAATCTACGGAAGACGTAGATATTTGCCTTCAATCGCTGACAGAAACTTCACGGTCCGCCAGCGCGCCGAACGCGAGGCGATAAATATGCCTATTCAGGGAACCGCCAGTGATATTGTCAAGATTGCGATGCTCAAAGTTGATGAAGCATTAAAGCGCGAAAGTCTCAAAACCCGAATGATTATGCAGGTTCACGACGAATTATTGTTCGAAGCGCCCGAAGCGGAAGTCGAGCGAGCGAAACAAATCATCAAAAGGGAGATGGAGACGGCTGTTGATTTGGATGTGCCGCTGCTGGTCGAAATCGGCGACGGCGACAATTGGATGAACACGAAATAAAATTAACGGAAAGAAAATTCGACTTCAAAGAAAACAACCGCAAAAGGCGCAAAAACACTTTAATTTTTTGTTGTGTCTCGCGCCTTTTGCGGTTGTTTCTGTTTTACAATTCTGGAAAATAAATGAATCAAGCAGCTTCAAAAACCGGCGGTTTATTTTACGGCTGGATAATTGTTGGCGTTTCGACGCTCGCGCTCGTCGTCAGCAACGGTTTGACGACTTTAGGCTTTCCGGTTTTTCATTTCTGGATTCGCGAAGATTTTGTCGCTCGCGGCGCGGTCGAAGCGGCAAACGCGCAAAGTTTCATTGCGACCGGCGCCACTTTGACGTTTCTCGTCGCCGGTTTTTTCTCGCCCGTCGCCGGTTTTTTGATTCAAAAATATTCGCTGCGCGTTTTGATGATTTTCGGCTGCGTTATTTTGGGCGCCGGTTTGATCATTCATTCTCAGGCGACGACCGCGCCAATCGTTTATCTGGCGCGAATTTTAATGGGCGCGTCGCTCGGATTCGTCGGCGTTCTGGCGAATACGGTTTTAGTTTCAAACTGGTTTTCGCGCCGTCGCGGAACCGCAATCGGCATAATCTTAACCGGGACGAGCATCGGCGGAGTTCTGATTCCGCTTATGGCGACGCCTTTGATAACGAGTTACGGCTGGCGCACGGCAATGTTTGCGGTCAGTTTTATCGTCTGGCTGATTTTGCTTCCGGCAATTATATTTCTGGTGAAAAATAAACCGGCGGAAATCGGGCTTTCGCCTGACGGGGAAAATAATCAATTACGAATTACGAATTACGAATTACGAGACGATGCAGAAGCCGGGCAAAATGACAAGCCGGACTTCCAAAATCAGCCAGACGATAAAAAATCAAAGATTGAAAATCAAATTGAAATCCGAAATCCAAATTCCGGCTTCACTTTGTCTCAAGCGTTGAAGATGCCTTTGTTCTGGATTTTCGCTTTTTGCGCAGCTTTGATTTTTTACCCGATTTTTGTCATCAGCCAGCAGTTTATTTTATACCTGCAATCGCCGAAAATCGGTTTGTCGCCATCGAGCGCCGGCATCGCGCAGGCTTCGCTTTTTGCAGTCAGCGTCGGCGGAAAATTTCTTTTCGGTTTGCTGAGCGACCGTTTTTCGCCGACCCGCGTAATGCTTTTGTGCTGTTCGGTTATGCTTGCCGCTTCGCTTGTTTTGCTTTCGCTGAGTGCGGCGACCGCTTTTTTATTTTTAATCCCGTTCGGCTTGGGCTACGGCGGGACTTTCGTTTTATTGCAGCGCCTCGTGGCGGATTATTTCGGCACGCGCGAATACGGAAAAATTTTAGGCGTGATCACGCTCGTCGAAACTGTCGGCGCGGCAGTCGGCGGACTTGTCACGGGCAGGCTCGCAGACGCGGCGGGCGGCGATTATACGCAAGCCTTTTACGGCGTAATTATAACGACGGCGACGGCTTTTCTTCTGGTCGTCGTGCTCAATTTTATGTTCGGTTCTTTAAATCGAGTAAAAGCATAACGAGCAAAATAAATTCGATTTGTGCGCTGAAATAACGGAAAATGTTTTGAAATTATCGTCTGTTTTCTACGAACGCATTTTAATTAAATGAAGGAGGCGAAAAATGGCGGAACTTATTATTTCTAAACGGAGCGAAGGCAATGTAACGATTCTCAATTTGAACGGCGATGTAACTTTCGGAACGGGAAATGTTGTTCTGCGAAGCGCCATCAGAAACGCGCTCGCCGCAAACGAAAAATACATTCTTTTGAATTTTTCGGATGTTCGCTTCATTGATTCGAGCGGCGTCGGCGAGCTCGTTTCCGGTTTGACCGCCGTAAATAGAGAAAACGGACAATTAAAACTTTTGAATCTGCCGCGAAGAGTCCGCGAGCTTCTGGAAATCACGCATCTTTTAACGATTTTCGATGCTTTTGAAAATGAAGTCGAAGCCGTGAAAAGCTTTAAATAACGGTTTTTACCGGTATTATTTTTGATTTATGAAATTATGTCGCCGCGTTTCAGAATCATCAAGGTAATGTCGTCGTGCTGCGGCGCGGCTCCGGCGAAACAATCAATTTCTTCAAAGACGCGCGAGATTATTGTTTGAACCGGCTCTTTTTCGACCGAACGCAGGCACTTCAACAAACGCTCGTCGCCCCATTCGTTTTCCGCCTCGTCGTATGCTTCGGTCACGCCGTCCGAGTAAAGCGCCAGCAAATCGCCCGAATTTAGTTTAAGCTCTCGCTCTTCGTAATTTTTACCCAGCATTTCGAGCAAGTCCGAAGCCATCATTCCGAGCGGCAATCCGGTAGATTCGAGGCGTTCCGTTTCGCCGCTCGCGTTTCTGAGCAGCATACAATCGCCGTGTCCGGCGTTAACGTATTTTACGATGCCGCTGCCCGGCTCGACTTCGAGCAAAATGGCAGTCACAAATTTATTTGACGGAGTCGTCGCGTATAAAAGTTCGTTTGTCCGCGCGGCAAGCTCGACGAGCGTCGGCACGCGTCCGAGCAAAGCGCGAAGCGTCGCCTGCATATTGCTCATCAAAAGCGAAGCGGGCAAACCTTTGCCGGAAACGTCCGCGACGCACAGCAAAAAGGATTTGCCGTCGCCGTTTTCCGTTGAGATTATCGGCAAAACGTCGTAGTAATCGCCGCCACACTGCAGCGCCGGACGATTTCGGGCGGCTAATTCAAAATTTGGAAGCACGGGTAGAATTTCGGGAAAAAGTCCTTCCTGAATGCTCGCTGCAAGTGCGAGCTCCTGCTCCAATTTCTTTCTTTCGATTGTCTCGCGGACATACCACGAATTTTCAAAAGCGACTCCGGCTTGCGCGACGAGTCCGGCACCGAATTCCAAATCCGCTTCCGTGTACAATTGTTTTCCCAGTCTCGAACCGAAAACCAAAATACCGCTTGTTGATTCGGATGAACGCAGCGGAAACAGTAAAACGGCTTTTTGTGAAATGAGAGTTACTTTGAAATCGCTGTCGGGCAGATTTTCTACCAAGACCGCTTCGGGCAATTCGGCGATAAAAGATTGAATTTCTTCGAGCGGGGGAACCGCGATTCCCTTTTGCCTCAAAACAACCGGATGCCCTTGCTTTTGAACAACCAGCGCATATTTTCCGACCCCCCAGCGTCCCGAAAGCGTCAGAACCAGAAGACGCGCGACTTCTTCCGGTTCGAGCGTCGAAGTCAACCCGCGCACGAGGTCGAGCAAAGCGCGAAGTTCCTGAATTTTCTCGTTGAGTTCCTGATTAAAACGGCGCGTCTGATCGTGCGCCCGCGCGTTAGCAATACTGCTCGCGGCGAGGCTCAATAAAGCCTTTAACGATTCTTCTTCCTCGGGCGCAACCGAATCGTTCGGCGGTTTGCCGATTCCTAAAAATCCAATCGGCTGTTCCGGTTTTCCGATTGGATAAATAAAGTGAATTCCCGCTTTACGCAAAGCCTTTTCATCAAAAGAATCACCGACCTTAAATCCCTTCAAACCGCGAATCTGCGCGAGCGTCATCGCGCCGTCATTTTCGACAGCGACGAATCCGCGTCCGACTAAAAGCCGTCCCATAACCGTTCGCAGCAGATGTTGCAACAAACTGTCTAAATCGAGCGAAGAGTTGAGCAGCTGAGCGGATTCGAGCAGCGCTTCGAGACGCGTCGAGTCGAGTGAAATAGCGGTCATTTATTTGTAAATTAGAATTTGAAGATGCGCCAGCGACGCAGGACAAAAAAATCAAGAAACAATCAATTTATATACATTGGTACATTTACGGCAAAAATCTCAAACCTTATTTTTACGAAGATGTTTTACCATATGCAGTTCGTTTTTTTTGCCCGGCTCGATTTCGTAATGCACCTCGTCCATCAAAGTTTTCATTAAACGCATTCCGAGTCCGCCGGTGCGTCGTTTATTTACTAGCTGTTCAAGTTCCTCCTGCTTTATCGCGTTCGGATCGAAACCGTTTCCGGTGTCTTCAACATCAATGCGCAGCGTTTCCTCATCGAATCGCGCGCGAATGACTACTTCTTTGCTGATGTCGTGACCGTATGCGTGTTCGATGACGTTGGCGCAGGCTTCGTCTATCGCCAGTTCTAATTTGCCGGCGTCCATCGCGTTCATTCCGGATTGCTGAGCGATGCTGCCGACGAATTCACGAATCAATGCCAAATTTTCAGTCGAAGAAGGAACCTTTAATAAAAACGTTCGCTCGATTGCTTCCATCAGACGACACCTCCGGGCGCGGCGGAAGATTCGGCGAAACTGTTTTTTGCGGCTGCCGAATCGGGACAAAAATCGAAGAGCGATTCAAATCCCAAGATTTCAAACGGCTGTTTTACTTTCGGCGTCAGCCCGCAGATTTTTATATCGCCGCCGTCGTCGCGCACTTCTTCGATAAAACACATAAATACGCCCAGACCGGCGGAAGAAATATACGACATCTTTTCGCAGTCAACGATAATTTTGTTGTGACCGGCGTCAATTGCCGCTTGGACAGCGGCTTCAAATTGCGGAGCCGTGTGCGCGTCAACGGCTCCTTCCAAACGAATGATTGACAGATTATCTTCGTAATCCGTCGCTACTGAAAAAGGACTCGGCATTAAATCGTTCTCCTCGTGAATCAAAGTGTAGTTTATTGTGCTTTTTATACCCGAAAAATTCAAATAAAAATTGCATTTTATTCATTTATTTGACTTGTATAATAAAAAATAAAAGGAATTTCAAACCATCTTCATAACGACAAACGTCACATCATCATCGGGCGGTCTTGTGCCAGCCCATTTTTGTCCGGCTTCGATAAAGCGATTGATAATTTCCTGTGCCGATAAATGAGCCGATTCCGACAGAACCCTTTTTGCGGCTTCATCGGCAATCATTTCCCCGTTTTCGTTGAACATTTCGGGAAACCCGTCGCTCATCAAAACAATCGAGTCGCCGGTTGACAAAGATATTTGCGTCTCTCGGTACGGGAAATTAGTAATGCTTCCCAAGGGCATTGCCTTGATCGCTATTTCTTCCACCTGCTTGTCGCCGTCTCTATAAATCAAAACAGAAGGCATTCCCGCACAGCTTAAAGCCACTCGATTTTCCTTCACCTTGAGCATCGTCATCGCCATAAACAAGCCGCGCAGATTCATCGCTTTGAGCGAGCGCGATATTTGTTTGAAAGTGTCTGTAATATCAGGCGCATCAGCCAGATTATTGAACAATCCTTTTGTGGCTGTAACGACCGTACCGGCTTTCAAGCCATGCCCTGTTGCGTCGCCGACCGCGACTGTCAGCGTTCCATCGTCCCCGATGTGAAAATCATAATAATCGCCGCCGACCTCTGTCGCCGGTTTCATGTAAGCAGCAATTTCCAGATTCGAAATTTGCGGGATTTTTTTCGGCAGCATTGATAATTGCAATTGACGGGCTTCTTCCAACTCTTTCGCTTTTCGCTCATTTTCGACGCGCAATTCGGCGGCGACACGTTCCTGCTCGATTTGTTTTTGCGATAGTTCTTCGATGTGCACGAGCTGCATTTTCAAATCGCGATTCGTTCGAGCAAAATTCCGGGCGAGAAAAATTGAGACTGCAATCGGAACCGAAAGAATAAGCGCAAGCTCGGCAAAAAAGAAAAACTCAGAAGGTAAAGTGAATAAATTAAATTGATTTATCAAATTTCCGAGCATCGACAGCGCAAGTATTTGCACACCGATAAATAAAATCCACGCGCCGGCGCGTTTTTCCTGTAAAGCCTTTGTGAGCAGCAAGATTGAAAATGTAAAAGATAAACCGATTGTAATATTGGTCAGCATTATTAGCACGCTGACGCTATTTAAGAAAATTGTGTTTAGAGCTAAGCCAATCGCCCAAAGTGCGGTTAAAGACCAAAACAATTTCCCTAAACTTCGCCCGAAAGCGACATGCAAAAACGCCAGCAGCGCGACAAACATCACCGCAAACATAGCCATCGAAGTCACGCTCATCAAAACCGTCGGTAACGGCGCCAGATGCCCGTAAGCTCTGAAATTTCCGCATACGAGCAGCACGGCGATAGAAGCAGCGTAAATACTATAAAAAAGATTGGCGCGCTCTACACGGTAAAATATATATAACAGAAAATGAAGCAGCGCCAGAGCAAACAAAATGCCGCTAAAGAGAAACCCTCCACGCATTGATGTCCCCGTTGAATAAGTTCGAATTGTGTCATTCAAATCGGGCGCGTCCTTAATTGCAATTGAAAAACCCGGATAAATTTTGCCGTTTGTCAGCCACTTTGCGGTAGGAGTGGTTAAATCCGAAAAAGTCGGCGAAGTGAAGCGTACTGCTATCACTTGTTCCCCTGCCCTTTCAAAAACAAACGGTACAGGTAATCCGTTCGGATTATATTCCGACGCTTTTTCATCGGTTATTTCCCCGAAACTGACGAGCTTTTTTCCGTTGAGATAAACTTCAGAAGCGCCTTTCTGCGACGTGACCAAAGCCAAATTCCTGTTCACCAAAGTTTCATCTACGTTCAGTCTCAAACGAAACCAGACTTGACCATTCCAGTCTGTTTGCATCAGCAAATTCGGTTTTATTGTCGTTCCCTCAATCATTCCCCACGCTGAATCGTCCATCTGGGGATTTGCCCAATTTTTTTCGTCTCCAAAATGATATTTCCACTGTATTTCGTTCAGATTGACAGGCTTATTATCTTTAAAGTTTTCAACTGTTAGAGTAAACAATTCGCTTCTTTGTGCTGAAACGAACAAAGGAGACAATAACAGCGTCATAATTATGAAAACAAAAGTATTTTTTACAATTCTCATAAATTTATTGAACCTTACGTACAGCCGTCATTTTCTTTAAATTATAATATAGCCAAACACTTTAATAAGTGAAAATTAAACATAAAAAAAAGAGGAGCGTGAAAATTTTCACGCTCCCCTTTTCTAATTATCAGGAAAAGAATTCTATTCGCCTTTCCGGCTTCTTTCCTTCTTTTCCCTTTTTGTTATTAACGAGCTTCAGCTGCCGGTACGTCTGATCCGTTTCCGAAATCAACCGTGCTGTAGCTGCCTGCCGCTTCGCCCGCTCCCGATGACAACATATGCCACGTTCCGTTGCGGTATACTGCCAGATCCGTTTTACCGTC
>DASVQY010000053.1:0-46262 GCA_036388895.1 Pyrinomonadaceae bacterium | reverse complement strand
TGAGGCACGCCGCCAGCGTTGATTCTGAGCCAGGATCAAACTCTCGTTTGTATCTGTCTCTATTTCGTTTGTTCGTCTTTTACGAACTTGTGTTTTGAATTAACACATGGACTCGCATATCTAGTTTTCAAATACCAAATTTCTTTTCGTCACAACTTTTGTTGGGGCGAAATTATTGATTATACAGAATCAAATTCTTTTGTCAACCAGCAAAACTATCTTTTTCAATTTTGCTCATTTATTCGCTCACAAACCCTTGTGAGCGAAATTACTGATTATACAGTTTTGAATTAACTTGTCAAGCACAGCAGAATATTTATAACTAATCTCTTTTCTTGTTACTAAATTTTCGCTTGAGACAAATATGTATTCTCTACATTTCATCATTGGTTGTCAAGCTGCTTAATTAAGATTTTCAAATCAATCTTTACATTCTTCAACCATTCTGAAAAAATTAATAAAACCGCTGAAAAACACAATAAAATTAAAATCAAAATTTACTTTCAAATAACTTTCTTCGTTTTTTGTCGAAAATTAAAGTCTAATTTTTAACAAAATGCGCGCTTTATTTCAAGCGAGCAAGTTAAGATGTTTTATTTTAGCTGACAGTTGCCTATTAAAATTTTCTTAGGGTCCTTAAACTAAACCGTTCAACAAATTTATGGAATATTAAGATGAACTTGTTTTTTTGAAGTTGTTCTTTTCAAAAAATTCCTTAAAGATTTTTTGCCTTTAAAATTAAATCAACAACTTCTCTTATTACACCGTAACCACCAAGGATTTTTGTTTGTATTGCCGCTTCGGACAAAACCTCGTTTACCGCATCTGCGACTGCTATAGGTAAGCCCACTTTTCTCATCAAACAAATGTCTCCTATATCATCGCCGATAAAAGCAACTTCTTCCGGCAACACCCGCGCATCTTGTAAAATATCTTCAAAATCTTTCGCTTTATCAAGCGAGCAGGTTTTGATGTAATGTATTCCTAGCTCGGTTGCTCGCACCTGTAAAATTTTTTTCGCGTCCCTTCCCGATATAATTCCTGACTTGAATCCCGCTTTATGCCAGTTCGCTAAACCTTGTCCATCGCGCACGTGAAATACTTTCAGTTCTTCTCCTCTTTCCGAAAAGTAAAGTCTTCCATCCGTTAGAACACCGTCGCAGTCCATTAAAAGCAACTTAATTTTAAGAGCGCGATTTATGATATCACCCGAGAGATTTGATTCACTCATATTTTAATCGAAATCAACGCGATTTTACCGCACCTCAAACATTTCAACACCGCTTAATTTGTAACTGTTTCCGACTTTAACCAAACGAAAAACTGCCGTGCCGCCTTCCGGTTGTCGGTTCAGCAATTTCACACTGAGATTTGTTTCAACTAAAACGTTGTTTCCATCGAGTTTGTCAACGTGAACGATTTTTGTCTGCCATTGCTCGGTCTGACCGGCAATACCTGCAGCAAATTTGGCAACTTCTCCGGGCGCTAACAAAGATTCGACTCCGGTTTTACTATTTGAAGAAACCGCTTTATCAAATTGGACGAAAAAGTTTTTTATTTCATCGTCAACTGTTGCCGCACTATTAGCTTTGATTCTGCCCTGACGCGCAGCTAAAGTCGCGCCGTATTCCGAATCAATTTTTACGGCTTCGTTGTAATACCTGACAGCATTTGCCGTCTGATTGTTTTTCTGATTGATTTCGCCGAGTCCGACGTTTGCCCAGGCGATACTTCGAGCAGTCGGCAGATTTTCATTCAACACTGCTTGAAATTCTTTTTCCGCTTCGGCATTTTTGTTTTGCCCGAGCAGCGAACGCGCTAAGAAAATTCGCGCTTCGTCGAAGCGGGGGTTAGATTGCAGAACAATTCGCACATTTTTTTCAGCGGCGGCGTAGTCTTGTTTGTCGAAAGCTTGCTTAATAACCAAAAGCGCGTCGCTTTCGTCAAATTGTCGGGGCGCGACATCGTCGGAATAATCTGTCTGCGGATATAACTTATCTTTATCCACTTCTACTATGACAATCTTATTATTTGTTTTGAACCTTGCTTCGCCGAAGCCCTTAGCGGGAATTGTCGCTTGTGCGGTTAAATTTTCCCCGTTTGCGGTTGTCGCCGTTACATTTACAACTGCATCAATTGATCCGGTATTGCGTAAGGCAACTTTAGTTTCTCCGGCGCTAGCTTGCGGCAAACCGACGAGCAGATTCATATCTGTAATCTGTTCAAAAGCATAATCAAGGAATGCCTTTTGTGCAGCAAATTCAGAGCGTAGTTCTGACAGCTCCAAATTGCCGTCTTTCATACTTGTCCGAAGCGTATTAAAAAATTGCTCTTTTCCCGGATTCTTTGCTAAAATCCGCCAAATCATGGCACCTTTGTTGGCGACCAGAGGAAAATAATAATCGTCGAGCGGAGATACTACGTTCAACGGCGCGTCGCGCCTCACAATCGCCGCGTAAGCCGTTCGCTGCCGCAGGCGTTCGATGTCGGCGATGTCTCTGCCGTATTTTGATTCTAAAAATTCGGTCGCAATAAAACGCGGCAATCCTTCGCGAATAACTCCGAAAGCGGCTCCGTTGACTGTTGCCGCATTTCCGATCCACATTTTAGCGACGGCTTCGGCAATAAGCATTGTCGTCTGCGAATCAATCTTTTGTCGCCGGAAAACCTTTTCATCAACGAAAATTGTCCCGCTGCCGGAAAAACCGGCGCCGCGGCGAACAGCGACAATTCGCAGAGGCACATCAAGCGGTATTCCAAGCAAATTTGCCGTGTACGCTTTAGCTTCATTTGTTAAAGCAGCAAGTTCTTCGGCACGTTTACGTTCCTCCGCGCTTGCGCCTTTCGGAAGCAGCACCGTAACATTCGATGCATTCATCGAATCCCAATCGCCTGTTATAAAATACGGCTGCCCGTTCAATCTATTTTCTAATACATTGCCGTTCTGAACGCCTGCGGAAACAGACGTTTGATTATTTCGAGCATTTACCTGCAAACGGACGGGAGCAAAATCAACTCCGCGCGCGAAGTACCAACTGTTCGGCGTCGGATACCAGAAAGAAAGCGGAAGAAATTGTGAACCGACAGGTGAGAGAGCGGCTAATCCCGAATTTTCGTCAACCTTTAATTTATAATCAACCGCGACCGTTAGATTTCCGCTCGGTTGAACCAAAGGCGTTCGCAGAATCACTCTCTGCAAATTCCCGGTGCCGACCTTTTCTTGTCCTTTCGTGTATTCAGTCGTGCCATCATTTATTTTGACAGACGTTATTTCAGCATTCGGACTGATACGGAGCGTGAGCCGCGATGCGGGAGTGCCTCCGACATTCTTCAAGTTCAAAACCGACTTTACATTTAAATACCTATCCGCATCGCTTTGCGGCACGGTCGCAGTTATGTCGTATTTATCAACATCCCAGGTTTTTGAAACGCGGCTTTCGTCTTGAGCGCTGACTGTTAGGGCAAAAGTAACAATTAAAAAGGTAAAGACAATTCTGGAAATTTTATACATTATTATATGCTTGAGTCATCACGAACGAGTTCGTGTATTGCTTTCAATTTGATGAGCAATTTTTCCAATCTATTTAACGGTAATTGATTCGGACCGTCGGACGGCGCAGCAGATGGATCGTCGTGAACCTCCATAAAAATTGCATCCACGCCGCAAGCGACGCCCGAACGAGCAAAATGTTCGATGTATTCGGCTTGCCCGCCCGTTGCCTTTCCGAGTCCGCCGGGAAGCTGCAATGAGTGAGTGACATCAAAAACGACGGGAACGCCGAAACCTCGCATAATCGGAAACGAACGCAAATCTACGACCAAATTGTTATAACCGAAACTTGCGCCGCGCTCGGTCAATAAAACTTTCTTGCAGCCCGCATTTTGCAGCTTTTCAACGATATTTTTCGCGTCCCAGGGCGCGAGAAATTGACCTTTTTTTACATTGACGGCTTTGCCGGAATTCGCGCTTTCGATTAATAAATCCGTTTGTCGGCAGAGAAACGCAGGAATTTGTATGATGTCGGCGATTTCCGCAACCTTTTCAACTTGCCAGGTTTCGTGAATGTCCGTTATGACCGGAACGCCGATTTCCGCTTTGACCTGCGCCAAGATTTCCAATCCGAACTGCATTCCGCCGCCGCGAAAACTTTCAATCGAGCTGCGATTCGCCTTATCGAACGAAGATTTGTAAACGAAATCTACGCCCACGAATTTACAGATATCGTTTATTTCCTGCGCCATAAAAAGCGCGTGCTGCTGGTTCTCGACAACACAAGGACCCAAAATAAAAGCTAAACTTCCGTCGCCGAAAGCTACGTTTCCAACTTGAAAAGACTTAATTTCCATTTACGCTCAAACAATTTTTCAATATGACCATTCCGCGAAATTCTTTTTTCATCAGTTCAAATTCTCTGCCGAGAACAGTGTGCGAATGAATCGAAAATCCGGATTTTTCATAAGCCGCAATCGGTTTCGACGAAGTGTCCATCGCCATCAGCCAAACGCAATTCCGACCAAGTTCCTCGGCTCTGTACAGCGCGAATTCGATTGATTTTTTCCCGACGCCTTTTCCCGTCCAATCTTTGACGAAATAAATTTTTTCGAGGTAAAGCGCATTTTTTATATCCGAATCGGGAACGGCTTTTTTCAAAACGAGCTTCATCATTCCGATATTTTCTTCTTCGGTTTCGATAATATAATATTCTACATTCGGATCAACGAGATCGTTTTGAAGAAACTTTTTACCGAAACATCTATCCAAATACCATTCGACGCCGCTCGGACTCCATAAATGCTCGTAATGATCCCGGTAAGTTTTAATTCCGATTTCCTGCAATTGCGGCAAATCAGACAAACCGACCTTTCTAATATTCATACTTATTCGTCGCCGACGCCGATTGCTCGCTCGGGTATTTCGATTTGCTTATCGCTCGAAACGTCTTCTCTCAAATTTTCGCTGTTCAAACGATTTTCGTGCGCGGCTCGAACGAAAGCAACGAATAAAGGGTGCGCGTCGAGCGGTTTCGATTTGTATTCGGGATGAAATTGACAGGCGACGAAAAACGGATGCATTTCGCGCGGCAATTCGATCATTTCGACGAATTTGCCGTCGGGCGAAGTTCCGCTGAAAATCATTCCTTCTTTTTCTAACGGATGACGAAATTCAGGATTGAACTCGTAACGGTGACGATGACGTTCACCGATTTCTTCCGCGCCTTTGTAAATCGCATTAACTAACGAATTTTGCTTTAAGCGGCAATCCCAATTACCAAGGCGCATTGTGCCGCCGAGTTCTTCGACGGCGACCAGATCACGCAATTTGAAAATAATCGGGAAAGGCGTTTCCGCGTTAAATTCCGTCGAATCGGCATCGCGCAAACCGCAAACGTTTCTGGCAAATTCGATGCAAGCCGTCTGCATTCCCAGACAAATGCCGAAATACGGCGTTCCAGATTTGCGCGCGTAATTGATAGCGCGGATCATCCCTGAAATTCCGCGCTTTCCAAAACCGCCGGGAACTAAAATAGCGTCGTAATCTTGCAAGCGAGTATGTATGTTTTCTTCGTCAACGAGGCTTTCCGATTCGATCCAATTAACATTGACTTTTAAATTATTGGCGACACCGGCGTGCGTTAGAGCCTCGCGCAAAGATTTATATGCGTCTTCGAGTTCGACGTATTTTCCGACGATGGCGATTTTTACGGTTCCCGCGCTCGGTTCTTTTATCGTAGAAACAAGCTCGCGCCAATTTCTCAAATCCGTGCTCGGAAATTGTTCGGTCAGATGCAGCGTATCGCAAATTATCGAGTCCAAACCTTGATCGTGAAATGCCAGCGGAACTTCGTAAATCGTCGAAACGTCGAGAGCGGATATAACCGCATTTTCCTGAACGTTACAAAAAAGCGCGATTTTCCGGCGCAAATCAAGAGACAACGGTCGGTCTGAACGACAAAGCAAGATATCCGCAGCAATGCCGATTTCCCGTAATTCTTTAACGGAATGCTGTGTCGGTTTGGTTTTCAATTCACCAGCAGCGGCGATAAACGGGACGAGCGTGACGTGTACGAAAATCGCGTTGTTTCTGCCTTCTTCGTTGCCGATTTGGCGAATCGCTTCCATAAACGGCAAAGATTCGATGTCGCCGACCGTACCGCCGATTTCAACAATGACAACATCGGGCTTTTCTGTTTCGGTCAATTTTCTAACCGCCATTTTTATCTCGTCTGTAATGTGCGGAATAACCTGAATCGTTTTTCCGAGATAATCGCCGCGACGTTCCTTTTCGATAACCGAAAGATAAATTCTGCCGCTAGTCCAATTGTTCGCCTGCGTCAATTTGGCGTGCGTGAAACGTTCGTAATGACCTAAATCGAGATCGGTTTCCGCGCCGTCGTCCGTCACGAAAACCTCGCCGTGCTGAAACGGCGACATCGTTCCCGGATCAACGTTGATATACGGGTCGAGCTTCATCATTTGAACTTTCATTCCGCGCGCTTCCAAAAGGCAGCCGATACTCGCCGCCGCCAAACCTTTTCCTAAACTCGAAACCACGCCGCCGGTTACAAAAATATATTTCGTTTTATTGTCTGTCGTCATCATCATCCTCGCTAAAATTTTCGCCGTTCGCTTTTCCTTCTCGTTTCTTTTTTCCGTATCGTCCTTCTTTCAACTGCGTTTGAACTTCTTTTGCCTTTGCCGCTTCCGGGTTTAATAACTCTTGCAGGGCATTCATACTCGCGCCGAGCATCGTCGAATTTTCCGCCGCATTTCTTTCAAACTCGGCTTCGGTTCTTTTGACCGGCTTGCTTAATATTTTCAAGCCGACGTAAATTCCGGCTACCAGCACGACAAAAAATAATAAGCCAAACCAATCATTCATATTTTTCGCTTAGTTTTTTCCAACCGTATGTAATCGTTTGATATTCGGTTATTCCTATAAAATGTTTTTCTTCGCCGACGATTTTTCCGCCATTTTTTTCGTAAAAGGACTTGAAAGGGCTGTTTTCCAAAGTTATCAAATACATCGAAGTCAATTCTTCCGCGACCATTTGCCGCTGACAAAGTTTTAGAAGCTCGCCGCCGATTCCCTTTCTTTGAAATTCCGGTAAAAGATAAATTGCATAAAGTTCGGCATCGTAGCCGGAAACCTCTTTTCTCGCTTTGCCGAAATCGGCAAAACCGACGATGCCGTCTTTTTCTGTTTCGGCAACGAACATTTTATAGTTTGAATTACTAAATCCTTCACGAAAAGCAATCTCGCGTTTTTCGATTGATAGATTATCGAGAAATTCTTCGGCAACGATTCCGGTGAAAGATTTGCGCCAAGACTCAACGTGCACTTTTGCTATTTCGGGCGCGTCTTCAACCGTTGCTTTTCGGTAATTGATCGTCGGATTTTCTAAGATTTCTTTTACTCTTTCGTAATCCTCTACGGTATCAACGCCGATTGAGCTTTCCGAAACTTCGACGACTTTTATTTTCGCGCCGTTTTCCAGAATGCGAAGCTGTTCGAGCAGCTCGGTTTTTTCCAGATTTGTTTGAATTTCCTTTGTATAATTTAACAAAAATTCCCGCCGGTAGACGTAAAGCCCCGTGTGTTTTCGGAAAAGCGAAAGCAATTTTTTTTCATTGGTTAAGGCATTTTCCAAAGTTCCGTATTTTTTAACCGATTCGCGCGGAAACGGAATCGGGGAGCGGGAAAAATAAAGCGCGAATCCGTTTTTATCCATTGTAACTTTTACGACATCAGAGCTTAAAACGTCGTTTGTAAAGTATATCGGTTCGCACGTTGTCGCAACGCTTACAGTTTCATCTCGCACAACCGCTTCGATGGCTCTTTCGATTATTCGAGGAGAAATCAAAGGTTCGTCGCCCTGAACATTGACGATTATCGAATTAGCAGGCAAATTTTCGGCGACTTCGGCTATTCTGTCGGAGCCGCTTTGATGATCAGGCGACGTTTTTACGGCTTCAAAGCCATTTTCCCGAACGACATCGAAGATTTTTTCGTGATCAGTCGCTACTATGACGCGATTGATGTTTCGCGCCTTTCGCGCTTTTTCGATTGTGTGCAAAATCAGAGGCTTTCCGTTTAGAGGCAACAATAATTTACCTTCCAATCGCGTTGAGTGATACCGCGCCGGAATGACTGCAATTATATTTTCTTCGGGATTGTTTCCGTGCTGCTCCACGGAATTACACATTATAATCATTTGCCCCAAACTTCAAGGTCGAAGATTGGAAGTTTTCATTTATTAATTCAATCACTTTCGTAGTTAAACCCTTAAACCGTATGATTAAGTTAAAGACTTTCGACCCTAAACTTTGAACATCGAGATTATTTTAGCTAAACTCATTTGCGTGCAAACAGAAGAAAACAACATTCCCGAATATCAATCTCCGAACTCAAAGGAAATTGCAGAAACATCTCAATCCAATACTAACCCGACACCCGATAATCCCCCGTGGAATAGCGGAACCGCATTCGCAGTTTGGATTGCGAGCGTTTTTCTTATCGTCGTCTTTCCGAATTTGTTTATACTTCCGTATATTTTGCAGCAGGGAATAAAGGCGACCGATTCAGCGCAAATGTTGGAATTTTTACAAAAAGACCCGACAGCGATTGTTTTAAGCATCGTTGCTATAATTCCCGCGCATATCTTTACTTTAATTCTCGCCTGGTTTGTTGTTACAAGATTTAGAAAATTTTCGTTTCGTCAAACTTTGGGATGGCAATGGGGCGGGTTTACCTGGTGGAATTGTCTGTTGATTTTGGGCGGCTTTTTTGTCGTCGCCGGACTAATCAGCCATTTTTTGCCGGAGCAGGACAATGATCTGCTGCGAATTCTGAGAAGTTCGCGTACGGCTGTTTACATCGTCGCTTTTATGGCAACTTTTACTGCCCCGATTGTTGAGGAAGTCATTTATCGAGGAATTTTATATTCGGCTTTTCAACGCACATTCGGAGTCGCCGCTGCGGTATTCGTTGTGACCGGACTTTTCGCACTCGTTCACGTTCCGCAGTATTACCCGAGTTACTCGACGATTTTTTTGATTTGCCTGCTCAGTTTGATTTTGACTCTGATTCGCGTCAGAACCCGAAATCTGTTGCCATGCATTGTCCTGCACACAATTTTTAACGGAATTCAATCGTTAGTTTTAATTCTGGAACCATTTTTACAAGAGTTTGCCAGCCAGCCGGAGAATAAATCCGCCTTTTTTATCAAATTAATAATGTAAAATTAACAATCCCAAAAAAGCGTAAAAAAGAAAAAGCGAGAAATTCTTCTCGCTTTTTCTTTAACTAAAATCTGTTACTGTTTAATTGCCTTTACCGGGTTTCATTCTAACTTCTCCAGCAGGAACGGGTGCCGGAGTTACGAAGACCGGTGCACTGCTTCTTCCCGTTGTAATCGGATCAAAATTATCGTCGTTCATACGCGTCCGGGTATCAACTTTCACTCTTTCATAGGGCGGAATATCAAATCTTACCCGCTCTTTAACCGGTAAATTGCCGCTTGCCGGCTGAGTATTGACATTTCCGTTCGTCGCGGTGTTCGAGTTTTGCGGCGGATAATAGACATACTGAGGAAGTCTATAATTCCAGAAATTATAATCGAAACCAAAACCGTAAGGCGAACGCCAGCCATACCCGAAAGGCAGAAAACAATGCGTACCGTAAGCTCTGTTATAAACCCAAACGCCGAAACTTTCATACATATTCCAAGCGCTTGAATTAAAGGAGTTAATCAAAGAACTAGTCATCGCTCTTCTTTCCAGCCTGGAATTGATTTTTGCCAGTTCCTTAGCTCGTTCCTTACTCCAAATTTCGAGCTCGTCTTTTTCATCGCGGTCAAATTTTTCAACTTGCTGCTGTCCGTTGACAATCAATGCCGCTTTTCCGCCTTTAACAATATTGTTCTCATCGTTGCCGATTTGTGCGCGCCCCTTCCAGACTTCTATTTTCTCGGTTCCGTCGGCTGCGACATCAATGCGGTAAATGCCGGATTGAATGAGATTGAAACCTGTTTTCGGCGTGTTAACTGCAACGCTGAATTCTTTGTCGGCAAAAACTTCAAAAATCGCGCTTCCGCCGTTTAATTTAATTTGAAGATCGTCAAGATTGGTCGAAACAAATTCAAGAGACGAATTATTGGACAGGCGAACGTAGGAACCCGGATTCAGCAGAATTTCCGCTTTGCCGTCGGCTCCGGTCGAAATCTTATCGCCGATTTCAATATTGTCCCCTTTTAACAATAAGCCGCTTTTACCGATTTTTCGGGCAATCGAAACTTTTCCTTGGATGAAGTTAACACCGCCCGCTTTAGCGGAAATAACGTAAATATCGCCCGCCGCCGAGAGAACGCGGGAATCTTGAGCGAATGCAAAAACCGACAACAACACAACTATCGCCGTCGAAGACAAAACTTGCAACAGATTTCTTCTCATTTTTATTGGCTCCTTTTGGAATTAATTACATATCCATCATAATTGATTATTGTCCAAAAAACAATGATTTCTTTTGAAAACCCTGTAATTATGCTATTTCCCGCAGCATAAAAAGAATGAACAACCCTTGGGAGCGAAACGTAATCAAAGAAAAAGCCTGTGCAGTTAAAGGCAAAAGACAAGGAGGCAGTAAAATGGCAACTTACAATGACCCGGTAAAATGTTTCGCACCGCTTGAAGTCCTCGAAAGACTGCTTGAAATACGCGCAGAATTAGGCTTTTCACAAGTTATATACCTCGACAATTCTTTGGATTTAGCTGATTTTTTGGACGCTTACGGGTTTGACGTTTACTCTTTTTCGACGGAAAATCAAAAAATAAATTACGGAGATTATCGGGCGACAATCGTTCCCGGCGGCGATAACGTGCACTGTTCGCTTACGGCACATTAAAGATTTTACGTTTTCAAACAACCGAAGGAACGCGGAAGGATTTCAATATTTGAAGCCTTCCGCTTTTTTCGTTTCTTTATCGTTTTATAATCAGAGCGCTTTTACAATAAACAACGTTCCGTCATCGTCAAGAAATTTTCTTTCAGTAAAATCCGCAACGCCTTTGCGAATGTGGTCAATCATTTGTTTCGCCGGCAAATCTATACATTCCAGAACTCTTTTTGCAAGCCTTTCGGTTCCGTATTCTTCGCCCTTTTGATCCGTCGCTTCCGTAATTCCGTCAGTGTACATAAGCATTACCTGACCTGACACGAAGCGAATAAAGTGCTGATGATAATGCATATCCCGGAACATTCCGAGCGGCAAATCGCCGTACTCGACGTATTTAAATTCTCCGCTGGCTTTTATCAGCAGCGGCGGATTATGTCCTGCGTTTGAAAAAACGAACGTTTTGTTTGTGGCGTCGAGAATACCGTAAATCGCGGTAATAAACTGATGTTCTTCGACCGAATCCCAGAGCAAATTGCTGACTTTGGCGAGCGCGACGTGCGGAGCATAGCCAATTTGCACGCCCGCACGCAGCGAAGCGCGCAAGAACGACATCAAAAGCGCCGCCGGTATTCCCTTTCCGACCGCATCGGCGACAATAATTCCGACTTGATCTTCAAACATTTTTACCCAATCGTAATAATCGCCGGAAACTTCTTCGGTCGGAAAAATATATGCGCTGATGTCGAATCCTTCGAGCTGCGGGTCGTGATCGGGCAGAAGTTCGAGCTGAACTTGCCGGGCGACTTCAAGCTGCGCCTGAATTCTTTTTTTCTCAACTAATTGTTCGTGAAGCCGGACTTTTTCAATAATAATCGCCACTTGCGAAGCGAGAAGCTGCAAAACCGATAAATCGTCTTCGTTGTACGCGCCTAAATCGTCGCTTTCAAGATCGAAAACGCCGATAACTTTATCGTTCGAAATAATCGGCGCGACTATTTCCGACTTGGTTCTCTTCCGACCGGCAAAATAACGCGGATCTTTGCTGACATCGTGAGATATAACGGATTTTCCGGTCTGAGCGGCATAGCCGATAAATCCTTCCCCGATTCGCAAACGCGGTTCTACCAAATCGAAACTTATTTCGTAACCGCGCAAAGCCTTCGATTTAAAGATGTATTGATTCTCGTCGGATTCGTTTTTCGATTCCAAAAGATAAATTCCAGCCGCGTCATAAGGAAGAACGGAACCGAGCGTATCCATTACCAATTTCAAAACTTCGTCCAAATCGAGCGAACGGCTGATCGTTTTGGTAATATCGAGCAGCATTCGCAGTTTATCAACCGTCGAAAGCTGCGTGTTTCTGTTAGTCTGACTTTTTTGTTCAATCATTTAAGAAAAAACCTTTATCTACGATCAACCTGTTAAAACTCTCGATTTATATTCTTCCCAAAGCCTCGAAACTTTCATTCTATACTCGACCAGTTCGCGGCTCACGTTGAAATGACGGGCAATTTCTCTCGAAGTTTTGCCTTGTTCGACGAATCGTCGAATCGCCGCATATGGCACGAGCGCTGCCGCACCGACCGAATATGCCTCTTCTTCGATTTCGGCGTGGTAATCGCGCGCGATTACTTTTCCCTGTTTGTTGTAATTTTCAATCGCCAGACGGGATGGTTTGTGACCTAGAAAAACGTGACAAATTTCTTCCATTAACGTCGCGTTTTGCCTGTTTTCGCCGTGTGTCGGGTTAAGAATAATCAACTTTTTGCCATCAGGAAGAACCTGCGAACACGCACCGCCCGACCAGGCATCTTTTCCTTCTTTCAATAAATGAGATTTTGATTCTTCGGATAAAAAAGGCTCGATTTGCTCAAAAGTCGCGACAAGCAATTTCGCGTAACGAGCCAGTTCAAACGGATTCAAGCGTTCATCATCGCGCCGCAAACCGGCGAAATCGCGCAAGCCAATCGCTTTGATTTCGTAATTTCTTCCTTTGCGTGTCGGCGGCAGCAGCGATGTATCCACGATTTTCGATTATACAACAGTTTTACTCTGACAGAATTCGTATTATTTCTTCGCCGTATTTTTGCGCTCTTTTTTCGCCGAATCCTTTAACGGCGATAAAATCTTCCACAGATTTTATATCAGATGCGGCGAGACGCATCAGCGAATCGTTCGGCGCGATCATATACGGCGGCAAACCGTCCTGAGCGGCGCGTTCGTTACGCCACTGCTTTAATTTATTAAATTTTTGTTCTTCGTCAACGGTTAAAAGCGCGGGCTCGGGAGCAGATTTTACAGGCTCGTCAGTTTTGGCAGAAATGTCTTTTGAAGTTTTTACCGCCGCCGGCGGTTCGTTTTGAACTGATGAATTTGCCTTTTCGTAAAACACGAGAATTGACCAAAATTCATTGCCAATTGCCGATGCAAAGGTTTGACTTACATTAACGCTTTCAAGAAATTCGTTGAATTTTTCTTCCTCGAAATTTCCGGCTTCTTCGTTAATATGAATTTTGAAAACCTTGCATTTCATTGGGCTTGCTGTAACAGTTGGCAGAAATTGACAGAAAGTTGCAGATTGTACCAAATCGTTTTAAGATTTTTTTTTCAGCATCGGTAAAATTTCCCGATGCTTTCTGCAACTTTCTGGCAACTTCTTTAAACTGCTTTATATTCAGAGTCTACGTCTTCGGATGAAAGAGCGACTCTGTAATTTTTCGATTGTTTTTGTTTTGTAATCAGCAAATCGTCTTTTACTTTGAGCAGATCGGAACGATTGTAAACTGAAATTTCAAAATTATAGCCGTGAGTAATCGCGTCTTTCGGACAGGCTTCAACACAGAAACCGCAAAAGATACAACGGTTATAATCAATATTGTAAACCTTCGCGAAACGCTCGTCTCTGCCGACGCGCAGCTCATACGGGCGCGGATCGTCTTCGGCTTCGATATAAATGCAATCAGAAGGGCAAGCCGCCGCGCATAAAAAACACGCGACGCATTTTTCCTTTCCGTTTTCATCAACGTGAAGCAGATGCATTCCGCGGTAACGCGGCTGAACCGTAATCGGTTCGTCCGGGTATTGCACCGTCCATTTTTCTTTCGGAATTTCGCTTAGCGTCCGCCGCATTCCTTTGATCACAGCGACGGTAGATTGAATAACATCAGTAATAATTGACATAATTTTTCGCAACTGAACTTTTATATTATAACTTAAAAAGCCCGCCTATGTGAAAGGTGGCGGACTTCTAAATCTAACTATTCAACAAACTTTTTTGAAGACTTTACTTCGATTTTCGGTTTTCACCGGGTAAAGAGAATTCCGAATATGAAAATAAAGTAAATCACCACAAGAACCAGTAATAACGTGCCGATTGCACCCGTTATGATGCCCGCCAGGGCGAGCCCGCTGCCTCCGTATTCCGAAGGATTTTGCGCAGCTTTATTCCGCGCCATAAAACCCGTTACCAAAGCCGCCGGAGCCGTAAATTGACACAATACAATGCCGATTATTCCCAATACTAACGAAACAATTGCCAGAGTTTGATTTTGTCCGGCGCCGGCAGTCGGCGGCTGAAACGGCGTGTTGGAACCGATTTCCTGATTTTGCCAATCGGCTTCAGGCGCAGGCGGCGGCGTCCATTCGGTTTGCTGCAGCGGCTGATTTGCCGGTGCCGAGTATTGACCGAACGGAGATTGAGAAAACGGATCGTTTTGCCTGTCGTTTAGCGGTTTAGGTTCTTTGTAATCAGGCAAGGGAGTTGAGGGCTGATCGAATGATGACGTTTTGGATTCGCTGAATGGCGAAGGAATCGGCGCGCTCGGCTGGTTAAACGAAGAATTGTCGAAAGGATTGTTTGATACTTTGTCTGAAGATTCCTGATCAAAAGCCGTCGCGTATGTTTTAGAAGTATCTTCGGAGTTTGCAGCGTCAGCGGGCGAGGAACCCGAAGAAAAATCGCCGAAACTCGGCGCGCTCAAGCTCGGTTCACTGTAATTCGACGCTGATGAAGAATCTCTAATCTCCGCATTCGATGATGAGTCGCCAAGCGGCGGAACTTCGACAATTGAATCCCTTTTTGGCTGATCGCCCGCCATTTCCCGCTTCATTTCTTCGTCGGAGATGAACATCGTTTTCAACGAATCCTGATCTTCCGAAAGCTGTAAAAGATCATTGGAATCGTCTTTTTTCGGGGAGCCCCCTCCAACTATCGTTTTGAACGGATCGGGCGGAATTGCCGAAGCTAAATCTTCCTGTCTTCCAACAGTCGTTTTATACGGATCATTCACCTCATCTCCGCTCATTTCAATCAGAGGCGCTCCGTCCGTCTGACAAAATCGCATCGCATCGTCAAAAGTCCTCTGGCAGGTCGGGCATTGTTTCATAAGTTTACTCTTCAAAGTTGACAGATAATTCCAGAAAGTTGACTGAAAGTTTGAAAAAAATTCCTGCAACTACCTGTTACTTTCTGGTACTTCCCGGAACTATCTAAAACTTCTTGTTAACTTTCAGTCAACTTTATACGCCGAAGTCTAAACTAATTCAAGTTTGCTGAAGAAATATGAAATTTCGATAGCCGCATTTTCGTCAGAATCGGAACCGTGAACGGCGTTTTCGCCGATTGAACCGGCAAATTCCTTGCGCAAAGTTCCCTCTTCAGCCTCCGCCGGGTTGGTCGCTCCCATCAAATCGCGCCACGCTTTGACGGCATTTTCCTTTTCCAGAGCGAGAACGACGCACGGACCGCTCGACATAAATTCGGTCAATTCGCCGTAAAACGGGCGCGCAGCGTGAACCGCATAAAAACCTTCGGCTTGTTTTTTCGATTGATGAATCAATTTCATCCCGCGAATCGTAAAACCCGCGCCGATAATTCTGTCGATAATTTTTCCGGTATGCCCTTTTGCCACTGCATCGGGCTTGATAATTCCAAATGTTAAATTGCTCATTATTTATTATTTTTCCTCTTCTTAAATTTATTGATTGAGTAAATTTATCTCAAAAGTTTTATCAAATCTTCTGTTATACGAGTCGGTTTTGCTTTCGCGCGATCAATAAGACACCAGACGCTTCTCGCCTTAACCAGTAAATCCTCACAGCGCTTTATTTCCGTAAATCTTTCCCAACTGATTCGTGTCGGTTCGCCTACCCAGGTTACGGCTTTTACTTCTTCGCCTTCGAAAGATTGTTTTTTGTAATCAATTTCGTGGCGCAAAACCATCCAAATATATTTTTCTCGTATTTCTTCTGTTGTAACCGAAAACCAATGCGCAACAGCTATATCCTGAATCCACTTCACATAAGCGACGTTATTAACATGCCCCTGCACGTCTATATCTCCGGCTGAAACGCGAAACGAATGTGAATATTTCATACGTTTGTCGTTGAACAGTTTTCCGTTTACCAAAAATCAAATTGATAAATGATTAATGATGATTGTTCAATGACTCTTGAATAGCTTTGCCGATGTCTGCCGGCGATTCAACGACGCGGATTCCAACTTCGGTTAAAGCCTTCATCTTTTCGGCGGCAGTTCCTTTTCCGCCGGAGATAATCGCGCCGGCGTGTCCCATTCGTCGTCCGGGCGGGGCGGTTTGTCCGGCGATGAAGGCGACAATCGGTTTTTTCACGTTGTCTTTGGCGTATGCGGCGGCGTCTTCTTCGGCAGTTCCGCCGATTTCGCCGATCATTACAATTGCCTCGGTTTCGTCATCTTCTTGAAAAAGTCGCAAAGCGTCCGTGTGAGTTGTCCCGATAATCGGATCGCCGCCGATTCCGATTGCGGTTGATTGCCCCAAACCTAAAGCAGTTAATTGTCCGACGGCTTCGTAAGTCAGCGTGCCGCTGCGTGAAACTACGCCGATTCTGCCTTCTTTATGAATATGTCCGGGCATAATTCCGATTTTGCATTTGCCCGGCGAAATGATTCCCGGACAATTCGGTCCGATCATTCTCGTGTTTTTATCGCGCAGAAACTCTTTTACCTTGACCATATCGGCGACCGGAATGCCTTCGGTAATCGCGACGACCAGCGGAATTCCCGCAGCAGCGGCTTCCATAATGGCATCGGCGGCGAAAGCCGGCGGAACGTAAATGACGGAAGCGTTTGCGCCCGTTTCCTTTACTGCCTCGGCAACTGTATTAAAAACCGGCACATTTTCGTGCGTCGTTCCGCCCTTTCCGGGCGTGACTCCGCCGACTACGTTCGTGCCGTATTCAATCATTTGCTGCGTGTGAAAAGTTCCTTCCTTTCCGGTAATTCCCTGCACGATCAGGCGCGTATTTTTATCAACTAAAACGCTCAATACTGTTTCTCCTCGTAATTTATGCTGAATAAAACAAAGAGAAAGTATAACACGAGCATTGTTTTCGTTGGCAATTCGGCAAATGTAACTTTTGCCGAAACATTTCTTTTCAAAAATACGTTTGTCAATCTGTCTAACTTTTCGGGCATCAATTCTTGAATTTTTAAATCTGCATCTGTTTTTCTTCAGCAGTTAATTTTTTTATGAAGAGACTTTATTCATTTTACGCGGACGCTTTCTGGATTTCGGTTAAATCTATTTTCGAGCATAAATTGCGGGCGTTTTTGACATTGATCGGCATCATCATCGGGGTTGCCTCCGTAGTCGTTGTCGGCGCCTCAATCAGCGGTCTTAATTCGTACGTCACCGAAAAAGTGTCGAAAGTTTTAGGCGTCAATCATTTTATGATCGCCCGAATGGCTTTTTCCGGCAGAATGAGCGACGAACAGTTTGAACGCGCCAACCGCCGCAACAAAACAGTTACGTGGGAAGAGTATGAATATCTCAGAGACAACTGCAAAACTTGTTCGGAAATCGGCGCCGGGAAATTTGCCGGTTCGGATTTAAGCCAAAACGGAATTGAAATGCCTTCGACGCGAATTATCGGCATCACCGCAAGTATGGAACAAATCGAAGACAAGACAATTGTTTTCGGTCGTTTTATCAATAACGACGAAGTGTCGCGTTCAGCGCGCGTCTGCGTCATCGGCGCGGATGTGCAGGAAAAGTTTTTCCCCGATAAAAACCCGGTCGGTGAAACCATAAAAATTCGCGGAATTCCGTTAACGGTAGTCGGAATGGAAGAAAAACGAGGTTCTTTTTTAGGCGATTCGCAGGACCGTCACATATACATTCCGATTACATTGCATCTGCAAATGTTCGGGCGCGGCAACGACGGAATTCAGCTTCACGGAAAAGCCTCAAACAAAGAAGCCTTTCAAGCGGCAATCGAAGAAGCCCGTACCGTAATGCGAAATCGTCGTCAGCTAATCGGCAGCGAAGACGACAATTTCGGTCTCGTCAATACTGAGGAACTCGGCGGTCAAATTGATCAATTCACGGCGAGTATTGCGGCGGTCGTCGTGCCCATCACGCTGATTACATTAATCGTCGGCGGAATCGTCGTAATGAATATTATGCTCGTTTCCGTTACCGAGCGCACTTTTGAAGTCGGTTTGCGAAAAGCTCTGGGCGCGACGAGAAAGCAAATTCTGCTGCAATTTTTAATCGAATCGGCTCTGCTTTGCATCGTCGGCGGAGTCCTGGGTCTGCTTTTGGCGGCGGGTGTCACGGCATTAATCACATTCTTTGCCGGAATAACTATGACAATAACGCCTTTTTACATCGTTTTATCAGTTGCCGTTTCGAGCATAATCGGAATCATCGCCGGTCTTTACCCCGCCTGGAAAGCCGCAAAACTCGATCCGATTATTGCTTTGACTAAAAATTAAGAATTAGGAATAGGGATTGGAGGTTCTGGATTAATTCTTTCCTGCCGCCTAATCCCTAATTCCAAATCCCTGAACATATGCGATTACCAAATTTCATTCCGCACGAAATCTTAAAAATGGCGCTCGACAGCATTCGCGCCAACAAGTTTCGCAGTTTTTTGACCGTTCTCGGCATCGTCGTCGGAGTTATGACCGCGATTGTCGTGGCTTCTATTTTAACCGGAATGCGGCAGAGCATCGTGCAGACCATCGAAGATTACGGAACGAATAATATTTACGCGTTTCATCTTTCGACCGGATTCGGCGGTGGAGACCGTTCGGAACGCTCGCGTAAACCTTTAACGGTCGAAGATGCTCAAGCGATTATGGCGCAATCAACCGCCATCGAAGACATTGCTCTTGTCGCGCCCGGAATCGGAAATTTCGGTGCCGGTTTTGACGATAATATGACTTACAACGGCAAAAACTATCGTTGGGCGAACACCGATGGCGTTTCTTCTAATTACGATAGAATCGCCAACGTGACTTTGCGCGAAGGTCGTTTTATTTCAGAAGCCGACGACGCGCAGCGGCGCAGCGTTTTAGTCATCGGCGTTGACGCTGCAGATGCGCTTTTTCCGGGCGAGGCTGGAAACATTATCGGGAAAGAAGTGCGAATGAACGGGCAAATGTGGGAAATCATTGGCGTTTTGGAAAAAAGAAAAGCCGGATTTTTCGGCGAAAACGAAGAAGACCGTAAAATTTTTCTGCCCTACAGAACTGCCCGCAAAGTCGCTCCGCAGCGCAATTATCTTTTGCATATTATCAAAGCTAAAGAAGGTCAGGTGCAGCAGGCTTTGCTCGACGCCGAAGATGTTCTGCGAAAACGCCGTCAGGTTCCCTTCGACCAGCCGAATAATTTCGACATTAAAACCGCCGATAAATTCATCGAGCAATTCGATTCAATCACGGCAATGGTCGGTTTAATCGCAATTGCGATTTCAAGTCTCGGTTTGTTGGTCGGCGGAATCGGCGTGATGAATATTATGCTTGTTTCGGTTACCGAACGAACCAAGGAAATTGGGATTCGCAAAGCAATCGGCGCGACGAAAAAAGCGATTGTGCTTCAATTCTTGCTCGAAGCGATGACTTTGACATTTTTCGGCGGTTTAATCGGCGTCACTTTAGCAGTCGGCATCAGCAATCTGATTATGCTTCTGATTCCGAGCATTCCGGCTTCGATTCCGCTTTGGGCTGTTATTATGGGCTTGACCGTTTCAATCGCGGTCGGTTTAATCTTCGGCGTTCTTCCGGCGAGAAAAGCATCGAGGTTAGATCCGATAGAGTGCTTACGTTACGAATAAACTTCTTGAAAAACAAAAATGCTTTGAGCTTTTACAACATACATGTAAAGACTCAAAGCATTTTTGTTTTCCTATATATCTGGGGTTTCCTGTTTTTATTCCTTATTTCTTTAAGTTTGTTTTAAGATTTGCTTCCATCTTTGATCAAAACCAAATCACTGTTATAAATTCCGCGAACGAGGAAAAGTTTTTTACCGTCGCCCGACCAGGCGAACGAAGTGATATTGCCGGAATTAAAAGCGGTCAGAGGCTTTTCAGTTTTATTTTCGACAGAAAGCGCCCAAACGTTGTCAACGCCGCTGTTGTTAATATAAGTCAGAGATTTGCCGTCATTCGACCATTCAATTGGGAAATGCAGCCCGAATTCGATTTCTTTTACTGTTTTATCACCTTGACTTTCGCCGAACGGAACTATTTTAAGCGTCGAATCAAACTCGGCTTTTTCCTGATCGTAATGAAAAGTTTGAAAGGCGAGATGTTTGCCGTCCGGCGACACTCGCGGCAGCAGAGCCGAAGACTGTATTTCGGGAAAAATCGTTTGCGCTTCGCCGCCCTCAATCGAAACTTTCATTAAAACGACTTTGCCGTGGTCGCTGCTTTGCCGCGAGAACAAAACGGTTTTGCTGTCCGGCATAACGTCAATTTGCGAATCAACTCCGTTTTGAAAACTCGTTAATTGAATCGGATTTTTACCGTCGGCGTCCATTCGGAAAAGATTAAAAAAGCCGTTTCGATTCGATGAAAAAATGACGAATTTGCCGTCAGGTGTGACGACCGCTTCGTAATTCAGCCTTGCGCCGGAAGTCAATTGTTTTTCATCGCTACCGTCTTCGTTCATCGAAAAAACATTTACTTCTTCGCCGGTTTTTTTGGCGTAGTAGAGTTTTCCGTTCGGCGAATACGAAATGCCGAGGTGCGCCAGCAGAGTTTTGCTTTCGCCGCTCAACTGTTTCATTTCTTTTGAATTCGGCGAAACCGACCAAAAACTCGAAATTGTATCTACTTTCGTTGTAACAATCGAATTCGTATTGGCGGCAACGCTGAGACTGCCGTAATCGCTCGTATCGGTCGTTATCTGCTTTAACTCGCCGGTCGGATAATTCATTCGCCAGATTTGCAGATTTTCGCTCATACTTGGTTTTCCTAGAAAAAGAAAACCCGAACCGTCCTTGAACCAATTGAAAGATTCAGCTACCTGCCAGTTTTTTCCGCCGAGCATTGCGAGCTGTTTATCTCTTAAATTGATCGCGGCAATCTGCATCTTTTTCGGCGAATCAATCGAACTTTTATAAACGCCTAACAAAAGCGTTTCGCCGTCGGGCGACCAGTCCATTCCGGTAAACCTATCGAATCCGACTTCTTTTGTGTAAACAAACTGCTGTAAATCCGTGCCGTCTTTGTTCGCCGTGAAAATCGTATCGCCGCCTTCGTTCGGATTATGCCGCAGAAAAGCAAATTTTTTCCCGTCCGGCGAAAAAGTAACGCTCGAATCAATATCATTTATCAATCGCTTGCTTTCTCCGCCGAGCGTCGAAACTTGAAAGAGCCTCCGAATACTGCTCGTGCCGGAAACATAGAAAATATGATCGCCGTCCGGGGAAAATGTCGGCTGCAGTATTTCTTCGTCGGTCGGAGGAACGACTTCGACCGAGCTTCCGGTCGTTACTTGCCGCACAATCAAACTTTGTCGCCCGTTTTGAATATTGATGAATGAAACCAATTTTCCGTCAGGGGATACCGCCGCCGAGTGCGCATTTCCGTTTTCCGTCAGGCGCGAGACTTGAATTGAATCGAACTTCGGAGCGTTCCCGGCGAAAAGATTCGGGAAAAAATACAATGAAGACAAAACTGTTACAGCCAAAATCGCCAGCAATCCGATTGGAAAGAAACGTAAAAATCTTCGTTTCGTTTGCGAGGCTGAGCTTTCAGCCTTTTTCCAATCGGAACTTTGTTCACTAGTTAAGTGCTCAGCCGAAATCGTTCGATGTATCAATGTCGCGTTTTCGCTCGTATCGTGCCGGGCTATCGGCATTGTCTTGGCAAAACGCGGCACGTTATGTTCAGCCGAATTGTACTCGATATGCGCTCGCAAATCCTTTAAATCGAGCGAAAACTCTTTAATGCTTTGATAACGCTCGGAAGCGTTTTTTCGTAAAGATTTGCGAATTATTCGCTGCAATTCTTCGGGAACGTCCTCGATCTGCTTCGGCTCGATATGAATCAGCGCCGCAAGCGAATCGCTGACGGTTTCGCCTTCAAACGGATTTTTGCCGGTCAGCATTTCGTACAAAACGACGCCGAGACTCCAAATATCAGTCCGTTCGTCGGTCGGTTTGCCGCGCGCCTGTTCGGGCGACATATAACGAACGCTGCCCATAACCATTCCCGGCTGCGTTTTGATTAATTGAATTGTTTGATCTTCCGTGCCCGCGCTTTTTGACAAGAAAATCGGCTTGGCGAGTCCGAAATCGAGGATTTTCACGATTCCGTCGGGGCGAATCATTACGTTTTCCGGTTTGATGTCGCGGTGAACAATCTGCTCTTCGTGGGCTATAATCAGAGCGTCGGCGACCTGTTCGGCGATTTTTATCGAATCGTAAAGCGACAGCTCGCCCTTTTCGATTTTTTCACGAAGCGTTACGCCCTCAACGTATTCGGTCGCAATATAAAGCTGATCGTCCTGCTCGCCAATTTCGTGAATGGTAATGATGCTCGGATGATTAAGCGAAGATGCGGCTTTAGCTTCCGATTTAAAGCGCTGCACGCGTTCGGAATCACAGCAAAATTCGGGCAAAAGAACTTTGAGGGCGACATTGCGGTCGAGCTGTTCGTCGTGCGCGAGGTAAACTTCGCCCATTCCGCCAGCGCCGATTTTTTTCTGAATCTTATAGCGTCCGAGTTTTTTGCCTGAAAGCATATTCCAACGGTAAAAATTATTGAGCTGTTGCTTGAAATTTGGAAATACGGCGTATTTCAACCGATACGGCGAACGCGGCGCGAATCTTAAAAACACTTTCGCACCGAAACGACTTTTGCCGCTAATCAGAGTTTCACTCTTCGTTTTGTTTTAAGTTCCAAATTTTCAAACGACTGCCTTATTTTTCATTAACTTAAACGAATCAAAGCAGCTAAAAGTTTATAAATGTTTGAAAAAAGAATGTATTTTATGATCGCAATAAAAAATATTTTTTGAAAATTATATAGCCGACGTATGTATTCTTTCTTTCTTTTTTAATTGGCGAACTCTACCGGAAACAGCAAAACATTACCGAGCTTGCTTGATTTCGATTGTTTTTTTCGCAAACAAGAAGTATTTAAAAGCTGGGTCGCAGTTTCTCCGTCTCGCCCGAAAGTCGCCGCGCCGAAATTTAATTTCACGAAAACTTTTTCGTTATCATTTATTTCAAAAGGTTTTGCGGCGAACGAACGTTCGATGCGTTCGATAATTTCGACAGCGATTCGTTCATCGGCGGTCGGCAGAACAACCGAAAACTCATCGCCCGCCGAACGCGCTAAAAAATCCATCTGCCGAAGCTGATTTTTGATGTTTTGTCCGGTGAAAGCCAGAAAACAATCTCCGGTCGCGTGTCCAAATTTCCGATTGAATTCGGAAAAATTATCAATGTCTATGCTTAAGATTGTCAGCGGGCGCTCGGCTTTGAAACGTGTCGCTTCGGCAATTTGATTTTCCAACACTACAAAAAACGCGCGTTCATTCGGCAGATTTGTCAAAGAATCGGTCAAAGCGTTCGACAGGCTTCGCTCGAAAGCAACCGAACCGGCAAAAAGAGGCGCAACTCTTTCGCTGACGGCTTTCAGTAATTCGGCGGAATTTGAATCATAACAATCCAATCTGGAATTGAAAAGCTGCAAAACCCCTATAGCTTTGCCGTCGCAAAAAATCGGCGCGGAAATCGCCGTCTGAAAACTTTGTATTATATTTTGCGAGTAAGCTCTTTTATCGAGCCTTAAATTTTTGTCAATACAGATTTTTTCGTTCGTAAAAGCCTTCCCGCCTGCGCCCTTTTCAATGCTTATTTCCTGATTCTTGAACGCTTTCGCATTTGTGCCGTAGGCAAAAGCAACTTTCAGCAATTTCTTGTTTTCATCCGCGACAAGAAACGCGCAGGCGTCGAACGAAATGAGTTCTCCGATCCGACTCGAAACCAAACGCAATAAATCTGCGGGTTTTAACGTCGAACCGAAAAAGTCGTTGGCTTCTTCGAGAGCAAAAAGCTTGTTTTGAACATCTTTCTCGAACTCTTTTTCCGCTACGGCATCAGTAAATTCGGTTTCGGGAGATTTTCGACGTAAATAATCGAAAACGTAAAATACTGAATAAACAACTATAATTAAAGAAAAGATAATTATTCTGTTTTTGTACCCGAAATCGCTGAAACCGAGCAAAAATGTCGCTGCGATTGCGCAAAGCGAAACTACCGGCAACAAAAAATCGAACAAATCGGTTTTTTTCCGGTTTTTTCCGGCTTTAGCTTTTTGTTTTGCTTGTTTCATATTTGAAGGATGCTGTACGGAATGCTGATAAATAAAGGGCGGCAGAGAAATTTCCGCACCTTTGAAGATAACTTTTAGCAGTTCATTAAGTCAATACTTAATTTTTATAAATTGCGAGTTAGCTTTTCCGCCTAAAAATAACGCAAAATTTGTGTTAATTATTTCAAAAAAGTTAACGAATTTGTTGTTTCCACTTGTTTTTGAGTTGACTAAAGGTATTTAGAAATTTATATTGTCCAATGTTCCAAAATTAAATAGCTTGGAGCAAGGCTGTGTTTGTTCACAGCCCAGATAAAATAATAAATAATCTTTGAAGAAGACAGGAGACTTTAAATAAAATGAAAAGAATTATAGCTCTTTCTGGAGTTTTAGTTTTAGGAACATTGGGATTGGCTTGCGGCGATACAGCTACAAACAGCACCAATGCTAACGCGAACAGAAACGCCAATATGATGAACGCCAATATGATGAACACCAACGTAAACACAACGATGGGCGGAAATACGACCATGGGCGGAAACACTAATATGGGCGGAAATACGACCATGGGTGGTAACACCAACATGACTGGCGGAAATACGACTATGGGTGGTAACACCAACATGACTGGCGGAAATACCAACATGACTGGTGGAAATACCAACAGAACTACTGGAAATGCCAATACAGGAACAACAGGAAACACTAACAGACCGTAGTTAGTTTTTTATTGAAGAAAAATAAAAAAGCGCGTTGCATAAACAGCGTGCTTTTTTATTTTTTAATAAAAGTTGTATATAAAGCAGCGTTTTACTTGCCGCTTGAATTTAGAGGCTTTAAATCAATTGTTCTTTTAACTCTTCTGCTGAAGTTTCCGGCTTTTGGCAAACATAATTTTCGCAAACATACGCAGCTGCCTTGCCTTCAATTAATTTTTTGTTTTTGAAAGCGGAATTAATTCAATATTTTCTTCGGCGTTTTCCGCTGTAACTACAATTTAGTGGCATTGTCGTAAAAATCCTTGCTGCGAAAAATTCTGTTATTTTGCCACGATAGTTTCTTTTTTCGCAGAAAATTCTTTATCAATCACAATTTCATTTTTGTTTTGCAGTTGAAAACCGCGAAGTTTTACTCGACTTAAAATTATCCCGACTATTTCAATGCTGAAAAGAAAAGCGAACAACACAGATAGAGTGATAACGGTCGGGGCGACGCCGAGATTTACAAGCTGTGTTTCAGAATCAGAAACAAAAACCCCTAAAAATCTCACGGAAAACGAAATAAAATAATCGAGTAGAGCGGCTGTTGTTCCTAATGTGACAAATATTCCGAGTGCTAGAGAGAACTGCGAAAAAATTAATCGCCAGTTCGACTGTCGTTCTCGCCCGCGCAGAAAACGAAAGATTTCGGCAAAAGGCATCCAAAAGGCGCTTAATAAGTAAAATAACCCGCTAATTCCCGTTCCTGGTAATCCTGCAATCATAATAATTCAAAAATCCTTTATTAATGTCCTTTTTCGTAAACGCGCAAAGGCTGACGCATAAAAATTTCAGTCCAGAATGCTTCGAGAAAAAATACGGCATTGACCATTCGTAAAACCAAAAATGCCGGAAAGCTTGCTAAAGCGCGCCAAAACTCTTTTCTCCTCTGCGCTTTAAACAAAACCGGAACAAGTACCGCCGGCGCGTCTATGACATAGCCGAGCAGAAAAAACGGACTGACGAAAATCGAAAGCAGCGGGATAAGCACCAAAAAAGCGAGCGAAGCAATTGTCGCATCCCACATCGCCAAACCAACGAGCGTTCGCAGATACTGAATCTCGAGCACGCCGCGCCAGTGCAGCTGAACGTTCTGAATAAAACCGTGCGACCAGCGTTTGAGCTGTTTGCGCATAAACGTAAAATTATGAGGCTCAATCGGATAACATAAAGCTTCGGGAACAAATCGAACGCTGTGCCCGGCTTGGTAAAAGCTCCAGGTCAAATCCATATCTTCAGCCATCGTGCGGGTTGACCAACCGTTATTGGCTTTCAAAACATCCGTTTTGTAAACCGAAAAACAGCCGGATGAAATCAGTGGCTTTTCATAATAATCCTGAATGGGTTTGTAAAAAGTAAACGCAAAAAGATATTCGACGTAACGACCGCGTTCCCACAAACTTTTGATGTGTCGTGGAACTACAAAACCGCAGGCTGCCGCCACATTGGTTTGATCAAACGCCTTGAGTAGCAATTCAATAGCGTCCGGGGCGAGAGTCGTATCAGCGTCCAACGCCATTGTATATTCCGTTTGGACTCTTTCAAGCGCAAAATTTTGCGCTCCGGCTTTTGTGCCGGTATTGCTCGGCGGTGTGATGACCGTTACTCCGCAAGCACGCGCGGCATCGCCTGTTCCGTCGGTGGAACAATCGTCAACTACGATTATTTCCTCGATTCTCACGGTTTGATTTTGCAGGCTGCGAATCGTATCGGCGATGTTTTCAGCTTCATTATAAGCGGGAACAATCACCGTAAGCGGGCTTGTGTTTTTTTGAGAAAGCCTTGATTCGTTAGCCTTTTCTGTTATTCCGGTTTCCGTTGTCATAAAGCGATTTGTTCCCAAAAATTAAACTTGTTGTTATTTCCCGATTACAAAGTAGCTTTCGATGTTACAAGTTTGCGCATTGTTGCAGACTATTTTGGCAAAACCGAAAACTTTGATACTCAGTTGACAATCTGATATATTAATCGCGTATTTCCAATCCTTTTATGACGCCCCGTTCAGTTGCGAAACTCAGACCTTTAACGACCCGCCCGAATCTTTTTGCGGGTGATTAATCTTTTCTTTCTCAAACGCCGCATCAATTAGCCGCAGGTTCGCCCTGCTTTCAACTTAACCACCAATTTTGAGGAGAAGATTTATGACACCGACTATAGAATTACAAAAACCGATTATCAAAACCGAGCTTCCCGGACCGAAAGGACGCGAAATAATCGCCGCGGACGCGCAGTATGTGACGCCGAGCTATCCGCGACCGGATTATAAACTCGTCGCCGAAAAAGGCTACGGCGTTTGGATAGAAGATGTGGACGGCAACGTCTTTTTGGATTGCAACGCGGGCGTCGCGGTTTGTTCGACCGGACATTGTCATCCGGAAATCGTCGAAGCAATTACAAAACAAACGCAGACATTAATTCATATGTGCGGAACGGATTTTTATTATCGACATATGCCCGCGCTCGGGAAAAAACTCGATGAAATCGTGCCGATCAGCGCGCCGACGAAAACGCATTTCGCTAATTCCGGCGCAGAAGCGGTCGAAACCGCTCTGAAATTGGCGATGTATCACACACGCCGACAGAAATTCATTTCGTTTTTCGGCTCTTTTCACGGCAGAACGCTTGGCGCATTGTCGCTTACTTCCTCTAAAAAAGCGCAGCGCACAGGTTTTATGCGCCAGGCTTTGGATGTCGTTCACGTCCCGTATCCGAATAAATTCAGACATTTTGTTTCTGAAAAACCCGTTGACGAAGAAGCAATCACGCGCGATTGCATCAACTGGATTGAGAACAAACTTTTCAAAACCACCACGCCGCCCGAAGAAGTCGCCGGAATCGTTGTTGAAGCCGTGCAGGGCGAAGGCGGTTATGTTCCCGCGCCCCCGCAATTTTTGCGCGAAATTCGCCGCATCTGCGACGAAAACGGCATTATGATGATCGTTGACGAAGTGCAGTCGGGAATGGGCAGAACCGGAAAAATGTTTGCTATTGAACATTCCGGCGTCGAACCCGATATTATGTGTCTCGCCAAAGGCATCGGTTCAGGTTTGCCAATCGGCGCCTGCGTCGCCAAAGCCGACATTATGGATTGGCACAAAGGCGCGCACGCTTCGACGTTCGGCGGAAATCCGGTCTGCATCGCCTCGGCGTTGAAAACAATTGAACTTCTCGAAAACGGCTTGACCGAAAACGCGGCGCAAGTCGGAGATTATCTTCAGGAAGGCTTGCGAAAGCTGCAAGACAAATATGACTGCATCGGTGACGTTCGCGGACTCGGATTAATGATCGGCGTCGAGTTTGTCGAAGATAAAGAAACGCTCAAACCTGCTCCTGAACTTCGCGATAAAATCGAGACGGAATGCTACAATCGCGGTCTTATTATCTTAGGCTGCGGAAATTCCACGATTCGCTGGTCGCCGCCGCTTATTTTGACCAAAGAAAACATTGACGTCGCGCTTGAGATTTTCGACGCGGCTATTGCTGCTTCAATTTAATTTAAAAGTATATTTCAGAAAAAGTGTCAGGTTTACACAATTTATTTGGTGTAAATTTGGCACTTTTTTATTTATAAAAATCTTTACATTTTGAGTTATTAAGATTATTTTATCTTTACATCAAAGAGGTTTATCAATGAAAACTTTACTTCTCCTTCTTTTCTTGCTTTTTTCCTTTTCCTTCACCCTTTTCGCTCAACCGGAAGTTGAAACTTTGTTAAAAAAAAGCGAAGAATTTTCTCTTAACAATAAAATTCCCGAAGCGATTGCGGAACTCTCAAAAGCTATTTTGATCAGACCGGATGACGCTTCGTTATATCTTCAGCGTGCTGAGTTATATTTTGGGGTGCCGAATTATAAATTAGTCAGTCAAGATGTAAAAAAAGCGGTTGAGCTAAAGCCCGGCAACAAGCAAACTGTTTTGACCGCTGCCAGATTTTTACGAAATATTCGTGACTGCGCCGAATCGCTAAATTTGATTAACAGTTATATTAACAATCATCCCGAATCTGACGATGTGATCTATGCGCGCGCACATTCCAGAATGTGTCTTGGCGAATGGATGGAAGCCTATGCGGATATGTCCACAGCCGTCCGACTCGCTCCGCAAAACAGTCACTACCGCACGACTCAAATCGGTTTGCTTTCAAAAATCGGGTACGACGATCTTTCTGCCGATCAATTCGAGCAATTCTTAACTACGCTGAAAGAAAGTTATTCAAAAGCCGACTTTCAAACAGAACGCGAAAACTTCGGGCGGCAAATCTCCGAACTTTACCGCGTACGCGCCGGAACTCATCACGCTAAAAAGAATGAAACCGCTGAATTTGCCGATCTCGCCGAATCAATTAACTATTATAAAAAAGATTTCAATTATCGTATGCGGGCAAAAATATATTTCGATCATCAAATGTATGAGAAAGCCTTAGAAGATTATACGAAGGCTATCGAACTTTCGCCCAAAGATTCTTTGTTTCGCGTCGAAAGGGCAGATGTTTACGTGCTCGCAGGCAAATTTGACGAAGCTTTGAAAGATTACGCAGAGGCAGTCAAACTTGACCGGGGATTATCAGAAATTGTAGAAGCAAAAAAGAAGTGGGCTGCTGAAAAACTAAAACAAAAATAATTTGATTACTATAAAAAAATCAGTGAGCAGTTTTCAAAATTGCTCACTGATTTTTTTTATATGAATTTCTAACTTTTCTAAATTTTATCCTTTCGCTTTTTTGATCTCTTCAACTAAAGTCGGGACGGCTTCGAACAAATCGCCGACGATTCCGTAATCGGCAATGTCAAAGATTGGCGCTTCCGCGTCTTTGTTGATGGCGACAATCGTTCCGGCGTTTTTCATTCCGACTGTATGTTGAATCGCGCCAGAGATGCCGAGAGCGATGTAAACTTTCGGAGCGACAGTTTGACCTGATGATCCGATTTGACGATCAATCGGAAGCCAATCGGCGTCGCAAATCGGGCGCGAAGCTGCTAAATCAGCGCCGAGAATATCGGCTAATTGCTGAGCAACTGCAATGTTTTCCTGCGATTTAATGCCGCGCCCGACAGCCACGATGATTCCCGATTTAGACAAATCAACCGAAGCTTTCGCTTCCTGGAAAGGTTCTTCCGGCGTCATTCGCAATTCTTTTACTTCTACATTTACAGTCTCAACTTGCGCGCTTCCCTTTTCAGCGTTCTCGCCGCGAAAAGCACTCGATTGAAACGTCACGAAATACGGCGGCTCGCCTTCGATTGTTACGTCGGCATCGAGTTTGCCCAGAAAAATTCGGCGGGTAAAGGTTAAATTTCCGCCGTTGTTCGTGTAACGAATGCAATCGCCGACAACTTCCTTTCCGAAACGGGCGGCAACTTTCGGCGCAAAATCTCGGACCTGATAAGTATGCGCCATTATCACGTATTGCGGATTTTCTTGTTTTATGATTTGTTCCCAGGCGTCAGCGTATCCGTCCGGAGTGTAGATATTGAGTTTTTCGTTTTTCGCGACGAAGACTTTCTCAAGATTATACTGCGCGATCTCCTGCGCCAAACCGTTATCGTCAGCGCACGGAATAACCGCCGAAACCGGCAGATTCAGATCTTTCCCGACACTTTGAGCCGCGGCTACCGCTTCGAGAGAAACTTTATTCAAGGCGCCGTCTTTGTGTTCGATGAATACTAAAATGCTCATAATTTTGTTTTTATTTTTCTTGTTTTTAGTTTTCGGGTTTGGTTTTTAGGAATTTGCAAAACATTTAACCTTACAATTCAAAAACAAAGAACCAAATCAGATTACGCGAACCTCCGTTCGTAATTTCTCGACTAATTCGGCGGCGCCTTTTTTCGCGTCGCCCTGACCGAGCATCTGCGTTTGTTTGGTTTTCAGCGGTAGATAAACTTTCTCGATTTTCTGCTTTGAAGCGGAATCTTCAATTGTCGGCGTAACGTCGCGAATTTCTTTTTTCTTCGCCGCCATAATTCCTTTTAGGCTGGCATAACGAATCTGAGAAATGCCGGATTGAATCGTCAAAAGAGCCGGAAGATTGTATGTAAACCATTGATACCAGCCGCTTTCCAGTTCCCGCTTCAAACGAAGGCTTCCGTTCAAGCTGCCGCGATCAATATCTATAACAATCGTCGCGTGCGGAATTCCGAGCAGCTCCGCTAAAATCACGCCGGTTTGTCCGTAATTGGCATCGTCCGATTGCAAACCGGTAAAAATTAAATCGGCGCTTTCATCGCGAACGGCTTCGGCGATTGTTTTAGCGATTTGAAACGGCGAGAGTTTGTTCGGCTCGTCAACTAAAATGTGAATTCCGCGGTCGGCTCCGCGAGCAAGCGCATCCTTTAAAACCGTCTTTGCCGAAGCGGCGCCGAGTGTGCAGACAACTACTTCGCCGGAACCTTTCGCTTCCCTCAGACGCAGCGCTTCTTCCAGAGCGTAACCGTCGGATTCATTTGTCTGATGCGAAATATCAGATTCGTCAATCCATCTTTCATCTCTGCCAATGCGCAAAATCGCGTCTTTGTTTGCGACCTGTTTCATTAAAACGATGATTTTCATAATCTTAAAAAGTGTAAAATGATTGTAAAACTTTTATAGAAAAATTGCCAATCATGCTGAATGACCATTCATTCATAAGCAAAAAGAAAAAGCGTTTTGCTAGTTCAGACAAAACGCTTTTAAATTTATTCCGAGTAGTGTTTGAATATCAAACAAGCATTCGTGCCGCCGAAGCCGAAACTGTTTGATAAAACGTAATCTACTTCCTGATTTCGAGCTTCATTGACAACGTAATCCAAATCGCAATCCGGGTCGGGAAATTCGTAATTTATTGTCGGCGGCAGCGTGTTTTCGTGAAGAGCTAGCACCGAAAACACTGCTTCGATTCCGCCCGCGGCACCGAGCGCGTGCCCCGTCATTGATTTTGTTGAACTAACCGCTAATTTATAAGCGTGATCGCCGAAAGTTCTTTTAATTGCCAGCGTTTCGTATTTATCGTTATACGGAGTCGAAGTTCCGTGCGCGTTTATATAACCGATTTGTTCCGGCGTAATTCCCGCGTCCTTGATTGCCTTTTGCATTACTCGCATCGGACCGGAACCGGTTTCGTCGGGCGCGGTAATATGAAAAGCATCGCCGCTCATTCCGTAACCGGCGATTTCAGCGTAGATTTTAGCTCCCCGAGCTTTAGCGAATTCGAGTTCTTCGAGAATGATAATTCCCGCGCCTTCGCCGATTACAAATCCGTCGCGTTCCAGATCAAACGGACGAGACGCTTTTCTCGGCTCGTCGTTGCGGGTAGAAAGGGCTCGCATCGAAGCGAAACCGGCAACCGACATCGGCGTAATCGCGCTTTCCGCGCCGCCGCAAATCATCGCGTCCGCGTCGCCTCGTTCGATCAAACGAAAGCTGTCACCGATTGCATGCGCGCCCGCCGCGCACGCCGTCGCCGTCGCCGTATTCGGACCTTTTAAACCGTGGCGAATCGAGACGTTTCCGGAAGCGAGATTGACGATTGACTGCGGAATAAAAAACGGCGAAACGCGGTCGGGTCCGCCAGCCAGCAATTTATCGTGTTCGCGTTCGATTGCCCAAAAATCGCCGATACCCGAACTAATGTAAGTCCCGATCATTTCGGCGTTTGAATCGTCTACCTGCAGATTGCTGTGCTTTATCGCCTCGTCCGACGCGGCGATAGCAAAATGAGTAAACGCGCCCATTCGACGCGCTTCTTTTTTATCGAGAAAATTCAGCGGGTCAAAATCCTTGACCTCACAGGCGAATTTTACTGAAAATTTTTCCGTGTCGAACTTTTTGATGTAATCGGCGCCGCTTTCACCGCGAAGCATCGCTGCCCAAGTCGAAGCGACATCGTTTCCCAAAGGCGTGACTAATCCGAGTCCTGTAACTACCACACGACGTTTCATATATTTAGTGAAAAGTGGTAAGTGGTAAGCGGTAAATTATTTGCGTTTAACTAACCACCTACAGTTTTACACTTACCACTGATATTAAGCTTGTTTGTGTTGTTCAACGTATGCGTACGCATCGCGAACGCTTTGAATTTTTTCTGCGTCTTCGTCGGGAATTTCGATATCGAATTCCTCTTCAAAACGCATAACAAGCTCGACCAGATCGAGCGAATCTGCTCCTAAATCTTCGATAAAACGAGCATTTTCCGTTACTTCCGCTTCGTCAACGCCTAATTCGTCAACGATAATTTGTTTGATTTTTTCTTGAACTTCTGACATTTATCTTCTCCTGATTTTTATAACAATTGTAATGTATTTTTTAAACTTTCTGCATTTTCGACGTTCAAACAGCGAACATCACGGTTAATTTGTCTAACCAAACCCGATAAAACTTTTCCGGCTCCGACCTCAACGAATGTATCTACATTTTCATTTATCAAATTCTCTATCGAAGCCACCCAAAGCACCGGCGATGAAACCTGTTCGGTTAACGCCGCTCTGACGCGCTCGCCTTTTGTGTTGGCTTCGGCTGAAACATTTTCGATAATCGGAAACCTTGCATCTCGAAAACCGATCCCAGCCAAGTCCTTCGCCAGTTTATCCTGCGCCGGCAGCATCAAATCGCAATGAAACGGCGCCGACACATTTAATTTTATCGCTCGCTTCGCGCCGCGCGTTTTTAATAATTCAATCGCGCGATCAACCGCTTCCGTGTTCCCCGCGATAACTATTTGCGCCGGTGAATTTATATTTGCCGGACTGCAAATTTCCCCCTGCCCCGCCTCTTCGCAAGCAACTTCGACGGTTTCTAAAGGTAACCCTAAAATCGCCGCCATCGCGCCGACACCGGTCGGAACCGCTTCCTGCATATAGGTTCCGCGTTTTCTTACCGTCTTTACGGCATCGGAAAAACCCATCGCGCCTGCCGCGACCAGCGCGGAATATTCGCCGAGACTATGCCCGGCAACAAAATCCGGCATCGGAAACCCGCTCTCTTCCATTGCGCGAAACGCCGCGACCGAAGTTGTCAAAATTGCCGGCTGCGTGTTTGCAGTCAACTGCAAATCCGCTTCGCTGCCCGAAAAACACATTTCGGAAAGCGAAAAACCGAGCGCCGCGTCGGCTTCTTCAAAAACTTCGCGCGAAACGCCAAAGTTTTCGTATAAATCTTTTCCCATTCCGACAGCCTGCGAGCCTTGTCCGGGGAAAATATAAGCAATCATATAATCCAAAATTCAAAGTTCAAAATACAAAACTAAAGGTTAATAAATATTTACTAACAAACTATGAGTTTTGTATTTTGAACTTTGAACTAAAATTTCATTAATGTCGCGCCCCATGTCGCGCCGCCGCCGAATGCGGTCAGCAGCACCAAACTGCCTTCTTTTATCCTGCCCGCTTGAATACATTCGTCGAGCGCAATCGGAATCGAAGCCGACGAAGTATTACCGTGTTCGGCGATATTTGAATAAACTTTTTCTTCCGGCACGCCGAGACGCGAAGCAACTGCATCGGTAATTCGCTGATTAGCTTGATGCGGAACGACTAAATCAATATCGCCAACTGTATAGCCGGCTTTTTCCAGAATTTCCGCCGAAACATCCGCCATCGAACGCACAGCGACTTTGAAAAGCTCGTTGCCTTTCATTTTAAAGAAGTGCATTCGGTCGTCAATCGTTTTATAAGAAGTGCCGAGTTTAGTTCCGCCGCCCGGGGCGTATAATTGTTCCTCGTAACGACCGTCGGAGCGAATCTTTGTGGCGAGAATTCCTTTTTCAGAAGAAACAGGCGCAAGCACAGCCGCGCCCGCGCCGTCACCGAAAATGACGCACGTCGAGCGGTCTGTGTAATCAACGTATTTGGTTAGGACTTCGGCGCCGATAACCAGCGCGCAACGAATTTGCCCGGTGCGAATCATTGATTCGACCATTGTCAAACCGTATAAAAACCCGGAACAAGCCGCAAAAATATCCATCCCGGCGGCGTTCACCGCGCCGAGTTGAGCTTGAATCAAAGCTCCGGTCGAAGGCATTATCTGATCGGGCGTCGTCGTCGCGCAAAGGATGATGTCAACGTCTTTCGCGTCAATTCCCGCGCGCTCTATTGCCCGTTGAGCCGCCAGCACGCCGAATTGCGATGTATATTCGTTTTCGGCTGCCTTATGACGCTGTTTGATTCCGGTGCGCGTGGTTATCCATTCATCGGAAGTTTCGACGATTTTTTCCAAATCGGCATTAGTCAAGACGGCGCTCGGATAAGCGTGTCCCATTCCGATAATCCCTGCGTTTATTGAGTTCATAGAGTTTTTTGAGTTCGTTGAGTTCATTGAGTTCGTTGAGTTCGTTGAGAAAAGAAACTTTCTTTAACTCAAAAAACTCAAAAAACTCTATGAACTCAACGAACTCAACGAACTGTTATTCGGATTCTTTCACTTCGATGATTTGACGACCTTTATAAGTTCCCGTTTCGGGGTCAATTCGGTGCGGCATTTTCGGCTCGCCCGAATCTTTGTCAATATAATATTGCGGCAATTTCAGCGCGTCGTGCGCGCGTCTCTGACGCGTTCTCGATTTTGAATGTCTTCGTTTAGGATTTGGCATAATTACTCCGGTTTATTTCAGATTTCAACTCACAAATTTTATTTTTTCCGTTTCAAAACCCGAAATTTATTTCAAATTTTTCAATGCTGACCAGCGCGGGTCAATTTCTTTTTCTTCGCAGCCGCAATCGTTCATGTTTCGATTTGCGCCGCATTTTTGGCATAAGCCTTTGCAGTCTTCGCTGCAAAAAACTTGCGTCGGCAAATTTAATAAAATCTGCTCGCGGACAAGTTCCTTTATATCAATATGCTGACCGTCGAAAAGCGCGACTTCCAGATCGCTTTCGCTCAATTCGGCTTCTCTCGCTTCTGTGTAATTTTCCGGCGAGGCATAACTCACGCTAAACGGAAAATTCAAAGTTTTTTCAATCATTTGCAGACAGCGACTGCATTCGATATTGACGGCGGCAGTGATTTCGCCTTCGATGTCTGCCTGCATTATTCTTTTCGCCAATTTCGCCTCGATTTTCGCCGGGCTTTTCAACTCGGCGTTTTCGCTTTCCAGATCAATTTCTTCGGGTGTAAACGAAGCATTGAAAGCGTAAGGCGAACTTCTCAATGTGACTAAATCAATAATCATTGCTAACAGAATAAACTCTCAATTCAAACAGCGCAAAACGCAAAGAATTTATTATAGCCGTTGAGTTTGCCGTGTCAAACCTGCAAACCTGTAAAATCAAAAATCTCGCCTTCAAATTATTGATAAATATACGTTTAATTTATATTCGTCCCTATTGCCTCATCTATAGAATCATAACCGTTTTCTCTTAAAATCTCGTGTAGTCCCCGATTTATGTCACGCGCAAATGTAAAGCCTCGGTAAATGAAACCGGTGTAAGCCTGAATCAAACTAGCGCCTGCCGCGATTTTCTCGAATGCGTCCCGCGCCGTAAAAATTCCGCCGACGCCGATGATCGGGATTTTTCCGTTTGAATAACGATAAATTTTTGAAATAATTTCAGTTGAGCGTGTTCGCAATGGCTTGCCGCTCAAACCGCCGCTGCCGATTCTTTCGATGTTATTTGTCTTTAAATTCGCTCGATTGACAGTCGTATTCGTAGCAATAATTCCTGCGAGCTTCAACCTCACGGCTATGTCGCAAACGGCTTCGATCTCCGCTTCGCTCAAATCAGGCGCGATTTTAACCAGCAAAGGTTTCGCCGACCATTTCAGATTCCTGTTTTGCAGTGCGGACAAAAGTTCTTCTAAATTTTCCGCTTTCTGCAAATCGCGCAAATTCGGTGTATTCGGGCTGGAAACGTTGACGGCGATGTAGTCGGCGACCGGTGATGCCAAATCAAAACTTTTCAAATAATTTTCAACTGCTTCTTCGTTCGGAACGTCTTTGTTTTTACCGATATTTACGCCGAGAACGCAATTCGGATTAATATTTTTTAATCTTTCAACGACTTTTCGCGTTCCGTCGTTATTGAATCCGAGACGATTTATCAAAGCTCCGTCTTCGGGCAGCCTGAATAAACGCGGCTTTTCATTTCCCTTTTGCGGATTAAATGTAACGGTACCGACTTCGACGAAACCGAATCCAAGAGCGGCTAACTGGTTGACGGCAATTCCGTTTTTGTCAAAACCGGCGGCTATTCCTAGTGGAGATTTGAATTTCAAACCGAAACGCGAAAGTTCAGCAAAAGATTCGCTTTTGAGACGCTCTCTGGCAAATTCACGAAGCAATTTCGGGGAAAGCCCGATTTTAAGCGCATTTATGCCGAATTCGTGCGCCGCTTCGGTCGGCATTTTGAACATCAGCGGGCGAATTATTCTCTGGTAAAATTTGGACATCGAATTTTCAGAAATGTTAAATGAAATTTGAAAAATATAAAACTCCGATTTGCAAACTTTGAACTTTAGTCGCAGCTTTGTTACGATTTGCCGAGGCTTTTATGGCAGATGAATACGGATTAGTTGAAAAATCGAAGATTATGGACGGTGCACGTATGAAGCGCGCTTTATCGCGTCTCGCTTCGGAAATCGTTGAAGAAAATCAAGGCGCCAAAGATTTATATATCGTCGGAATACGGCGGCGAGGCGTTCCGCTGGCGGAAAGAATCACCGAAAAAATCGAAGAATTGGAAGGCGAAAAACCGCTTTACGGAATTATAGACATCACGCTATACCGCGACGATCTTTCGACCGTCGGCGCGAACCCGATTGTTAACCGAACAGAGCTGAATGCCGATATTGAAAATAAAAATATTATTTTAATTGACGACGTTCTTTACACCGGCAGAACGATTCGCGCGGCGCTCGACCAGTTGATGGATTTCGGACGCCCGAAACGCGTTCTGTTGGCAGTTTTAATTGATCGCGGAAAAGAACACCGCGAGCTGCCGATTCAAGCCGATTACATCGGCAAAACCGTCCCGACGAAAAGAACCGAAATCATCAAGGTAATGCTCAAAGAGTATGACGACGAAGAAGCCGTCTGGATTTACGAGCGTCCGAGCGAATAATTTTCAAAGCAAGGTTCAGCGCCTTGCTTTTTTTGCAGTTAATCTATGAATAAGCCGTTTCGCCGCCGTGATCTTTTGGGAATCCGCAATCTTTCCGCCGCGGAAATCGTCGGAATTCTAAACACCGCCGAAAATTTCCGCGAAATAAACCAGCGCGAAATAAAAAAAGTTCCGACTCTGCGCGGTAAAACCATCATTAATTTATTTTTTGAAAATTCGACGCGCACGCGCACCAGTTTCGAGCTCGCCGCCAAACGTCTTTCCGCCGACGCCGTTAATATCAGCGTTTCTTCTTCGGCTATTGCGAAAGGCGAAACTTTAGTTGACACGGCATTGAATCTCGACGCGATGCAGCCGGACTGCATCGTCGTGCGGCATTCGAGCGCGGGCGTTCCGCATCAGCTCGCCAAGGTTTCAAAAGCGGCAATCGTCAACGCCGGAGACGGGGCGAACGAGCATCCGACCCAAGCCTTGCTCGACGCGATGACAATCCGCGAACATAAAAAGAAAATTGAAAATCTGGAAATAGCAATTATCGGCGACATTCTGCATTCGCGCGTTGCACGTTCAAATATTCATCTTTTAACAAAACTCGGCGCAAAAATTCGCGTTGCCGGTCCGAAAACTCTCGTTCCCGCCGATTTTCAGCATCTCGTAGAAAATGATTTGCGCGTCGCACCGAACATCGAAGAAGCAATCGAAGGCGCCGACGTGGTGATGATTTTGCGAATTCAAAAAGAAAGACAGGACTCGGCTTATTTTCCGACGTTAAGAGAATACGCGATTCATTACGGTTTAACACAGGAACGGCTCGATTTGGCAAAAAAGGACGCGATTGTTCTGCATCCGGGTCCGATGAATCGCGGAATCGAAATCTCTTCCGAAGTCGCTGACAGTTCGCGCTCACTCATTTTAGATCAGGTAAAATACGGCGTCGCGGTCAGAATGGCGGTTTTGTATCTGGCAACAGGAGGCAATCCGAGCAGTGAGTAAAGTCGTAACTCTTTTTCGACCAGTCGGCAAGAATGAATTGGCTCTTATTGAACTAAGCGGTTTCACCTCTTTTCCGCCGCGCTTTCCTGAACAACCTATTTTCTATCCGGTTTTGAATGAAGAATACGCGACGCAAATCGCCCGGGATTGGAACGCCAAATATAATAAAGATAAAGTTGGTTACGTAACGAGATTTGAAGTACGCAAAGAGTTTTTAGATAAATATGAAGTGAAAATTGTCGGCAGCAAAATTCACGAAGAATACTGGATTCCGGCGGAAGATTTGGAAGAATTCAATAGAAATATTTTAGGAAAGATTGAAGTAATTGCAGAATTCGGAGATGAAGGGGTGTGAATGACTCAATATTTGAAAACCAAAAAAAAATACAGCAAAGAATTCAGAAAGCATTTGAAGCTACGGAAACGCCAAGTTCCGTTGCATATGATATTTCATTTCATATGACCGATTGGCTTTCAGATATAAAAGATTTACTGAATATTTACTCAAATATAGAAAATCTTAGCGACGATGAAATACAAGTTTTTGTTTATAAATTTGTGGCTCACGTACCTAATCATCTAAATGCAGCGATGAAATTGAGCGGTATGGGATCAGTCAGAGATGTCTTTAAAGTCAATTTATTTGAAGATGATGATGAATAAAAAATGAAACTTTTAATCGCCAATGGTCATTTGATTGACCCTTTAGGACAGGAAAACACCGGAATGAATGTTTTAATCGAAAACGGAAAAGTTTCCGCCTGGTTAAGACAAAACGAACCGGCGCCTGAAAATGCGGAAGTTTTTGACGCGAGTGGATTATTAGTCGCGCCCGGTTTTATTGATATGCACGTTCATTTGCGCGAACCTGGACAAGAGCACAAAGAAACGATTGCTTCGGGATGCGCGGCGGCGGTCGCGGGCGGTTGGACGAGCGTTTGTCCGATGCCGAATACTACGCCTGTTAATGACAGTGCAGCGATTACGCGCTATATGATCGAACAGGCGGAACGCGCCGGGCTTGCCAACGTTTTTCCGGTCGGTGCAATTACAAAAGAATCGAACGGCTGCGAGCTCGCCGAAATGGGCGAGATGAAAACGGCTGGCGCGGTTGCCGTTTCCGACGACGGGCGACCGGTTCCGAACGCCGGAATGATGCGGCGGGCGATGGAATACGCGAAGGATTTCGATTTGCCGGTTGTGGATCACTGCGAAGACAAATCGCTTTCGTCCGGCGGGGTGATGCACGAAGGAAAAATTTCGCTTCTTTTAGGCTTGAAGGGAATGCCCGCCTTAGCCGAGGAAATTGACGCCGTGCGGGACATTATTCTGGCAAAGGAAACAGGCGCTCACGTTCACATCGCGCACATCTCGACAAAAGGCGCGATAGAAGCCGTCCGGCGGGCAAAAAGTGAAGGTATAAATGTTACATGCGAAGTTACGCCGCATCATTTTACTCTGACCGACCGGGAAGTCGAAGGCTACGACACGAATACGAAAATGTCGCCGCCGCTTCGCTCGAAAGAACATCTCGAAGCGATTCTCGAAGCTCTGCAAGACGGCACGATTGACGCCATCGCCACCGATCACGCGCCGCACCACGCCGACGAAAAAGCTCTCGAATACGACCGCGCGCCGTTTGGCATCACAGGTTTGGAAACGGCAATCGGTTTGGCTTTTACCGAATTAGTTCATGAAGGAATCGTTGATCTTTCGCGGCTCGTCGAGCTTTGTTCGGCTAATCCGGCAAAGATTTTTCGTTTGAAAAATCGCGGAACATTAAAACCCGGTTCGTTTGCCGATGTGACAATTCTTGATCCCGATTTAAAATGGACTTACAAAAACGCCGATTCAAAATCGAAATCGAAAAACACTCCGTTCGATAATCGCTCGTTTACTGGCGCGGTCGTCGCCACAATCGTCGGCGGAAAAATTGCTTACCGCAGATGAAATGTTTTCAATCTTTTTGTAACTTAAACATTTGATTTAATTTATCATCGCTGATTAGCAGGAGAATTTTATGGAATTTTTGGCTGACCCGCAGGTTTGGATTGCTCTTTTGACTTTGACGGTTCTCGAGCTTGTTCTCGGTATAGACAATATCATTTTTATTTCTATCTTGGCGGGCAAGCTGCCGCCTGAACAGCAATCGAGAGCGCGTTTTATCGGTTTGGGCGGCGCGCTCGTTATGCGCGTGATTTTGCTTTTTTCCCTTTCGTGGATCATCGGATTGACCGAGCCGCTTTTTTCGGTTTTCGGACGCGGCTTTTCCGGGCGCGATCTGGTTTTGCTTTTCGGCGGATTGTTTTTGATAGCCAAAAGCACGCACGAAATTCACGGCTCGCTCGAAGGCGAAGAAGGTCATGCCGCGAAAAAGGTTTACGCTTCTTTTGTCAGCGTCATCGTGCAAATTATGCTGCTCGACATTGTTTTTTCGCTCGACTCGGTGATCACGGCAATCGGAATGGTCGAACAGCTCTGGGTGATGATTACGGCGGTCGTCATTTCAATCGTAGCGATGATGTTTTTCGCCAAACCGATTGGAGAGTTTGTGCAGCGGCATCCGACAGTAAAAATGCTGGCTCTTTCGTTTTTGCTTTTAATCGGTTTTACGCTCGTCGCGGAAGGATTTCACCAGCACATTCCGAAAGGCTACATCTACGGCGCGATGGCTTTTTCAGTGTTCGTCGAACTTCTCAATATTCGTATGCGCAAAAAGACCGAACCTGTTCAACTGCACAATCCGTATACGGATACCGGAGACGTAAATACGGTCGAAACTTAAATTTCACGCAAAAGACGGTTTTCAAAGCCGTCTTTTTTTGGCGGATACTTCAGTGAGGATTTTTTATAACAAATGAAGATATTGATGATTATCGGAACGATATTGGTCTGCGGATTTACAATTTTCGCGCAGACAAAAAAACCGGAAAGCGTTTACACGAATTTGAACGAAAAATTTTGTAAAACTCTGGAACAATCCGACGAAGGCGCCGGATGGTATCGCGGCGAATGCCCCGGCGTCGGCGGTTATAAACTTCAAGTTACCGAAGGCGATATTCGTCAATCAATTGATGTAATTATGCCGAATAAAACGCGATTTGAAATGGATTTAACTGTAAATGTTTCACCGGCGTTTTCTTCGGTCGGGGAAAAAGCCGAGTGGCGGGTTACGAGAAAAGGAAAATCCGTCGTGCCCTACGCCTTAATCGTTCGTTATAACGCCAGCGAAAATTCGGAAAAACCCGAACAAAACACATCTTATTTAGTCGTCATCAAAATCACGAAAAATCTTGCGTGTATCACCGACGTTGTTAAACCTTCGGCTAAAGCAAACGAACAGGCTCGCGAATTAGCCGACGCTTCCGTAAACAAGAACTGCGTATCGCGCGAGTAATTTAAAACGAAAAATTGTTAATTTTCAAAACAAATTTAAATCTTTGTTCAGACAATTTAAAAAAATGAGGAACCTTTACTTATCGCTGCTATTTTTGTTCATCATCTCGGCGACGGTGAGCGCTCAAACCGATATTAAGCGAATTGATTTCAAAAACTTCACTTTCGAGCCTTTTTGCGCTTCGGAACAGGCAAGTAAAGTCACCGTAAAAAACGGAGAATTTTACGAGGAAAAGCAAATGGACGGTTTTACTGATCGTTTTTTCTACAAAGTTTTCGATGTCGCTTACGGCGATTTGGACGGTGACCGGAAAGACGAAGCCGTTGTTTTGAGTTACTGCAATACGGGCGGAACTGGAAATTTTTCCGAAGGCTTCGTTTACGGAATGAAAAACGGCAAACCGGTTTTGCTGGCTCGAATCGAAGGTGGCGACCGCGCTTATGGAGGTTTACGCGAAGCGCGAATCGAAAACGGAACGCTCGTCGTTGAAAGAAACGATCCGGGCGAAAACGGCGGCTCGTGCTGCCCCGAATTCGTCGTCACCACAAAATATAAATTAAACGGTAAAAAATTAATCGAAAACGGCGCGTCCGACCGGCGAGAGCTTTATCCGAAACAGCGCGTCACTTTCGCCAAAGGCGCTTCGGGCACGACATTCAAAATCGCAATTCCGGGCGGGGAAATAAAACGATTCGTCGTCGGCGCGCGAGCCGGGCAAACTTTAACGGCTTCGGTCGGCAGCGACAAATCTTCGATAAGATTGCTTGAAGACGCCGATGTGAAGGAGGGCGTAAATAATTTCACCGCCCGTTTGCCGAAAAACGGCGATTATACAATCGAAGTTCAAAGCCTCGCCGAAACGGATTTGGAGATTACCGTAAACATAAAAATCAGGTAATGCAAAATCCAGACAAAAAATGCAAATAATTTTCGCTTGCTTTTGTTCGATTAATGCAGATAATTATTGATTAAATCAATTTTTATCCGCATTTCATTTTTATGACTAAAATTCTTTTTTCTTTCGCGTTGCTTTTTAGCGTTATGCTTTCGTCTTTCAATTTATCGAACTCACAAACGCCGGAAAATTACGATTTGCTTATTACGAATGCTCGAATCATTGACGGCGCGGGAAATCCCTGGTATCGAGGCTCGATAGCCGTCTCAAACGGCAAAATTGTTAAAATCGGACGAATCGAAAAAGCGTCGGCAAAGCAAACGATTGACGCAAGAAACCAAATCGTCGCGCCGGGTTTTATAGACGTTCACGCCCACGTCGAAGGCATATACAACAATCCGAACGCCGAGAATTTTATTCGTATGGGCGTTACTTCGCTCGTGACGGGAAATTGCGGCAGTTCGACGACCGACGTTAAAAGCTTTCTGGAGCGAATGAACGAAAAACCTCTCGCCGTAAACCTCGGGACTTTGATCGCGCACGGCTCGGTTCGCTCAAAGGTTATGGGATTGGACAACCGGCTTCCGACAACAGAAGAGCAAACGGCAATGAATGATTTGGTCGAAAAGGCGATGAATGAAGGCGCGCTCGGTCTTTCGACCGGATTGGAATACATTCCCGGAACTTTCTCCAAAACCGAGGAAATTGTTGAACTCGCCAAAGTTGCTGCGCGTTACGGAGGAATTTATACGACGCACATGCGCGACGAAGGCGAAGGAATTGTCGAATCCATCACAGAAAGCATACGCATCGGCGAACTCGCTTCAATCCCCGTTGAAATCTCGCATTTCAAAATTGCGAGCCGAAGGCTTTGGGGACAAACACCCACGACAATCGGTTTAGTAGAAGCGGCACGAAAAAAAGGATTGAACGTCACGATTGACCAATACGCCTATGCGGCGTCTTCGACATCACTAGATTCGCGCATTCCTTCGTGGGCGATTGCCGGCGGTCGCGATGAAGGTAAAAAACGCTTAGCTGATAAACAAACGCGCGTGAAAGTCATCAATGAAATGAAAAATGAGCTCAAGAAAAAGAATTTCAAAGATTTCAGCTTCGCATACGTCGCCGAATATCGCGCCAATCCCGAATACAACGGCAAAAATATCGCCGAAATTACGCTAATCGCACGCAAATCAAAAAAACTCGACGATCAAATCGAACAAATTCTCGAAATGTACGAAAAGGGCGGCGCGGGAATGGTTTATCGCGTAATGAGCGAAGTAGACGTGCAAAACATTATGCGCCAGCCGTTTACGATGATCGCTTCGGATTCGAGCGTGCGAGATTTCGGCGAGGGATTTCCGCATCCGCGCGGTTACGGCAACAACGCCCGCGTTCTCGCAAAATACGTCCGCGAAATGAAAATTATCACTCTCGAAGACGCCATCCGCAAAATGACTTCCCTGCCCGCGCAAACTTTCGGACTAAAAGACAGAGGCTTGTTGAAGGAAAGTTTTGCCGCCGATATAGTGATTTTCGACGAAAACAAAATCACTGACAAATCAACCTTCGAACAGCCTCATCAATATTCGGAAGGTTTCTCGTCTGTCATAGTAAACGGCGAAATCGTTTTTGACGGCGCGAAATTGACCAGCGAAATGAGCGGTCAGCCGCTTTTGCGAAACAAACTTTAAAGATAATATGACGTAAAATGTAAGGGCGCGCTCACTCGCCCTTACAAAAATCAAACCCGCCCTTTTTAATTGAAATTTGCTTTATAACAAAAAGAGTAAAGGTTTTTTTCGATTTACTGCCCGGCAATTTACAGCATCTTTCCATTTTTTTGAATTATCTACAAAAAATTTAAATCCAGCGGAACATTCCGGCAAGGACGACGTGCAAGAAAACGTTTCACCCGATGAATTGAAAAGCAATTCTTACAAAAAGCTTTGTCAGTTCGTCTCTCTTTTAAAAATCCAAAGCCGGATTTGTTATTGATAAAACCGAATTTCTGCAGTTTCGACCCACAAATCGAAAGAAATTTAACTTTTTTGCCGGAAAAAATATTAGCGGAGATTTGTATGGCTTACCTGAAAAACACGTTGCTTGTTGGAATTTTCACTTGTGCATTAATTGTAACTTCACTTGCTCAAACAAAAGAAGCTGTAATTTATGTGACGGTCAAAGATCAGTTCGGCGGTTCGATTCCCGATGCCGAAATCGTGCTCGACAAATCCGGGGAAAAAGTAAAACGGATTAAGACAAATTCTTTGGGAATCGCTCAATTCTCCTTACCATCTGCCGGAAAATTTCAGATATACGTTTCCGCCGAAGGCTTTAAGGAATATATTATTCGCGACGTTGTTGCCGGCAATAACGAAATTCAAAGATTTGAAGCCGTTCTCGAACTGGCGCCAATCGAATCGAACGTTGACATCGGAGGAGAAGATACAGCCGAAGCGGAAAAAACCGGAGTTACCGCGGTTTTAGATGAGAAGGAAATCGCGAATTTGCCTGACAATCAGGAAGAGTTTGAAAGAGCCATCAAAAGAATCGGCGAGGCGGTTTCGGGCGAAGAGTTGCCGATCAGCGTTAACGGCGTTCAAGGCGGTAAAATTCCGCCGAAACAAGCGATTCAGCAGATTCGAGTAAATCAAAACGTATTTTCCGCTCAATACGACAGTCCTTTCGGCGGCGGAATCG
>DASVQY010000052.1:0-8168 GCA_036388895.1 Pyrinomonadaceae bacterium | reverse complement strand
TAAATGGCTGAAATTTCATTTCGACGATAATCATAAATTCTGTTGAATCCACCGCCGAACTTCATCGAATGATCTCCACGATTCCAGGTTAAATTGTTCTGAAATTGGTTCATCGTTTCGATAGGTGAAATTTGTCCAACGTTTGTCGCAGGACCGAAATTTGCCACATTTGTAATAACCACAGAAGGAACTCCATCTGGGGTAAATGCAGTCGGCAAAAATTCCGAATTGCGATGAGCACGTTGATAACGAAATTCGTTGAAGACGTTGGGCGTCAAAATGGAAGCCAACTGAATAGCCAAAGAATTCGATTTGTCATCTAAGTCAACTGTTCGCTGCAGAGTATTTAAACCGCCGCCGACGTTATTCGGCGAAAAGTTCGTAAACCTTATAAATCTTCCGGTTAAACGATGAGCGTCAGTTAATTGAGCATCGGTTCTAAAGATAAAAAAGTTTACTTTTTGAGAAGCGGGAATAGTTGGCACAAAAATATCAGAAGATAATCCTGCTGCAATTAAACCTTGTCTGTTCGCATCGCTGATTGTGACTAACTGTTGCGGTCTTCCCGAAAAATCTCGTTTTACCCATTCGTAACCGCCGTAAAAATGCCACCTGTCCTTAATAATCGGACCTCCGATTGCAAGCGTGTAGTCATCTACGTTAGTCGGCGGTTTGGGAGCAAATGGCGACGCATTGAACTGTCTTGACGACATCCATGTGCGGCGGAAACGATAACTTGCCGACCCGTGAAATCCATTTGTACCTGAAGGGGTAATGTTATTCATCACCAAGCCCGGCGTATTTCCGAATTCTGCAGAAAAGCCATTGGTAACAAGCTGAACTTCGCTGATGAACGTTTCTGAAATGGGAACAAGTCGGAGCCCGGCTTGGTTCGCCTGTGTGTTAGCGTTTCCGTCGAGTTGGAAATTCGTACGGCGAGCGTAGCCGTTGGCACTAACGCGAGGAACCCCAAATTCAGTGTTTGGACGCCCTACAACATTAGCCTGTAAAAGAGAGAAGTTATACGGATTGCGTGAAACTAAGGGCAAATCTTGGAGCTCTCTCGTATTTATAACGCGACCGAGGTCAATCTTTCCGGGATCGGCAATCGGCGCGTCCGATGTGATCGTAACAGTAGCAGAAACGTCTCCTGCTGTAAGGGATAAATCAACTGTAGCAGTTTGTCCGGCACTCAATGTAATTCCTTCCCGCACTAAGCGGTTAAAATTTGGTGCTTCAACTGTTACTCGAAAAGATCCAAGCGGAAGTAAGGGCGCACGATAAATACCGTTTTCGTCACTCGTAACTTTCACTTCTGAACCTCTTTCAATATTTCTAACGGTAATTGAAGCATTCGGAACGGCGGCGCCTGCCGCATCCGTTACGGTTCCTTCAATTTGACCGTTTAACGCTTGTGATTGGGCTTGTACGCTTGTAATGCCACTACAAATGAACAGAGCGAGCATGAGCGAAAACGAACTTATGCTTCTAATAAGACACGTTGGCTTAAACATTTATTTCTCCTTCTTTTAAGTTATAAAAAATGGCTGGAAAGTAATATACCGGACTATATCACTAAAAATTGTTAAATGTATATATGAAACACTGATTTAACATGACTTTTTGTGTAAAGTTTTGTAAACGGTTTTTTGCTTTATGTGCGATGAAATCCGCGTTCGATGTCGCGCATTGTCAGACGCAGAATTACGGGTCGCCCGTGCGGGCAGGTTGTGGGCGAGGAAGTATATAAAAGGCGGTCAATCAACCACTGCATCTTCTCCGGCGTGAGCCGCATATTGATTTTTACGGCGGCTTTACAGGCTAAACTGGCGGCGATTTGATCGCGGAGCGTTAATTTCGCGTTCCCGCGTTTATCAGAATCAACCGAATCTAAAATTTCCGCCAAAAGATTTCTCACTTCCGAAGCCGGTAAATCGGTCGGAACGGCTTTTATCGCGATTGTTCTGCCCGAAAGCCGCATTACATCAAATCCGAGTGATGCAAGTTCGTCTTCCACAAGCGAAAAAGCCGCAGATTGCGCCGGAGTTAAATCAAACGTTTCAGGCAGCAGAAGGTTCTGCGATTCGATTGTTCTTTCCGTTTCTTTTTTCCGATATTTATCAAACAAAATTCGCTCGTGCGCGACGTGCTGGTCAATCAGCAGCAAACCTTCGTCGTCGGTCGCGATGATAAAGCTTTCGTGAAGCTGACCGATGGGGCGAATTTTAGAAGCCGAAATTGCTTGAACGTTCGCTGATTTAACTAATTTTTCAGCCGAATCAAACGGCGGAAAGATTTTTTGGCTGGGCGAATGGCTGGCTGAAATTTCAGAGTTTGCCTTTTGAGAAAAATACGCTTCTTTTCTTTCTTCGATTTGCTCGCCACTTCCGTTCGGTTTTTCGATTAAAGGCTGGTTTGTAGTCTCTTTTTCAGCTTTTTCAAATGGCGAACTTTCTTTCGAGTTGTTAAGAAATTGATCGTTCAAATCCTTTTTGAAAGTTTCAGAAAATTGCTCATCTTCGGCAGATATATTTTTTACAGCGACATCAACGGTTTCCTCAAAAACATTTTCCGGCGTGGAAACTATATTCGCGTAATCGTTTAAAGTTTCGGCATCAAGGGCAGGAAATTCTATTTTCGCTTGTTCGTAAATTCGCTCGTTCGGATGTTTTTGAGGTAAGTTGACAGAATTTTCCAGATTAAATTCTTCAAACGATTCGACCGCCTGCTCTCTGTTTTTCAATATTCCGGCTTCCGCCAGGGAGTTTCTGACGGCTTCCGCGATGACTTCCTTGACGGCTTCGCCGCGACGGAAACGAATCTCGGTTTTCGCCGGGTGCACATTAACGTCTATTTCTTCGTGCGGAATATCGAGAAACAAAAACGCGACCGGATAAACGCCGTGCGGCAGAACCGAACGAAAACCTTCGATCAACCCGCCGGCGATTACTTTGTCGCGAACGAAGCGACGATTGACGAAAAAATATTGCGCGTCGCGCGTCGTTCGCCGTTCGCGCGGCGCGGACACGAAACCGGAAACGTTCGCCACATAATCTCGCCCGCCGGCGACCGGAAGCAGGCTTTCGAGCAAATTTGCGCCGAAAATTTGATAAGCACGTTCCCGTAAATTTTTCGCCGGAGAAACACGCAGAATCTCGCGTCCGTTGTTTGTTAAGGTAAAAGCTATTTCGTGATGAGCGAGCGCGTAGTGAGTCACGATGTTCGTCAAATGATAATTTTCCGTCGCTTCGGAGCGCATAAATTTTCGGCGCGCCGGAGTGTTGAAAAACAAATCGCGGATGCTGATCGTCGTTCCGGTCGAACGAGCGGCGTCTTTTACATCGAGAAGTTTTCCGCCCTCGATATAAATTCGCGTTCCGCTCGTTTCTGATTCGGTTTTTGTAACGAGTTCGACTTTTCCGACCGAAGCGATTGAAGCCAGAGCTTCGCCGCGAAATCCGAGCGTTTGAATCGCGCCTAAATCATCCAGAGTTTTAATTTTCGAAGTCGCGTGCCGCTCGAAAGCCAGAATAGCGTCATCGCGCGTCATTCCCTCGCCGTCGTCCGCGACGCGCATCAAACGCCTTCCGCCGAGTTCGATGTCAATCTGAATTCGCCGCGCGCCCGCATCAATCGAATTTTCGACAAGCTCTTTTATAACCGAAGCCGGGCGTTCTACGACTTCGCCGGCGGCGATTTGATTGGCTAAATTGTCGGATAAAACTCTGATTTTGTTCATTTTTCGTCGGTTTTCAATTGTCAGCCGTTGATCTTTTATTTCGGTATCGTTTTCGGTTATTTCTTAAATTTCGGTTGACGGCAAACAGATGACGATTAACCTTTTTACAAATAAATTACGCGATGCCCTTTATCGTCCAGATCAATCGCCTGGTAAATCCAATCTATAAAATAACTTCCGTGGCGGTTGAGGTAATTGTTCACATTCAGAGTTCGTTCCTGCAAATGTTTGTGCGGCAGCAGGGCGGTAAAAGCGTCTGAAATTCTGCGATTGATGGTTTCGTCACGCCGGATTTGAGCGTGATGAAATTTATTTCTCAGAGCGCCGATGTGGTACAAAATTTTTCGCCGCCTCGTCGCCAGATTTTCCGCCAGCGTCGGTTCGAGTTCGGCTAAATTGCGGTCTAAATTATTTAATTCGAGATTGATTTTTTCTTCCGCTTCGGCGAATACTTTTGCCATTTCACGATTCAGATATTTTTCGACGATGCGGGGAAGCAAATTTTCATACCCGACGAACAAATCTTTTAATTGCAAATCGTATTTTTCCAGCGTTCGCGCGTGTTTCGATTCGATTATGGTAAAACTCTGACGATGAAAAATCGGCGTCAGCGGGCGATTCAAAATCCGGTAAACTTCTCCGCTTTGGGCGAAATATGCGATTTCAGCCGCGCCGCCGAAATAACAAACCGTCGGCAAAAGATAATCCTGCACGACCGAACGCAAAACCACGCTCGGACTGAATCTGCCCGGATCATTTTCAGCGATTTCGGCGAGCTCGTCTAAAGTGAATTCGCGCGCATCGTCTTTGGTTTTGAACGTTCCGTTTTTGTTTTTTTTCAGAGCGTTACGCGTGTGATCCTTCGCTTGCCAGAAAAGCGGAAAATAGTCTTCCCCGATTAAAACCTGCGCGTGATAACCGTTTTCTTGCAATTCGTTGCTTCTCTCGCGAAGCGCCGAAACGATTTCCTCGGATTTTTTTATCGCTTCGACGTAAACCGGGGCTGCGAGTTTTTTTAATCTTTCATCGAGCGGGCAAAGAATTATCAACCCGTATTCGCCGAAAAGTTTGTTCAGAAAACGCGCGAAGGCATCGCCGTAATATGTGCCCGATTGCCAGGTTTCTTCTACCGTCTGCCGGAGTTCCCGGGTGAATTCCGTGGAAGGAAGTTCTTCGAAAAGCTCTGTGATCGTTTGTTTTATCGAATCGTCGAGTTTTATATAACCGACCGGCAAATTTTCGTAACAGCGTTTCGGTTCGTTTTTCAATTCGGCGAGTTCCGCCCGCTTGTCAATGACAAAGGTTTTAGAAACTTCTTCAAAATCGTGATCTTCGGTCGCAATCCAAAATACCGGAACGGCTTTGTAACCGCGCCCGCGCAGACATTCTGTCAATCGGACTGCGGAAAGAGCTTTGTAAATCGTGTAAAGCGGACCGGAAAAAAGACCGGCTTGCTGTCCCGTTACCACCGCGACGCAATCGGAATCGCGCAGCAGGCGAATGTTTTCCAGCGTTTTTTCGCTCGCTCCGGTTTTCACGTTCATCGCTTCGAGCGCGTCGCAAAGCAAATCGCGGTCAGCACGATGATTGGCTAAAACTTCTGGAATTCTCGACGAAATTTGCGTGTGCGATTCGACCGCCGACGGGTAATACCGTTTCAATGAAAGCGGCGTTTGCTGATATTCAATAAACAATTTCGACTGATTCGGAATTTCCGAAAAAGGCACGCTTTCGGTTTGCAGCACGACTTCGCCGCTCGGACAAGGACAAACAATTTCTCGCTTCACATTTTTTGCTCCTAACTTTTTCGATTATAAATTTTGCAAACGATTCTTCCAAACATAAAACAAAAAAGAGATGACTGACAACCAGCCATCTCTCGAATTTTTATTTAATTAAAGCTTAGTTTCCGGCAGCAGCAACTCTCGGGCGCGTCAAATTATCAGAACCGGCTGTTTCGCCTTTTCTTTCGATGACGTAAACGCCCGAAGAATGCGAACCCGCATAAATACGATTTGAGTCGTTCGGGTCAAAAGTCATCGCCCAAACTCTGCGGCTCGGAACCTTCATATTTTTTGAATCAACGCGCTTCCAATTCATTCCGGCATTATCGGAAAAGAAAATTCCGCCGTCGGTTTCCAGTGCGCTCGAAACGAAAATCTCGTCGGAATTTCTCGGGTTGACGAGAATGCTCGTGTAATTTCCCAAAGGAAGATTTCCGCCGCGCCGCGTCCAGGTTTTTCCTCCGTCACGGCTCAGATAAAGCGTCTGCGATGTTCCGACGTAAACGTATTCGGGACGTTTCGGGTCTACCGCAATCGAGCTGATCGGGAAATTCTCCGGTGCGCCTCCGGCTTTTTGCCAGGTTTTGCCGTTGTCGCGCGAAACAATGACGCCCGATGTCGCCGTTCCGACCCAAATCGTTTCCGGCTGTAGCGGAGTCGAATAAACGACAAAGACGTTTTCATCAATTCCTTCGCCGAACGAAATTTTTTCCCAGCCTTTTGTCATATCGTAGGTTCGATAAAGCCCTTTATCCGTTCCGGCGAATATTCCGTTTTTACCGTCTTCGGTATAAGTTAAAACTTTCACTTTTTCTGTAAAAGCTATAACCGGCTTATTATCGCTCGCCGCTGTTTCGGGCGCCTTTGCCGTTTCGACCGGCTTAACGGTTTTCGCTTTAGCCGCCGTTGTTTTCCCTTTCACAGCCTTTCGCACGGGCTTTTTAGCTGTTGTTTTAGGTTTAGGCGGAGCAATCAACGTCCAATTGACGCCCCGATCAACGGATTGAAATATACCGAGATTCGTCCCGAGATAAAGATTGTTCGGATTATTGCGGTCTTGAAGAACCGCGTAAGGTGAAACCTGATTTATATCGAGATTTTTCGCTTGCTGCCACGATCTTCCGCTGTCGGCGCTCGTGAAAACAAAACCGCCGCCCGTAGCCGTATTATGCGTCGTCGCGTACATACGAGTCGGGTTTTCGCGGTCGAGCGTTACCGAATAAGTAAAGCGGCTACTGAAATTATCGTTTGTCGGTACAAAGTTTTTGCCGCCGTCGTTTGAAACCATTACGCCGTAATTGTTCGTACCGATATAAACACGGTTCGGTTCGTCCGGGTGAACGGCGATTGAATTGATTTCCAAATCTCTGCGCGTTGTCAATGACCAGTTTTTTCCGCCATTTGTCGTCATCCAGAAGCCTTCGGTCGTCGCCGCGTAAACCGTTCCGGGAATTGTCGGATGCTGCAAAATATCGCGGGTGCGGCGCGATTGTGCGGGAATTCCCTGGATTTTCGCCCATTTTTCGCCCCCGTTAAATGATTCGTAAATTCCGCTGCAAGCCGAAGCGATAATATGATTCGGGTCGCGCGAGTCAATCGTAATCGCAAACACGTCGGAATCGTCAATCATTCCGTTTTTAATCAAACGCCAGTTTTTCCCGCTGTCGGTTGATTTATATGCGCGCCACCACGTTCCGGCATAAATTGTGTTCAGATTGCGCGGGTCAACCGCCAGCGAACCGATATTGACCGGCATTGTCGAAGAAGAAATTTTTTCCCAATCGTCGCCCGAATTCTTTGAAATCCAGATTCCTTCCGTTGTCCCGACAAGCAAAACTTTCGGATCGGCGGTTGATTGCGTCATCGAATGAATTGACGCCTTTTTCAATTCATTAGCTTCGCTCCACGTTAAACCGCCGTCCTTTGATTTAAAGAATCCGCCCGGCGATGTATGACGGTGCCCGGAAGCGTAAATCAGGTTTGAATCCTGCGAATCAACCATCAATTGATCGAGAACGAGCTGCGGACGGTTCAGATTAACCAATAGCCGCCACGATTTCCCGCCGTCGTAAGATGTATGAATCTGCCCGTCGAGCGTGCTGATGTACAAACGATTTTTGTCTTTCGGGTCAATGGCGACAACCCGAACGTCACCGCCGCTCGGTCCGACAACCTCCCAACTGCTGAATTTATCGGGATCGGTAATGACATTATTTCCCGTTTTTTCCGCCATCAAAGGCGCCACGCCGGTCAAAAGCATAAACGCCATTGCCAACAAGAAACCGATTTTGAAAGTTATTTGTTTTTTAATTCGTGACTTCATAATTTTATTGATGACTGAAATTGAAACTTAAAAGGATGTTTTGCGAAATGGAAACGAATCCAACTGTTCAGATGATTAATTACCGACAGATGTTTGCATTAATACCGTGGAAAAAGGAGTTGATTTCCGGTAAAAGGTTTGCCGTGTGCTCGTCCAGCACCTTTATTTTACACAATCGAATTGATTAGTCAATTTATTTACATCATTTAAAACGCAAAAGCGAATGAAGATTCTTAACTAAATCTTCATTCGCTTTTGAAAGTTCACACCTTTTTCAAGATGCAAAGTTGATTAACGATTACGGAGTCGGAGGCGTTGCACC
>DASVQY010000051.1:0-44492 GCA_036388895.1 Pyrinomonadaceae bacterium | reverse complement strand
AGCGCATCTCGCGTTCCGCATATTCGGTGATGTTTTTTTCAAACGAAAGAAGTGCGCCGGTGACGGACATTATAAAAATCACAATGCCCGCTGTTATCCCGGATACTAAATGAAGCCAAAATAGAACCTTACGAAACTGTTTCATCTTTATATTTTATAAAAATCGAGTACGACGCAAAGAGAATTGAATAATTCTCAAAAAGCGTTTTTACCAGCGATAACGCAGAGTAATCGAGCCGTTTATCGGCGCACCGGGCTGTATGTTATTGTCGCCGTTCGATGTTTCGTAATAGCGATTGTTCGTTATGTTTTTCAAATTGAAAGCGATTTCGTAATGCTTTTCGCTTCTCCAAGAAAGCGACGCGTCGAAACGGGCGTATCCGGGCAAAACGACTAAATTATTCGTCGAAGTGTAAGTTTTCGTGCGCGCGTAGCCGCCGAAACCGAGACGAAATTGTTTCGGCAATTGATACGTCAGCCACAAATTGCCGGAACTGCGCGGCGTCAGTTGCGCCGTTTTTCCCTGAAGCGAAACTCCGCCGGAAACGGTGTTCGATTTCGTGATTCGCGCATCGAGAAGCGCGTAACCGGCGTAAACGTCGAGTTTTCTCGTCGGCGAGCCGGAAACGGTTACTTCAAAGCCGTCGGTTCGCTGTTCGCCGACGAGTATGAGCTGCGTCGGATTGAGCGGATCGGTCGTTTTGATGTTGTTGCGGTCGAGGCGGAAAACGGCGAGCGTCGCGTTCAGACGGTAAGGTTGAAACGTCGCTTTGACGCCGGCTTCGTAATTTCTCGTCAATTCGGGTCCGAGTTCTTCGTTATTCGCCGCGAGCGAAAGATTTTCGCCCGAAGGTTGAAACGAACGCGTGTAACTTCCGTAGAAAGAAAAATGTTCGTTCGGCTGATAAACAAGCCCGACGCGCGGACTCCATTCGCGATCTGTGCGTTCCAAATCTTGATTTACGGCTCTTAAATCATCCAGCTTTTGATTGAAACTGTCATACCTGACGCCGATGAGCGCCTTCCACTGTTTTGTAAAATTAATCTGGTCTTGAACATAAAGACCGAAAACTTTTCCGTCGAAATCGTTATTGGTTTGAATAGGACCGATATTGACCGGACGAGATAAATCGGGGTTTACCAGCGAAACCGGATTCGGCGTCGCATTCGTGTAGCGAAGCGTTCCCTTTGTTTGATAGCCGAGTTCGACGCCGCCTAAAATCGTGTGCTGCCAGCCGAAAGTTTCGGTCGTGCCGACGATTTCGGTTTGATTGAAAAGGTTGTTTTGTTTGAAATTTCCGTTGTATTGAAACCTCGTCGCTCCCAATCTGTCGTACGAGTAAATCGGGTCGGTCGCTCTAACGGGCGTGCAAACAGTATTGATGCTGTTAAAAACGCAGATGCCGTTCGCGCCGGTATTGTAAAAATCCGTTTCGGTGTAAATGTGGCGAAAAACATTGCGAGCCGTCCAGAAATCATTTATCTGGTGCTCGAAACGAAGCGCCTGGGAAGAAGCCCGCGTTTTCGAGCGGTCTCGTTCGGGAAATCCGTAATAAGTTCCGACGGGAACGTCAACCGGGCGACCTAGATACGAGGGAATTCCGCGATCCGGCACTCGCTCGTCGTTCAAATACTCAAATTGAAACGTAACATCGGTTTTCTCGGTCGGCTTCCAGCTCAGCGAAGGCGCGATATTGTAGCGGTCTTGAAAGAAATAATGACGAAAACTGCCCGTTTTTTCGTAGCTGCCGATAAATCGAAAAGCCAGTTTGTCCTGCACAATCGGCTGTCCGAAATCAAACATTCCGCGCTTTAAGCCGTATGAACCAAAATTCACTTCGGCGTTGCCGACGCGCTCGTAGACGTTCGGCTTTTTCGTGACGCGATTGATAATTCCGCCCGACGAGCCGCGACCGAACAAAGCTGCCGAAGGACCTTTGACGACCTCGATTTGCTCGATGTTCGATAAATCGCGGTAGTACTGCGCGTCGTCGCGGATGCCGTCAATGAACTGATCGCCGATTGCCGAAAATCCGCGAATAAAAAATTGATCGCGTCTGCCTTCGCCCTGCGCGGCGGAAACCGCCGTGACGTTATAAAGCGCGTCCTGCAAAGTGCGAATCGCCTGCGAATCAAGCAGGCGGCGGTTGACGATTTCGACCGATTGCGGCACGTCGCGCAAAGGCGTTGAAGTTTTCGTCGCAGTCTCGGTAGTCGAAGAAACGAATTCCGGTTCGATCTCGACGGTTACGGTTTCGCTGACCGCCTGCGTTTGCAAAACGACATCGGAAATCTGCAAATTTTCCTTTTTATCATTTCCGTATGAAAGATTTTTTACAATTGGCGTCATTCCTTCTTTGGCAATCGTTAAAACGTAATCGCCCGGTTCGAAACAATTCAAAGCGAATTGTCCCGAATTATCGGTCTGAGTCCGATCAATCGTTTTACCCTTCTCGGTTTTCAATACTATTTCCGCGCCGACAATAAAGGCATCGGCGGCGTCTTTTACCGTTCCGCGAAAACATTTTTCCTGAGTCTGAGCAAATGAATTCGCCGCGCAAACAAAGACGAATAAAATTAAAAATGCATATTTATAGAACATAAAGGCTCTCGTTTGCCGAGTTATATTTTCTTTCATATTTTTAATTGGAAATTTTATTATTGAAATTGATTTTCAACTTCATCTTCAAGACTGTTCCAGTCTATTGCCGGGCGAAGAATTCGTCAAGTGCAGGTTATTATTTCTTTGAAAACCTCAATCTGATATTTTATGCCTATGCGATTGCCGAAAATTATTACCGTCGAGGATTTTCAAAAACATTTTACGGCTGCGTTTTGGCTGGATTTCGCTCGAACCGTACTTTCCCGTCACAGCATTTTCTTTGAACGTTTGATTCGTTCGAAACACGGAGAAAACGTCGTTTTTTTAATTGACGACAAATTCGTCATAAAAATCTACACTCCGTTCCGCAACGGTTTTCGCCGCGAAAAAGCTGCTCTTGAATTTGCCTTTGAAAAAACGGAATTGCCGCTGCCGGAAATAGTTTACGCGGGCGAGATCGAAAACTTTAATTACATTATTTTCAATCAAATTGAAGGCTTTTCGATGACAAAACAACTCTGGGTCAGTTTAAATTCCAGGGAACAAATAAAAATCATTTCGACGCTGGCTGCCGGACTGAAACAATTACACTCGTGCGAGGCTCGATCAATAGAATTCGATTGGAAAAAATTTATTGAACATCAAGCGGCAACCGCAATCGAAAGACAAAAAACAAACGGCGCGAATCCGCAATGGCTCGAACAGCTTTCCTTTTACATCGAAGAAAATCTTTTTCTCTTACCGGAAAATCACCAATCTGTTTTTTTACACGGCGACGTTCATTTCGGAAATTTACGTTTTCGGCAAACGAATAGCGAGTGGGAAATTTCCGGTTTGTTTGATTTCGCCGATTCGCTGAAAGGTTTTCACGAATACGAATTCGTCGCCATCGGCGTTCTTATGATTCAGGGACAAAAAGAAATTCAGCGCGAATTTTTCCGCGCTTACAGTTACTCGCTGAATGAAATTAACGATGTTCTGCGGCGGCGTTTGATGCTTTTGACGATTTTGTATGAATGCAGCGATTTGCGAAAATACGCGCTGCGCCTGGCGCCCGAAGCCGTAAATCTCACGCTCGAAGAATTGGAAAGGGCGATTTGGAGTTTCTGAATATTTCAGTTAATAAAATAAATAAAGCCCTTAGCACTAAAAACTAAAGGCTTTATTTATTTGTTTTTATAGCTTTACAATGCCCTTAAAAGCCATCCGTTCGGATCAATTTCATATTTTTGTCCGGCTTGAAGCGGAAACCGATTTTTGTTGTCAGGCATTTCGATTCGTTTGATTGTATCCCCGACTTTCACTTCGACGGGCATCGGAAACGGCATATTATTCGACGTTTCCCAGCGCAAATTTACCGAATTTCCTTTTTCCGAATTTTCTTCTTCAATTACCAATTTCGGCAGTTCCGGTTGACGAAGATAAAGTTCAAAAAACCAATCTAAATTCTTGCTCGATTCTTGTTCGGCGATTCGCAGAAAATCGTCCGTAGTGGCGAAACGCGCCTGTTTTCCATTCGTTATTTTTTCCATTCTCGCGTCCGGGTAAGCCATCCGTCTTATCGATTTGAAAAATGCTTGGTCGCCGATGAGAAAACGCAAACTGTTCAGAACGAGCGCGCCTTTTCCGTAGATATCGCTGTCGCTTTTAGTATAATCCGGCGGCAGCATATACATTTCGACCGTAGTTCGAGGCTCGCGCGGCGCGATGGGCTTAACGTTTTTTGTATTTTTTATTCGCGCGGGCAGACTTTTTATGAATCCTTCGCGGCTGCCTCTGAGCTTATCTTTGTAAAGCGCGTCCATATACGACTGAAAGCCTTCGTGAATCCAGAAATCGTTCCAATCCGGCGCGGTGACCAGATTCGCCCACCATTCGTGCCCTAGTTCGTGAAACATCAAAGTATCAACGCCGTCAGCATCGTAGTTGAATTCGTTGCCGTAGGCGATGATCGTTTGATGCTCCATTCCGAGATGCGGCGTTTCGGCGATGCCCAATTTGTCGGCGCGAAACGGATAAGGTCCTAAAGTTTCTTCAAAAAAGCGAACATAATCTTTAGTTTTATTTACCAAATCCTGTCCTTTCTCATAATGTTCGGGCAAAACGTAAAACGCCATCGGAATCGTATCGCCGGAGACAGACTGCATTTTGTCTTCGATTAATTTATACGGCGCGGCGTTCAAAGCAATCACGTAATTGCTCGCGGGCTGCGAAAGATACCAGTTAAACGTTCGTGTTCCATCGCTGTTTTTAACGACTGATTGCAGTTTTCCGTTTGAAGCGGCGACGAGCGGTTCGGGTAGGGTAAAATGCAGCGAAAAATTATCAGCTTTGTCCGACGGATGATCTTTAACCGGAAACCAAACGTCAGCGCCGTCATTCTGCACGGCAGTCGCAAACCACGGCGAGCCGTCGGCAGTCTTCGACCAGACAAAACCTCCGACCCAGGGCGGACGCGGCGCAACACGCGGTTTGCCGGAGTAAGCGACGCGTACATCAACCGTTTTTCCCGCGTTCTGAGTTTTCGGAAATGAAATCCATATTTTCCCTTCGCGTCTTTCAAATTTCAGCGACTCCTGTTTCTTTCCGTCAACTAAAGCGACCGACTCAATCGTGAACGGCGTGTCCAAATCGAGCACGAACTTGTCAATCGGTTTAACGATTTGCGCCTTCACTGTTGTAATGCCTTTGATTGACTGTTCCGCCGGGTTTACGCGCACATCCAAATCGTAATGCTTCACATCGTAAGCCGCCTGTTCCGGCATTAAAACGCCGCCCGAACCGGTCGGACGAACGCCCAGGTCTCTTTGCGAGTAAGCTGAAACAAAAAGAGTTAATAAACAAAACAAGCCGCTAAATATAATTTCTTTTCTCATAACTATTTACCTTCTTCCGCGATCAGAGATTTTTTATTTTCTTTACCGGCGTGAATCTCCTGCAAACTTCTGACTGAAATTTTTTCCTGTGATTTTTTCGTCGCAATCGCTTCGATCAACGCTTCCGCGCCAGTCATAGTCGTGACGGTCGGGACGTTAAATTGCAAAGCGGATTTGCGAATCGCCTGCTCGTCGTAATGAGAAGTTTGTCCTAAAGGCGTGTTGATTATCAAAGAAATTTCGCCTTGCTTGATGTAATCGGCGATGTTCGGGCGACCTTCGTTAACCTTGAAAACGGTTTCGCACGTTAATCCGACTTCCTGCAAACGTCTCGCGGTGCCGTAAGTCGCAATCAAGTCGAAACCCAATTTATTTAATCTGCGCGCCAAAATAACCGCCTGACCTTTGTCGGAATCGTTGACCGACAAAAAAGCCGTTCCGGACATCGGCAAAGCCGTTCCCGCGCCTTCCATCGCTTTTCCGTATGCTTCGCCGAACGTTTCGCCGACGCCCATCACTTCGCCGGTCGAATGCATTTCCGGTCCGAGAACCGGATCAACTCCGGCGAATTTCTTGAACGGAAAAACCGGCGATTTAACGATGATTTTCGGAACGCTTAAAACTTCCGGCAAATTAAATTCAGCCAGAGTTTTATGCCCAGCCATCACCAGCGAAGCGATCTTTGCCAGAGGAACGCCGGTCGCTTTCGCCACAAACGGAACCGTCCGAGAGGCGCGCGGGTTGACTTCGATGACGTAAACGCGGTCATCTTTTATGGCTAATTGAAGATTCATCAAACCTTTCACCTTTAAGGCTTTCGCTAAGTTTTTCGTGTAATGTTTGATGGTTTCGAGATGTTCGGCGGCGATTTTTTGCGCCGGTAAAACGCTCGAAGAATCGCCCGAGTGAATTCCGGCTTCTTCGATGTGTTCCTGAATCCCGGCGATCACGCAAGTTTCTTCATCCGCCAGCGCGTCTACATCAATTTCGACAGCTCGCTCCAGAAATTTATCAATCAAAATCGGCTTTTCCGGCGAAGCATCAACCGCCGAGCGCATATACTCGACGAGCGTCTGTTCGTCGTAAACAATCGCCATCGCGCGCCCCCCCAGAACGAAAGAAGGTCGAACGACAACCGGATAACCGATTTTAGCTGCGCATTCTTTCGCTTCTTCGCCGGAAATCGCCGTTCCGTTTTCCGGTTGCGGAATATTCAAAGACCGCAGAAGCTCGCTGAAACGCTTTCGGTCTTCCGCCAGATCAATCGAGTCCGGCGAAGTTCCGATAATCGGCACGCCCGAATTGTGCAGCCTATCCGCCAAATTTAAAGGAGTTTGCCCGCCGAACTGCACGATTACGCCTTCGGGTTTTTCCGTTTCGACGATGTTCATCACGTCTTCATAAGTCAGCGGCTCGAAATACAAGCGGTCTGAAGTGTCGTAATCAGTCGAAACGGTTTCCGGGTTGCAGTTGACCATAATCGTCTCGAAACCGGCGTCTCGTAAAGCGAAACTTGCGTGACAGCAGCAGTAATCGAATTCGATTCCCTGCCCGATTCTGTTCGGTCCCGAACCGAGAATCATAATTTTTCTTTTACCGGTCGGGTCGGCTTCGCATTCTTCTTCGTAAGTCGAATAAAGATACGGCGTGTGCGACTCAAACTCAGCGCCGCAAGTGTCGACACGTTTATAAACCGGCGCGACGGTCAAATCTTTTCTTCTTTCTCTGACGGCGCTTTCGCTGGAATTCGTCAGATAGGAAATGCGCCGGTCAGAGAGCGCGTATTCCTTTGCCGTCCGCAAAACTTCGCCGGGCACGTCATCGAGTTTCCTGGCGTCAATTCTCGCCTGAAGCCGCATAACTTCCTGCAGTTGTTCCAGAAACCACGGATCAATTTTCGTCAAACGATGAATTTCTTCAATCGAATAGCCGTTTCGCAAAGCATAGGTGATGTAAGAAAATCTCTGCGAATTCGGGCGCGCGAGCTTTCTTTGCAAAACGTGATCTGAAACGCCTTCGAGGCGTAAAGGCTTGACGGCTTCGAGCGAACGCAAGCCTTTGAAAAGCGATTCTTTGAAAGTTCTGCCAATCGCCATTACCTCGCCGACGGATTTCATCTGCGTTCCGAGAACGTCTTCCGCGCCGGGAAATTTCTCGAACGCCCATTTCGGAATTTTCGTTACGACGTAATCAATCGTTGGCTCGAAGCTCGCCGGAGTTTTTTTCGTGATGTCGTTGGGAATTTCGTCGAGAGTGTAGCCGACGGCGAGTTTTGCGGCGATTTTCGCAATCGGAAACCCGGTCGCTTTTGACGCTAAAGCCGACGAACGCGAGACGCGCGGGTTCATTTCGATAATTCGCACGTCTCCGTTTTCGGGATTGACGGCGAATTGAATGTTCGAGCCGCCGGTTTCGACGCCGACTTTGCGAATGCAGGCGATGGACATATCTCTTAACCTTTGATATTCGACATCGGTTAAGGTTTGCGCGGGCGCGACCGTTATCGAATCGCCGGTGTGAACGCCCATCGGATCGAAATTTTCAATCGAACAAATGATGACGACGTTATCGTTTAGATCGCGCATCACTTCGAGTTCATATTCTTTCCAGCCTAAAATTGATTCTTCGATTAAAACCTGCGAAATCGGCGAAGCGCTCAAACCCTTTTCGACGATTTCCTCGAATTCTTCCGGGTTATAAGCAGTTCCGCCGCCGGTTCCGCCCAAAGTAAATGCCGGGCGAATAATCGCCGGATAACCGATTTCTTCGACTATTTTTTTCGCTTCTTCCCAATTGTGCGCGAAGCCGCCTTTTGCCGACGGAACGCCTATTTCGTCCATCGCTTTTTTGAAAAGCTCGCGGTCTTCGCCGACTTTGATTGATTCGACATTTGCGCCGATTAGTTTTACGCCGTATTTATCCAGAATTCCCTTTTCGTACAGCTCGACCGACAAATTAAGACCGGTTTGCCCGCCGACAGTCGGCAAAAGCGCGTCGGGGCGTTCCTTTTCGATAATCGCTGAAACGGTTTCAAAGGTTAAAGGCTCGACGTAAGTTCTATCGGCGATTTCCGGGTCGGTCATAATCGTCGCCGGATTTGAATTTACCAAAACGACCTCGAAACCTTCCTGTTTCAAAGCCCGGCAAGCCTGAGTTCCCGAATAATCGAATTCCGCGCCTTGACCGATAACAATCGGACCGGAACCGATGATTAGAATTTTATGAATATCTGTACGTTTGGGCATATTAAATTTTTGATTATACAAAAAAAACGCGGTCAATATAACCGCGTTCGCTCTTTAATCAATTTTTAATTTCACTAAACCGTAATTGTCGTTCCGTCGAATTTCGTTAAAGAAAAACCGCTGAATTGTTCGTTGTAGCAACCCTTTTGATCTTTCAAAATGCTGATGGCGAGCGCCTCGCCTAAAAGCAACGATTCGGTTCCGTCCGAACGCCAGTGAACACCGGCGGTATTTCTTCCGAGAGCGACGTTTGACGCTATTTTATTCATTTCTCCGCCAACGGTCAGCACATCGCTGCCCGTGTACGGAACGAGATTTGTTCCGGTTTCACCGGGCATAACCGGATTTTCTATAACGAAAGATTCATCAAACCACGCCTTTAAAACAGTGACGCACGCGCCCGCGACGGTTGCGTGTCCCGCGCCGTAAGCCGGATGCGTCGGCGATCCTTCCGGAAAAGCCAACGGCAGAAAAGCGTTTCCAGCCGGAAGAAAACCGCCGAGGCGCAAACTGGAAGAAACGGAATTTAAAATTTCTGAATGAACCGGATAATTTGCTCCGTGATAAGCCGCGCGATCAACCCTTTCGGCGAAAACTTCCGGTCGAAGGCGACGATGGACGAGCCATTTTTGATTCCAGACGGTTTTCAAAGCTCGTGTTGCAACTTCACAAAGCAGCGTCCCTATGTGCGGCGCGCCGAATGTCCCGAAACCGATCTGCGTCGCCGAATTTTTGTAAGGATTTCCGGCATCGGTCGGCACGCCCATTCCGGTTAAAATCAAAAAAGATTGAAAATACGCTTGAAACAGCACGTCGACGTGAACCCATTCGCCGAGGTCTCGCCCGTTTCTCATATATCGCAGCGTCGGATCGTAAACGGCATTCGCTGTCGGCGCGACGCCGTTTTGAACCGCCAGCCAGCTGCCGAAATCGGTTAAATAATTTTGTCCGCCGTCAGCGATTCCGCGAACCGTGCGAATTTTTTGATTGATTTCATTGGCGCCGAATCTGCAAGAATGAAAGAAAAATTGAGAAAGGTACGGACCGGCTTTATCGCCCGGCGTTAAACCGCGAAAAAGAACGCGCGGCGTAACCTGCCCGTTTGTATCTTTAGCGCCTTTGAAATCCGCTCCGTAAAGCGTCAAATCAGCGGCGGCGGCATTTGCAATCGGATTCGATTCGTATTCCGAGTAAGGAACATCTCTGAGCAGCGCCATCCAGTAATTTTCCGAAATCTCGGCGGCGATTTCTTTGCTCGCGAAAGCGGGCGGCGGCGGCTGAACGAACGCGAACGTATCTTTGCCTTCGAGGTCGAATGCCAGACCACACTGCGGATTTGTAAGTTTTGCGCTTCCGCCCATCGGAATTTCCTCAAAAGCCGCCGGATTTCCTGTTCTCAAAGCGTCGAGCAGCGAATCATAAGCCGACAGCACGACTTCGCCGTTCGCCTGATGCGGCAAGCCTTTCGAGAAATTGGCAATTCTGTTCGGGTATAGTTCTTCGTCGCCATTGTTCGGACGGGAAAACCAGCGCGGAATCGGTTGAAAGTTGGCTTTCGCGGCATCAACCCGCGCTTGGTAACAATTTAAGGAGCGTTGTTGATAAAACGATCCGACACTTGGTTTCTGTGCGGAAACGGAAGACTTTTCATCAAAAGCAGGCGAGATCGCGCTTAAAGCGGCAGCCGTGATTGTCGCTTTTCCGAGATTGCCGAAAAATTTTCTTCGGTTCAGAGTCGAAGCATTTTCTTGAGAATTTATTTCGTTTATTTCATTTATGTTGTTTTGCATAGGGATATCTTTCAAAGAGTTTTGAGACTGGAGAATTTTTGAATTTGTTAACTGCCGCTTGTTCGAGGGTTGGGTAAGTCAATTACATAATAGTAAAGATCGAATCTAATCAGGCTTCCGTATTTTTGTAATTGACCGCATTACAACACAAAACTATGAGGTTGACAATAGTTTTTTTGTAAAGATCCTGTAAAGACAACTCGTTCAGATGTTTTATTGTATTCGATTAAAACCCGATAAAAACCGGTTCGGGTTGTAACAAAACGTCAAAGTGTTTTTGAACTTCCTTTTGTATTTCGTTTTTTAAAGCGATCACCTCCCCGGCGGAAGCATCGCCCGTATTGACAATCGCCAGAGTGTGTACGGAAGAAAGACCGACATTTGCTTTCCGGTAACCTTTTTCAAAGCCCGAATTTTCTATCAGCCAGGCAGCCGGAATTTTGACCGTTTTTTCGTCAACCGGATAGTGCGGAATCGTTCGACCTAATTTTTCGCTTATTTCTTCGTATTTTTCGCGGCTTAAAATCGGATTTTTGAAAAACGAACCGGCGCTTTTTGAATTCGGGTCATTTTCGTCAATAACCATTGATTTCGCCCGACGAATGTTCAAAACGGCTTCGCGCGTTTCGGAAAGCGACGGTTTTACGCCCGCAAAATATTGCAGCAAATCTTTATAAACGATTTTCGGCTCACCGTTCAGTTTTAAGTTAAAAGTCACGGCTGTAACTATAAAACGATTTTTTTCGACGGTGTTGAAAAGGCTCGTGCGATAATCGAATTGACAATCCTCGTTGCCGAGCTCAAGAATTTTCTTTGTTTTGCGGTCGAAAACGCGAACTTTTGAAATCGTTTCGGAAACTTCCTGCCCGTATGCGCCGACGTTCTGCACCGGCGTTCCGCCGACGAGTCCGGGAATTCCGCTCAAACATTCGATTCCGGCAAGGCTTTGTTCGACGCAGAACGCGCAAAATGCGTCCCAATCTTCGCCAGCCCGCGCTGTTACGCTTCCGCCGGAAACTTCGATTCCCTTTAAAGCGATTTGCAAAACCAAACCGTCGAAACCTTCGTCAGCGATTAAAACATTGCTTCCGCCGCCCAAAACGAAAACGCTCAAATCATTTTTCTCGGCGAAATCAAACCCTTCGATGATTTGCCGCTCGGATTCCGCGCGAACAAAGAAACGCGCCGCCCCGCCGATTTTTAATGTCGTGTACGGCGCGAGCGGAACGTTTCTTTCGACGACGATTGACGTTTTCGCCGCTTCCTGAAGATTTTCAGAGTAATATTTGCCCGTTGTTCGTTTCAGTTCCTTTATTTATTTGTTGAAAATTAAAACCGCTCGCAATATTTTATAATCAATACCCGAATGCCGCTCCTTTTATCAAAACTTCGAGCTTTCTGGCTTCGTTCACCGCGTTTAATTTTTTCAATTTATCAATGATTCTTTCGGTTTCTTTTTTATTATTGCTGCGATACTCCGATTCGCCGAGCGCCGATAATGCCGCGATATAATTCGGTTCTTTCTCAACGGTTTTACGAAACTGCTTGACGGCGTTGTTTATATCGCCGCTTTTGCGGTAAGCGACGCCGAGCGCGTAATTGGCGAAATTCCATTCCGGTCGTTTTTCAGCCACCGGTTTCAAAGCGCTGACCGCACCTTGGTAATCGCCTAAATCAATCAAAGCCACCCCGAGATTTAGAAGCGGCGCTTCGACAAACGGCGGATTCATCGCGATTGATTTTTGCAAAGCGTTTTTCGCCTGTTCAAGTTTAGCTCTTCCTTCGGCTTCTCTTTTGTAAATCAAATCATTTTTTCCGGCATTGTAGTACGCCCAGCCTAAATTCGTGTAATCGGCGGCGTTCGGACTTATTTCGACAGCCTTTTCTAAATTTTTAATCGTCGTGCCCCACTTGCACTGAATATTTCTCTTAATATCATTTTCGCATTGCCGACCAACAACGTATCCGATATAGCTGTAAATCTGTGCAGTTTCGTCGCGGCTATAATCCTTGTCTCTTTGGATAAATGTCAAAGCGAGATTGTAATTGCTTTCGGCTTCCGGGAAGTTCCCGATTTGGCGATAAGCGTCCGCGAGATTCGCGTAGGCTTCGATATTGTCATTTTTTAGGCGCGTCGCTTCTTTAAATTTTTTAACGGCTTCAGTGTAGTTTTCGATTTCGTAATAGGCGACGCCCGCGTCGAACGCCGCGTCGAAATATTTCGGCTTGAGACGCAGAGCTTCTTCAAATTCCGCGACCGCTTCTTTGTTGCGGTCGAGCCTGGTTAAAGCCTTTCCGACGTAATAATGAGCTTCGGCACTGTCCCGATCAATTTGCGTGGTTTTTTGAAATGCCGCTAACGCTTCTTCGTTTCGATTCTGCGCATATCGCACCAAGCCTAAAAAGTATTGCGTCTGGGCGTCATCAGCGGAAACCTTCAAAGCCTTGCTGAGATAATCGTCCGCTTTTGCGATTTCGCCCTTCTGGTAATAAAGAATGCCGAGCGGAACATAAATTTCCGTCAAGTCTTTGTCGTAGGCGAGAGCTTTTTCGTAGCTGGTAATCGCTTCGTTTTCTTTGTCGAGCTCGTCTAAAACTTCTCCTAAACCGTAATAAGCAACGGCATTATTCGGATTGTATTCAATTGATTCTTCAAAAAAGGCTTGCGCGGCTTTCGTTTTTTCTTCGGTTAAAAGCTGATTTCCCTTTAAGGCGAGAGCTTCGCTCAAACCGGTTCGCGCGTTTTTATTTTTTACGTCGAGCGTTGCCGCATCGCGGAAAAACTCGATGGCTTTATCAATTTCTTCGCGATCAATATAATACTCGCCGACGCCGGCAAAAACTCGCGCGGCTTCTTCTTTCGGCATTGTATTCGGGCTTTTCGGCATATTAAACGGGTCAACCGTTTTCGTGCGCGTTCGCCGCGGCGCCGCTTTCGCGATAAAAATGATTTGTTTGGTTACTTTTTTAACGGTTTCGAGCCGCTGAACTTTTGTTCTGCGCGATTTCGCGACCGTTACGATTCTCTTTGGCGGAGCTTTTTTCGATGTGCGAAAAACAAAAACGCTCGCGCCGCCCGTAATATCGCTGACCGGAACGAGGTCTTGACCGCTTGCGGGCATAAATCCCAGCATAAAACTTAAAATCAAAAATGCGGAAATAAACGTTTTGCGCCGAGAGATTTTATTGTTCATTTTTTAACTCAACAAATTTTTTAAACTATTTTATTCGTTTGCCGCTCAAAGACAAGCTTTAATTTACTATGAACCATTACACATAGAACGGTTTTTTAGTGGATTTTTGCACTTTTGCAATTTTCAAAGTCATTAATCATTTGGATTAAAACGAATTTGAACCGAAATAAATTTCACCTGCTTCTTTTTCATCTCAATAAAATTATTTATCTTGCCCTTTTGAAAGATGTCGTTTAAATTAAATTCTTACCTAAAGTCCGATTCATTCATTATTCCGAACGCGCCGAAATTTCGATTCGGAATTTGTAATCTTTCCATTGGAATTTAGCCAATAAAAAATTCAATAAAAAGGAGATTTTTGCCGACTATGAAAGCATTTTCAACAGAAAATTTGAGAAATCTGGCTGTCATTGGTCACGGCGACGCGGGTAAAACTCAGCTTGTGAGTTCGCTGCTCTACGTTGCCGGTGCGACGCCGCGTTGGGGGAAAGTTGACGAAGGAACGACCGTCACCGATTACGAAGAAGATTCAATTGAACGCAAAGTAACGCTCAATAACAACTTCGCCCATCTCGAATACAAAGACACAAAAATAAATCTCATAGACACGCCCGGCTACGCGGCATTCGTCGCGCACGCTCGTCCCGGACTTCGCGTTGCCGATTGCGCGCTCGTAGTTGTTGACAGCGTGAACGGCATCGAAGTTCAAACAGAAAAAACCTGGAGCTACGCCAACGAATTTTTGCTGCCGCGTTTTATGGTCATCAATAAAATGGACAGAGAGCGCGCCGATTTCGGACATGCGCTCGATACGGCAACGCAGAGTTTCGCCCGTTCAATTGTGCCTTTCACGCTGCCGATCGGACAGGAAGAAAATTTTCGCGGCGTCGTTGACGTAGTTCATCAGAAGGCTTATGAGTTTGACGCAAACGGCAAAGCAAAGGAAATACCCATTCCTGAAACCGGACGCGAGGTTTTTGAATCAACCAGGGAAAGATTAATCGAGATAGTAGCCGAATCGGATGACGCTTTGATGGAGAAATATTTTGAAAACGGCACATTGGACGAAGAAGACATTTATCCGAATCTGGCAAAAGCGATTGCCAACAGCAAACTTTGCCCGGTTTACGCCGTTTCGTCGCAAACTTTGGTCGGACTTAGCGTTTTGCTCGATCATATCGTTGAATTTGCGCCGAATCCTGCAACGCACGAAGCTGAATACGGCTACGCCGATGAAAATCAAAGCGGTGAGCGAATAACCCGAAAATACAGCAATGACGAGCCGTTTTCCGCTTATGTTTTCCGCACGATTGCCGACCCGTTTGCCGGTAGAATCAACGTGATGAAAGTAGTTTCCGGCAGAGTTTCAGCCGACGCGACCGTTTACAATTCGAGCCGCGACACACAGGAAAGATTAGGCGCGCTGCACGTCATTCAAGGAAAAAGTCTCGATAAAGTAAACGAAGCGCAAACCGGCGACATTATCGCCTGCGTTAAATTAAGAGAGACGCAAACCGGTGACACTTTATGCGACAAAGCCAAGCCGATTGTTTATCCGCCGGTCCAGTATCCTGAATCCGCAATCGCTTTTGCCATCGAGCCGAAATCGCGCGCCGATGAAGACAAAATTTCCGTCGCGCTGCACAAAATTCTTGAAGAAGATCCGAGTCTGCATTTTGACCGCGATGCGCAAACGAAAGAGTTTATTTTGAGCGGCTCCGGTCAGTTGCATATCGAAACTGTTGTCGGAAAACTGCGAGACCGTTATCACGTCGAGGTCGAGCTTCATCCGCCGAAAGTTCCTTACAAAGAAACGATTACAGCGCAAGTTGAAGTTCAGGGCAGACACAAAAAACAATCCGGCGGACGCGGACAGTTCGGTGACTGCAAATGCGTTTTTGAACCGCTCGAACGCGGCAGCGGTTTTGAGTTTGTTGACAAAATCTTCGGCGGCGCGATTCCGCAAAATTTCCGCCCGGCAATCGAAAAAGGAATCCTCGAGGCGGCGCAGGGCGGCGCGGTCGCCGGTTATCCGCTCGTTGATTTCAAGGTAACGCTCGTTGACGGAAGTTATCACACTGTTGACTCGGACGAACATTCATTTCGCGCGGCGGGCAGAAAGGCTTTTCGCAATGCCATCGAAAAAGCGCGCCCGACGCTGCTCGAACCGGTTATGGACGTAGAAGTTTTCTGCCCGCAGGAAGTTTCCGGCGATATTATGGGCGACCTTAACTCGCGCCGGGGAAGAGTTCAGGGAATGGATATGCGCGGCAAACAGCAAGTTATCAAAGCGCAGGTTCCACTGTCGGAAATGCTCGATTATCAATCAAAATTGAATTCGATAACGCAAGCGCGTGGCTCGTATCATATGCAGTTTTCGCATTATGACCCGCTTCCGGGCAATCTCGCCAATAAAGTAATTGACGAAGCTCGCGCCGCTGGCAGAATTCGCGTTCACGAAGAAGACGAATAAAAAATTCAATTACGATTTTCAAATTACGAATTAAAGAGTTTTGTTTTTACTTTTGTCAAAAACAAGCCGGTTAGTAAGAACGTTGCTAAATTAATCCTTTAATTCGTAATTCGTAATTGATAATTCGTAATTTAATCCAGAAGTGTTCCGTAGATTCCAGCCGGAATTGAGTAAACCGAGTCGTTTGTAGCGACGATAATTTCGCCGCGGCGCGTAAAACACAATCCGACGACGCTCATTCCGGCAACGAACATTTCCGCTGATTCGGCGTTTGGAGCGATTCGGGCGATGCCGTGTGCGCCGCGGTAGCAAGCGGCGACGTATAAGTTTCCTCCCGTATCGAAAGCCAATCCCTGCGGTCTGCCGAAACCGCGAAAGTATTTTTCTTCGTAGCCTTCTTCGTCAATCACGTAAACGGCATCGAAACTCGCCAGACCGGGCGCGGTTACATATAATCTTCCGTCGGGTCCGAACGCCAGATGATAAGCGGAAACCGACGGCTCTAAAACGGCGAAAGATTCCTGACTGCCGAACTCTCTGACGCGATAAATCGTGCCGCTGCGGTCGCCGACATACATCACATCTTCATCGTCGAAAGCTACTCCGGTGGCGATTCCCAGTCCGGTCGCGTATGTCACGACTTCTTCGTCGCGATTGATGCGGCAAGCTTCTCCGTCCGAACGATTCGTCACAAAAAGATTTCCGCTGCGGTTAAAAGCGATGCCGGTCGGATTCAAAATTTCTGCCGGCATTTCGTTCAAATAACCGTCGGTTTCCAGTCGAAACATCGTCACCGGCAAATATTGACCGCGCGAACCGGAACGCGTAACGATAATCGAATCGTCGCGCGGATCAATCGCCGGATTCGCGACGATATGCAGATTGCCCGCCAACTTTCTGCCGATTGTGTAGCGGAAGCTTTCGCTTTGCTCGCCGCCGCTTTCCAGATGTATTTCCGTTTCCGAAGCTTCCAAATCAGCCGGAACAATCGCCAAAATTTTGGTATCCGACGCGCCGACCATTCGCGCCCGCTTTCCGCCGACGACGCAAGCGTAATCGCCGCCGGAATCGAGCCGGAAATTTTCGCATTCAATTGAAATTTCGCCGCCCGGAATGGCAAACGGCGGGGTGACGGAAATAATTCGACCTGCTTTGTTCATTGTTCATCTCCAATGTGAAAATCCGATTTTACGACGCAAAATCGCAACTGTCTATCGTTCGCAAAATAAATGTTGACGCCCCTCTTTGCGACAAGTTAAAATTGTTTTTGACGGTTTGTATTTTTTCTACTGATTTTTATTCCAACTCGAAATCTTTCCGAACAAAAACCGTTAAACTTTTAAAACTTCTTTTATGGCAAGCAGAATTGATGATTTATTGCGGATGGCGATGAGTTTCGGCGCGTCGGATTTGCATCTTCGCGCCGGTTCTTATCCGGTCATTCGCGTAAACGGCGAGCTTCGCCCGCTCGCGGGCGTCAGCCGAATGACGCAGGATGAAACGCTGGAAATGGCGTTTTCGATGATGTCCAATCGTCAAAAGCAGCATTTTAAGGAAGTTTACGAAGTTGACATCGGTTACGGCGTTTCGGGGCTCGGGCGTTTTCGCGTCAACATTTTTCAGCAAAGAAACTCAATCGGCATTGTCGCGCGCGTCATTTCCGACACGGTAAAAAGTTTCAGCGATCTCGGCTTGCCGCCGATTCTCAACAAAATCGCCGAAGAACAGCGCGGATTGATTCTCGTCACGGGAACGACCGGTTCGGGAAAATCAACGACGCTTTCGGCGGTTGTTGACCATATCAATCAAACGCGCAATTGTCATATAGTTACGGTCGAAGACCCGATAGAATTTCTTCACAAAGATAAAAAATCCTTTATCACGCAGCGCGAAGTTGATGTTGACACGCGATCTTTCGCCGAAGCTCTGCGCGGTTCTCTTCGACAGGACCCGGACGTTATTCTCGTCGGCGAAATGCGCGATTTGGAAACCATCGAAACGGCGCTCGTCGCAGCCGAAACCGGACATCTCGTTTTATCAACTTTGCACACTTTAGACGCTTCGGAAACCTTAACCCGAATCATTTCGGCATTTCCGCCGTATCAGCAAAAATCAATCAGAATTCAGTTAGCTGGATTATTAAAAGCCGTCATCTCACAGCGTTTAATGAAATCGGCGAAAAGAAACTCGCGGATTCCGGCGGTCGAAGTTTTGATTTCGACGCCTCTGATTAGAGATTACATTCTGCACGAAGAAAAAACTTCGCAAATCCGCGACGCCATCGCCGCCGGAACTTCGCAATACGGAATGCAAACTTTCGACCAATCGCTTTTCTATCTTTATCAATCGGGACTTATACCGCTCGAAGAGGCTCTGCGCGGCTCGACCAACCCGGACGAGTTTCGTCTACGGCTTGCCGGAATTCAAAACACCGCGGCACAGGCGAAAGAAGAAATGGAAAGAACGAGCGGCGTCGGCAAAGTTAACGATTTGATTTCGAGAATTTGAGAATAGTTCCAGGAAGTTCCAGATAGTTGTCAGGAAGTTAACAGATTTGCAGAGTTTTAAGTGTTTTGAAATTAATTAATAATTGATGTAGGTAAACTGCCTGCAACTTTCAGGTACTATCTTTAACTATCTGGAACTTCCTGGAACTATAAAAAGATTTCGCCTTTCGCCACAACGACTGAACTTCCGCCGATTTTCACCCGCTCGACGTTGCCCTTTCCGCCGCTTACTTCCGCAAAGATACGGCTCGGACGCCGCATAAAATCGCCCTGCTCTACGGTGAATTTCGCCATTTTACCGTGCGTTTCTATTGCTCCGTGATAAATCAGGTAACCCGAAAGCGCGCCCGCTGCGCTTCCCGTCGCGGCGTCTTCAGCGATTCCGTCGTCGGGCGCGAAAAAGCGGGCGTGAACTTTTGACTCTTTTTCAATCGTTTCAAACGTGAAAGCGTAACAGCCGATTGCTTTGTACGACAGATAAATTTCGCTCAAAAGGCTCGAATTTATCCGGCAGCGTTCAAGAGCCTGGAGCGTTTTCACCGGAACAGCCAATGATTTAATGCCTGTCGAAACGACCTGAATCGGTAAATTTTCCGAAAAATTCAAATCTTCGGGCGATAATCCCAAACCTTCCGCCAATTTGTTGATTTCGTTTTTATCAATAATTTCTGCGAAATTTTCGTACCGTCCCTGCGTCATTACAACCTGAAAAGGCGAACCGCTTCGATATTCGATTTCAACCGGAAGCACGCCGAGATTCAGTTGTTGTTCGATCTGCACGAAATCGTTTTCCGCACTCGGCACAACGCCGAGACGCGCCAGCAAATTCCACGTTCCGACGACCGGATGACCTGCGAGCGGCAATTCCTGTCGCGGCGTGAAAATTCGCAAACGGCGCAACGCCGCATCCGAAGGCAGCACGAAAACCGTTTCGCTCAAATTCATTTCCATCGCGATGTTCTGCATCTCTTCGTCAGTTAATCCCTCGGCTTCGGGAAAAACCGCCAGCGGATTGCCGCAAAACGCTTTTTCGGTAAAAACATCGAGTTGATAAAAAGTGTAATTTCGCATAAATCAATTATCCGTATTAATTCTTTCGAGAACAAATCGGCGCTCCATCCGATGTTAATTTTTTGCAAATATCGGTTTTTTAAGCATTTTACGCATCATCGTCTTGACACGAAACGGTTTGGACGTGTAAATTTTAGTTTTATCCGGTCAATCAGTAAATTTGGATTTTAAGCGATAATGAGTGCTCTTCTCGACCATCTAATAAAATTTTCCAGTGAATTTAAATAATGGTTCGGCACTTTTGCCTCAGGATTGTTTCTCGGCATTTTTTTAGCGCGCAAACGGATAAAAACAAACACGCTTTTTTGCAGGAAATTTTATAAAGCAATTTTAATAGAAGGAAGTTAATATAAGGCTAAATGGCAAACGAGGTTAATAATCAAACCGAAGAAACGGTGGAGACGCCGGAAAATTCGGGAACAGAACAGGCGACAAATTCCGCTGCCCCGACAACGGCGGAAAACAATACGGAAAACACGACTGCCGGTAATTTCACCGACGAAGCCGAAGGCGGAAGCGACGTTGATTTCGGTTCGATTCTCGAACAGTTCGAGCAGGAACAAACCGTATTTCATACAGGCGAATTGGTGACCGGAACGGTTGTGGGAATTTCGGATCGCGGTGTTTTAGTGGATTTCGGCTACAAATCCGAAGGCATCGCACCGATTGAAGATTTCACCTCGCCGACGGGCGAAGTAACGGTCAACAAAGGCGATCAGATCGAAGTCGTGATTCGCAGCATTCATTCGGGCGACGCTCCGCCTCAGCTTTCGCGCGGCGACGCCGTTTCGCGCAAATCGTGGGGCGAGATTGAAGCAGCTTACAACGCCGGCACGCCGATTAAAGGTTACGTAATTGATAAAACCAAAGGCGGCTTGCGCGTTGACATCAACGGGGTCGAGGCTTTTCTGCCCGGCTCACAAGTTGACTCGCGTCCGATTCGCAATCTCGATTCGTTCAAAGGTCAGGAAATCGAAGCCAAAATCATTAAATTCAGCCGACGCCGCAATAATATCGTTTTGTCGCGTAAAGCCTTGACCGACGAAATCGTTAATCAGCAAAAAAGCGAAACCCTTAATCAAATTGATGTCGGGTACGTCGTCGAAGGAACGATCAAGAATTTGACCGAATACGGCGCGTTTGTTGACATTGGCGGCATTGACGGCTTGCTCCACGTTACCGATATGTCGTGGGGCAGACTGCAAAATCCGAACGAATTGTTTAAGCCGAACGAGCAAATTCAGGTCAAAGTTTTAAAGCTCGACCGCGAAAAGGAAAAAGTTTCGCTCGGTTACAAACAACTGTTGCCAGACCCGTGGTCAACAGTCGCGGAAGTTTATCCGGTTGACGCAAAAGTTACGGGCAAAGTCTCATCGGTGACGGATTACGGCGTTTTCGTCGAACTTGAACCGGGCGTTGAAGGATTAGTGCACGTTTCCGAAATTTCCTGGTCGAAGCGCTCGAAAAGTCCGAAAAAACTTTTCAATCCCGGCGATGAAGTCGAGGTACAGGTTTTGGGAACTGATGCCGTCGAACGCCGCATCAGTCTCGGAATGAAACAACTGCAGGCAAATCCGTGGGCAACGGTCGAACAGCGTTATCCGGTCGGAACGAAAGTTCGGGGTAAGGTTCGTAATTTGACGGATTTCGGAGCGTTTATCGAACTCGAAGACGGAATTGACGGACTCGTTCACGTTTCGGATATTACCTGGGCGAAAAAGGTCAAACACCCGAAAGAAGTCTTGAAACGCGATCAGGAAGTTGACGCAGTTGTTACGAATATTGACAAACAGGGACGAAGATTGTCGCTTTCGATCAAAGAGCTCACGCCGAGCGCGTGGGAAACTTTCGTCGCGACGCACAGACCGGGCGATGTTGTTCGAGGTAAAATCTCGCGCTTTGCCGGATTCGGCGTGTTCGTTGAGTTAGACGAAGGACTCGAAGGTCTGTGTCACATTTCTGAACTTTCCGATGAAAGAGTTGACCGTCCCGAATCAGTAGTTCAATTAGGTCAAGAGATGGATTTCAAAATCCTGCGAATCGAACACGAAGATCAAAGAATCGGTCTTTCGGCACGCGCGGTCGGCAAAGAAGAAGAACCGGCGGTTGATACAAAAATGTATTCGACCGAAGCAAAAGGCGGAATGGCGTCGCTTGGCGAACTCGCTAATTTAAGATTTGGACGCGGCGCTTCCGACGCTTCGAACGCTTCGAAAGAAGAATCGAAAGCAAACAAAGAAGCAGGAAAATCGAATCAGCCGTCAAATAACGCTAATTCAACGGAAACTGCGACTCAGGAAACAACCGCTCAAGAAACAACAGCGGATGCGCCTGCGGCTTCCGAAACCGGCGAAGTATCGACTCAAAAAGTTTCTGAAACGGAAAACACTTCGGAAACTGCTGATGCGGCGACTTCCGAAAATGCCGAAACAACCGATTCAACAGATAATCAAAATACCGAAAGCGGCGCGAATTCTGCCGAAAATGCTGACGAGCAATCAGCTTAAAAGTATCCTTTTAAATTAAAGTTAAAGAAAGGATTCTAGAGAGGAAAAAGTAGAGATGACAAAAGCAGATTTAGTGGAAAGAGTCGCCAAAGAAGCCGATATGACGAAAAAGGATGCCGAGCAGTTGGTCGAAATCATTTTCGACAGCATCATCGCTTCGCTCAATAAAGGCGAAAAGATTGAACTGCGCGGATTCGGCAGTTTTCGCGTCCGCCAGCGCAACGCGCGCAAAGGTCGGAACCCGAAAACCGGCGACTCGGTCAGCATTCCGGCAAAGCGGGTCGCTTATTTCAAACCCGGCAAAGAATTGAAAGAAGTTATTAATGATGAAAAATAAAGGGTTATAACCGTGGATGTATTATGGAGCCCGTGGCGTTACGATTACATCAAAAGCGGCGAACGACCGAAACCGTTTGATTCAACCGGTTGCGTATTTTGCGATATCCTAAAAAGCTCGGCGACCGATGAAGAAAAATTTATTCTTCATCGAGCCGAGCATAATTTTGTCATTTTAAATATCTATCCTTATATTTCGGGACATCTAATGATCGTTCCGTTCGCTCACATCGCCGATTTAGACCGCGCATCAAAGGAAATCACCGACGAATTGATGGATTTAACGAAGCGATGCCAAACCGCACTGCGCGAAACGTATCAGCCGAACGGTTTTAACCTGGGAATGAATTTCGGCAAAGCGGCTGGCGCCGGTGTCGCCGAACATTTTCATATGCACATTCTGCCAAGATGGGTCGGCGACGCGAATTTTATGACTGCAATCGGCGAAACCCGCACGATTCCCGAATCCCTGCAAACAACCTTCGAAAAATTAAAAGATAAATTTTAAGAATTTAACATCGTCTCGAAAATGATTTGGCGAAATTATTTAACGAAATTAATTTACGGTTTTAACTTCGGCTTTATCCACTGGATGTGTATGAAAAACCGATTCGTCTTCAACTTCGCCGCCCTTGCTGATCGGAACTTCGGCGGGCGAATGATAATGAGCGCCGTGTTCTTCGGCGTATATAAGGTCGTCCGGGATGAGAAGTTTCTGAATAGAAGACGGCGGAGTATAGCCCGGGTAATCTATGCGGGAATGATATATGGAAACGAGGGATTTGATCATTGCTTCGCGTATTTGTCTTAGTTCACGTAAAGTCAAATCACATTCGTCAAGTTGGTCGTCAGCCAAAATCGCATCAATGATTTTCGTCACGATGAATCGAATGTTTTCCGGCGTCGGTTCATCCAGAGAACGCGCCGCGGCTTCGCAAGAGTCGGCAATCATCATAATTGCCGACTCCTTAAACTGCGGCTTCGGTCCCGGATAGCGAAAATCGTTTTCGTCTATCGCCGAATCTTCGCGCGCGTCCGCCTGGGCTTTTTTCAAAAAGTAATGAAGCGTGCGCGTTCCGTGATGCTGCGCGATAAAATCAATAATTCGCTGCGGCAATCCCATTTCCCTGCCGAGTTTAACGCCGTACGTAACGTGGCTGATGATAATTTTCGCGCTTTGCGCGGGTCGCAGACGGTCGTGCGGATTTTTGCCGAGCTGATTTTCGACGAAATGTTCGGGCGCGGCGGTTTTGCCGATGTCGTGATAAAGCGCGCCGATTCGCGCCAAAAGCCCGTTTCCGCCGACGACGCGGCACGCTTCTTCCGCCAAATGTCCGACCGCGTGCGAATGCTGATTCGTTCCCGGCGCGCGCAAAGCTAATTGCCCGAGTACCGGTAAATCCGCGTTTGAAAGCTCAAGCAGCTTAACGTCGGTTAATATTCCAAAAGAACTTTCGCAAATCGGGAGAAACACAGCAGTTACCGCCGCCGTGACGATTCCGCTGGCGAGACCGCAGGCGACCGCGAGCATCACAGTGTTCAAAATAAACGGTTGCTGCGTGTAAGCGATAAGAGCGATAGCTACAAGGGCGCTCGCCAAACCGACGAGCACGCCCGCAATCGTCACCGTTTGGCGGCTTCTGTACGGTCCGATTCCGTAAACGGCAACCGACGAGGCGATAACCGAATAAATAGCGAATTCCAAACCGCGAGGCGCGAGAAGTCCGGCAATAAGCGAAGTAAAAAGACCCGTAAAAATAGCCGTTCGACGATCAGCCAGAAGCGTCATCAGAAGGCTTCCGAAGGCAAACGGAATAGCGAACGCCCACAAAGTCGGATCGTTGAGCGGCGCTTTAATATTTTGTATAGCGGTAAACTCAGCGAGGCGAAAAAATATCGCCATCAAAGCCGTCTGCGCCAGAACAATGAATCCGAACAATGAAAAGGTTTTTTCTTCGGAAAGCGCCAGACGCGGAACAATGCCGCGATGTTGAATGAATTTCCAGGCTGCCCAAAACAAAGCGGAAATTAAAAATAAAAGCCCGAAAAAGCGATTAACCTGTCGGGTTGACGAGCTGTAATTGCGAATGGCAGCGATTTGCGAAAGCACATGCGTCGTAACCGTATCGCCTTCACGAACAATCGTCTGCCCGCGTTTGAGCAAAATCGTAAGCGGTTCGACGCTTTCCGCGGTCTTCTTTCGCGCGCTTTCCGTGGCGGCGCTGTCGTAAACCACGCTCGGCTGAATTAATGGCGCGAGCGCGTTGTAAAACGCTTCTACTTCAACAGCCGACAAACTTTTTATTTGCGTCAAACCTTCTCTGAGTCTTTTTCGAGCTTCAGAAACGGCAATCATATTGCTTTCCGGCATCAGCACGATTGACTGCTGGTTCGGCTTCTGGCGGTCGAGCAGCGAGATTTCCGATTCAAAAAACTGCCGATCCTGATCGCCGTAAATCGAACCGCTCGCCGATTCGCGCAAAACTCGCGTAACAGCTTCGAGTTCATTTTCGCTGAAGCGCCGCCCCGCGAACGTTTCGCCGAGCTTTTCGCCGCCCGCGCCCGTCCATTGAACTTCGTTTTTCGATTCGCCGTTGATTTTTGTATTGGAATTAGCTTTTGTATTGCCGTTGACTTTCGTGCCGGAATCCGCGCTTTCGTTTTTTCTTTGCAGTTCTTCCCAAGCCGAACGAAAACTCTGAACGGCTTCGTCCGACCGATTCGATTCAAAAGTAAAAATCGGTTTTACGCCTTCGCGCGCCGCTTGTCTGATTTTTTCTGTTTCTTCAACATCGGTCGAAGAAATGTCGGCGGGTGAAATAATGCTTTCGCGGGCGATGTCGCCTTCTTTGTAAGTTTGCTCGGAAGAAACGCGCCAGAACGGATTATTAATCAAAAAGGTCGTTAAAATGCACAAAAAAGCAAAACCGAGCCAAAACCTCTGGGAGGCGGAAAAATTCGTCAGCCACCCGTCGGCTTTTTGCCTGATTGTTTTGCGCCATTTTGTCAGAGGCGACGCTAAATCCTGAACACGCTTACTCATTTCGATTTTAGATTTTTGAATTCGGCATTCGGATGCGTTTTTAAAGTCCTGATATCCGAATCGAAAATCACGCGGCATTAACGGCGATATTGCTCAAATCTTTCGACAAAATTTGACCGATTTTTTCGATTAATACATTCAAAGTTTTCGGTTGAATAGCTGAAATTGACACGCTTTCACGGTCTTTGTCAAGTGAAAGCTGCCGCACAAGAGCGTTGACCGAGGTTTCATCCAACAAATCAGATTTATTTAGAACGATAATCTGCGGAATTTCATTCAATTTCAATTCGAGCAAAATCTTCTCGACCGATTCGATTTGCTGAATCGCGCGCGGATTCGACGCGTCAACGACGTGCACGAGCAAATCGCTGTCGGAAATTTCTTCGAGCGTCGCGCGAAAAGCCGCAACCAGCGCCGCCGGCAAATCTCGTATAAAACCGACTGTATCATTGATGATGACTTCCTGCTCAATCGGCAGACGAAGCCGTCGCGAAGTCGGATCGAGAGTGGCGAACATCTTTTTCTCAGCGTAAACGTCGCTGCTCGTTAAAGTATTCAATAACGTTGACTTGCCTGCGTTCGTGTAACCGACCAGCGAAATAATCGGCAGATTTTTCTGAACGCGATTTTTTCTGCGTTCCTGCCGCTGACGCGAAAGACTGTCAACCTGTTTTTCGAGCTGCGTGATTTTATCGCGCACGCGGCGGCGGTCGGTTTCCAATTTGGTTTCGCCGGGACCGCGCCCGCCGATTCCGCCTGCCAGACGCGAAAACGCGGAATTTTGCCCTTGCACAAGTCGCGGCAGCAAGTATTTCAATTGCGCTAATTCGACCTGCATTTTGCCTTCGCGCGATTGCGCGCGCTGCGCGAAAATATCCAAAATCAACTGCGGTCGGTCAATTACTTTAAGTTCGGTCGCTTCGGAAAGCGAACGCACTTGCGCGGGCGAAAGCTCGGTGTCGAAAACAATCAAATCCGCGCCGAGACGCATCGAGCGCACCAGCAATTCGTCGAGTTTTCCTTTTCCTAGAACCGTCTGCGGGTCAATTTTCGGTCGCCGCTGAATGATTTTATCGAGCACGACCGTATCGGCGGAAACGGCGAGTTCTTCGAGCTCGGCGAGTGATTCTTCGGCTTCCGACAAATAACCGGTCGTCACATTAACCAGAATCACTCGGTCGCGATTCGTTCCGCGATTGCGCGCCGTCATTCGATTGCGCGCCATTTCCGCTTCGAGCGAATTTATCAAACTGATGAAGTTCGTATCGAGCTGCGACGCAACATTCGGCTCTAAAAATTCATAAGGCAAGCCTTCGCCGTCGGTTTCGAGCTTTTCTGCGGTCGTCGGCAAAAGATGCGCCGAATAAACCAGATCGGGCAAACCCGTTTTTTCGTCAACCTGAATAATCGCCATCAAATCGAGCCGCAAAAGCGCAAGGTCGGTTAAGTCGTCCTGCGTCAGTTTTTCGCGGTTCAAATGCGTGTGAACGCAGCGAAGCCCGCGAAAACGTTCCTGCGACACGCGCGCGCGTCCGAAATCCGGCATTTCGATTTGCTTGGCGTTGCCGACCATTACGTATTCGACCTGCCCTTTCCGATTAATCAAAACGCCGATTTGCCTGCCGGTCTCGTATGAAATTTCCGAGAGCTGACGGGCAAGTTCCGGCGAAACGATTTGTTCGGGAGCGACGCGCCGTGATGAGAGACGTTCAATGCGGCGCAATTGATTGTGCTTTAAGCCTTGAGTATGACCGTGAATGTTACTGATAAATCTTTTAACCTCCAAAGAATAGTTTATTATAGCAAATTACGGATTCCAGATTCCAGATTATTCAATCTCGGGCGACCGACGCCGCATAAAAATTGCTTCGCTCGATCTTTAATTTGAAGTTCGGAGTTTGGAATCTGTCTTTCATTTCAATACAATCTAAGGTATGCAGCCGCGCACGAGACGACAAAAAGAGGTGCTGGATTTTATCACCAGCTATATAGACAGGCACGGTTACGAGCCTTCCTACCAACAAATCGCGCGGCATTTGAGAGTGGCTTCAAAAGCGGGAATCGCAAAGCATATCAAGGCTTTGGAAAGTCAAGGATTGCTGGTTCGGCGCCGCGAAAACGGAAGTTTCAATATCGAAGTTCGTCCGAGAGAGACGTTCGCCGAAACCGTCTGCCGGATTGAGTGGCTTGATGCGCCGACAGACGCAGGTTACCGCGAAGACTGGGAAAACCAGCCGCTTTTCGTACCAAAATTTCTGCTCGGTTATCTCGAGTCGGAAAAGGTTTACGCTTTTCGCGTGCCGAACGATTCGATGTACGACAAAGGCATTTACGAAGGCGATGTGATTTTAATCGAGAAACGAAGTTTTGTTCGCGACGGCGACTGCATCGCGGCGACAATCGAAAAATCACGCACCGTCGTTAAAAACTATTATCGCGCAGGTGCTTTTGTCGAACTGCGTCCGGCAAATGAAAGATACGAAACGCTTCGACTTTCAGCCGATAAAATCGAAATACAAGGAGTTTACCGCGGACTTTTAAGACCGCTCGTATAAATTTGTGGCAAATAACCCGACACCAAACGCGAGTTACAGTTTAACTTTGCGCGTAAAAATTCATAATCGTCCGGGAAAATTAGGCGAATTGACGACCGCTATCGGGAGAGCCGGCGGCGATATTGACGCGATTGACATCGTTTCGGTCGGCAAAGACTTTTTGATTCGCGACATTACCGTCAACGCTTCTTCCGAGCAGCACGATAAGGAAATCGTTGAATCCATCAGCCAGATTGACGGCGTTGAAGTCGTTCACACGTCTGACCGAACTTTTCTGATGCATCTCGGCGGCAAAATCGAAACCGTCTCTAAAATGCCTCTGAAAACCCGCGCCGATTTATCAATGGCGTACACGCCCGGCGTCGCGCGCGTCTGCGAAGCTATTCACACCGACCCGGAAAAAGCTTTTACCTTAACAATTAAGAAAAATACCGTCGCGGTTGTGACCGACGGGACGGCTGTTTTAGGTTTGGGCGACATCGGACCGGCGGCGGCAATGCCCGTAATGGAAGGCAAAGCGCAGCTTTTCAAAGAATTCGGCGGCGTTGACGCTTTTCCGATTTGTCTTAACACAAAAGACCCGCACGAAATCGTTCAGACGATAAAAAATATTTCGGTCGCCTTCGGCGGCATTAATCTAGAAGATATTTCCGCGCCGCGATGTTTTGAAATCGAAGATCGATTGAAAGAAGAACTCGACATTCCGGTTTTTCACGACGATCAGCACGGAACGGCGGTCGTCGTTCTCGCCGCGTTGATAAACGCTTTAAAGATTGTCGGCAAGAAAATGGAAGATATAAAAGTCGTCGTCAACGGCGTCGGCGCGGCGGGCGTCGCCTGCTCGAAAATCGTGATGGCGGCGGGCGTTAAAAACATCGTCGGCTGCGACCAGACCGGAGCAATTTACGAAGGTCGGCAGGAAAATATGAATTGGGTCAAAGACTGGTACGGGCGAAATACGAACCGAAATTTGGAAAAAGGCTCGATTCACGACGTTATCAAAGGCGCGGACGTTTTCTTGGGCTTATCGGTTCCGGGCGTAATTAACGAAAACGACCTCGCAAATATGGCAAAAGACCCGATTGTCTTTGCAATGGCAAATCCGGTTCCCGAAATTATGCCCGAAGTCGCCGCCGGGCGCGTTGCTGTGATGGCAACGGGCAGAAGCGATTATCCGAACCAAATCAACAACGTTTTGTGTTTTCCGGGAATTTTTCGCGGAGCTTTGAATTGCCGCGCTTCGCGCATTAACGAAGCCATGAAACTCGCGGCGGCAAACGCGATTGCTGGTATAATCACTGACGATGAATTATACCCAGATTACATAATTCCTTCGGTTTTCGACCGAAGGGTCGGCGAAGCGGTCGCAAGAGAAGTTGAAGAAGCGGCATATCAAACCAATGTTGCTCGCCGCGAAAGAGCAACAACAGACACGGCATTTTAGACCGAAATCTTACAAAATAATTTGAATTCAAAAGATGGGATAAACAATATGAATAAAAATTCGCCTGTTTGTCCCGTTCTAATTTCCACTTTTATTTACCGGAAATAAGAATTACCTAAAAGTTTGATTCATCGCTTGAAAAATTTCATCAAGCTCGCCGCGTGAAGCGTGACTCGATTTTTCAGCCGTTCCGTAAGCAATTTCGTTTTCGCCATTCTGTAAACGGGCAAAAACTGCGTCCGAGTATTCATCGAGATTTACGCCGAAAGTATGAAGCCCGACGCCGCCTAAATCAGTATCAACCGCCGGTGGAATAATTTCGATGACTTTTATCGAAGTGTCTGAAAGCTGATATCTAAGCGACAAAGTAAATGAGTGCAAAGCTGCTTTTGTCGCGCAGTAAACGGGAACGTTAGCCAAAGGAACGAAAGACAGCCCGGAAGTGACATTCAAAATCGCCGAATTTTCCTGTTCGAGCAAGTGCGGTATAAACAAGCGGCACAGATGAACCGGCGCTTCAAAATTTATGGCGATTTCTTTTCGCGTTTGCTCCCAATCTTCGCTTTCGAGCAAATTTACACGCCTTTGAATCCCCGCGTTATTGACGAGCATATTCAGTTTCGGAAATTCACTCGTCGCCCATTCAAACAGTGAAACGCGCTCGGATTCGTTCGCGACATCGCAAACGCGCGTTTGTAGCTGCGGAAATTTCCGTTTGGCTTCGAGCAATTTATCTTCGCGTCGTCCGCAGACGATTACATTGTCGCCCGATGCGAGAAAACGCTCGGCGAAAGCCCGTCCGATTCCGGAAGCGCCGCCGGTGATCAAAATTGTATTCGATGTTTTCATCGTTCTATTTTAACATTTCGATCTGTCTCAAACGATGAATTTATAACCGAGACCGTGAACCGTTTGGATATATTGCGGGTGCTTCGGATTCTGTTCGAGCTTTTGCCGCAGCCAGGCGACGTGAACGTCAACGGTTCTGGTCGAAGGCATCGCGTCGTAGCCCCAGACTTCATCGAGCAATTTATCGCGCGAATGAACCGCTCCGCGATTTTCGATTAGAAACTGCAGCAGCTTAAACTCCATCGCCGAAAGCTCGATCACTTCGGAATTTTTTATGACTTCGGCGCGTTTGAAATCAACTGAAACGTCGCCGAAACGAAAAGTTTCCGCCCCGATATTGCTCGTTTTGTTCGGCGAACGGCGCAAAAGCGCTTCGACGCGGGCGAGAAGTTCGATGACTTCAAACGGTTTTGTCAGGTAATCGTCGGCGCCGAGCTTTAATCCGAGAACTTTGTCAATCGTTTCGCCTTTCGCCGTGAGCATCAAAATCGGCGTTTCGACGGATTTTCTGCGCAAATCGCGGCAAACGTCGTAACCGTTTTTTTTCGGCAGCATTACGTCGAGAATTATCAAATCGAAATTTTCGTTGCAGGCTAACATAAAACCGCTTTCGCCGTCGGTTGCGCTCGTCACTTCAAAACCCTCGCTCTGCAAACGGTCGGTCAGCGTTAATATCAAACCCGCTTCGTCTTCAACCAATAATATTTTCATTGATCGTTTATTAGTTTATATTTACCATTTTTCCTGAACAAAAATTTTTCTGGCAATGCTTTGATTATTGATGAACAGCAAGCGTTTTTTGATTAATGTATTTTCGATTAATTTAACGGTAAATGAATCGTAAATTTGCTTCCTTTTCCCGTTTGGCTTTCTGCTGAAATTTGTCCGCCATGCGCGTCGACGGTTTTTTTAACCAGACTCAAACCCAGACCGTTGCCGTGAATTTGCTCGTCCACGACCGCTTTTGCACGGTAAAACGGTTCAAAAATATGTCGCAAATCCTTCGATGATATTCCGATTCCTTTGTCTTCGACCGTAATTTTTAATTTTCCGCTGCCGTTTCTCGCCGAAATTTTCAGCCACGAATTGCCGTTTGAATATTTAATTGAATTTCCGATCAAATTTTGAAGCGCCTGGCTGAGAGCGTTTTTGTCGGCGACGATTTTCGGAAGATTTTCGGCGACTTCCCTTTCGACCGTAAAATTTTTCTCGTCTATCAACGGCTTGCATTCCGCCAGCGCGTTTTCGATGATTTCGTTTACATCAACTTCGCGCAAATCGTATTTCTTTTTCCCGGAATTGGCTCCGGCGAATTCGAGAATTTGCTCGACCATTTTCGAGAGCTTTCTTCCCTCTCCTTTAATCAAATTTCCGTAGCGCGCGACCTGCGTTTCTTCTTTCGCCACGCCATCGGCTAAATTTTCACCCGCTGAATATATAACGGCGAGCGGCGTGCGAAACTCGTGCGAAACGCTCGAAACGAATTCAACTTGTCTCTGCGCGAGAATTTTGGCGCGCTGCGCGGAGACATAAACCGTAATAATGCTGACAGCCAGAAGCGATAAAATGCTGAAACCGATGGCTAAATCTTTTTGCTGCTTACGGTTAATGAATTGTTCGATCGAACCGGCGGAATGCTGCACGTTGAGCGTCCAGATTCCTTTGTCGTTGGGTTTCTCTGATTCGAGAATAGCCGTTCGCGGAAACTCGCCTCTCGGAACTTGGAGATTAAAGGTTTCTACGCTTCTTTTCGGCGTATAAGTGTGAATCGTTTCGCTTTCGACTCTCGAAACCGATCTATTAATTTTTGGACTGCTTGTTCCATCGGATGTTTTTAATTTCGTTTCGCCCTCAACCCTTGGAATCGGTCTGTTTTCCAATGTCCTGGTCACAAAAAGACTTTTTGTTTCATCAACCGTGCGAAATCTGGTCATCGCTTCGCGATTTGAGAAAAAGATGAAATTGTCGGGCGAAAGATTTAAAAGTTTAGCCGTCGCGTCGCTGCCGGAAACTTCCTGCGTTTGAAAAACCGTTTGATCGTCGGCACCGCGCACGGCGAGATTGAATTCTTTGTCCGGGAAATATTTGTTTGCCAAATCTGGAAATAATTGATTTTTTATAACGTTTTCATCGAGCGCGATAAGAAGGAATCCGATTTTTTTCGGTAAATTTATTTCTCTCCGGGGTTCATTTTCTCTGTGAATGATTACTCGGTTAATCTTTTCATCAATTTCCTGAATCGGCATAACCAGCGCGAAGTTTTCCGGTCGAACCGGCTGGAAACCTTTTTCGGATGCAGTTTTTTCCTGCAAACTTTTCAATTCGTCGGTCCAGATGGTTTCGACGAATTCGCGCTTTTCCGCGTCGTACAGCAAAAGCTGCGGATTTTCCTCGTTCGCCCAATAATAAAAGTTTTTTATTAAATTCGGGTAAGCTGTTTTTTCGCGCCAGAAATCGAAACGCTCGTTAAATTCCGCCCAATTTTTATCGCGCCAGATGTCCGCGCCGGTCTGAAAATTATAATAAGCGTTTTGAATTTCGCGATTAAAATCTTCGGCAAAACGCTCCGTGTCGGTCGCGACGCGCTTTTGCATCCGCTCGCGCTCATCTTCGCCGATTTTTCTGACCCAATTATATTGCAGCACGCCGAGCGTCGCCAAAAGAGCAACCAAAATCGAAATTATTAAAATTGGAAACCAGGAACGTTTCATAAAGCAGATGTCAGATGTCAGTGAAAGAAATTTGTGCTTTGCATAATGCGGCATTTGCTCTTATGGGTATCTAAAAACTAGCATCTGACATCTAGCATCTTCTTTAGCATCCGGCATCTAACATCGAACATCTTCTTTAGCATCTGACATCTTCGCTTTTCTGTAAATAGATTTACAAAACATTTTACATTTTTAACAAATTCTTTGCCTCGTCTTAACCATTCGACGGAAATTCTCTGCGATACTCTACAGTGTCATAATGACAAATTCAAAAATTCAATAATTTCTCGGAGGCTAATAATGAAAAGATTTATCGTTTCGGTACTGTGCGTATCGGTGTTTTTTATCGGTTTAGGAAGTTTGGCGGATAAGGTCGGGGCAAAATTCAAATCCGACGAAAAGGCTTTGGAATTAATTAAAAGAGCGCGCGTTGCAATCGGCGGCGAAGCGAATATCGCGAGCGTTCGCAGTTTGAGCATTACGGGAAAAGCGACGCAGAGTATCGCTGTTGACGGCGCGAACAGAAGCGAGCAGGGCGATCTGGAAATAAATATGGAATTGCCGAATCAATTCAGCAAATCGCTGAAACTCGGCAACGGCGGTGAGGCTAAAGGTTTGTCAGAGGATATGGATGTCCTCATCGTTCGCAAAGAGGTTTCCCGTCTGCCGCTCGAAAAAATCGAGGGCGCTGAAGGCAAAAAGAACTTCGTTATTGTGAGAAAAGGCGAAGGCGAACCGGCGCTGTTAAACCAGGACGGCACGCCTGTCGAAGGAAAACACAAATTCGTTATCAGAAAAGGCGACGGAAATGTCGAAGAGTTCGCGACCGAAGACGGCAAAAAAATCGCCGTTGATAAAGAAATTCTGCACGCCGCGAAAGGCGGAGTTCGTAACAACGAGCTTTTCCGCACCGCATTCGCTTTGCTTTTATCCGCACCGGAAGGCGTTGAAGTGAGCTACACTTATGCCGGCGAAGGCGATGTTGACGGAAATTCGTGCGACATCGTAGCGGCTGACACGAACGGCGAAAGTTTTAAACTTTATCTCGACAAATCAACGTCTCTGCCGAGAATGATCAGTTTTGAATCCTTTAAACCGTTCGTCATCAAGCTGAACAAAGATGCTGCTCAGGCGAACGGCGAAAAAGAAAGATTCACGGCTATTCGCAATTTCGCCGACCGCGCGGAAAAAGCGGAATTTCAAATTAAATTCTCGGATTACAGAAGCGTCGGCGGTTTGCAAATGCCTTTCAAATGGACGCAAACTGTCGGCGGACAAACCGATCAAACCGTTGATATCGTAAATTACGACATCAATCCGGCAAATATCGCGGAAAAATTTGCGAAACCGGCTGTCAGAACAATGTTCAGAACGGCAAAGCCTCAATAAATCCGGGTAAATTAAAGTAAAAATGAAAAAGCGAAAGTTTGGGGAAATCTCGACTTTCGCTTTTTCATTTTTATACAGTTTTTAATTAACCTTTAAACATTTGCAGTATTTCGCAAAACCTTTTCGGCTATTTTCGGAATTATTTTTCGAGGCGTTTCGATTGCGCCGATAATGTGGCGCGTTTCGGTGAAATGTCCGACGACGTAAACGCCGGAAACGTTTGTTTCAAAGGTTTCTTCATCGTAAACCGGAACCGTTCCGTATTTCGATTGTTTGGTTTCCACGCCCAAATTTTCAAGCATCGTCAAATCGGCGTCCGAACCGATAAGAACGAAAACAACGTCGTTCGGCAAAGCTTCGATCTCGCCGTTTTCATCTTCCAGAACGATTTCCTTTTCACGAATTTCGACGACGCGCCCGAGAAAAAACAACTCCAGACAATTTTTTTCCAGCTCTCTTTCGAGCGGTTGTTTAACCCAATGTTTGATACAGCCTTGTTTCGGGTCGGTTTCTTCCCAATCTTTACGAAAAGTGGCGAGCGTTGATTTCGCGCCTTCTTCAGCGAGAAAAAGCGCCGCTTCTCCGGCGGAATTTCCGCCGCCGACGACCAGTGCGTTTTTTTTCACCCACGGGTAAGTTTCGACAAAGCGATGATGAACTTTCGGCAAATCTTCGCCCGGCACATTCAACCGTCGCGGATGCTGCATCGCGCCGATGGCAAATAAAACATTTTTCGTTTCGTAAACGCCTTTGTCTGTTTTAACCGTAAAGCGATTTCCGGCAATTTTTCCGATTGATTGAACTTCTTCTTCTGTTTGAATCTTCAGATCGTGTTCGAGCGCAAATCGGACGTAATACGAAAGAAGCTCTTCGCGCGTCGGCTTTTCGCGAGCCGGTTTGAGAGTATTTTCTATTAATTCCAGTTCGTTAACCGTGGAAAAAACCGTCAAACCGACCGGATATTTATAAATCGTATCGGCAATTAAACCTTTTTCAATGACCAAGTAATTCAAGCCGAGCCTCTGCGCCTCATAAGCGGCTGAAATTCCCGCCGGTCCCGCGCCGATAATTATCAAATCAAACATAAGTATCTTATTTTACCTGTACATACTAAGTATTACAGAGCGTTGTCTGTTTTGTTACTCAGATTATTCTATCACCCCATATCACTCTGTAATAAAAGGTAACAGATACATTTTTAGATACCTCCAGTTTGCGAGCATCTAAAATATTTTTTTTAGACTGCTTTTGCAAAATAGCTTATTCAGTTATCAAACAACGAAGCCTTTGGTTGATCCGCAACCGAAATAATTTTTTTCTCAATCTTTCAAAAAAACTTAGATTGTCTGAATTCACAACTGACAAAAGCCGACTTTAGTTAACTTTTTTCCATCAATCTATATCTACGTTAGAGATAACTAGTAAGCAAAAGGAGAATCAAGAAATTGACACCCAAACAACACAAATAAAAGCAGGCGATACAATTCAATCAACATTCGCCCGGAGTGGATCAGATCAACGAACCGACAAGAATTTTCACATTGGAGAAATGCGGCGCTTTGATGAACAACTGTAAAAAGATAAAAGCGAAGAATTTGACTCAATGCTTTAATTCTTCGCTTTTCTTATTAAAAGAGACAATTAGAAAGCGAAAAGTTTTATTGGCACTACACAATTTTCAATTTCCGCATCCCTCAGTCGCTCCTTATTAATTAGAATTCGTTAGTCTATTGGGTAAATCTATCAGATAAAAAATTTATATCCTCTTGACTCATGGGTGTTTGTAAAAAATCTCTTTTTGATGTATGTTTTTTTAGCCAGATCGTTTTAAGACCGATTTTTGCGCTTTTCAAAACGACCCGCGAAGGTTTTTCTGACCAGTAAAGCAGTTTCCTACTTATGTCAGACTTAGCTAATTAGCAAGTAATCCACCCTAATTAGCAAGTAATCCACCCAAACATCCTTAAGTTTTTTTCGCGATTGATTTTAATAAATTCCCACGTCGAACAAGTCTCATTACTTTTTCGGCATATTCGCATTTCAAGCAGGGAAAATCTGTTTTCGTGACGAGCAGTTAATGAAATATCCATTCAGAACAGGGGCAGTGAATTTACCAGATTTAACTCAAACGACTATTGATATGGAGAAAAGAAGTGAAATTTAATAAAAATATAACAAAAACAATTTATTCGATTCTGACAGTTTTTGCTTTCTTAATTACCTTTATGGTAAATACAGCAACTGCCCAAAACACATCGCAAAGACTAACCGCCGAACCACAAGGAATATCCCAGGGTGCTCTTGTGGACGCCGAGATTCAGTCTAAGGCAAACCTCTTTGATAAATCACAAGAAAGATTAAACTTTAGCAGTTTGAAGAAAGATCAACCTTTCAATGACGCGCTGGCAGGTTCTTTATTTGACGCCATTAACTTCGACCAAAACTCCAGCCTTACCGGTTTCTTCCAAATACCTCCTGATCCGGCAGGAGCGGCAGGTCCTAATCACGTAGTAAATGTGGTCAACAGTTCCATTCAATTTTATACGAAAGCAGGGGTGCTGCAGTATAGCGCTAGCCTTAAAAATTTTTTCGCTACTGCCACTACCCCGCCTCAAACCGGAACCTTTGACCCGAAGGTGATTTACGATCAGTACGCGAATCGCTTCGTGGTAGTGACAATGGAGAGGATCGAGGCTGCAGGGGCGACACCTAACCAGTCTCGCCTTTATTTCGCCGTTTCAGATGACTCCGACCCAAACGGCACTTGGTTCTTTCACACGCTCAATTCGGAGGAGATTATCAACACTCGCCAGACTTGGGCAGATTTTCCGGGCTTGGCAGTTGATTCCGAAGCAGTCTATTACACGAACAATCAGTTCGCCCACAACAATCAGACTCAGCCTGGAGTTTTCCAGGCGCAGAGGCTGCGCATAATTGCTAAGGCTCCCTGGTATTCGGGAGGAGCGGCGGTCGTAAACACTTACAATCCAACGGGTCTGGCTAATGCTCAGCCTGGTGCAGAGGGCGCGATCGCAACCACTATGCAGCCAACGCAGATGTATGGCGATACGCCGGGCGGACTTGGGACATTTCTACTGGCATACGGCGGACTAAGCGATGGCGCAAACAACTACATCCAGGTCATTCGCGTTGACAATCCGCTCTCATCACCGACATTCACGGTGCGCTTCAGCATCATGGGGACGCGCACAGCTGATGACGCAACCAATCTTGCCCTGCCTCCTGCTCCGCAGAAGGGTACTAACAGGACGATTACAAACAACGACCGGCGCTTCTCGCAGAACGGCGTTTACCGCAACGGTTTGATCTACTGCGCCGCGCCAATTCGACCGCCGACCGGACCTAACGCCAACCAGACGTCGGTGCGCTATTTCGTCATCAACCCTGTGACTATTGACACTTCCGCTTCCGACCCGCCGCCGCAGGAGCAGGGTAGCGTCGGAGCTGAGGATATTGCCCCCGGGACTCACGCATTCTTCCCGTCTGTAGCGGTTGATGTTGCCGGCAACTTGGCAATCGGATTCGCCGCATCAGGACCGAACATTTTTCCGGGCTCGTACTACACCGGCAGATTAGCCACTGAGCCGGCAGGCACGACGCGCACACCTATTGCCTTAAGAGCCGGGCTTGACCATTACGTTCGGGCTTTTTCGACCTCGACCTCGACTGCAGTAACTAGCAGGTGGGGCGACTACTCCGGTATCTGGCTCGACCCGTCGGACGAACAGAGCTTCTGGGTCTATAATGTACACGCTCTTGCTCGGGGAACAGTTCTAAACTCAGTTGGTCCGCACGAAGACGGACGGTGGGGGACAGCCTGGGGAAATTTTGCGGTGACTTCGCTTTCGGATATATCGGTAACGAAGACAGACAATTCCGATACAGTTGTGCCGGGCAATGATCTGACTTACACGATAACAGTTGCTAATAAAGCCGCCGCCGTTGATGCGGCGGATGTGACTTTAACCGATATTCTTCCTACTGGAACCACTTTTGTCTCTTTAACACAAAGCGGACCAGACTTTAATTGTATAACTCCCCCTGTCGGCGCAAACGGAACAGTCACTTGCACACGCCCAACATTCGCTGCTTACGAAGTAACCACTTTCACTCTGGTTGTAAATGTCTCTTCGTCAACAACGGGAGCAATCAGCAACACGGCGACTGTTTCCTCAACAGAAGACTGGACTCTTACCAATAATACAGCAACCGCAGAAACCAATGTTACAAATTTGTCGGTAACAAAGTCGGGACCTGCTACAGTTGTTGCCGGAAACCATCTCGCTTATACAATTACTGCTGCCAATAAGGGTCCGAATGCAACTACTAACGCCTCTTTAACCGACCCCCTTCCAGCAGGCACAACATTTGTATCATTAGCACAAAGCGGACCTGCATTCATCTGTACAGTTCCTGTCATAGGCACAACCGGAACAGTCTCCTGCAATAATGCAAATTTTGCAAACGGAGCATCAACGACCTTTACTTTAACTGTAAAAGCCGATCCGTCTTTAGCGAATGAAACTGTTCTGTCTAATACTGCCAGTATTTCATCTGACGTATCAGATCCGGATACAAGTAACAATACCGACACAGCAACAACGACGGTTACTACTTCAGCGGATGTCTCGATGGTTAAGACGCTGGTCACCGCGGAACCCTATGTTTCCGGACAATCTGTTCAATACACACTTGTCGTTTCTAATGCCGGACCATCTACAGCAACTAATGTTCAGGTAACTGATACGCCGACGAATTTAACTATCACTAATGTTAGCGGCTCAGGCTGCACCGCGCTTCCTTGCACCATCGCAAGCCTGGCTCCGAGTGCTAACACGACGATCAACGTAACAGCGACAATAAACGCAGTCGGACCATTCGACAATTCCGCTACCGCATCGGCAACCGAATCTGATCCCGTCTCGACGAACAATACAGACAACACTGGCAACGGCGGCACAGCTATTATTCCGACCGCCGATTTGTCAGTAACAAAAACCGACACGCCGGATCCGGTCAATGCCGGCAGCAACTTGACATATACGATTCAGGTCGCTAACAGCGGACCGAGCGCGGCTGTTAATGTTTCTTTAAGCGATACGCTTCCGGCGGGAACTTCTTTCGTGTCTTTATCTGCACCGGCAGGATGGAATTGTACAACGCCCGCTGTCGACGCAAATGGAACAGTTACCTGTACTAATGCAGGTTTTGCAAACGGATCACCGACAACTTTTATTTTAACTGTAAAAGTCGATTCATCTTTGGCAAACGGATCTGTTCTGTCTAACACCGCAAATGTTTCGTCTGATACTGCTGACAGCAATACTGCTAACAACAGTTCGACAGTTGCAACGACAGTTGTTACATCAGCAGATTTACAGGTAACAAAAACAGATTCACCCGATCCTGTAGTGGCTGGCAATCAAATTACCTATACAGTTACTGTCACCAATAACGGACCGAGCACTGCTCAGTCTGTCAGCTTAACCGATAGTCTTCCGGCAGGCACAACCTTCTACGGTTTTGGAAATCATGATTGGGGGGGCGGCTGTATCGCCGACCTTATACCCGGACAGATAAGCTGTAGTAACAATTCTCTAGCATCGGGCGCGTCGTTAACACTCGTTTATGTTGTTAATGTTTCAAGCAGTGTTGCAAACGGCACGGTCCTGAGCAATACGGCAACTGTGTCGTCTTCGACAGCAGATTCTAACAACTCAAACAACTCGGCTACGGCTACGGCTACTGTGAGCATGGCAGCTAATCTGTCAATCACAAAAACAGATTCACCCGATCCCGTCATCGATGGAGACAATATCTCTTATACAATTACCGTAGTCAACATCGGACCGAGCAGTGCTCAGAATGTTGTTGTCAGTGACACACTTTCTGCCGGAACGACTTTCGTATCAATCAGTCATCCTTTAAGCTTTAATTGCACTGTCCCCGCTCCCGGCTCAGCAGGAACAGTTACCTGCACAACACCGACACTCGCGGCTGGAGCTGCACCGTCATTTACATTGGTTGTGCGGGTAAATTCCGGCGTTTCCAGCGGAACAGTTATCAGCAACACGGCTACCGTTTCTTCAGATACAACAGATCCGGTTAGTGCGAACAACGTTTCAACAGCGACAACGGCTGTAATCAACCGACCAACAATCGCAAAAGCGTTTTCACCGTCTGTTATTCAGCCGACACAGAATTCGACTGTTTCATTGACACTAACGAATCCGAACTCGTTTGCTCTGACAAACGCTTCGTTCGTTGATAATCTGTCGAATATGAAAGCTGTCGGCGGAGCATCGGGTGGAACTTGTACAGGTGCATCATCGAACGTTTTCGCCGCAGGAGCTTCGGCATTGAGCTTCAGCAATATCACGATTCCGACAAACAGCAGCTGCACCGTGACTTTTGCTGTTACCAGCAACACGATTGGAACGCATCCGAATCAAACATCGGGCGCGACAACAGCTCAGACAACCGGGACCGGGGCGCCGAGTAATACGGCTCAACTGGTGGTCAGTACAAATCCGGTAGTAATTGGCAAAGGCTTTACTCCGACTCGTATTCAGCCGGGCGGAGTATCAACTGTTACGGTTTATCTGAGCAATGCCTCAAACCTGGTTGCCGCTACAAACGCATCGTTTACCGATACATTGATTAATATGAGTGCTGTCGGAGGTGCAGTCGGAGGAAATTGTTCTGGAACGAATCCGAATACTCTAGCAGAAGGAGCAACTAATTTGAGCTTCTCAGGAATTACAGTACCAGCACAATCACAATGTACAATTACTTACCAAGTAATAAGTAATAAGACCGGAACTCATCCGAATGTTTTATCTGGTGTTTCATCTGATCAAAACTCCATGCCGGGAGCGGTCAGCAACATAGCAAATTTAACAGTTACGGCACCGCCTTCGATTACTAAGTCATTCTCTCCGTCAACAGTCTCTTTGGGCGGAATATCAATGCTTTCGTTCACGATCAACAATCCTTCGATAAACGTCGTCGCACTCAATGATGTCGGCGTTGAAGATGTCTTTCCAACTGGAATGCAAATAGCCGACGTGCCGAATGTAACCAGTACCTGCTCGAACGGATCGGTCAGTTCGATCAATGACGGCAAAGGAGTCTTTATCGCTGCGGCAACTATTCCGGTCAACAGTTCCTGTACATTTACAGTTAATGTGAAAGCCGTTCAGGAAGGATCATTAACCAATACCACGGGACGAGTCACGTCATCGAACGGCGGAGACGGCAATCAGGCATCGGCGACACTTTCGGTCGGTCAAAGAACGAACGTCGCGTTAGCTGCTAATGGCGGAGTAGCTTCTGCATCATCGGTATTCAATGATGAAGGCGCGGCATCGAAAGCCAACGACGGAGTTCGAGTGTGGGCAACGTCGGGAGCGTGGAAAGACGCGACGGCTAATTTCTACCCGGATTGGCTGCAAATTGATTTTAATGGCAGCAAAACCATTAACGAGATAAATGTTTATGCCGTGAAAGATGATTTCTCCAATGCGGCAGAGCCTACTGAAACAACAACGTTCAGTATCTACGGCATAACGGACTTTGAAGTTCAATACTGGACGGGGTCAAGCTGGGCGACCATTCCCGGCGGAAGCGCCAGCGGTAACAACAAGGTGTGGAGGAAATTCACGTTTGCGCCGATCACAACAAACAGGATCAGAGTATTGGTCAACAACGCGCAATCGAATTATTCTCGAATAGTCGAGCTCGAGGCTTATGCCGATAACGGAACGTCTACTCCGACTCCGACGCCGGTTGTCACTCCGACGCCTGTAGTTACGCCGACAGCAACACCGACTCCTGCAGTGACGCCGACGCCTGCAGCGCGAACGAACGTGGCGTTATCATCGAACGGAGGCATAGCTCAGGCATCGTCGTATTTATCAAACGGAGAGCCGTTCAAAGCCAATGACGGAGTTCGTAATTGGGCAAGTACGGGAGCGTGGAAAGATTCCTCGCCTGATGTTTACCCGGATGCTCTGGAGATCAACTTTGCGGGCGCTAAGACGATCAATGAAATAGCCGTGTTTGCCGTCAAAGACGATTACTGGAACGCGGTTGATCCGACCGAAACGGAAACGTTCAGTCAATACGGCATAACGAACTTCGAGGTGCAGTATTGGACGGGATCGAGTTGGCAGACGGTGCCGAACGGCTACATTGCCAATACAAATAAGGTAATCACGAGATTATTATTCGCGCCGATCACGACGAATGCTGTCAGAGTAGTCGTTTACAACGCACAATCAAATTACTCTCGAATCGTTGAACTGGAAGCCTGGAGCGTCGGCAGCGGCAATAACACGACGCCGACACCGACGCCAAACGCGACACCCACTCCGTCTGTCACGCCGACGCCTAATGCAACACCTACTCCGACGCCTTCGCTGATGAATGTAGCATTGTCATCGAAAGGCAGTACGGCTTTTGCGTCGTCAACCATCTCGGGCAGCTCGCCTTCGATAGCAATAGACGGAATCAGAAACTGGGCAGCAACGGGAGCGTGGAAAGACGATACGCCGGGCACATACCCGGACGTTCTGGAAGTCAGTTTTAACGCCAACAGAACGATCAATGAGATTGATGTGTATGCAGTGAAAGAAGATTACTGGAATGCTGTTGATCCAAACGCAAATGAGACGTTTGCGACCTACGGCATCACGGACTTTCAAGTGCAGTACTGGACGGGATCGAGTTGGCAGACAGTTCCGGGCGGAAGCATTACAAACAACAACAAAGTAATCACAAAGCTGACGTTTGCGCCGGTAACGACGAACAGAATCAGAGTAGTCGTCAACAACGCCCAATCAAACTACAGTAGAATTGTCGAACTCGAGGCTTGGGGCTTTTAGTTGTTGTTCGTTAATATCTTTTGATGATTAAGCTTTAAGTTAAATCACAAAAAGTAAGAATAAGAAAAGCCGTGAGTTTTTACGCTCACGGCTTTTTATTTAATAAGTAAAAGAAGTTTGACGATTTCCCTAACGTTTTTCAAGCCGGATTCTACTTAGCTAAATTTGCGGTTCAAACATAAATTATTTATTTTACACATACTTATTAAATATTCCCGCAAAGTTTTATAGACTGACTCTGCGCGAATTTTCTACCATTTTACAGACGTTATCCGAACGCATACCAAGTTTGTGAAAAGGACATTTTTCTGATTTATTTATCTTTCTATCTCGTTCTATTTTCCCTTTTGTGTTTCAGTCGTCTGAAATTTGTTTATTAGCTTGAAATTTCGTCTAAAATGTCCAATGACCTTGAACAAACTTGCTTACGAATAATGCTAAAAGTAAAAGCGACCAAACCGTTATTACGCTGTGCCAGAATTGTTTTCGTGAAAGTTTAGCAAACAGGATATAAATCGGGAACATAGCTAATGTGAAGCGCGGAACGCTCATAATAAACCCAACACTCGTAAACAACAGCCAGTTTCCAAACATCCAAACCGTAAATGAAGCACGAAGAAATATCATGCTGGCGATTGTTCCAATTGCGCCCAGAAGGACAAAAACAAACTCGTGAACGCCGATCATTTGAGCCAATCCCGGTTCAGGATCCCACATTCTGAAATAAACGCCTCTAATTCCGTTCCACGGCATATCAAATGATTTTTGAAAATTTTCTCTGCCTGCGGCTAAGAAAGCAAAAGCGTTTCCCGTAACGTTTTGATTGAGTGCTAAATAAATGCCGAAACCGACCGGAATGATCGCCAGCCATAACCACCGCCATTGAAACTTTCTAGATATTCGAAATTGCAGGAATGCTTCTGTCAGTAAAGCCGGGATGATAATCAAACCGTTTATGCGTGTTAGGCATAATAGCGCGCCCAAAATTCCCGCG
>DASVQY010000050.1:0-5860 GCA_036388895.1 Pyrinomonadaceae bacterium | reverse complement strand
ACACCTTATACGGTGCAGCCTTACGGCGAAGACAAATGCAAAGCTTCGCTCGGACCGGACGCGCTGTTTGCGCGCGAAGGTTATATTTTCGCGTATCAGGACGTGCGCGGGCGCTGGATGAGCGAAGGGAAATTTGAGGACGTGCGCCCGGATATTGATAACCGCACCTCGCAGCAAATTGACGAATCAACCGACACTTACGACACTGTAGATTGGCTCATCAAAAACGTCGCCAATAACAACGGTCGCGTCGGCATGTACGGCATTTCTTATCCGGGTTTTTATACATCCGCCGGAATTATTGATACGCATCCGGCAATCAAAGCTGCCAGCCCGCAAGCCCCAATCGGGGATTGGTTTCAGGGCGACGATATGCACCACAACGGCGCGCTTTTTCTGGCGCAAAATTACGCTTTCTTTTCCAATTTCGGACAGCCGCGCCCTGCTCCGACTTCAAGCAATGCTTATTTAACGCAGTGGAAAGGACGCCAGACGCCCGATGGTTACAATTACTTTTTGGAGCTTGGCGGGTTAAAGGAAGTCGCCGACAGCTACGAAAAAGCTCTGGGCTTTCGCATTCCGTTTTGGGACCAGATGATGGCGCATCCGACTTACGATCAATATTGGAAAGATCGCAACATTCTGCCGAAGCTGAAAAACATTAAAACGGCAGTGATGACCGTCGGCGGCTGGTACGACAACGAGGATTTATTTGGCGCTCTGCGGACTTATCAACATATCGAGAAACAAAATCCCGGTATTTTCAACGTTCTCGTCGTTGGTCCCTGGGATCACGGCGGTTGGTCGCGCGCCGACGGCGATTGGCTCGGCACGGCTTATTTTACGCAGAAAACCGGGGAATATTACCGCCAAAATATTGAAGTGCCGTTTTTCAATCATTTTTTGAAAGACAAAGGCGACATTTCCAAAATCAAAGAAGTCAATCTGTTCGACACCGGCTCGCACGAATGGCGCAACTTCGAGCAATACGAACCGACTGCCGGAACAAATACATCATTGTATTTGACTGCGAATGGCGGTCTTTCATTTCAAATGCCGAACGCACAAAACGGTTTTGACGAATACGTTTCCGATCCAGCGAATCCGGTTCCATACACGCAAAAAATCACGTTGAATTATCCGCGCGATTTTATGACCGAAGACCAGCGTTTTGTCGCTACGCGCCCGGATGTTTTGGTTTATCAAACCGAGCCTTTGACGGAAGATGTGACAATTGCTGGAGACATTAAGCCTTCGTTGTTCGTTTCTTCGACGGGAACCGATTCCGACTTTATCGTCAAATTGATTGACGTTTTCCCCGATGATTACAGATTCCCCGAAACCGGAAACAAATTGCCGAACGGACAGCCGGAAAGAATCAAACCGCCGGACAATTACGCTTCGAGCATCTTTCAGCCGGGCGGTTATCAAATGCTGCTGCGCGGCGAACCGATGCCCGCGCGTTTTCGCAACGGATTTGAAAAAGCCGAGCCTTTGACGCCGAATGTTCCCTCGAAAATCGGATTTACGATGCCCGGAATCGCGCACACTTTCAAAAAGGGACACCGGATAATGGTGCAAATTCAAAGCACTTGGTTTCCGCTCGTCGCGCGAAATCCGCAGAAATTTATGCCGAATTACAAGTTCGCTACGGCTGCCGATTTTCAAAAAGCGACCGAGCGCGTTTATTTCGGCGGCAAAAACGCTTCGATGATTGTTTTGCCCGTCGTCAAAAAATAGAGATACGTTTTCAAACGAAAAAGGCAAAAGGAAAACAATCCTTTTGCCTTTTTCGTTTGAACTCTCGTTATATTTAAAAATCGTCTGTGACGCGAATTAAATCTTTATCTTCGACCAGATCGCCGTTTGTCGGTTTAAAATCGTCCGTCGCTTTGAATTCGTTGACGGTCTTGAAACGCTCGACAGGCTCGATTCGCGGCGGCTCGACGTAAGCGTCTTCGGAAACCGGCGGCGGCTGCGTCGGCTGTGTGTTATCGGCGATAACATACGGAATCGGCTGCTCGTCGTAGCGCATTCCCGAAGAAAAATCTTTCCGTACTTTGTCGCCGATTTCGCCCAAATCAATAAAATAATCCGCCACGTCAATCAATTTCGGCGCGGTGTTGGAACGAAAACCGGCGACTTCAACGCGGCATCCTTTGTAAGCGACGGCGTTGACGGCATAAACGAAATCTTCGTCTCCCGAAACCAGAACCGCCGTATCGTATCTGCCCGCCAGCGAAAGCATATCAACCGCAATTTCAACATCGAGATTCGCTTTGCGCGTTCCGTCGTAAAAGGTTTTCAGCTCTTTTTGCACGACGCGAAACCCGTTTCTCCGCATCCAGAGCAGAAATCCTTGCTGTCGTTCGGCTCCGGCGTCAACTCCGGTATAGAAAAACGCGCGCAGAAGTCGCCCGTCGCCTAAGAGAAAGCGCAGAAGTTTGTTGTAATCAATATCAATGTTGTGAAACCGTGCGGCGTGAAAAAGATTGTTTCCGTCAATAAAAACCGCAACCAAACCGCGATGCCCAAGCTGCCACGAATTTTGCGCCTGCGTAATATCAAAATTCATTGTCAAATAAACTCCTTAAAAATTAGATTCTGATAAAAGATTTGTTAAAAAAAGACCGCTAATACATTTCTTAGGATGCCGTTTGACCGCCTTCCGGTCAAGTATCTTTTTTATTGATTTTTATCGAAAAAACCCTTGCGTTCGGCTTATAATGCACGTCGGGAGGCGTAACCTCAATGGAAAAAAAAGATTCGCTTGAAACTCACGAACCCGGCTGGCTCAAAGATTTTACCGATTCGCAGCACGAAAATTTGCAGCGCTTTGCTCCCGAACAAATGGTCGAATGCAGCGTTTGCCGCCGCTCGAATGCGCCGACTCGTCTAAATTGTTTTTATTGCGGCGCTCAGCTCAAAATCAGTGAGAAAAACGAAAAGCTCATTCGCCCGGTTTTCCGAAAACTCGAAAATTGGGAAAAAGGTTTTAATGTGGTTTGTTTTTCGCCATCGGCAAACGAATTGAGCCATTCCGATTTGAAAGCCGTTTCCGCGTTTTTAGGTTTTCAGCAAGACGCTCTTAGAAATTTGCTTGAATTCAATTTCCCCTTGCCCGTTTCGCGCGTTGAAACTGTTGAGGAAGCCGGAATTGTTGAAAATCGTTTGAAAGATTTCAATTTAAACGCATTTATCGTCACGGACGAAGATTTATCGCCCGAAAAACCGCCGCAAAGAGTTCGCGGTTTGGAGTTTTCGGACAATCTGACGCTTCGTTTTACCGGAAACGACAATATTGAAACCTTGAATTGGGAGGATATATCGGTTTTTGTTGAAGGTAGAATTTTTGAAAGCAAGCGCGAGGCGCTTGAACAACGCAAAAAGGGCGAAGCAAAGGAAATCGGAGAAGCCAGCGAATTCAGCGCCGACGAGCGCGTTCTCGATTTTTATGACTTGAAAAATCTTTTGGGCTATCGGATTTCGGCGAAAAGTTTCGATTTTTCTTGTCTGGGCGCGAAAAAAAGCTTGCTGGCAAACGAGAACTTTGAGATTTTGGTTGACGAACTTAAACAACGCGCTCCGAATGCGTTTTTTGACGGGAATTATAAAATTATTCGCGCGCTTTTATTACAAGTTTGGGAAGTGGACGAGCGGCGGGATTTAACCGGATTGCAGCACGCCGGAGTCGGCAAAATCAATCTCGGCAGCACATTAACGATTAACAATCAAAGCCAATTTAACCGCTATTCGCGGCTGCTCGCGTTTTGGGAAAATAAACAAAGGCAGAAATAAAGCCGCGTTTTGCATCAAAATCGCCGAATAATCAAATGAATTTATTTGGAAAAATTTGTACTGCCGCTTCGTTCGTCTCAATCTTCGTCGCCGCCATTTGTTTGTGGTTTGGAAACACGGACGCCGTTTTTGTCGTCGGGGTTTTGGGCTGCGTCGCGTGGTTTTTAAGTTATCGGGCGAAAATCAAAAAGCCTGAAGAATCCTAAATCTTCCGGCTTGAAAATTGTCAATAAGACTTTCAGACAATCAAACTATCAACTATACACTATAAACTTTCAACTGTTTTGCAATAATAACAGTTTCTTTGCAAGACAGTTTATAGTTGACAGTTGAAAGTTTATAGTTACAGATGATTCTTGATTTTCCGAGAATGCTGTTACTAAAAATGCGCTTTTAACGCTTTTCGTCAGGCGCGTATTCCCAATGCCAAGGCTCGTAAAAATACGGTTTGAAACCGAATTTTGCGGCGTTTTTGACCAACCAGCGGTATGCCGGAGTTTTGACCTGGAGCACGCGGTTGTCGTCTCGCGTCGTGACCGGCTCGCCGCCGACGTAAATATCGAGCGCGCGACCCGAAAAATGCGGGCTGTTGACGGCTAAACCGGCGCGACCGGAATTCGGCGAAGCGGCACGAAGCCGTTCCTGATGCTCGCGCGAGCGGTGCGCGGAAACGATTTTCAAGAATTTTTCTTCCGCCGCGAGATTTCCCTGCCCGTCCGTTTTTAAATTCAAAGATTTATCGGCAGCGGCGGCAGCAACCATTTTTTTATAAGCCGCGTAAGCCTCGCGCTCGACTCGTCGGAAATCTTCCGGTCGTGCCGAATCCCAAAAATCCGTTGCGGGCGCAGTCAGCAGTTCATCGGGCGACGCCGAACCGGAGAACTTTAAACGATTTGATTGCCAGGTTTTGATGAATGCAGCTAAAACTGTTTCGTCTAAAATCCCGGTCGGGTTTAATCCGGCAGATTTCTGCCAATCAGCGAGGGCATTGGCAAAATCTTCACTTTCAGCGCTTTTTTCAGTTTTTATTGTTTCTTCGATAAGCAATTCGTACAAATACCAGCCTTTTTGCAATTTGCCCCCGAAAGCCCACGAAATGCTGTTTTTTAAATTCAAATTCTGTCCGGCTGCCGCTGCAAAAACAGGTTTGACGAGAGGCGCGGGCGAAGCAGCGTTTTTAACTTCGATTACAGCCGTTCTATCCGAAATGGAATTTCCCACAGTTTGCGGAGCCAAGCTTTGCGCCTGCGGTTTTGAGATTGATTGAGAAATTAAGAAAAAGGCGAAAGCAGCGATTATTGATGAAAAAACGATGGCGAACGGAGCTTTATTATTGATTAATTTCTTCATTTTTCGAGAACAATTGAAAAAGCTGGAAAATCAGCGCCTGTTTTGTAAATTGTGAATGGAATCGAACGATTTGGTCGAACATAAACAAGATGTGTCGAACAAAGCGTTCCGTTGCCATGATTTTATCAAAATAATCGAAGAAATATCATCTTTCAAAAAACAAATTCGAAAACGTATTTGCTAAACTCTAAATTGTTTTTCCATAATTTTTAAATATGTCGTTTTACGCCTGGTTAGCAATTTTCTTCATCTGTTTTTGCCTGATCGCCATCGGTTCATACGTTTTGGTAGTCATGTCTTATTATTGGGTTCATAAAAGCGACCGCGGGAAAAAGCGCAAATAACCGTCAATGCAAATCGAATTGCGGCAAATCGAAACATCCGATTTTGATTTTTTATGGCGACTTCATAACGCCGCGTTGAAAGATTATGTAACTAAAACCTGGGGCTGGGATGAAAATTGGCAAAGAGAAAGCTTCATCAAAGCGTTTAATCCGTCGGAAGGAAAAATAATTGTAATTGACGGCAAAGATGCCGGTTATTTGTGGGTGATTGAAAAAGACGCTGAAGTTTTGCTGGCTTCCATTCGTTTGCTGTCCGAATTTCAAAATCAGGGAATCGGTTCAAAAATCATCCGGGATTTGCTTGAAAAATCTGAAAAGCCTGTTAGATTGCAGGTTTTAAAGGTAAATCCGGCGCGGCGTTTATATGA
>DASVQY010000049.1:0-25403 GCA_036388895.1 Pyrinomonadaceae bacterium | reverse complement strand
CTGGAAAAAGAAGGTTTCGATCACAAAATCGCTCTGAAAAGGGCAGCAAAGGAATTTAATTTAAGCAAATCGCAGGCTTACAGAATTCTACTTCAGAAAAAAAGTTCGCCTTAAGCAACTGAATCCGAAAAAAGCTCCATCTAAAATTACTTGTTGCGCTTTCCGAAAGTGTAACGACCTAAAAGGTTTAGCAGTTTTGAATCTTTTAGGCTTTTTTATTTGCTGCGAAAAAGATATATCGAGCGGTTATTTATCTTAATCATACTTTCCCCGCTGATATTTTCCGCAAGGATCTTGCGCGTTAGCAAATGTAGAATTTTTCTAACAAGGAGTAGGGATATAAATATGAATAAATTATTTTTGGTATTTTGCTTAACAATCATTTCAAGCGTTTTTGCAATGGCACAAACGACAGCGACCGATGACTACAACAAAGCTGAAGTTTTCGTCGGTTATTCAAACAATCAAGTAGATACGGGAATTTCCGATGACGACAACGATTTGCGCGATTTTTTCAACGACCGTGAAGGCTTGAACGGCGTAAACGGCTCGGTAGTCGGCAACATCAATCGTTATGTCGGCATTAAAGGCGACGTTTCGGCGCACTTCAAAAGCTACAATTTTGATGTTCCGCGACCGGGAACGACGAATACGACCGACCGTTTCAAAATTGACGCGTCGCTTTACAACTTCTTAGGCGGCGTTCAAGTCAAAGACAACGCTAAGGAAGGCTCGCGTTTTCGTCCGTTCGGGCACGCGCTCGTCGGCGTTGCCGTCGGCAAAAGCAAAGTTGACACGTCGTTTTTCACAAGCGGTTTTTGTCAGCAAGCGGGCGTTGATTGCCGCGACGATTTTAGCGATTCGGAAACCGGATTTGCGGCTGCTATCGGCGGCGGTATTGACATCAAGGCTACCGACCGTTTCAGCATTCGCGCCATCCAGTTGGATTACAATCCGACCCGTTTCAACGGTTCGACGCAAAACAATTTCCGTTTCGGCGTCGGTATCGTATTCCACTAAAAATCGCTTTAATTGAAAGCAAAAAAGGGAGCTTCGCGGCTCCCTTTTTTTATTGTTTGTATGTTTGTAAATTGATTATCTCTGCGTCAATTCCGGCGGCAGCTGTTTGTCAATCTTCGGACGCTCTTTCAAATCGGATACTTCCCAGAGCGTCAGAAAAATCGTTCGCGTCACCTTTTCCATTTTCTGGTAATCAATTTTGTCGGGCGAATCGCCCGGCTGATGATAATCCTCGTGAACACCGTCGAACCAGAAAACAATCGGAATTCCGTTGACCGCGTAATTGAAATGGTCTGAGCGAAAAAAGAAACGGTTCGTGTCTTTCGGATCGTCATAGCGATAATCGTAACCCAAATTCAAATAACCGCTGTTCGTTTGCTTCGTAACCGCGCCGAGCGTCGAGCTCATCATTTCCGAACCGATCACATAAATTCCGTTTTCGCCTGAAAGGTCTTTGTTTTTCGGATTCGTGTCGCCGGGCTTTTTGCTGCGCCCGATCATATCAATGTTGAGCTGCGCGATGACGTTTTTAAGGTCAACGGTCGGAAACTTGTTGAAATAATCGCTTCCCCAAAGTCCTTTTTCTTCGCCCGTGTGCCAGACGAAAAGAATCGAGCGTTTCGGACGGGTTTTCGCTTTCGCCAGCGTTTCGGCAATAGCCAGAACGCCGACCGTTCCCGAACCGTCGTCATCCGCGCCGTTCCATATTTTATCTTCGCCGGGAGCGTTCGGATTCATACCGACGTGATCGTAATGCGCGCCGATGGCGACCATTTCATTTTTCAAAATCGGATCTGAACCTTCCCAAATCGCTACGACGTTCTGCGTCGTCGTTTTTTCCGTTTGTGCGCTGACGTTCATCGAAGCGGTTTTATTTGAGCTGAAATTAAAAACCGGCATTGCGGCATTTGAACCGAAAGTTTCGCTTATGTTAGCTAAACTTGTCGTCTCACCATTAAATAGATTTTCAGCGGTCTTACTTGAAATATAAACAGTAGGCAAGGGAGCGCCGACTGTCTGCGGGCGCATCTTGTCCATTCCGTAATTTCCGCGTTCTCGCTGATTGCGCAATCTTTCCCAATTTCGTAACACATTGGGCGTGCCGACGATAATCATGCCAACCGCGCCTTTTTGCTTGGCGTAAGTCATCGGATCAGCCCATGCTTCACCTTGTTTTCCGGTGGCAAAAAGCTCTTGATATGTAGCGCCGCGTGGTCCGTTGTCCGTATAAATAACAACGGTTTTTCCGCGCACGTCAATGTCTTTGAGCGGTTCGATGTTTTTTGATTTAATCATCCAGCCGTTCCCGCCGAAAACCAGCGGAGCATTTGAAATGCTTCCGGCTGAAGCATTAGCAATATAATCCGTTCCGTAAACGAGTCTTTGCCCACCGATTTCAACCGTTGTATTTGCGGCATTAATAGCGTTACGGCTTAAATCTATTTTCTGAAAAAATGTTCCGTTGTCGCCCGCCGGTTTGAAGCCCCAGCGCGAAAGCATCGTGGCGATGAATTTCGCCGTCAAATCAAGCCCGCGCGAAGGCGTATCGCGTCCTTCCATCTCATCTGAAGCGACAAAATATAAATAATCTTTTAATTGTTCGGCGGTAATCGTTTCCGCCATCTGGCGTTCCGCCGGAGTTATTTTGACCGCTTTTTGCGCCAGCGCCGCCGACGGCAAAATAAATGTGACTACTAAAAATAAAGCTAATAAATTTTTCCTCATTTCTCTCCTAAAGTGTTCTTCCGAAGAATACAGAAATTATTTTGTGATATAAAATCCAAAAATACTCGTGTTTTTCCACGGTTTTGATTCGGTTTATGTTACGCAGGTTCGACTATATTTGTTTCTGAACCGACTCCGATTACGCAGATTTTGTTTTTATCGGCGAGGGCGAGCATTTTTTCGCGGTCAAAAATTAGAGTTTTTCCAGCCGTGACGGAAAGACAAGTTGCGCCCGCGCGAATCATCGTTTCAATGGTCGGCACGCCGACGACCGGAACGTCGAAACGCATATCTTGATTCGGTTTGGCTACTTTTACGACCGTCAGTTTACCGTTCGCCAGTTCGCCGGCGCGTTTTATCGTCGCGTCGGTTCCTTCCATCGCTTCGATGGCGACGCACGCTTTCGCCCGCACGACAATCGTTTGCCCTAAATCGAGCCGCGCGATTTCATTGGCGATGTGCAAGCCGTATTCGATGTTGCCGCGTTCGATTTCGTTCGGTTTTCGCTTTGTCAGAACGCCTTCGCGCGCCAGGTGTTCCTGCATAAAATATGTGGAATCAATTAATTCGATTCCGTCGCGGGCGAGTTCATCGGCGATTCCGCCGATTAAAGCGTCAGTGTTTCGACGCGGCAAATTCCAGAGCATTTTCAGCATTCGCACGTCTGGAATCGCGCCCGAAAAAATCTGAACGTGTTTGACCTGTCCCGCCATAATCGCTTTTTCGACGCCTTCAGTTTTGAAAAACGAAATCATTTTTCCGAGCTGTCCGATGCCGACCCAAACGACTTTTTCGGCGACTTCTTCGATGCGTTTGTCGGTTTCTTCACGAATCGCGGCGACGACCAAAGACGCGCCCGTTTTTCTCGCGCCTTCGACGACGAGAAAAGGGAAGTTTCCGTTGCCGGCGATTAGTCCGAATTTCATAAAATGAAGACGAATAAAAAGAAATTAGAAAACAAATAAAAAATGCAGAATCTAAACACTAAACTCTGCATTCTAATTTATTTCCGGGTTATATCGAAATCTCGTCAATCTAAGAAACGATTTGTTTGATGAAATAATAAAGTGGAAAAGCTAAATAAGCGTAGCTGAACGACGTTTTATCGGTTTCTTCTTTCATTTCTTGCGTTTCAGCTTTCTGTCCTTTTGCTTCGCAGATGAAGTTTTCAGGATATGACGCCGCGAAATCTTTAAAGAAAGCCGGAATGCCTTTCAAAAACGGTGTCCCGTTGAACGAGCGTTCGATTAAGTTTCGGTTAGCTTCGCGCGTGTAGTTGGCAAATTTTGCCGATACGTCGCCGCTTTCTTTTGAATTTAGGTCGAAGATTTTAACCACGCCGCCGCAGGCGTAATCGAAAGATTTCGCGTCAATGCTTTTAATCGCCGGGCTTTGCTGCGAACGAAAATATATTTTTCCGCGTTTTTGATCGTAAACGATGCTCCATTGCGTGTAACCGGTTTGCGCGACATCGGCGAGAACGTCAAAAGCATAACCGACGGCTTCTTTTTCGGTTTTCGATTGTTTTCCGAATTCCGCGCTTTTTTGCGACGCCCGTGTAAAACGGTCGAATGAGCTCTGGCTTTTCGCTTTTTCGATTGCGTTCGTTTTCGCGTAATTCAAAGATTTCTCGTAAGTATCGTTCGCCAAAGCCGAAAACGCCAGTTTTTCGCCGGCGCGCGCGACGAGATTGCCGTTCAAAAATTCAACCGTCGCCGAGTTGCCGTTCGCGTCATTAACTAAATAATGTAGTTTTACTTCCGAAGCGATTCGCACGTTTTCGGCGTTTTTAATCACTTCTTCAACGGTCGCGGAACTATCGAGCTGATACTGAATCCATTCGAGCGTACCGAGCGCCGGACGAGAATCTTCTTTCGGATAAACGGTTTCGTCGAGCCACATCAATTCAATGACCAGACCGGCTTCGTTCATTCCGCCCGAAGGATTTTCTCTGCCGTATTGATTAAACGTCACGCTGCCGTATTTTGAAACCCATTTCGCCGGATTCGGCGCGGCTTCCGACGTGGCGGTTTTAGACACGCCGCGCTTGTTGACGAAAATCAAACCGTCGCCGATCATCCAATCGTAATTTTTACCGAACAGCACCTCGCCTTTATTCTTCAGACAAAACGTCGTGCAGGCTAAAGTCTGATTATTTAAAACGCTCAGCGAAATTAAAAGAGAAAGCGCGAATGTGATGAGTTTTTTCATATTTCTTTCCGTGTTTATTGTAACAAAAGATGCGCCGCGAGTTTCGGCAGTTGCAATGCGAAAAGATTCACTCGCGGGATAAAACATTTTCCCGAAACCTGCGTATAATTCACAACTGATTTGATAGACTGAAAAAACACCTGATCTACCGCTAATACAAAAAATATGATTCGAAAAATCGCCGCTTTGTCGGTTTCGTCTTTTTTAATTTTATTCGTCTTTTTCGCATTAACTGCACCAATAAGCGCTCAAAAGACAACGGCTTATTTAACTGAACCGTCGCTTTCGCCCGATCGCAGAGAAATCGCTTTCGTTTCCGGCGGAGACATCTGGACGGTTTCTGCCGAAGGCGGAACGGCGCAGTTGCTCGTTTCTCATCCGGCAACCGAATCTCGCCCGCTTTTTTCGCCCGACGGAAAACGTCTCGCATTCATTTCAAACCGAACGGGCAGCGGCGATATTTATATTTTGAATCTCGAAACGAGCGGTTTGCAGCGTTTGACTTTCGACGACTCACTCGATCAGCTCGACGCCTGGTCGCGCGACGGAAACTGGATTTATTTTTCTTCGACGAGCAAAGATATCGCCGGAATGAACGATATTTTCAGAGTTTCAGCCGATGGCGGAACGCCGATGCAGGTCAGCGCCGACCGCTATACGAACGAATTTTGGGCGTCGCCTTTGGCGGACGGCTCCATCGCTTTTTCGGCGCGCGGAATCGCCAACGGGCAGTGGTGGCGAAAAGGCAAAAGTCATATTGACGAAACCGAAATCTGGGTCAAAAACGGCGAGCGATACGAAGAAAGATCGCCGCGCGGCGCAAAGCAACTCTGGGTTATGACGACGGCTGACGGCTCGAAAATGTTTTACGTTTCCGACCGCAGCGGCGCGCAAAATATCTGGTCGCAAACGCGCGGCGGCGCGCCGAAACAATTGACGAATTTCAATGACGGACGCGTTCTTTTTGCAAACCTTTCTTACGACGGCAAAGAAATCGTTTTTGAAAGAAATTTCCGCCTGTGGAAAATCAATGCCGATGGTGGACGGGCGACGGAAATTCCCGTCACGCTGCGCGGAACGGCGGCGAATCCTTTAATCGAGCGCGTTAATCTTTCAACGCAGATTCGTGAGCTTGCGCTTTCGCCGGACGGCAAAAAAGTCGCGGTCGTTTCTCGCGGCGAAGTGTTCGCGGCTTCGGCGAAAGACGGCGGCGAAGCTGTTCGCATCACCAAAACAATTGCGCCGGAATCGTTCGTTTCATGGACGCCGGACAGCCGCAAATTAATTTATTCTTCGGAACGCGGCGGCACGATGGCGATTTTTCAATACGATTTTGCGACCGAATCCGAAACGCAGATAACACGCGGAAGCAACAACGATTCGCTGCCGATTTATTCGCCCGACGGAAAATACGTCGCTTTCGTTCGCAACGCCCGCGCGCTTTTCGTTTACGACGTAAATTCAAAACAAGAGCGAGAGCTCTGCAAATTTTACGCTGATGCGCCGCCGCTTTTGAGCAGCGAAAGCGTCGCCTGGTCGCCGGACAGCCGCTGGCTCGCATTTTTGACTTACTCGCCGGAAACTCGTTCTTACACGAATGTCAGCGCCGTTTCAATTAACGGCGGAAACGCGCGACCGATCAGCTTTCTGGCAAACTCGAACAGCGGCACGATTTCGTGGAGTCCCGACGGTTCGTATATTCTTTTCGACACTTCGCAGCGCACGGAAACCGGCGCGCTAGCCCGCGTTGATTTGAAACTCCGCACGCCGCGTTTCCGCGAAGATCAATTCCGCGACCTTTTCAAACAGGAAAACCCGAAGCAGCAGCCGTCACAGCCCGTTTCGCCGTCGCCGACTCCGCAGCCGTCGCCGACACTCAATCCGCAAACATCGCCGACGCCCGCGATAACTTCTCCTTCGGATTTGGTTAATCCGAAAAAAGACGATTCAAAGCTAACGGAAATCGTTTTCGACGATATTCGCAAGCGTCTGAGTTTTATCAGAACGGGCGTTGATGTCGGCACGCAGGCGATCAGTCCCGACGGGAAAACTTTGCTCGTGCTCGCATCGGCGGAAGATCAATATAATATTTACACGATCAATCTCGACGATCTGGCGACCGACACATCGGCGCGGCAGATAACTTCGACCGCGAATTTCAAATCCGACCCGCAGTTTTCGCCCGACGGCAAAGAAGTTTACTTCATCGAAAACGGTCGAGTAAACATCGTCGCTTTAGACAAACGCGAAGTCCGCCCATTGAATTTAACGCTCGAAATGAACGTCAATTTCGCCGAAGAGAAAATGGAAGTTTTCAAACAGGGCTGGCGGTTTATGCGCGACAATTTTTACGACGAAAACTTTCACGGCGCCAACTGGGATGCGGTTTACGCGACTTACGAGCCGCTCGTCGCCGGAGCGCGGACAAACGACGAAGTGCGCCGTTTGATGAATCTGATGGTCGGTGAACTGAACGCTTCGCATTTGGGCGTAAGCGGCGCTTCTGGCTTTACTCCTTCGCCGATTGGGAAATTAGGCTTGCGTTTCGACAGAAACGAATACGAAACTAACAACCGTTTGAAAGTTACCGAAATCATTACGCTCAGCCCGGCGGCGATTGTTCAGAAAATCAACGTCGGCGATTACCTTTTAAGCGTTGACGGCGTAAAAATTGACGGAAAAACGAATCTCGACGAGCTGCTCGAAAATAAAGTCGGAAAGCGCGTCGAATTGACTGTTTCAACTTCGCCGGACGGCTCGAATTCGCGCGAATTCGTCGTGAAACCGGTCAGCACCGGTGCAGAAAAAAATCTTCTTTACCGCCAATGGGTCGAAGCGAATCGCGCCTACGTTGCGAGAATCAGCGGCGACAAATTAGGCTACGTTCATATTCCCGATATGTCTTCTAATTCGCTCAACCAGCTTTACATTGATTTAGACGCGGAAAATCAGGCGAAGGAAGGCGTCGTCGTGGACGTTCGCAATAACAACGGCGGTTTTATCAATCCGTATGTCATTGATATTTTGTCGCGGCGCGGCTATTTGACGATGAAGGAACGCGGACTCTGGAACGTGCCGTCGCGCTCGGCGCTCGGTCAGCGCGCGCTCGAACGTCCGACCGTTTTGGTGACGAATCAGCATTCGCTTTCCGATGCTGAAGATTTCACCGAAGGTTATCGCGCTTTGAAACTCGGCAAAGTCGTCGGTGAGCCGACTGCCGGCTGGATTATTTTCACCTGGAACGTCAATCTGTTCGACGGAACGACTTTCAGATTGCCGCGTCAGCTCGTTTTAGGAAGCGACGGCAAAAATATGGAACTCAATCCGCGACCGGTTGACGCGCGCGTGACGCGACCGATTGGCGAAAGCCTTACCGGTAAAGATTCGCAGCTCGACCGCGCCGTTCAGGAATTGTTGCAAAGTAAAAATCAATTGTAAATGCAATGAAAATTGTTTGAAATTCGTGCTTGAAAAACAAAAGTAAAGAGGCGGAACAAAGAAGATTTTCGTTCCGCCTCTTTACTTTTCTCGCTTTCAATTTGTTTCTCAAATTTATTTTTTATAACTTGCCGCCAGCAAATCGGCGCGTTTCGGAAAATGCAGAACGATTCCGGTAACGCCGAGGGCGAACCAGAGAAAGAAGTATTGATACGAAAAAGCGAACGCCAGAATCATTCCCATCACTGAAATTGATTCGCAAAAAGCGCAGCCGACGATTAAGCCTAAACGGACGTACTGCGCGTCCTGTTTTTCAATCCCCTGCTGAACGCAGCGCTTTTTTATCACAAACGAAAGCGCGAGATTGGTTAGCGCGAGACTTGCGAAAACGATGAAGAAAATCGAATTTTCGCCGCTTAAAACCGGCGCGGCGGAATCGAAGCGGAAAACTTCCGGTTTCGCTGTGAAAAGAACGATTAAAAACATCGCCTGCGAAAATAAAAGCACGAACCAGATGAGTCTTAACGTGCGGTATTCCTGCCGGACAGTTTGATTTTCCATCTAATCGGTCGCCTCCAATTCTTCTTCCAAAAGCTGGCGTTGATATAAATCGGCATATTCGCCGCCGTGAGCGATTAGTTCTTCGTGCGTTCCGCGCTCGATGATTTGCCCGTCGTGCAGAACGCAGATCAAATCGGCGTCGCGGATCGTCGAAACGCGATGCGAAACGATCAAAGTCGTTCGACCCGCGCGCACGTCGCGCAAATTATGAAGAATTTTTTCTTCCGTATAAGTGTCAACCGCCGAAAGTGAGTCGTCCAAAATCAAAATGCGCGGGTTTCTCATCACCGCGCGAGCGATTGCCGTGCGTTGTTTCTGTCCGCCGGAAAGCGTGATGCCGCGTTCGCCGACAAGCTGTTCGTATTTATTCGGAAAACTTTTTATATCGTCGGCAAGCCCGGCGACTTCTGCCGCGTGCGCGATTTTCGATAAACCGTTCGTTTCGTGTTTGTTTATTACATCTGAGCCGACAATTTTCTGGGGCTCAACTTCTTTATTCGAGCCTTTGGATATTTGTGCCTTGCCGTTGGAATCTCCGACTCCGAAAGCGATGTTGTTCGCCAGCGTGTCGCTGAAAAGAAAGGTTTCCTGCGGCACGAAACCGATTGATTGCCGAAGCTGTTCGAGCGGAAATGAGCGAATCGGCTTATCGTCAATCAAAACCGTTCCTTCGGGCGCGTCGAGCAAGCGCGGAACGAGCGAAACGAGCGTTGATTTTCCGCTTCCGGTTTTGCCGACAAAAGCGACGGTCGTTCCCGGCTCAATCGTTAAATTGATGTTTTGCAAAACAGGTTTTCCGTTATAACCGAAAGTCAGATCGCGAAACTCGATTTTTCCTTTTACCGGCGATTGTTCCTTCGCTTCGGGCGCGTTTTTTATCAGCGGTTCGGTTTCTAAAATCGCGTTAAATCGTTTCAGGCTCGCCGTTCCGCGCTGATATAAATTGACGACGTAGCCGAGCGCGATCAAGTACCAGATCATTCGCTGCAGATATAAAATAAACGCCGTAAAATCGCCCGCCGAAATCTCGTCGCGCACTGCCATCGGAACGCCGACGGCGACGATAATCACGAAACCCAGACCGATAAAAAAGAAAAGAAGCGGGCGCATCGCCGCCGCGAATTTCACTAATTTCAAATTTCGCTCGGCGTATTCGCGGTTGAGCTGCTGAAATTTTTCGATTTCCGCATCTTCCTGCGCATAGGCGCGAACGACCCGAACGCCGGTTAAATTTTCCTGCGCGCGCGCCGTGATGCTCGAAAAAAATTCCTGTATTTTTTCAAACCGAACGTGAATCTGCCCGCCGAGATATTTTACGGTCAGAGAAACGAGCGGCATCGGAATCAAAAGCAAAAGCGTCAGCTTGACCGAAATGTTGAGCATTATCGGCAGAGAAATGCACAGTGCGAAAATCGCCTGAAACGAGTACAAAATCATCGGTCCGACTATTTGCCGGATCGCGCCGAGATCGTTTGTCGCGCGCGCCATAAGGTCGCCGACGCGATTGCTTTGAAAAAATTCCAGCGGCTGATTGACGAGCGTCGCGTAAAAATCGCGACGCATATCATATTCGATGTGACGCGAAGTGTTTATAAGCAAACGGCGCTGAAAAAACAAAAATATCCCGCTCGTCAAACTGACTCCCAAAATTAAAACCGGATAGAAAACGATTTTGTTCCAGGTGACTTCCGTCCGCAGATCGTCAATCGCCCGCCCGACGAGAAACGGAATCAAAAGCCCGAACGCCATCGAAATCAAAATAAACAAAATTCCCAGGAGAACTTGCCATTTATACGGCATAAAATAGCGGGCGAATTTTTTCAGTTCGTTCATAAATATAACAATGAGCGCTAAATGTCTGACGGCTAACCGAAACGAATTTTTTCATTAAACGTTCGCTTTTCACCGTTCGGCATTATTTATATTTTCGCATAAGTCGAAATTCCGGTTGCGATCTGTTTTCCCTGTTCGTTGGTCACTTCCGCCGAAACGGTTAAAATTCGCTTTCCCGCCCGCACGATTTTCGCGGTGCACGAAAAAGCGCCTTCCGTGTGCGGACGAAGATAATGAACCGTTAAATCAACGGTCGAAGCCTTTTCGGTTTCGTCGAGACACGTTATCACCGCGTAAGCCATCGCCGTGTCTATCAAAGTCGCCGTCACGCCGCCGTGCAGAATTCCGTGCGGCTGGCGCAATTCGTCGCGCATTTCGATTTTAACGGTCGCTTCTTCCGGCTTCAAATCAATCAATTTCATTCCGATGAGCGCCGCAAACGGATTTTTAAGCATTGAAGCGGCAGCGCGCGTCTTTTGCGCTTCGGTAATTTCTCGTTTCTTTTCTTCACTCATTACAATAAATTCGTCGTCCGGTATTAATCTTTTTTCGTGATCGTCTGAAAATTAAATCAATCTTGAAGATTACCGGAAATTTTTCTGAATTCAGCGATTGAAACTTTGCGAAAATCCTTCGGAATCGAAAATGTGTTTTCATCCGTTTGCCGCTTTAAATTTCTCAATTCAACTGTAAAGTTTAAAGTTCTTTGCTCGCCATTTATTGAAAAAAACTCCTGCTTTACCGGAAATCCCAGATTTTCATCAACGTAAATCACGCTTTCCGACAAATCGCTTTCATTGAAGCGAACGCGATATTTTACTAAATTGTTTTCTGCATCGAGTCGTTCGAAATTCGCTTCGGTCCGCTCGTTCAGCCATTCGGTCGTTAAAAATTTCGTCCAATCATCCGAAGCCGCCGGTATTTCGCCGCCTGCGGCTTCCGCATAAATTTTTTTGTCGGGGAAAATCAAGTAATTTTTATCGGTCTGCAAAATAGAAACGCGGTTTTTGTCTGTGAAATTGTAATCAAACCGGAGATTTTCGCCGTTGCGGGCGACAAAATAAACGCGTTCCTGTCCGTTTGCCGAAACGACGATTTCGGTTTGAAAGATTTCCGGCTCTTTTGTCGAAAAAGGAATTTTGTTTTTTAATTCTTCGACGGCAAACGGCGTCGAAGCAGACGTTTCGCCTTCGATTTTTTGCCCGTAGCGGCACGAAGGAAAAAGCAGCAGAACGAGCGCCAGAAAAACGTAAATTTTGATAAAATCAAACGAAAACATCGGCGAAATCGTAATTTTACCACACCGCGAAAAAAACGGTAGAATATGATTAAAGTTTGTAGGTTTTACTTTCGATAAGCGAATAAAAAAGTAAAGCATTATTTGAATTTTTCGCTATGAATTTATTAATCTGGCAAACAATCTATATTTTAAGCGGCATCGTTATTTTGCCGTTCGCGCCGTTTTTGTATCTGCAAGGACAATACGTGCGCCGCAAAATCGGGCGTTTGCCCGACGCTGAAGGCAAAACCGTCGGGAAATTCGGCGCGGACGAAGCTGCCGTCAAACTTCTCGTCGTCGGGGAATCAACGGTTGCCGGTGTGGGCGCGGAGACGCACGAAAAAGCGCTCGGCGGTCAATTCGCCCGTTTTTTGAGCCGGAAAATCGGAAAGTCCGTCGAATGGTTCATCATCGGACGAAGCGGCATCACGGCGAAAGAAACGATTTACGAATTGGTGCCGAAGATTCCCGATGAAAAATTCGATTATATTTTGCTCGGTCTCGGCGGCAACGACGTTTTAAAGTTGAGCAGCCCGCGAAAGTGGCGACGCGATATGATGAAACTGCTCGATATTTTGCAGAAAAAAAATCCGGGCGCGATTTTTTTTCTCACGAACGCACCCGCCATCCGACTTTCGCCGGTTTTGCCGCACCCGATAAAATTTATTCTCGGACACCTTTCGGCGCTGCACGACAAAAACAGCCGCGAATTTACCGCTCAAATGGAAAATGTTCTGTATTTTCCGCAGCCGAACGAAGTCGTTGAGGATTTTTTCGCCGACGGCATTCACCCGTCGGAAAAAGGTTACGCTCTCTGGTCGGAAAAAATGATTGAAACTCTTCTCAAATAAAATGCTCACGAATGAAGCGGAAAATGATTTAAAAACTCGCCTTTCTGAACAAACTGAATGGCTTTTAATCCGCTCAACCGGAGAAAACTTTGCCTTTCGCAATACGGAAATCGAACTCGAATCTACAAACGACAAACTGCTTTTCAGCTTTCTCGACAAAAGTGGTTTTCAAACCTGGCGAATCTTCGATTGCAAGTTTAAGAATGATGAAATCGTTCTGCATTTGACGCGAAATTTTAAAAGGGAAAATGAAAAAATCCGGTTAGTTCCGCGCGTTTCCGTCAGCGAATTCGGCGCGGAGTTGGAAGCGGCGCGCCTTGAAAAAGCCAATAAAATCGCCGCTATGATCGGGAATGATTTTCCGCGAGTTAAACTCGTCTGCGTCGAATTAAACGAGGAAAACGGGCGTTTCGCGCAGATAATTTTCGAAAACGTAAGCGGCGCGCAAACCGCCGTTTTAGCCGATGTTACCGAAAGCGTCACGCCGGAAACTCTGCTATCGACGATGATTTTATGGCTGTCGAAATTGAGCAGGCGTAAAAAAAAGCCGATTCAGAACGGCTGGATTATAAGCGAAGAAAAAACGGCGAAAAGTTTGTCTAAAACGCACGCACTGCTCGTCGAAAATTGGAAAAGGAAAATTGCAGTAAAAGAAATTTCCAACGAAAAATCAAAGACGGCAAAGGAAAATAAGCTGCAAAAAGAACCTTTTCTGCGCGAAATGCCGAATCTGTCAATCGAAGATTTGTGGCGCGAAAAAGCGAAAGCGATAAAATTATCAGAAAACAGGAAAATCAGCCGAACGGCGCGGGAAATAATCGATTTTGCGCCCGACGAGATTGACGTTGTTTTCAGCCGACACGGCGAAACTCTGCGTTTTCTCGGCTTGCCGTTCGCGCGCGTGCGTTCGATTTTTGGCGAAGAAAAAGTTTGGTTCGGAACGGAGCGAAAACGAACGCTTTTGACGCAAAAAAACGGCGAGGAATTTCTCGAAATAATTGAAAATTTGAAAATTTATCGCCGCGCCGATTCGCCGAACAAGCGGCACGCGCTTTTTCAAAACGCGCCCGAAGCGTGGCTCGAAGCCGTTTTGCGCCGAAACATCAAATTGCTCGACGCAAATTTGGTTTTGTCGCCGCTTTACCACCAGTTCCGCGCCGAACGCGACAAAATTGATTTGCTGGCGCTCAGAAAAGACGGGCGATTGGTAATCATCGAAATAAAAGTCGCGCCGGACCGCGAAATGATTTTCCAGGCTGCCGATTACTGGCGAAAAATCGAGCTGCAAAGGCGAAAGGGAAATTTGCAAAAGGCGCGTATTTTCGGCGATATGAGGATTTCGGAAAATCCAACTGTCATTTATCTGGTCGCGCCAACTTTGAGCTTTCATAAAGATTTCAAATTTCTGGCGAGCATGATTTCGCCAAAAATCGAAATTCATCGTTTTAATCTGGCGGAAAATTGGCGTGAGAATTTGAAGGTTTTGGAAAGAGAAAGGATTTAGCCGCAAATAAACACGAAAAGGCACGAAATAAAATCAAGAAAAGTTAGCCGCGAATTACACGAATAGCACGAATAAAAAAACAAATAATAATTCTTTATTCGTGAAAATTCGTGTAATTCGCGGCAAAAATCTTTGGTGCTTTTTCTTGTTTGTTCGCGGCTAATCGCTTCTAGGTTTTATCGGCGGAAACGAATTTATAGCCGACGCCGCGCACGGTTTGCAGTAATTTGGGGTTGTTCGGCTCGTCTTCCAAATATCGCCTGAGGCGCACAATAAAATTATCAATCGCGCGCGTGTCCGTGTCTTCGTGCAAATCCCAAACGTCTTCTAAAATCGTTTTGCGCGAAACGGCTTTGTTTTCGTTTTCGATCAAGTAACGCAGAAGCTTGGCTTCCATCAAAGTTAGCTGAATGGTTTCGTCGCCGCTTTGCAGTTCGAGATTGTCGAAATCAATTATTTTGCCGTTGATGCCGTAAATTTGAATTTCGCCGATTTGGTTTTTCGGCGCGTTTATTTCCCGCGCCATCCATTGACGGCGGCGCAGCAAACCGTTAAGCCGGGCTTGAAAAATCGAAAGCTCGAACGGTTTCGGCAAATAATCGTCGGCGCCCGCCGCAAAACCCTGCAAAACGTCTTCCGGGCGGCTTCGCGCGGTGAGCATCAAAATCGGCGTGTAATTTTCCGCTTCGCGCAGACGGCGAGCGACGGTGAAACCGTCAACGTTCGGCAGCATCACGTCCAAAACAATCGCGTCGAATTGATTATTTTCAATCGCCCGCAGCGCCGTCTCGCCGTCGTAAGCCGTTTCCACTTCGAAATTGTCAGCTTCGAGATTAAACCGCAAACCGTCGGCGAGATGTTTTTCGTCTTCAACGATCAAAACTTTGCTCATAGAAAATTTATGGCACAAATCTCACGGGAAATAAAATGTTTCTTTGTATTTTATTTTTTTGATTGATTGTATTTTCGATTTTATCAGCCGAGAAAGTGAATTGGAGTCAGTGTTAATTCGTTATGCAATCAAAGAGTCGAAAATAGGTTTGGCTTTTCACCTTTTTACACTAAAAAGCAGCCATTCGCCCGGCACTTCGGCGAAAGACTTAACGGCGTATTCCCGGAACTCCAAACCCGAACCGGCGACTAAATCTTTCACCGTGCGCGAAACCAGAATTTCGCCGGATTGTGATTCTTCCGCAATTTCCTTCGCCAGACGCACGGCAACGCCTCCGTATCTGTCGCCGACGACGTCGCATTCGCCCGTGTGAAGACCGGTTTTGACGCTGATGTTGAAACGCCGGGCGGAGTCGTTAATCGTCTGCGCGCAGCGAATCGCCCGCGCCGGACCGTCGAAAGTCGCCAGCAAACCGTTTTCATCGAACGAGATTTTTCGACCTTTGAAAAGCTCGATTTGCCGGCTGACGTATGTGCCCGAACGCGCCATTAATTCTTCCCAGTTCGTTATTTCCCGCGCGGTCGCTTCCAGATCAACGATTTTCATACTCATCACCGTCGCCAGAACTCTGTCGTATTCGTCGGCGTGACGAACTCCGGTTAAAAATTCTTCGATTTCGTCTAAGATTTCGTTCTGGTCGCCGACGAACGGCAGATGGTCGCTGCCATCGAGTTCGACGTATTTGCTGCCCGGAATCAAATCGGCGACAAAGCGACCTTCTTCTACTTTCAGACACAAATCGCCTTTGCGGTGAATAACCAGACTCGGAACGCGAATTGAAGGAAGAACGTTCCGCACGTCAATCTCGGCGTTCATTTCGGTCAAAGCGACCGCCGCGCCGGGACTCGCTCCCATTCTGAGATAAGTCGCCCACCAGCTGCGAAAATCGGCGTCGTTTGCCAGAGACGGAGCTCGTTCCTCGATTCCGACGGCTTTGCCCCAGTCTCTTCGCATCAAATCAAAAAACGCTTCACGCTGCTCGCGCGAAACGCCCCACGGGTAGCCCTCGTCTTTAATGCGTTTGGCGTAAGTGCCGATCATCACAAGCGCGGTGGTTTTTTCCGGGTAAGTCGCGGCGAACAGCGAACACATCGGACCGCCCTCGGAAACGCCGATCAGTGCGGCTTTTTTCGATCCGACCGCATCCATCACGCACCGCACGTCGTCCATTCTCTGCTCTAAAGTCGGCAGCCTATGAATCGGAACGCGGTCTGAAAGTCCCGTTCCGCGTTTGTCGAAAAGAATCAAGCGCGAAAAACCGGCGAGACGATTTAAGAATGCAGCAAAGCGCGGTTCCTTCCAGAAATATTCGAGATGCGAAACCCAACCCATTACGAAAACAACGTCCAAATCGCCTTCGCCGACAGTTTGATACGCGATATTAACGTCGCCGCTTTGCGCGTAATGAGTTTCAGGCGGCGCAAAAGATTGAGATTCTGAAGAAACGCTTTTGATTGAAGATTTTTCGGGTTTTTGTAAAGACCTTTTTGATGAATTGTCCAAAGAAACGCCGAAATTGAGCGCGGCTTGTATTTCCTCGAGAAAAGTTTGAACTTCGCGCATCGAGCCGAATCGTTTGCGCGGCTCTTTTTCCAGACAGCGAGTTATAAGTCGCGCGAGCATAAAAGGAGTTTCCGGTTTGATTTCGATAACGGGACGCAGATTTTTCGTCAGAACTTCGCTGACGACCGAAGCGTAACTTTCGCCCTGAAACGGGCGTTCGCCGGTAATGGCTTCATACATTACGACGCCGAGACTGAAAATATCGCTGCGAAAATCAATTTGTTTTCCGTCTGCTTGCTCCGGCGACATATAAGACGGCGTGCCGAAAATTTGTCCCGAAAACGTTATTCTCAGTGCCGAAGGATTCGTTTTTGTGTTATCGAACTGCGCCAGACCGAAATCGAGAACTTTCGGCACGCGGTCAGCCGTTATCATTATATTGCCCGGTTTAACGTCGCGGTGAACGACGCCTTTTTCGTGTGCGTGCGCGAGCGCGGCTGAGATTTGTATAAACCATTCCAGAAACGTTTCCAAATCGAGACCGCCGTCGGGAATAAATTCATCGAGCGGTTTTCCTTCGACGTATTCCATCGTGAAAAACGAGTGCCCGCCGATTTCTTCGACCGAATAAACAATCGCCACGTTCGGATGATTGAGCGTCGCCGCCGCCTGCGCTTCGATTTTCAAACGGCGAAGGGAATCGGGATGATTGGAAAGCGAAAGCGGCAGAGTTTTCAGCGCGACCGGACGATTAAGACGCGTATCTTTCGCCAGATAAACTTCGCCCATTCCGCCCGCGCCGATACGGGAAAGGATTTCGTAATGACCGAGAGTTTCGTCTTTCAAAGAGAGAGCGTCTTTGTTCGTCAAAAAAGGCGCAATATCTTTGATAACGGTTTCCGCAATAAAAGTTCCGGCTTGCGAATTAGCCGAAAGCAGAGATTCGACTTCACGCCGCAGAGATTCATCGCCCGCGCACATTTTTTCGAGAAATGCTTTTCGCTCGCCGGCTTCGAGATCGAGCGCGGAATGATAAATTTCCGTAATTTGCTCCCATTTTTCAGGAGTCATAGTTTTTTACGTTTGCTTTAGTTCGCGGTAAAGCCACGCTCGCGCCACGCTCCAATCCCGGCGAACGGTTCGCACGGAAATTTTCAGCGCTGCGGCGATTTCTTCTTCGCTCAATCCGCCGAAATAGCGCAGTTCGACGATTTGGCTTTGCCGCAAATTCAGCTTTGCGAGATTCTCCAGCGCTTCGTCCAGAGCTATCAAATTTGTTTCGTTTTCAACGGGAACTTCGATTTGTTCGTCGAACGTGACTTTTACGTTTTCTCCGCCGCGTTTTTGACTGTTGCGAATGCGCGCGAAATCTACAAGAATACGACGCATCATCTGCGCCGAAATTGCGAAAAAATGTGTGCGGTTTTGCCAGTTTACGCGGCTCGAATCAATTAATCTGAGATAAGCTTCGTTGACCAGAGCCGTCGTTTGCAGAGTGTGACCGGCGCGCTGCCCGCGCATATAATGCTTTGCCAAACGACGAAGCTCGTCGTAGACAATCGGCATTAATTCGTCGAGAGCCGCTTTGTTACCGTTTCCCCAATCGAGAAGCAGCCGCGTTATCTCTTGTGATTTCGGTTCGCTCATCAGGTTCGCTGCCGAAAAAATAAAATTTTAATAAGGGCGAATTAGCACGCATTTTACCATAATTTTACGAAACCGAGAATTATTTATATTTTGTGTCCTGTTTCAAACGCGCTTTTCGTCATATCATTTGAGGAAATTAAAATCCTCGGGAAAAAAATTATATCTTCTGTTTTAAGGCTTATAACCAATTATATAAGGAGCAATCGTATGGCGAATTTGAAGAATACAAACAATACAAAGAAAACCGACGAAGCAGCTGCGTCGGTCGGATTCGGTAATTATGACGGAAAGATTGAAAATGCTCAGTCGAATTCAAAAACGGCGAAATATCGTAACAATCTGCCGCAGCTCGCCGAAGGAATTTTTCTGACCGACGGCGGTTTGGAAACGACGCTTATCTTTCACAAAAAGCTCGAACTGCCACATTTTATGGCTTTTCCCCTGCTCGAAACCGAAGAAGGCGTTCGGCATTTGCGCGATTATTACGTTCCTTTCGTTTCGCTGGCGAGAGATTTAAAAGTCGGTTTCGTGCTCGAAAGCGTCACCTGGCGCGCTAATTCCGATTGGGGCGAAAAAATCGGTTATTCGGAAAACGCTCTGGCGGAACTGAACCGCCAAGCGATTGATTTTCTACGCGGCATCCGCGATGAATTTGAAACCGAAAAATCGAAGATTGTCATCAGTGGCTGCATCGGACCGCGCGGCGACGGCTACGTTCCGACGAATGCGATGTCGTCAGCCGAAGCTGAAAATTATCACCGGGCGCAGATTCGCGCTTTTAGCGAAACCGCAGCCGATATGGTTTCGGCTTTCACGCTGAACTACGTCGAAGAAGCAATCGGAATCACTCGCGCCGCAAAGTCCGCAAAGATGCCCGTTGTTATTTCTTTTACCGTTGAAACCGACGGTAAGTTGCCGTCCGGTCAGACTTTGAAGGAAGCAATCGAAGCCGTAGATAGAGAAACCGATTTCTACCCCGCTTACTATATGGTTAACTGCGCGCATCCGACGCATTTCGAAAGCGTTTTGAAGCAGGACGAATCTTGGACAAAGAGAATTCGCGGAATACGAGCTAATTCTTCCAGAAAAAGTCACGCCGAACTCGATGAAAGCATTGAGCTTGACGAAGGCAATCCGGCGGAGCTGGGACAGCAGTATCGTGAACTCGTCGGGCGCTTAAAGAGCCTTAACGTGGTTGGCGGATGCTGCGGAACGGATTTCCGGCATATAAAAGAAATCGCCGGCGCGTGCTTGCAGCGCAGCTAAACACACAATTTAAAAGAATTTCAAAACTTTTTTCGGCGCGTGTCCTGATTTGCAAGCCGTTTCCGTCTTATTAAGCGGGGTCGAAAAACCTCGTTAATTTCATAACAAAAGGAGCATTAAAATGTTAGACGCAATAATAAGTAACAACGTTAAAACAAAGCCGATGCCGCATTATGACTTTAAGGACACGCTGGTCGCTTCTTACAAGGTCAACTGGCGGATTGAAGACATAATCGGCGACGATAAACAGCTTGATTTTACCAAACCGTTTTTGCCCGAATCGCTGGCGAGAATCGAATCGCTTTCTTTCCTCAACGCCGAGGAAAAGCTCGTTTTGAATCAAATCCGGGCGCACGCGTATCTGTGCATTTTCGGTTTGGTCGAAGAATTCATCCTGCCGTTCGTGCTCGATCACGTTCGACCGGAACTCGACAGAGATGATTATCGCGTCCGCGCCTTTCTGCAGCTCGCCAGCGAAGAAGCGAAACACATTCAATTGTTCAAGCTTTTCAGCCAGCAATTTCAGAAAGGTTTCGGCGCGAGCTGCAAAGTCATCGGTCCGCCTTCGGAAGTCGCGAAAGTGGTTTTGTCGCATCAGCCGCTTGCCGTCGCGCTCGCCGTTCTTCATATCGAATGGATGACGCAGCGGCATTACGTGGAAAGCGTCAAAGACAATCAAACGCTCGACGCGCAGTTCAAAAACCTGCTCAAAAATCACTGGCTCGAAGAAGCGCAGCACGCCAAGCTCGACGCGATGATCGTGGACGCGATAACCGACGGAATGAGCTTGCAGCAAATCGAGAAAGGCGTTGACGGATATTTGGAAATCGTAGATTTCCTCGACAAAGGAATGCTGCAGCAGACGCTTTTCGATTTCGAAGCCTTTGAACGCGCGACGAACCGCAAATTTTCCGGCGAAGAGCGCGACGAATTTACCCGAATTCAACATCAAGCCAATCGCTGGACTTATTTGGGAACCGGAATGACGCATCCGAAATTTTTGGAATCGCTGGAAGCGTTGAATCCCGAACAAAAAACGCGGATTGAAGCCGTAGCGCCGGCTTTTTGCTAGCCGGTTATCTAAATACAAAAACACAAAAATACGAAATAATAAGGAGAAATTTATATGTACGATGCAGTGATAACAGAAAAAACAATTGTCAATGGAATTGATGCTGACGATTTTGTCGCCACTATCGAAGTCGTCCGGCAGCAGCCGGAATTGGCGAGATTACAATTTCGCGCGGGCAACGAATGGATAAACGGCACGAATAATCTTACCACTGTAAACGAAGTTTACGGTGGGGGACAGGAACACAGACGCGAGAGTTCGTTTGTGATGGAAAAGGACGAACCGGTTTTTCTTTTGGGAACCGATAAGGGCGCGAACCCGGTCGAGCATCTTCTGGCGGCTTTGGCGGGCTGTCTGACGACGACTCTCGTTTATTTCGCTGCTGCCGAAGGCGTGAAATTAAATGAAGTTACGTCTAAATTTGAAGCCGACGCCAGCCTTCTGGGATTTCTCGGTCTGGACGAAAACACGCGGATGGGCTGCGATGAAATTCGCGTAACTTTCGACATCAAAGCCGACGCGCCGCGAGAAAAGATCGAGGAACTCGTTAATTTGGCTCAGGCTCGTTCCGGCGTCTTTGATATGCTAACCAACAAAACGCCGGTTTCTGTGCGGCTGGCGTAATAAGACGAGAACATTTTCTGACGAGAACATTTTCTAAGGTAATCCTGTAAGCTGGCGGAAACGCCTTCAGAAGAAACAGGCGACGATAAAAAGCCGCCTGTTTTTTCATTTTATTGACTTTTGCTTTTTGGATTTAAGGCGCTTACGGCGTTTTCGGCAATACAATGACAAACGTGCTGCCTCTGCCGGTTCCCCTGCTTTCGGCGCGAATCCGTCCCTTGTGTTTTTTAATGATTGATTTAACAATCGCAAGACCTAAACCGGTGCCCTTTTTTTCCTGCGTCGAAAGTCCGGGAACACGGTAAAAACGCTTGAAGATACGCTTTATTTCGTTTCGCTCGAGACCGACGCCATTATCCTTGAAGAAAATTTCTACTTGTTTTTCGTTCGGATTTCTTACTTTGACTGTGATTTTCGGCTCCGTCGCCGAATATTTAACGGCGTTGTCGAGCAGGTTCGTAAAAGCGATCTGCAGCTCCGAAGCATCGCCGGAAATAATTATTCGCTCGCCCGGTTCGATAAGCCGAATTGCCGCATCCTTTAATTTGTAACGTGTTTCGATAATTCCGATACATTCGTGGAGAAGTTTTCCGAGATCAATTTGCGAAACGTTCAGCAGACGATTTTTTTCGCGCGTGCGGCTCGCCTGTAAAACCTGCTCGACCGTATTCAAAAGCCGATTGCTGTCGGCAATCATTACGTCGTAAAACTCGAGTCGTTTCGCTTCCGCAACCTCGCGCGTTTTTAAGGTTTCGAGATAAAGCTTTATCGAAGCAATCGGCGTTTTCAATTCGTGCGTGACGGCGTTCAGAAACGCGTCGTGCTGTTCGTTGCGGCGAATTTCGCGCACCAGAAAAATCGTGTTGAGCGTCAAGCCGGTGATAATCACGGCGAAAAAGACGATGCCGAAAACGAGCAGCACGACTTCGCGCAGATTCAGCAAAATCCATCCGATATTCAGCGCAATCGCCAGCGCGATAAGACAGATGCCGAGAACGAGAAAAAAAATTGTGGCTTTTCGGCGGCGCATTCTTCTACATTTTTCTAAAAGATTAAAGTAAAAAGCAAAAAGTAAAAAGGCAAAAGTGAAAAATGTTCCTCACTTTTGCCTTCCGTCACTGAATTTCTGTTTGTATTTAAGCCGCTTTCTTCATAGATTGGACTTGTTTATCCTCGTCAATCTGGTAAGCGTAAACGTCTTTAACCAGTCCGATTTTTTCCAAGAATTTAATTTGCACCCAGTTTACGTCGAATTCGTACCAGGCGAGACCGTGTTTCGCCGAACGCGGGTGCGCGTGATGATTATTGTGCCAGCCTTCGCCGAACGTTACGGCGGCAATCAAACCGTTGTTGCGCGAATCGTCGCGCGTTTCAAAGCGTCGTGTTCCCCAAAGATGAGTCGCCGAATTTACCAGCCAGGTCGAATGCCAGCCGATGACCTGACGCAGGAAAATGCCCCACAAAACCATCGAAACGCCGCCGAAAAGCGTGCCCGTTATCGAGCTGCCGACAGCAAGTAAAATTACTGCCGCGATGATGGGCGTCACCCAGTAATACTTCGACATAACGACGTGAACTTTATCTTTCATCAAATCCGGCGAATAGCGCCACTGTGTCGCTTCGTCCTGATTTTGCGCCGTTCCGCGCATAATCCAGCCCATATGCGCCCAGTAAGTTCCGTTGCGGGGGCTGTGCGGGTCTTTGTCGGTTTCGGTAAAGCCGTGATGAATGCGGTGCGTCGTTACCCAATTGATCGCGCCCGATTGCAGACCGAGCGTGCCGCAGAGAGCGAGAAAATACTCGATCGGCTTTGACGTTTTAAATCCGCGATGCGTCAAAAGACGATGATAACCCATCCCGATTCCCCAGCTTCCGGCAATCCACCACGTTACCAATGCAGCGATTAAATTCGCCCAGCTGAATGTAAACAGCGCTCCGATTGCCAAAATGTGAAAAGCGGTGACGAAAGACATCGTTACCCACTGAATTTGATCCGATTTTACTTGCTTTAATTCGACTACGTTTTGCATTTTGAAAAACCCTTTATGACTTAAAAATTAAAATTATAACGCCTTAGCTTTGCGTTAGATGTAATCGTAACAGGTTTTTCGCAGTTCAATTGTAAGAGTTTTGTAAGAGTTGCACTTTAACGTTTTTCAGGCAGTATTTGCGCAGTTTTTCCGAACTTATAATGTTCTTTCCGGGGCGCAATTTCATTGATTGTATGCGAGAATCTTCGTATGTTTACGCTGCAAAAGCCAACCGAGGAAGAAATCAACGATTTTATCGAAGCGCAAAACCGGCTTTCGCTTTCTTACAGCGAAATCGGCGAAACAAAAAACTTTGCCGCGCCTTTCGGTTATCCGATAAATCATCTTCGCAGAGAGTTGGGAAAAGGCGAGAAGATTTATAAAAAAGCAGTCGCCGCGCTCTTCTCCTGGCAAATGTACGCGACCGATTGGACCGAAGTTCACCCGCTCGGCGTTCCCGTTCGAGAAGGCGAAGCATTTGTGACGCTCGTCAATCATCTCGGCTTTTGGTCGCTCAATCCGTGCCGCATCATTTATACGCTGAACGAAGAAACACGGCATTATTCGCAAAATTCCTTTGCTATCGGAACTTTGCCCGCCCATTCCGAAAAAGGCGAAGAACGTTTCACCGTCGAATGGAACAAAGAAACCGATGTCGTGAAATATGAATTATACGCTTTCGCGCGAGCACAGCACTGGCTTGCTAAAATCGGATTTCCGTTTGTTCCGTTATTTCAGAAACGCTTTGCCCGAGATTCTTACGAAGTGATGCTGGATGCCGTTAATTCATAAAAAGCATTTCTGAATTTTGATAGAGAAAGCAATCTTTGACGTTCGGAAAAGTAATATCAAGTTATTAACTTTATTAGAAGAAAATCATTGTATAAAAGGCAATTTGTTCAATGACAGTATCTAAATTCTGTTATTGTTTTGGTACAGTTCGTAGCATTGATAATATTGTTGCCTTTAGCGAGGCAATTTCAAAAATTTTTGAGAATCAACATTGAACAGCGAATGGTTAGACAAATAATCGTGAAGTTTAAAACTCAAGTTTAAAGATAAACAGTCAAAATAATTTCAATGAAAAAATCAGACATAAACCCGATGCAGAAATATTTTGAGCGAAACATCAACCAGATTGCTGAGACGGATTTAGAGCCGGCTTTCAAACAAAAATGTCGCTTCTAGCTGTGGGTTTTATCATTCTTGATCATCAAAAGCATCATTTGAAAATAATAGAGGAAAAATATCTGCCGCTCGTTTAGACGAAAATTATGAATGAAGAAAATACGAATCAATTAGTCCGCGCTTCGCAAATCGAATGGAAACCGCTCGCCGAACCCGATTCGGAGGGCATTTTCGTCAAAGTTCTGCAGTTCGATAAAAATACTAAACGCGCGCCGACTTTTCTTCTGAAGTTCGAACCCGGCGCGGCTTACCCGGCGCATAATCATCCGGCGGGCGAAGAGATTTTCGTCATCGAAGGCGAAATTCGTCTCGGCAAAGATCATTTGCAGACGGGCGATTATTTATACACTGCGCCGAACGGCAAACACGCCGTTCGCTCCGAAAACGGATGTGTTGTGCTGGTCAAAACGCCGGAAGCTGTCGAGATTCTGCCGAGCAGAAAAATAAATAACGATGAGTAAAGAGATTGTTCGCACCGAGCGCACAAAAATCAAACGGATTCCTAAACGCGGAAATTTCGAGCGGGAAACCATCAACCGGATTCTTGATGAAGGCTTCGTTTGCCATGTCGGTTTTATGATAAACGACCAGCCGTTTGTTCTGCCGACAAGTTACGCCCGTATGGGAGAGAACCTGATAATTCACGGTTCGAGCGCGAGCCGGATGATGCTGGCTCTCGAGCGGGAAAAACCGATTTGC
>DASVQY010000048.1:0-1540 GCA_036388895.1 Pyrinomonadaceae bacterium | reverse complement strand
AAGGCTACGTCGTGCCGGAATCTTTCACGCACGGCTCATCACGCGAACGAATGACGTGGTTTTCACGCGGATTCCAAACCGGAGATATGCGCCAGTGTAACACTTTCGGCAGGTAAGTTTATAAACTTGAACGATTAAATAATGCGGGTGAGTTCTAATATCACCCGTTTTTGTTTTTGGTGTTAAAATTAAAGCAAATGGCAATCCGCTCAAAATATTGCTAATGAGTTATACGCTTAAACTTTCGGAGAGAAAATGAATAAAGAACGAATAATAATAAGCTATGACCAATTTATGCCTTATCCGCGTCAGGAACGTATAAGAATTTTTAATGAAGTTTCGGCTGAAAATCGCGCTCTACTAATCAAGACTCACATTGAACGATGGCTGGCAGCTAATCGCTCACGCCTTATGCCCGAACAAATTGCTGTGATAGAGGAAATAATTCCTTTTATTAGACCTGAATGGTATCAACCAGATCGCGACAGAGAGAAGTATGAGCGTGAAGCTGAAGGACTCTGTCTAAAATTGGAAACCGTTTTTTCACGCGAGGAGGTTATGCAAATCAGTAATGCCAATTTCGCTGACTATGTGCCTCCCATTGAAGAATTGAAATAATATTTGTGCATCGGAATTGAAACGCGTAGTTTTAGTTGTTCGGTGAAAGCAAAGCCCGTATAACAAATCAATGGACGTAAGGCGGAAATAACTACCCTACTTATAACAGTTCTTCTAAAATCTTAACTTTCGGGTAACCGGTTTACGTTCACGTTATACCAATCATTAAGCTGTCGGCTGAAAAGGTCTTCCGTACAACTCCTGATAAATCCAGCCTAAAAATCTGACTTCCGCCGTGCACAACGATTCAAGCCAACAGCTTGTCAAATAAATTCTTTTTTCGATGTCAGATGAAATCAGTTGAGACTGTTCGACGTGCGATTTACTTGACTCAAAACCGTAAGCGGCGGCGATTTCTTCGTTAGTTTGTTTCGATTCGCCGAGAGCTTGCAGCGATTCGGAAATATATCTTTGCAGTTTTTCTTCCGAATTGTTTTCGCCCAGAGCCTGAAAAACGCCGATGGCGAATCTCGATTCGGCGTTGGCAAACGGGTAAACTTCGTTTTCCTGCTCTGCGTCGTCAGCTTGTTTCCACTGAAAAAGTTCTTCAACGTGCGGATGCCTGACTATCGCGACTCGCTGATCGTACTGCAAAAACCATTCGAGCAAACTTGCTAAAGAACCGACATCAATGTCGCCGTTTGCGGCTTTTCGCAGTTTCGGCGGGTAATTTTCTTCTTGTATTGCTTCAGTCATCTGGTATTTTATTGAAAAATCGTGTAATCATTTCATCATTATTCTGACGAAAAAATCAATTATCACCGGTCTTTTTACGATTGCGTGACGGTTTTCATACAATTTTCGATAAAAATCAAAGTGGCGCAAAACATTTCCGACAAAATTTTTCAAGGTCAGATCGCTTCCGAAACGGAAACGCGCGATTTGGGTTTTGGTTCAATAGTCGCCGGACAGAGCCGCGAGC
>DASVQY010000047.1:0-5494 GCA_036388895.1 Pyrinomonadaceae bacterium | reverse complement strand
AATTTTGCCGTCATAGAAATGCCCGACACAGGCGCAACACCTTCATTTTTGCTGGTTTTTCCGCGCTCCGGAGCCAGATTATCCGATAATTCGAGCCTCAAACCGATTATCAAAACCGTTGAGCTTGGTTTAAAAATCTGCTCGCTGCAAGAGAGACATAAAACTCAAAAAACGCTTGTCGAATCCGAACGTTTAAAGGTTGAAAGCCCTTTGCCCGGCTTTATTCATTCAAGCCCGGGGATGCAAACACTGGTCGAAGAAATTTATAAAATCAGAACCAGCGATATTACAGTTCTCATTACGGGCGAATCAGGAACTGGAAAAGAGCTTGTCTCTCGCGCCGTGCACCAATTATCAAACCGTAAAGATCAGGTTTTCGTGCCCTTTAACTGTACCGCAATGCCGAAAGAACTCGCAGAAGGACATCTTTTCGGTTATCGCAAAGGAGCTTTTACCGGCGCGACGCAGGATTCTCCCGGCGTAATCCGTTCGGCGGACGGCGGCACGCTCTTTCTTGACGAAATTGGAGATTTGCCGCTCGATGTACAGCCGAAACTGCTCAGGTTTTTACAGGAAGGAGAAATTCAGCCGCTCGGAGAAAAGAAACCGATAAAAGTAGATGTCAGAGTCGTCGCTGCGACAAACGTTTCCCTGGAGTCGAAAGTAGCTGACGGCACTTTCAGAGAAGATCTATATTATCGTTTAAACGTAATTCGCCTGAGAATTCCGCCGCTTAGGGAAAGACGCTCGGAAATTCCACTTCTCGTTAACCACTATCTCAACCACTATTCAACTCAATATAACAAGCAAAACGTGACAATTACTCCGCAGACTGTGGATTTGTTGATGGTTTGCGATTGGGTCGGAAATATTCGTCAATTGTGCAACGAATTGCAAAGAATCGTTGTTCGCGCCGACGATAATGAAATCATTACGCCCGAACACCTCTCGCCGGAGCTAAGGCGCACCAGCCTGCCGCTTTCGCAGGAACCGAGTTCGATTAATTTGACTGACGAATCTTCCGCAGCCGTTTTTAGCGTCAAGAGAGAAACCGGAACGCTCGACGAAGTAATCTCGCAAATTGAAAGCCGGATTATCCTCGAAGCTCTTCAAAGGCATAACGGAAATGTTTCGCGCGTCGCCCGCGAACTCGACATTTCGCGCCGCAATTTATATATGAAGCTCGAACGCTACAACCTCATTAAACCAAACAATCCGCTTTCTAAATTTAATATTTCGTAAAATAAAGCAGTTTTTTTACGAAATTAATTACCAAACTTTTCGCCGTATTTGCTTGCTTCGTAGAATTTTCGCAGGTCTTTGATTTCCAGAATATCTTTAATCGCCTGCCGTTTATCTTTGGCGTTGTTGTAATACGACTGCACGATTTTGTAGCCCATATAATAACCCATATCTGCCGGGCGGTCTTTGGCGTTAACGCTGTCGTAAATCCATTTTGAAAAATCTTTTTCCCACATCGCAGGCTTGAATTCTTTCCAGAGCGCGATTTCATTTGCTTCGCCGTAAGTTTTTTGCACTTGATTGGCGTGTTTTCCGGCGATCATTTCGGCAATAAAATCGCACATTCCTTCCTGAATTGATTTGGCAAGCAGAGATTGATGCGGCGTCATTTTCTGCTGGTAATGAATTGATTCGTGCGCGACGATATACGGCAAATTATCAACCGGCAACAAAACGGATTTGAGCCAGTTGTTAAGCTCTTCGCGCGGCGATTTTGGCGTCAAGCCGTACATTTCCGAACCGATGAGCAAACCGCGTTTTGAAAGCGTACCGCCGGAATTTAAGACTCCGACCAGAAAGTAAACATCTGGAAAAACCGCGTCCGCGTAAACCTTTTTCAAATTGCGAAAGCTTTTCCGCATCTGCTTTTCAAAATCAGCGATGCGTAAAGTCGAAGGTCGAATCGAAGCATAATATTTCGGATGTTTTTCGATTGATTCGACCAAATTTTTCGAGCTTTTAATACGCGCGGAAGTAAAATCCTGCAATCCGATGCTGCCTTTATCAAAATATTCGCTCTGGAAAATCGCAATTTTCTTTTCCTTGTCAGTTTCTTTGCTGGCTATATCGTAAGCACGCCAGAAATTATCAATGTCGGAGGTAACGAATTTGATCTTTTCAAGATCACGATTCGGTTCGGGCGTTTGCGCGGATGCGCCGAAAACAAAAATCAAACCAATCAAAAAGGCAAATTTAAAACGCTGCATTTTTTTCTCCAAAAACTTTCTTACTTTTAAAAGCGCAAAAGGCTGCAAAAAAGTAGCATCGAACCGGCTGCAACAATAGAATTATTTGAGCTTGAATTTACTTGTCAGTTGAAAAATATCTGCAATTTCTGTTAGAAACGCTCAAGCTATCATAAATTCGCTAAAAATATGAACAGAATTATTAAATCTCCGCGCGGAACCGAACTCGCTTGCAAAAATTGGCTTATCGAAGCCGCTTATCGAATGATTCAAAACAATCTCGACCCGGAAGTCGCGTTTGATCCAGACAATTTAATCGTTTACGGCGGACGCGGAAAAGCGGCGCGAAATTGGGAATGTTTCGATGCGATTTTAGAATCATTGCGAAATCTCGAACCGGATGAAACTCTGCTTGTTCAATCGGGCAAACCAGTCGCGGTTTTCAAAACGCACGCGGACGCGCCGCGCGTTTTGCTCGCCAACTCAAACATTGTTCCGGCTTGGGCGACTCAGGAAAATTTCGATAAATGGGAACGCGAAGGCTTGATAATGTACGGGCAAATGACCGCCGGAAGCTGGATTTACATCGGCACGCAAGGCATTTTGCAAGGCACTTATGAAACTTTCGGCTCGCTTGCCCGCCAACACGGTTGGGGAAGTTTGGCGGGAAAATTCGTTTTGACAGCCGGGTTAGGCGAGATGGGCGGCGCGCAGCCTTTAGCCGTTACGATGAACGACGGCGTAGGTCTTTTTGTCGAAGTTGATAAATGGCGGATTGAAAGACGTTTAAATCTTGGACAAGTTGATGTCGAAGCGGCGGATTTAGATGAAGCGTTGAAATTAGTCAGCGAATTTGTTTCTAAAAAAGAGCCTAAATCAATCGCTTTGCACGGCAACGCGGCGGAAATTCATTGGCAGCTTTTGGAAAGAAACGTCATTCCTGATGTCGTCACCGATCAGACTTCGGCGCACGACGTACTTTACGGATATATTCCGATAGGATTGAGCGTCGAACAAGCGACAAAATTGCGCGGCGAAAATCAAATTGAATATGAAAAACGAGCGATGGATTCGATGGCGCGGCACGTTGAAGCAATGCTCGAATTCCAAAAACGTGGCGCAGTTGTTTTCGATTACGGCAACAATATTCGCCAGCGCGCCAAAGACAACGGCGTCGAAAACGCTTTTGATTATCCGGGTTTTGTTCCCGCTTACATTCGCCCGCTTTTCTGCGAAGGCAAAGGTCCGTTTCGCTGGGTGGCGCTGTCGGGCGAGGCGGAAGACATTTACAAAACCGACGAAGCGATGATGAATCTTTTCCCCGAAGACGACCATCTCGCGCGCTGGCTGACAATGGCGCAGGAACAAGTCCGTTTTCAAGGTCTCCCGGCGCGAATCTGCTGGCTCGGTTACGGCGCGCGCGCCAAAGCGGGTTTGAAATTAAACGAAATGGTCGCCAGCGGCGAACTCAAAGCGCCAGTGGTTATCGGACGCGACCATCTCGACTGCGGCTCGGTCGCTTCGCCCAACCGCGAAACCGAAGCGATGAAAGACGGCTCGGACGCCATCGCCGATTGGGTTTATCTCAACGCAATGATCAACGCCGTCGGCGGCGCAACCTGGGTTTCGCTGCATCACGGCGGCGGAGTCGGCATCGGTTACAGCCTGCACGCCGGACAGGTCATCGTCGCCGATGGCACGCCCGAAGCGGCAAAAAGAATCGAAAGAGTTTTAACCACCGATCCGGGAATGGGCGTCGTGCGGCACGTTGATGCTGGCTATGAAGAAGCGGTTGAGTTTGCGGAAAAGAATGATGTGAAAATTCCTAGCCGTCGGTAAATTTGAGGACTTGTCACAGCGAAAAAATCTTACCGGAACAATTGCTTATTTTAATCTTCAAACTTATATTAACCGTGAATTAATCAACTGCAAATGTGAGGGAAAATGACTAAAAAGATAAAATCTCCTGAAGAGGTTCAAAGATTAAAGTACGAACTTTGGAACGATATTCTGCCGAGCGGCGCAACACATCTGGCGAGTTTGGAAAGTGTATCGAATGTAATTGTTGCCGAAGGCGATTCCTGGTTTGATTATCCGCCGGGACTGGATATTTTGGATAATTTGAAACGCAGGCATAAATACAATATTTATAAAGTAGCGGAAGCTGGTGACTCATTAGAAAATATGAGTTTCGGCACGAAAACAAATCGTAACTTTTCAAGACGCACGCCGCCGCTTGAAGAAACTCTCAGCGCAATCACAAAATATAAACCGAAAGTTTTTCTTTTATCGGCAGGCGGAAACGATATTGCCGGCGCGGAATTGGAATCATATCTGAATCATTCCGATTCCGGCTTGCAGCCTTTAAGAAGGGATTTCGCCAAATATATCTTTTCAACCGTTGCCAGAAGAGCCTACGAGAATATTTTAACCCGCGTGTGGAAGCTCGATGCAAACATTCACATTATTTCTCACGGCTACGGTTATGCCATTCCCGACGGACGCGCTGTATTTAATTTTCTCGGTTTCAATTTTTCCGGACCCTGGCTGCGTCCGGCATTTGCCAGAAAAAATATTACAGACACGACACTCGCAGAAAGCATCATTGCGGAATTAACCGACCTTTTTAACGCAATGCTCCAAGACCTCGACAATAAGCACACCAATTTTCATTATCTCGATTTAAGAACAGCTATCAAAAGAGACGATTGGCGCAATGAATTGCATCTTTATGATGAAGATTATGCGAGAGTCGCGGATATTTTTCATCAGGAAATTCAGAAATATTAAAAGTTTAATTTTGAGTATGGGATTCTTTCGGCTCGCCAGCCGATTTGCTCAAAGCAATTAACAAAGGGATAAAACCTATAAAACACCACAAGCCGCGAACTAGGCTTAAACTGTACCAACGATGCCCACGTGCAAGCCATTCCGACGCCGGTAGATTCGATTCGGGGCTTTTGCCAAAAGCCATCAGCTCGGGAACAAAATACACGGCGGAAACAATTAGCACAACGATATAAATTCCGAAGCTTAAAGCTATCAGCTTGCGCCGCGCCTTAAATTTCCAGTTCAACGCCAGCGCTATAATCAGCGATAAAATAAGCAGCGGATGAACGGTCATCCAAAACGGCGCTTCGTTAAGTGCGTATTTCCCGTTAACCACGACCGCCGAATTCGGCAAATCGGACAGGTAAACCGGAAAAAAAGCGATATGCGAATAAACAATCCCGCCCAGCAGTATTCCCCAAATAATTATCGCCGGAAAAAGCGAGTATGTCGCAAGA
>DASVQY010000046.1:0-23749 GCA_036388895.1 Pyrinomonadaceae bacterium | reverse complement strand
CGCTGAAACCACGCTTTTGCCATTGTCCATTCGCGTTTGACAGTAGTTTCGGAAACGTTCAAGACGTGCGCGGTTTCTTCGATTGATAAACCGCCAAAAAATCGCAGTTCGACTATTTTCGCTTGTCTCGGATCCAATTCTTCCAAATTGCGCAGAGCGTCTTCGAGCCGCAGCAAATCAAAATCCTTTTCTTCGGCAAAACCGACCGCTTCGTCGAGCGCGACTTTTTGACCGGAACCGCGTTTGTCGGCGCGATGCGCTCGCGCATTATCTACCAGAATCCTTCTCATCACCTGCGCGGCGACGGCAAAAAAATGCGCCCTGTTTTGCCAGGAAACGTTTTCCCAATCAACTAATCTGATATAAGCTTCGTGAACCAGCGCGGTAGCCTGCAAAGTGTGATCGGCGCGCTCGTTTTGCAGATACTTTCCGGCAAGCCGCCTTAGATCGTTGTAAACCAGTTCGAGAAGCTGTTCCGGCGCCGCTCCGTCGCCCGCGCTCATCGCATTGAGCAAAACCGTGACATCTTTTTGTTCCTCGCTCATCTCTCTGTCTCCTTTGAAACGGATTATTCGGAAAAAAAATAAAAAATCATTTTTCGTATGCTTCACCGACAAATTTCGCCTTATGATTGCCGCGCAAATTAAATTCTGGATTGGGATTACGTTGAATTGAACAAGAAAACCGGGAAATATTCAAGCAAAAAAGCGGAGGTTGGTAGTGAAAACAGAGATAAATTTAATTCTTGCCGCGAGAACGGTTTACGAGAGTTTAATAGCAAAGAAAAACTTTTTTGAAGTTACAAGCAATTGCGCGCGTCGGAACTCTTTGATTAAAAGCGATTTGTCTGACCGAGTTTAGAAACTTTTCGGCAGAAACCGAGAGTTTATAAATTTTGAAAAAAACCGTAAATTTTTTGGTCTTTTCAGACAAACTTTTCCGCCTTATTGATCGAGAGTAATTTATTTAAGCAATTTAAGTAAAGGTAAAATTTATGAAATATAACTTTGTGCAACATAGAATCGTTGATCGGCAGCATCGAGGAATAATTGCGGCGGTCATATCGCATCCGCAGGAATGGCGGGCTGAAAGTCGGATTGATTGGAATTTTCAGGACACATCATTGCCGGTTAAAATTTACGCAGCGGCTTTCAATCCGAACGGAGCGGAATCGCTCGAGTTTTTGCCGGTTGAAGCTTTCTACTGGCTCGAACCGAATTACGGATTCGATGCGGTCGGACAATATAAAGGCGGAATGACTTGTATGCCGCCGATGGACGCGGCAAACGCGATGGTTCGCAATGTAATTCATAAATATCGCGGAAACCGGCAGAATCTGCAGATCATCGGCGTGAATCAAATTCCGAATCTTCCGCAAATCCTGAATGTGGCTGAGTTAATGCAGACGCCGAGCGAAAGCGTGGTCGTGCGAATCGAATACGATGAAAACGGACGACGCTTTGAAGAAGAATTTTACGGCGTGAAAACGCAAAATCAGGCTTCAAGCGGGTCAATCGTGCAAATAAACTGGGGCTTTGCTCGCTTGTTTTGCTGCCGCGCCGAAAAAGGTAATCTCGATGGGCAGCGAAACATCTTTTTTCAAATCGCCGGTTCGGTCAGAAACAATCCGCAATGGCAAGAGCTTTATCAGCGAATTCTTCAACAATTAAGCAACCAATTTCAGCAGCACGTTCAGGGCGTTTACGCCAAACTGCAAAGCGAAGCGCAATTTAAGCAGCAGCTTTCCGCTTATAATCAGCAAGTGCGCGACAATCAAAATGCCGACATTTCCCGGAAAATTGAAATGGACAGACGCCGGCGCGAGGAACCTTCGCAACCGGGATTGACGCCGCAAGAGCGTTGGCGCAACGAGCTCGGGGGCGCGACCGCTTACTTCGACCCGGACAGTTCGGAGGGAAATTATTATTATCATTACGGTCACGAACAAAATGTCTGGATGAACGAACGCCGCGAAGTTTTCGGCACAGATAATCCGTGCGATGATCCGAACGTCGGTTCGACATACACCTGGAAGCGTTTGAAAGAGGCTTGATGAGGCTAAATATATCGAACCGAAGATTATAAAGCCGAAGATTACTTCACATAAAAAAATAGCCGAATGATTTTCATTCGGCTATTTTTTTTCAAAGAGTCTTAAAAAAAATGGACTGTTTTGTCGTTGTTTTCCGCCCTATTAGTTGAAGAGCAAACAGAGATTGAAATAACAACTGTTTATCTGAAAGAAACTAAACGAGTTTTTTAAGGGAGAAAAAACAAAATGGAAAAGTATTGTCACAACTGCAGACAACAAAACGCGATGGATGCACAATTTTGCCGTTTCTGCGCCTCGCCGATCAGCGAAACTTCGGGCAATGGTCAACAAAATCAAGCTAGGTTTAATAACCAACAATGGAATCAAGGCTTTCAGGGTAATCAGCAAGCTCAGCAATTCGTACAGCCTTCAACGGGAACAAGCAAGCGCGCTATCGTTTCGGTTCTGCTGAACATTGGCGGTTTGTTGTTGTGCTTCCCTCTGCTGAGTATTATCGGCGCGATTTTAGGTTGGATGGAAGTCAGCGCGATAAAAGAAGGTCGTTCGCCGTCAGGCGGATTGGGTATGGCGCAGACCGGTATGTGGAGCGGCATCATTATTTCAATCGTCGGCTTTCTTCTTTGCGGCGTTTTTTTTCTGATTTTGATCGGCAGCGGAGCGATGTACTAAAAAGCACAAAATCGAATTTCAATTTGCCTAAAGAATTCAATTACGAATTTACCAATTAAATAAAAAAGGAGCTAATGAAAAACAATGACTGAAACAACTATTATTACCGAAAATACAACGGACGGTTCGACTACCGTTATTGAAATTATCACCACCGATGACGGCGCTTCGTCTGTCGAAGAAATCATTGATGCTTTTACGGACGATGCGGCTTTTGAAACTGCACAAAACGAAAGTGTTATCGAATACGAAACCGACGCGGCTGATTTGACGACTGGCAATTTTGAACTCGCCAGCGATCCGATTGCTGAAGAAGTTTACAGCGGCGGTGAATTTCATCTTGCCGGCGGCGCTGTCGTCAATGAAGAAACAGAGCCGACCGATTCGTCCGAAATCGAAGCTGCCGCGCACGCCGAAGCCGCGAGAGAAGCGCAGGAAGCGGCGGATGAATTCGTCGCTCAAGGCGATTATGCCGCCGCAGCCGAGGCGCGCGAAACGGCAGAAAACGAAGCCTGGCAAGCCGGTGACAACAGTATGCTCGGATCGAGCGATTCGTCTGATCTGGAATATGCCGCTTATCAGCAGGAAAACGCCGAGTATCACGAAGAACAGCAAGCGATTCACGCGCAGCAGGGCGATTACGAAGCCGCTCGTGAAGACGCGAGCAATGCCGCTTACGCGACTCAGGATGCCGACTGGTATGCCGGAGGAGCAGATCACAGCGGGCAGGCGCAAGCAGAAGAAACACAGATGGATTGGGCTGTTTGGGAGCAGGGAAATGCCGAATACAACGCGCAGGCGGCGGGAGAATATTTGGCAGAAGGCGATGTTGAAAACGCCGAGTATTATGCTGCCGAAGCAGTTGAGCATCAGGAAGCGGCAGATCATTACGGCGATTTGGGAGAACACGGCGGACATATGGCTGTTTACGACGCTTCTTCGGAAGCCGCGACGGGCGGTAGTTATGATGCGGCAGATTATTCTTCGTCTTATGATTACTCTTCGACAGATACGTCGTTGGAATAAAATAGAAAAATTGCTTTTGTGAAATCGAAATTGTCGCAAATTAAATAATGAAAGAAACGATCTAATCTGATTTGCGCGAACGGTTGGAATAAACTTTCCACCGTTCGCAATCAAAGGAGAGTGTCAGAGCGGATCGTCTCTTTTATAAATAAACCCAAAAATCCAAGAATTTCATAACTTTTTGTGTCCTGACCTTAAAACATTAATTCTCATCTCTCAAATCTTATTTTTTATTTTTCGCTTTTCGCTTCTATTTTCGGTTCGACCAGAATCGTTTTGAAACTTGATAAACTGACGAGACCGGGATTTGCGCCTTTCGGTTTGTTGACGAATTTTTTCGGCGTATAGTGAACCGCGACTTTCGGCTGCGTGCGGGCTTGACTGTAAAACGCGGCGATTTGCGCGGCTTCGAGAAGTGTTTTCGGGGGGATTTCCGTTCTGTTCGGGTTTTTTACGACGACGTGCGAACCCGGATAATCGGCGGCGTGAAGCCACAAATCAAGCGATTTCGCTATGCGAAACGTCAAAAAATCGTTATCCTTTGAACCTTTGCCGACCAAAATCTCGTAATTCTCGCTCGATTCAAAACGCCGCGCTCCGGTGAAATTCTCGGTTTGTTTTTCTCTCGATTTTTTCTGCCGTTTTTCAAGTTTTTCTTCAACGAATTCGTTGATAATCGTTTCGTCCCTTTCGGCAACTGCCTCGGAAAGACGCGTTTTCTGTTCGTTTAGCCGTTCGATTTCTTCTTGCAAAATTTCCAGACGCTTTGAAATTTCCTCGCCCGCATTTCTGGCTTTAGTGTAGCGTTTGAAGAATTTTTCGGCTGTCGTCGTCAGCGAATCGTTTTCGTCGGCTTCTATTTCGATTGTCGGCGTGTTTTCGTCGTAATAATCAACGACCAAAATTTTATCGTCAATCCGAACCGCGTCGGCGAGATTCGCCAGAATTAAATCTCCGAAATGTTTCCATTTCGCCGCGTCGCCGTGCTTCGCTAAATCCTGATTCAACTTTTTGAAGAGTTTTTCGCGCTTTGCAATTTCCTGTTTTAATTTATTTTCGGCAGCTCTGGCGCGCGTTTGAAAATGTTTTTCCGATTCTTGTTCGAGATAAAAATTATCGAGCGCCTCGGAAAGAGTTTCGTAATTATTAAGTGAAAAAATTTCCGTATCGCCGTGCCTGCGAGTCTCCGCGTCGCGAACGGGCGGCGCGTATGTGGTTCCGATTTCCTGACCTTCGCCGAACGTTTCGCGGATAGAGTCGAGTATAAAGCCGTTCTTTTCGAGCAGAAAGAGATTCGCCGAACGACCCGTGAGCTGTACGATCAGAGCGTAATTTTCCGTCTGTCCGAGTTCGTTTTGCGCCGTAAATACAAAGCGGAGAATTCTCTCGCCGGCAATTTGTTCGATTTCATCCAAAACAGCGTTTGCAAGCCGTTTTCGCAAAAAAAGGACGAAAGGCGAAGAATGCGCCGATTGTTTTTCTAAATCACGTACGCGACGTTTTATCAAATATATTCGCGGCGCGGCGGGTTCGACGCTGATGAAAAGATAATTTGAATCGTGAAGGCGAAAATCAATCGCCATTTGTAAACGCGAAACGGGAAAAATTTTGCCGAACTTACATCCGACAAGCGCATCGGAAAGTTCGGCGCTGATTTTTTCGACAGTAGCTAGATTCACTTTTTTAGTCTAAAGTCTAAAGTCCAAAGTCCAAAGTCGAGCGAACAAGACTTTGGACTTTGGACTTTAGACTTTAGACTTTTTAATATTCTTTTACGACGACCGTGCCGGAAACAATATCGTGAACAGCGCGTTTATCTTCATTGAAAAGCATCGTCAAAAAACCGATGCCGCCGAAAACGAGCGATAAAAGATAAACCGAAGAACTGACCGCCGCTTGATGAAACGTCGGGTACTCGTTTTCTTCGATGTCTATCAATTCGAGCGAAAAGAGGCGCATTCCGAAAGTTCTGCCGAACATTCCGATAGCGGTCGTCATATAAACAAACATTACAATCGAAACCGTCGCCGCAAAAGCGAGAAAGCCGGTAAAAGTAAACCATTCGCCGCCCGCGAGCATAAACGGCGCGAGCAGGATCAAAGCCGCAAACGATCCGATAATCAAATCGAAAAGCCCGGCGTTAAAGCGCATCGAAAACGGCGCGAGGTCGTCTTCGATTTCTTGTTCTTCAACGTTAACCGCTTTTTCTTCAATCGCCGCTTCTTTGACGTTCAGCATTACCGGCGTCTCGTCGTTTTTCGACTCGATTATTTCACTCGGTATATTCGCTGGAGGATTTTCTACGACAATCGCGTTATTTGAAGGCTGCGGCAGTTTCGGTAATTTGTTCGTATCCAAATCGCCTTTGGCGTTTCTCGCCGGCGTGACAAGTTTCGGTTTCGGCACGACATTCACCGACGCCTTGTTTTCTACCGGTTTCGGCGACGATTCCGGCGTTCTCGCCGCTATATAAAAAGGATAATTTTTATTTTGATTCGGCTGCTCTTCAATCGTCGAATTATTAGCTTCTTCAACGTAAAACGCTTTGCGCGATTGTTCGATGCGTTTTAACGCATTTGCAACCTTTTCGTTGTTAACCGCAGCGACGGGTTCGGTTTCTTCGATTATCTCGGATTTTAGAGCGTTCGCTCCGTTCGTCACCAGACGGGTTTGATAAACGGGCGCGGTGAGCGCCTTTTCTTCGTCCGGTTGATGCTCGAGCCTTTGCCGCACGGCATTCTGCATCTTCAAACGCCAATCGGGAACCGTCGCATTCTTATTTTGAAATTCAACCAAGGTAGGTGTTGAAGCGGGCGTTTGCTGCGCCGAAGCGGAAGTTTTCGGCGTTAAGTCCGCCGTTTCGCTTTTATTGAAGATCGGTTTTGCCGAAGCGCTGATTTTGCTTTGATTTGAATTGGCGGACATTAAGGAAGCTCCTTTTTTTTCGAGATTGCCTGTTGTAGCGGAAGACGGTTTGATTTCAAGTTCTTCGCGGATTGTATCTCGCATCATCGTTCCGCAACTCGGGCAAATAGACAAAGTTTTTGCTAAAGTTCGGTTGCAAACAGGGCAGTTCATAGCTTTAAAATATTATAAATCCGAATTGATTTTGAAGTGTTTAAGGAAAATCCTCTGAATTGAAAAACTGACGTGATGTTATCAGAAATTACTTTAAGTCGTCAACAGTAAATTTAAGAGAAAATTAAGTTTTTAATTATAAAACCTGATACTCAAAATTCAGAATTCAGGATCGCCGATCAATCACATTTATAGAAATACAAAACTTTAGCCGACGAACTTTGAAGCATGGGCATTCAGCTTTGAATATCAAATATTGAATTTTGAACTTTCTATTTTAAATTTTGAAATCAAAGCGTTTGTCGCCCGGCAAAACCGCTTTCGAGTTCGTGCCACCACTCGATGCGGTCGCCTTCGCCCAATTGCCAGCAAAGCAAAACGACGCGCCCTTCGCGCAGACTCGGAAAATCAATCAAACCGCGCGAATAATCTTTTAATTGCACGCCGAGCTCGTGCAGTTCGGTCGTTAATTTGCCGATTTGGTAAAGCGTTTCCACGTATTCGGAACCGCCCGGCATTCCGCCGCCGAATTCGGAAGCGCCCGCCGCAATTCGCGCCGAATCACGCAAGCCGGCTATTTTGGCGTAATTCGACTGGATAGCGCGCAGCTTCGGCTCAATAAACGGCAGCAATTCATTGGCTTCTTCGACTGTAAAAATCTTCATCTGTCATCCGTCACGCGAATATAGCCGGACAAATCGTCGTTTTCTTCGTCGTTAAAAGGTTGCTCGAACGGAATTTTACCGGCAATGCTTCCTAAATTCCCCGCCGTATTGCGCGGCAATATCTGCGGCGTCGGCAATTCTTCAGGTGGCACAAACGAAGGAATATCGTATTCGCCGTTTTGCGAAATATCTTTGCGAACGAGATCGGCGATGTCGCCCAGATCAATAAAAAAATCGGCAACGTCAATCAAGCGCGGCGCCGTATTCGAGCGAAAACCAGCGACTTCGACGCGGCAGCCTTTGTAAGCGACGGCGTTTATTGCGTAAACGAAATCTTCGTCGCCGGAAACCAGAACGGCTGTGTCGTATCTTCCGGCGAGCGAAAGCATATCAACCGCGATTTCTACGTCGAGATTTGCTTTGCGCGTTCCGTCGTAAAAGGTTTTCAGTTCCTTTTGCACGACGCGGAAACCGTTTCGGCGCATCCACAGCAAAAAACCTTGCTGGCGTTCCGCTCCAGCGTCAACGCCCGTGTAAAAGAAAGCGCGCAGAAGTCTGCCGTCGCCTAAAAGCACGCGCAGCAATTTGTTGTAATCAATATCAATGTTATGGAAACGCGCCGCGTGAAAAAGATTGTTGCCGTCAATAAAGACAGCCACGCGACCGCGATGTCCGAACTTCCAGGAAGAACTTGTCGTCGTGTCAAACTGCATTGTTTTGTCGCCCTTTTGTTATAATTTAGCGGCTGGTTCGGCGACGTTTGAGGCTGAAATCAGAAACGAAAAAATTAAATTTCTGCTGATAAATGGATAAAATATATAAAATATATTCGAAAAGTTAAATGTCGGACAAAATATCAAATTATTACTAAATAAAGTTTATTGTAGTTCGATTTTTCGTTCGTTTCGTTCAGCCAACAAGAGCCGTAAAAGCCGTTTATAGTTTGCCTTTTGCTTTACGCTTCGGTCAAGCGTTTTGTTTAATAAAATGATAACATTTCAGCGTATAATCTTGAAATATGGAAAAAGAATACGGGAAAAACGAAGATCGGATTGATACGGAAAACGATTTGAAAAATATTCCGCTTCAAACCGAAAACATCGCCTTCAAGCCCGAGGAAATGATCGCGTGCGAAAAATGCGAGCGAACGAATCCGCCGACTCGTCTGAAATGTTTCTACTGCGGCGGCGAACTGTCAATTTCCGGCGCGCAATCCGCGGGTATTCGCCCGAATTTGCGAAAGCTCGAAAATTGGGAAAAAGGATATAATTTGATTTACTCGCCGGATTTACAAATCGAAACAAATCCCGATTTGGCGAAAACCGCTGAGACTCTAGGTCTGGAAACGGAAATTTTGCAAAAAATATTCGCAGTTAAAACATCTTTGCCGGTCGCTCGAACCGAATCGGAAAGAGAAGCGGAAATCATTTCGCAAAAGCTTCGCGAGCACGGTTTTTTCGTTTCGGTTATTAGCGACGAAGCGTTGGCGGCAGATAATCTGCCGACGCGTTTGCGCGGTTTGGAATTCGACGGCGAGAAAATCATTTTAATATATTTTAACTCCCACGAAATTGCCGAAATTCGCCGCGAAGATTTAACTTTGATTGTTTCCGGCGCGCTTTTTGAGCGAAAAACGGAATCAATCGAAAAACGCAAAAAAGGCGAAAGCCAAATTCTCAATGCGACGGAAACCGCCTCCGACGAGATTTTAATTGATATTTACAGCCGGGAGAACTCAAACGGTTGTCGAATATTAACAAAAGGTTTTGATTTTTCGTGTTTGGGAACGGAAAAAGGAATTACTTCGGCGGAAAATATGAAAAAGCTCGTCGCTCGATTGCGAAAATTCGCGCCGGAAGCAAAGTTTGTCGGCGATTATCCGGCTGTCAGAGAAATGCTCGGCTTTGTTTGGGAAAACGAACAGAAAAAGGAATCGCAGGGATTGAAGCGGCGCAGCTTCAGCAAATTCGATCTTTCGAGCGTGACGACGAGCAGCAATTTACAGCAATTTACGAAATATTCGCGACTGCAGCGGCAAGTATTATGAGAAAGAGAGAAAGGGAGAAAGCGGAACGCGGAGACGCGGGGATTCGTAGACACGGAGACAGAGAGACGCGAGGACGCGGAGAAGTACGGAGCGATGATCTTCGGGAAGGAAGAACCGGCGCGGCTGAGAAATTCGCTAGACCGGAAAAAAACGAACGAACTTTCGCGCCTATGCGTCCCTCCGCGTCAATAGTCTACGGCGTTTTGCCTGTTCTTGAATCAATTCGCGCCAATGCGCGCCGTATCGAAAAAATCTACGTCGCTGAAGGCGCTCGTGAAAAGCGCCTTTCTGAAATATTTGAACTTGCGCGGCAAAACAGTATTACAATCAATAAAATTTCCCGTGAAAATCTCACTAAAATGGTCGCGTCCGAAGCCAATCACCAGGGCGTCGTGGCAATTACGGCGGCGACTGATTACGTTTCGCCCGAAGAAATACTCGATTCAATTAAGGAAAATGCTTTGCTAATCGTTTTGGACGGCGTTGAAGACCCGCGAAATCTGGGAGCTGTGCTGCGTTCCGTCGAAGGCGCAGGCGCCGACGGCGTTTTTATTCCCGAAAGGCGAGCCGTCGGTTTGACCGAAACCGTTGCGAAATCTTCCGCCGGCGCAATCGAATACGTCAAAGTCGCCAAAGTCGGCAACGTAAATCGTTTGATTGAAGAATTAAAAGAGCGTAATATCTGGACAATCGGAACGAGCGCGGAAGCCGGGACCGATTACACCGAATGGGATTGGACGCAGCCGTCGGCTTTGATTTTAGGCAGCGAAGGCAAAGGACTTCACAGACTCGTGGCGGAAAACTGCGACGTTTTGGTAAAAATTCCGATGTACGGAAAAATAGAATCTTTGAACGTTTCGGTCGCCGCCGGCGTTATACTTTTTGAAGCGAAAAGACAAAGGAAAATGAAAATGATTGATAATTAATGGTGAGTGGCGAGTAATTAGGAAAACGGTTTCCTTAATTCATCAATAATCATTCACCATAATAAAAATATGTTTTGTCCGAAATGTGGAACACAAAACCCGGAAACGGGTAAATTTTGCCGCAGCTGCGGCACGGATTTAGCGCCGGTTTCCGAAGCTTTGACCGACAGATCAAACCGTCAAAAACAGGGCTTTGGAATGATGCCGCCGGTTCAGCCGATGCCCTTGTTGAGTGAAAAGGGAAAACCCTTAACATTGGAAAGCGCTCTGACAAGGCTTTTTACCGGACTCGCCTTTCTGGTAATTTCGGTTATTTTGGGCGTAACCGGAATGGCTAATGCCGACAAATGGTGGTTCTGGCTGCTCATTCCGGCTTTTACAATGATTGCGTCGGGAATCGCTCAATACGTTCAATTGAAAAATCACGAGAAAAAATTTATCGCAACTCCTGAAAACGATGCCGTAAAAAGTTTTAAGCAAAACGAACAAACGAGCCTTCCGCCCACGCGAACCGATTATGTCGCGCCGGAGTCGAGTTACAAAACCGGCGATCTCGTTCCGCCGAGCGTCACTGATAACACGACGCGGCATCTGGAAATGAATTCCGAAGGCAAAACGATGACATTGCCGAAAACGGAAAAATAATCTACAAATTTTTTGTTTTCATAAACGCTGAAATTTTTCCGCCGGAAAGTTTGTCCATTACGGAAAAATATTTTGTGGGAAAAAAGCGTTGAATCAAATTTATCTGCCGCGCGTCCGGACCGATCAGAATGCGCGGATTTTTACGTTTGATGCCTTTTACAATCGTTTCGGCGGCTTTCTCGGCAGTTGTCGGCGAGGCTTTGTCGAAAAATTTTACGGATTTCTTTTTAACGTCTTCACTTGCGCTTTCGCCGACGCGGCTGCTATTGGCGATATTCGTTTTAATGCCGCCGGGATGCACGCACGAAACGTAGACGTTCGTGTCTTCGAGTTCGTGACGCAAACTTTCGGTAAAACCGCGCACGGCAAATTTGCTGGCGCAGTAAGCGGATTGTCCGGGCGGCGCAATTAAACCGAAAACGCTCGAAATATTGACGATATGCGCTTCTTCCTGCTCCTGCAAAACGGGCAAAAACGCTTTCGTTCCGTAAACAACGCCCCAGAAATTAATGTTCATCAGCCATTCAAAATCTACAAGTGATATTTCCGTAAAATTACCGCAAAGAGCGACGCCCGCATTGTTTATCAAATGCGTAACACGTTTGTGTTCGGCTTCAACTTCTTCTGCAAATCTTTGGACTTTTTCGAGAACGGAAACGTCAACGATATGAGTTGAAACAGAAACGCCGAGAGATTTAACCATTTCAGCGGTTTCATTTAGCTCTTTTTCGTTCACATCTGAAACGGCGATTGCGGCAATTTTCTCCCGCGCCAAATGCGCCGCCAAGGCGCGACCGATGCCCGAAGCTGCGCCCGTGATAACGGCAACGCTGTTTTTCGACAGACTCATAGTTTTTCGCTCGAAACGCAAACGGGATGCCTCTGCGCTCCGACAAAAATGAAATCTATTTTCTCACCAAAACCCGCGCGTTTCCGGCATTACCGTTTGCGTCGAACACTCGCAGAGTGATCGAATACTCGCCCGGATTTCTCAAAACAGTATCAATCGTGTAGCGTTCGCGCGGACCGTCGGAAATGCCGTCGTCAGAATAAACCGCTTGCCATTCGCCGCCGTCAATGCTGTATTCCGCTCTGGTTAAATAGCTTGATGCGTCGCTCGCTTCAAAAACGACGCGAACGCGCTCGCCGGAAATCTGTGCGCTGCCGACGGACGAAACAACCGGCGCGGTGTTGTCAATACTGACCGGTTCGCTTAATCTTTCGCCGGAAAGCGCTTGGTTTTCAGGATTTGAGGGCGAGTCTCTAACAGTAATTTTGAAAATATATCTTCCGTCTGCTAAAGATTGCCCGTCTATTGTATAAAAGTTTTCGGTCAAGTTTTCCCGCAATAACTTAAAATTGTTATCCCCGATTTCTTTATAATAAACCGCGTATTCGAGTTTGTCACCGTTGCGGTCCTCCGCCGTCCATTGCAGCGAGGTAGCGCCGCGCTGATACAAGCGTCGAGGCGCGACGGTTACGTTCGGAATGCCGAAAATCTGCGGATCGAGCCCGGATATTTCGATATTCGGGTCAATCTGCACCGGCGGATTTGCCGCTAAACCGACATTGGTCGGCAAAATCTGAATCGAAAGAATTTCAGGTGCGATGTTCCGCGCGAGAAACGAAACGTTTACTTCGCTCAGATCGGCGGCATTTCCAGAGCTTCGCAAAATCGCGCGCCACTGCAAATATTTCGCTTTCGGACTGTTTATCTGAGCGGTTTTCGGGTCTTTGTAAGCGGCGCTCCAATCGCTCCACGTTTCGTTCGGCTTTTCCGTGTTTCCGCTTCGCGTTTGCAGTTGCACGTTGCCGTTTGAACGCCACCAGATCCTGCCCCACGAAGCGACGGCTTTGGCGTCTAAAACGGCTGATTCATAACTTCCTTCCGCAACGCTTTCCGTGCCGATGCGGAAAAGTTTTCCTTGATTGCTCGACGTTGCGAAGAAACTGCGCCCCGAGGCGGTCAAAGTAGAAATTTGATTTTCGTCCGACTGCAACACGAGCGTTTCGCGCCCGTCATTGCCGATATTGTAAATTCTTCCTTTGTCAGCAGTCCCTAAAAAAACGCCGTTTCCGCGTTCGTCGGCGTGAATGGAAAAACCGGCAACCGTTGCCGAATTCCACAAAACATCGCTTCCGCCGTCGGGCAAAATGCGATAAACGGCGGATTTTGCGCCGGTTAAATCGTAACGGCTTTTAGCGGGAGTTTCGGGCTGCATCGGATTAGCTTTTTCCGCCGAAACGGTATCACTTTGAGGAGTGGCAGACGGCGTAGCGTCAGCAGGTTTTGCTGTAGCCGCAGATTCGCCCAAAGCCAGCGCGTAAACCGAGCCGTCCGCGCCGACTGCCAGATCGTGAATTTCGCGCAAAGGCGAGTCAAGCAAGGCGAAAGGTTTGCCGTCGGGCGCAAATCTTAAAACCAAACCGTTTGCATCGGTTCCGGCATACAAATTTCCTTGCCGATCAACCGCCATCGAAATAATGTGAGTTTCGCTCGTGTCAAACAAAATCGAGCTTTCCGGCGCGGCGTTTGCCGATTTTACGCGGTAAATTCTTCCATTTTCGCCGGTTCCGACCGCGAGGCTTCCGTCGTTTAGAACAGCCAGCGACCAGATGTATTTTTCTTTCGGATCAAAAAAAACGCTTGCCGTTCCGTTGGCATCAATTCGATAAACTTTTCCGTCCGGCGAAGTTCCGGCATAAAGCTCGCCGCGTGCGCCCAAAGTCAATGCTGAAACGTTTAATTCCGTGGAATCATAAAAAAGCGTCCCTTTTCCGCTCGCGTCTACGCGGAAAATCTTGCCGTCGCTGCCGGTTCCCAAAAATACATTGCCCGCCGCGTCGCTGACGCTCGACCAAACGTAGGATTGCCCGGTATTGAATAATTCATTTAATCTCGGCGCGAGCGTAATCGTTCCGTTTTCGTTGATCGAAACGCCTTTTGCGTCACCCTTCAAAACATCGGCGCGTGAGTTTACCGACCAGATTGTCGGTTCGCCGGCTTTAACGCAAAGCGAAAATGCAAATACAAAAATTACAAACAGAAAATATTTATTCATTTATTCGGTAATAAATCGTTGAACTTCGAGATTAGTAAATATAACCACAAAATTTATCAAAAAGACACCCGGAATTAAAACTTCCGATTCCCGGTCTTTTTTATAGAAAGAAGTAAAAAATGGAAATCCGACTTTTAATTAAAAAAGGTGAGCAGCGAATCTTTGCCCTGTTCGCTGCTCACCTTTTTGTTATCTTTCTGCTTCTCAAAATTTTTACGCGGTTTTTAAAACCTTCTTTTGAGATTCGGTTACCGGAATTTGAGTTGCCGGTCTGTCTTCGATAAGCCGTGTCGTATCGCGGATTTCTTCAGCGTCGCCGACAATCAAGCGCGCGCTGCGTTCGCGCGTGAAATACGCCCACATCCATCCCGTTAAAACCGAGAGCCGGTTTCGAAAGCCGATCAGCGAAATGACGTGAACGAAAAGCCACATTAACCAGGCGATATAACCGGAAAACTTCCATCTGCCGATTTCCGCAATCGCTTTGTTACGCCCGATTGTCGCCATCGAGCCTTTATCTACATATTTAAAGTTTTTTCGCGGTTCGCCGCTCAAATCGCGCAGGATATTCGCGGCAGTCGTTTCCGCCATCTGCATCGCGGCGGGGGCAACGCCTGGAACAGGCTGTCCGTTTTCCATTTTCAGCGAAGCCATATCGCCGATGACGAAAACATTTTTATAATTCGGAATCGTCAAATCCGGTTCAACGAAAACTCTGCCCGCGCGGTCGGTTTCCGCGCCGAGCGACTTACCGAGTGGCGAAGCGGCGACGCCCGTCGCCCAAAGCGCTACATTGCATTCGATCCAGTTTTCGCCGACTTTTACGCGACCTTCTTCGATCTCTGTAACCAAACTGTTAAGGTGAACTTCAACGCCCAAATCTTCGAGCTGCTGTTTGGCTTTTACCGAAAGCTCTTCGGCGAAAGTTCCGAGCACGCGGTTTGAGCCTTCGAGAACCATTACTCGGGCTTTTCTCGTGTCAATGGCTTTGAAATCTTTTTCGAGCGCCTGACGAGCAATGCCGGCAATCGCGCCGGCTAGTTCGACGCCGGTCGGACCGCCGCCGATGACGACAAAATTCAAAGGTTTCTGCACGCCGGTGAGATATGCTTCGCGTTCGGCGAGTTCAAAAGCGAGCAGCACGCGTCGGCGAATTTCAACCGCGTCTTCGACTGTCTTTAAACCCGGGGCGTTTTCCTCCCATTCGTCGTGACCGAAATAAGAATGCCGCGCGCCGGCTGAAACGATCAGATAGTCAAAAGGAATTTCGCACAAGCCGCTGGTGCATTCAAAAAGTTTGACTGACTGTTTTTCCAGATCGAAACCTCTCACTTCGCCTAGGATTACTTCGACATTTTTGTATTTATACAAAATTCGCCGGATCGGCGAAGCGATTTCTCCGGGCGATAAAACTGCCGTCGCCACCTGGTATAGCAGAGGCTGAAAAGTATGATGATTTTTCCGGTCAATGAGCGTTACGTCAACGGATTCGTTGCCAAGTTCTTTTGCCGCCTGAAGACCGCCGAAACCGCCTCCGACAATGACTACTCTCGGTTTTCTTTGTTTTTGATTCATACAACACCTCTTTAAAACACTTTACGAAAAACTGCTGTGAAAAGTTTCACAAACAGTTTAGTTTATAACGCGGAAAACAGCTTAAATCAGTATCAAATTACGAGCCTATATATTTCGCATAAATTGAACGTGCCGTCGAAACGTCGCCGGTTCCGCGAATAATCGCCCGGGCGTCGGTGAAAACCGTTAATTCGTATTCGCCGACGCTGAAACGCAAAAGATACTCGTTCATTTTAACCGTTCCGAGATTTTTCAATCTGTCGGCAAGCTTACCGAGGTTGATTTGTGTTTTCTCGGGCGAGGAGATTTGAACGGCGTCGCGTCCGCACAAAACGGCGGCGAATTCGCCCGCGTCTGCTTCGAAAAATTCAAAATTTCGCTTGGCGCAGCATTCGCAATCTGCATTTGGTTTGTTTAATTTGATTTTCCGCCAATCGTTTTGCCAAACGTCAATTTGAATTAAAGATTTGTGCAGCTCATCGAAATTTCCGGTCAGAATTTTTAACGCTTCAGTCGTTTGAATCGCCGAGATGCTCATAATAATCGGCTGAATCACGCCCGCCGTGTCGCAGGTCGGCGATGTTCCGGCGTTCGGCATTTCCTCAAAAACGCAGCGCAGGCACGGCGTTTCGCCGGGAAAAATCGTCATCGTCGCGCCGTAAGCGGAAACCGCCGCTCCGTAAATCCACGGTTTTTTTAATTTTACGCAGGTGTCGTTAATCAAATAACGAACCTGAAAATTGTCTGCCCCGTCTAAAATCAAGTCACAATCTTTTACAAAAGTTTCTATATTTGAATGATTTACATCGGCGACAATTGCTTCGATTTCGATTTCGGAGTTTATTTGAGCGATTCGATTTTTCGCGGCAAAAGCTTTTGGAAGTCGTTCTTTTGCGTCCTGCTCGGAAAACAAAGTCTGTCTTTGCAAATTGGTATGCTCAACAAAATCTCGGTCAACTATTCGCAGCCTTCCGACGCCCGCTCTGGCTAGTGTTTCCGCGTGAGCGGCGCCCAAAGCGCCGCAGCCGATGAGCAAAACGCGGGATTCCAAAAGTTTTTTTTGCCCGCTTTTCCCGATTGGTTGAAACAAAATCTGTCGGCTGTATCTTTCGTTCATTCGTTTATTTTAACCTTTCCAGCACCGCGCGGCTCATTTTTCGCATTGGGGCATCTAATTCCGTCCAGATTTTTTGCTGCGCCATCGCTTGAGCGACGAGCATCGCCAAACCGCCGATTTTGGGAACGTGAACTTTGTCGGCTTCTTCCATTAATTTTGTTTGAAACGGGTTGTAAATCAAATCGTAGACGATCTTTACGTTTTCGATTTGTTCGGCTGCGGCTACAGTTTCGTTTTCAAGCTCGCCTTTTGTGCCGAGCGGCGTTGCATTGACAAGAATGTCGAAGTCATTGAAATCGGTTTTTAGTCTTTGGTCTTCGGTTTTCGGTAATCGCTTTAAATCAACTTGAAACTCTTCGGCTAAGTTTCGAGATTTTTCGCTGTCGCGCGCAAAAATCGTGACTTCCGCTCCTTCTTTCTTGAGCGCGTAAACACACGCCCGCGCCGCGCCGCCCGCGCCGCTAACGGCGACTTTAGCATCGCATAAATCGCCGTAGGCAGTTTTCAGCGGCTCGATAAATCCCTGCGCGTCCGTGTTGTAGCCGAATAATTTGCCGTTTTCGATTTTTACGGTATTGACCGCGCCGATTTTTTTCGCTGATTCGTCCAGAACATCGAGGTATTTAATAATATTTTGTTTGTGCGGAATCGTTACTGCGAAACCTTTGAAGTTTAGTTCAATTTCGCGCGTGCCTGGTTTTACCATTCGCCTTATAAATTCGTCTAAATTCCGCACTTGTAGCGGCACGAAAACCGCGTTCAAATTATGAAACTGAAACGCCGCGTTATGCATCACCGGTGACATCGAATAACCGGTATTTCCGCCGATGATGCCGTAAATTTCTGTTTCTCGGTTGAGTTCTTTGACGCGGTAAACTTCGCGTAGATCGCGCGCCGAAATTTGTCCCGGCGCCGTTTCGCGTCCGGTATCGAGCGCCGCATAAGTCATAAACGCGCCGTGCGCCAAACTCAAAATTCGCGTCCATTTTCCCGATTCGCCCATTGCGATTGGAATGATTTGTTTTTTTTCGGATTTTGCTTTTTCGATAAGTTTCCAAACGGCGATTGTATCCGTAATGTCTTCTGTCTGGACGGCGATTTTAGGTATTTCCCCATTTTCCGAAAGTTTCGTATAAATTTCTTCAAGGTTCTCAGGTACGCTGGAAAAATCGTGAAAAGATTTGATTATTTGCTCAAAGGCTTTCCCCCAAAGTGAATTTATTTTGTCCTCTGAAAAGTCCAATTCCAAATCAGCCCATTTAATGGATTCAAAAACGTGCGAATGAACCCAGAAATCTTCCCGTTCTTTAGCCGACAACTTTATTTTGCCTCCTTGCTCTAAAGGACGAAAGGTCGCCAACAATTTTCCCCTGAAATTCTTACTCGTTTCTCCAACAATGCGCCATAAATTAGCTTCTTCAATATCCTTTAAACAATCAAAACGAATCTCAATAACGTCTGCCAAATCTTCGGCGCGTTTTATCTGTTCGATTAATTCGTCAGCGGTTTCGGCGCAAACCGAAACGCAGATTTTCCCGTTGTTCATTTGAGTTCAGAAGATTTCATTTCCATCAAAAAGGAAATTGCCGCCAGTAAACAAGCGACGACGCCGACGGCGGCTGACGCGACGATTAAGGTTTGACCGCTTTGTTTGATCGCGATTGCGGTGAAAGCCCAGGCGACGGCGAGCGGATAAAAATAATTTCTCATTTTCCAGCGAATAATCACGCCCAGTGCAGCCGCAATTAAAATCAACGCCGCGCCCGAAAGGTTCGCCGCCGAGTCGGAAACCCGCACGTTTAAATAAACCAAGGCGATTGTCGCATTTAAGATAGTCGCCACCGTCACCCAGCCGAAATAAAGTCCGAACGGAACTTTGGCGATCCAGTATTCGCCGCTTGATTCGGTGTTTTGCAGTCGAATGTTGATAAAAGCGAGCGAGGCGAGCAGAATGAAAATTACCGCTACGCAAACTAAAATCGCTTCGTGCTGCCAGAAATAAAGCCACGCGCAGTTTGCCGCGCAGCTCAAAATATAAATTGTCCGAACATTGCGAAAACGCTCGAGATTTTTCGGCAAAGCTTGATAAATGCTGAAAGCGATTAATCCGAAATAAATCAAACTCCAGATCGAAAAAGCGTAACCGGCGGGCGTGATTCGCGTCGGGTATTTGTCGGAGATCGCTCCCGTATCAATGCCGCCGAGTACGCCTGTTGCCGCCAGCCAGTTAAAAACGATAACTCCGACTGTCGCAGCGATTACAAGGATTGATTTGAGCCTGTCGTTCATAAATTTTTGGTTTTAATAAATTTTCCAGTTATACTGTTTTATACTGTTAATACTGTCATAAAAGTTCGCTCAAAAGAAATAAAGCTGTGAAAGATCGTTCGGAAAAATTTCTGATTATCGGCGCTGGACCGGTCGGATTGGCGACGGCGAAGGCTTTTAAAGACGCCGGCATCGCTTACGAACAGATTGACGCCGATTCGGATGTCGGCGGCAACTGGAAGCACGGTGTTTACGCTTCGGCGCACATTATTTCTTCGAAAAAAACGACTGAGTACGACGATTTTCCGATGCCTGAAGATTATCCGGATTTTCCGAGTTGGCAGCAGATGCTCGCATATTTAAGATCATATGCCGACGCTTTTAATCTTCGCGAAAATATTGAATTTAATAAAAAAGTCGTGATGGTTTCGCCGCGCGAGGACGAATTTTACGAAGTAGAGTTTGCCGACGGCGAAAAACGGGTTTATAAAGGCGTCGCGGTTTGTAACGGGCATCATTGGCACAAACGTTTTCCGAATTATCCGGGCGAATTCGCGGGCAACTATTTTCACTCGAAGGATTACAAATCGCCCGAACAACTTAAAAACAAGCGAGTTCTCGTTATCGGCGGCGGAAATTCCGCTTGCGATGTCGCGTCCGAGGCGGCGCGCGTCGGGCGAAGCTGCGATTTGTCTTTGCGGCGCGGTTACTGGTTTTTGCCGAAAACGCTTTTCGGCAAGCCGACTGCGGAATCCGTTTTGAAGTATTTTCCCGTCGCGGTTCAGCGTTTTTTTCTGAAAATCGCTTTGCGCGTCGTTTTGGGAAAATACGAAGATTACGGTTTGCCGAAACCCGATCACAAAGTTTTCGACCGTCACCCGACGCTCAACAGCGAGCTTCTTCATTATCTAAAGCACGGACGAATCAAGCCCCGACCCGACATTGAAAAATTTGACGGAAAAACCGTTTATTTTGTTGACGGCACGAGCGATGAATTCGACGCGGTTGTGTGCGGAACCGGTTTTTACGTCAGTTTTCCGTTTTTGCCCGAAGGCGTCGTCGAAGTAAAAAACGGGAATACGGCGATGGTTTACGTGGGCTGCGTTTTGGAAAACTACAAAAATTTGTATATTTTAGGAACGACGCAGCCGCGTTACGGATTCGGTCCGCTGGTAACGCCTTCGTCGCGGATGCTCGCGCAAATCGTCAAGTTACAAGATGAAATGAAACTGCCAATCGGTCTGGTAATGAAAGAATCGGGTTTAAAACTGCCGAATTCGCATTTGATTGACCCGATTTCGGCTATTTGGCAGATGAAAATCGCGAAACACACTTTGCCGCTGCTGGTAAAAAAGGAAAAGAAACTTCGCGCCAAATACGAAAATAAAACGAATTGCGTGAAAAAAGCTCAGTTTCAGCCGAATTCGGACATTCAGGTTTACTGAACGCATTACTGAAATAGTCTTGTTTTTCAATATTTCACTATTTCGTATAGAAATTACGGAAAACGTAAAGTTTTGTAAATGAATCAAATTCTGCAAGTCGCTTTCGGGCTTGCTTATTCGCCGAAATCGAATTAATAATTTTTTGGCATCAAGATTGCAATAAACAAGAGCGGCGTACTTTTCATCTTTCCCCTGCGCTCGATGTTTAGAGGAAAGAGGAAATTTAAGAAATGAAAGTTTTGAAACAAATATTTTTAACCATTGCACTCGTAATCGGCGTTTCGATTGCGGCTTCGGCGCAAGACAAAGACCAGAAACCGCGACCGCCGAAAGACCCGCCCGTTATCGTTCCCGGAAAAAAACCGGAAGACAAACCAAAGGAAAACCGTCCGAAAGACGAAGATAAAGATAAAGACAATCGCGGAAAAAAACCGCAGGCGGCTTTAAATAACGCGGCGGACACAATCGAATTTATTTAAGCAATAATAGCCATAATTTTTGCTTCCTAAAAAAAGGACGACTCTGCAACTGCAAAGTCGTCCTTTTTCGTTGAAGGCGCTGATTTTAATAGCCCGATTTAGTAAAAAACCGAACATAATACTCATCTTCTTTTCTTGTTTGGAAAAAGCTCTATCTTCTTCTAATTTAATATATTATAAGTTTGTGGCGCGTGTTCGGAAAAGAATTTATTTGCATAATTTCATTGACACGGGCAATCAGATGTTTGTAGTATATATCACATTTAGTTAAACGCTTACGCAAACGGTTACCTGGACGGGGCGCGAATTTTTTGAGAAACGTTTTTGAAGACAAGTATTTGTTCTTTGATTTTGCTTTTTTAAAGCGTTTACGTCGCTTCTCCGTACTGCCATACAAACGAAAAGTTTGAAAATTTCAACGACTCTAATTGCTGTTTATTTAGAAACGCGTTTTCAACTTTCCCCGGCGTTTAACGAGTAAATAGAATTTCTAACAGTTTCATTACTTGAAAAAAATATTGAAATATAAATTTTCATCTGCGGATGCGAAGTTTTCAAAGCAATTTTGTCTATTTTTGATTAACAAACTTAAGGAGTCGAATATGAAGTCGTTGAAGTTACTCGCCGCGCTGTTTTTAATGTTCACTATCGGAGCCGGATTTGTTTTGGCTCAGAGCGACCGCGGCACGATACGCGGGACGGTCACCGACCCGAACGGTGCAATCGTTCCTAATGCAAGAGTTGTCCTAACCGGCACTGAAACAGGTGAAAGTCGTGAAACAACAACAAGCGATGAAGGAATATACGTTTTCCCTGAACTTCGTCCCCAGATTTATCAGATTTCTGTCGAAGCAGCCGGCTTTCAGCGTTCTACAATTACAGACTTTAAGGTAGCGGTACAAGTTACACATACGCTTAATATTGAATTGCAGGTCGGCGCTGTAACCAACGAAGTTACGGTTACTGCTGATACGCAGGCATTGCAAGCTGACACCGTTGTTATCCAAACAAACGTCAACGAGCGTCAGGTCAAAGAATTGCCTTTAGCAGTTAATAGTGAAGCCGGTGGTAGAACGCCGCTCGCATTTATTTTTCTTGACAGCAACGTAAGTTCGACTGAAACCGGTTCAACCAGCGGCTCAGTTGGCGGAACTAACGCATCGAGATTCCGCGTCAGCGGCGGGCAAGCTCTCGGGACTGAAATCTTGATAGACGGTGCTTCGACGCGGCGCGCGCAGAACGGAACGTTTTTCTCCGAAGTGGCTCCGGGTCCTAACGCTTTTCAGGAATTTACACTTTCAACCAGCACTTTTTCCGCCGAGTTCGGTAATTCGTCGGGCGGTATTGTAAACTTTATCTTGAAATCCGGAACCAATGATTTTCACGGTGAAGTTTACGATTTACTGCGAAATGAAGAATTAAATGCCAACCGCATCATCAATAAAATAAACGGATTTGAGCGTGATCGCGACAATCAAAATAATTTTGGTTTCAATATCGGCGGTCCAATTATCATACCCGGTTTTGGTGAAGGAACAAAGCCTGTCCATCTGCTTCGTGATCGGGCTTTTTTCTTTTTTAATTATGAAGGGTACCGGTTTACAGAGGGTGAAACTGTAGTTGTTACTGTGCCCACCTTGAGGATGCGCAATGGGGATTTCGGCGAATTGTTAACCGATCCCGATGTTCTAAGACAATTTCCGGGTGGACTTAGAATTTACGATCCAAGACCCGGTCTTAATATCACTCCGGCAAATCGTCCAGTGTTTGCAAATAATATCATTCCGCAATCGGCATTTGACCCGGCGGGTTTTAATGCTTTGCAAGCATATCCGCTTCCTAATCGTCCGGGCGTTTTTCGTAATTACGTTGCTTCATCAACGCGTCCGAACAATATGAATCAGTTTACAATTAAAACGGATTTTAATCTTTCCGATAGACAGAAACTGAATTTTAGCTATTCGCGTCGACAGTTTGAACGTATCCAGGGTTTTACCGGTCCGGACGGCAGACCTCGTTTCCCACGACTGCCGGAACCGGCAACGGCGATTGATGTTTGGGATCAAACATTCAGTTCGGATTTTGGGCGGGTGCAGCACAATTTCATCATTACGCCTAACTTTATCAACACTCTTAACGTCGGATACACTTATTATAACGTAAGAAATGCAAATACCACCGAAGGATTCAACACTTCGTCGCTCGGTATCCCTGCAGGTTCAACTTCGAATATTGCGTTTCCGCGTATTCTAATTGATATTTACGGAGAACCTGATCGTTCTGGAGACGTGCGTGCTTATCAGAGCATAGGTTCCACATTTTTCACTGATCGAATCCGCGACGGCGCACTTGATATTTCGGATTTTGTCACATACGTAACCGGCAGACATACGATCAAGTTTGGCGGCAGTTACCGCAGTCAGCAACTAAACTCATTTCAAAGAATTGATCCGGGCGGCACGTTTCGTTTCTCACATTTTCAAACCGCGCGTGAAGGAGACCCGAACAGCGGACATCCGATTGCAAGTTTAATTACCGGAGCCATTGACCTGGGCTTTACTAGAAGAGATACGATTGATCCCTCTTTCACTCAGATCACACAAAGCTATTTCGTACAGGATGATTTTAAGCTTACCCAAAAGCTGACCTTAAACCTTGGTTTGCGCTACGATTTGCCGGGAATGCGCACAGAAA
>DASVQY010000045.1:0-45904 GCA_036388895.1 Pyrinomonadaceae bacterium | reverse complement strand
CAACGCTTAACTGAAAACCGCAACGTGAACAAAACCGTGTTTCGTCAGAAACCTGTTGTTGGCTACATTTTGGACAGAACATAAAAGCCTCCTTTGTTAAAAGAAACAACGAAACAATCGTAGGCAAAGTTCACCACAATTTACTCGTCTATTGAAGAGACGATTTCTGTATTAAGTTAGTCTTAAAATACTTACTCGGGATAAATCTACTTTACATATCTCAATATTGAGAACTTTTTGAATATTCGGTGTCGGAAGTTTGCTTCAAACATTAATGTTGGTTCCGATATAAAAGATATTCAGTCAAAATTGGGTCAGCCTCACAGTCAGACAAAGGAATCAGGTTTAGACAGATTGTGGTATGGAAATGAAAGTGGTTGGACAATATTTTACTTTAGAGACAACAAACTTATAAAAGTAAGTTGGGAACACAACTTTTGTTAATAACAAGTTCTTAAAATTAACGTATAACATATTATGAAAACTCTAAAAGGATTTCCTTTATATTAAATTATATCGCTGATGCTTTTCCAAACTAATTTTTCTGAAGTTCCCGCCGAATATATTTTACTACTTCCTTTATCTGTTGATCGGTCAGTTTATCTTTGAATGCTGGCATTCCTTCATCGGGAATTCCGTTTTCGATATAGCTGATGTATTTTTCGTCCGACATTTTTTTCATTTTATCGGTCAGCAGATTGTCGGCGTTAAAGGTTTTACCGTCTATTTCGATTTTTCCTCCGCTTCCGTCTTCTTTGTGACAATTCGAGCAACTTATTGCGTAAGCTTCCCGTCCGGCAGCGAGCTCGTCAATGGTCGCATTCGGCTGCGCCGTTAAACTACTGTTTGAATTTGTAACCGTATTATCGAGGGCGGTCGAATTTTTAGCGTTATCGTTGCAAGCCGAAATATAAAGGGCGAAAATGATTAGAATAAAAGAATATTTCAAATAATACATTGCGTCTCCGTTGATAATTTGCCTCAAGGTAACGGCAAAGTTTAACCTATAAATCTGTTTTGTTGCAAAGTTTATAGAAAAATCGGCTCTCTTTTAGAACCGTATTAGGAAACAACTAAACCGAAATTGCAGTCAGCCTTCGGTCAAAAAATATGAAAGCGAAAAAAATCTTAATCAATGGCAAATGGCTTTCGGGCAAAGAAAGTTTTACGGTCAAATCGCCTTTTACGTGCGAAACAATCAGCGAAGTCGCAATGGCGAGCCGCGTACAGATGGAAGAAGTCATCGGGGCAGCCGAAAACGCGGCAGTTGAGATGCACCACGCTCCCCGTTACGCAATCGCCGACGGGTTACGAAAAATAGCTGCCGGCATCGAAAGTCGAAAAGAAGAATTCGCCCGAACAATCGCCGAAGAATCAGCAAAACCGATTACGCTCGCACGCGGCGAAGTCGAACGCGGAATTGCCACGTTCGCCTGGGCGGCGGGCGAAGCCGAACGCTTTTGCGGCGAAGTCGTGCCGATTGATACCATTGCGACGGGAAACGGGAAAAACGGCTATACTAAACGAGTGCCGCGCGGCGTTATTTACGGAATCACGCCGTTTAATTTTCCATTGAATCTCGTCGGGCATAAAGTAGCTCCGGCGCTTGCCTCAGGCAATTCGATTATCGTCAAACCGAGCCAGCGAACGCCGCTCACGGCGCTGCTTTTAGGCGAAGTCTTCACGGAAAGCGGTTTGCCGAATGCCGCTCTGCAAATCGTTCCGATGGATGTGGCGAATATGGATTTAATTTATTCGGACGAACGAATAAAAATGATTTCGTTTACCGGAAGCGCCGAAGTCGGATGGGATTTGAAAATTAAAGCCGGGAAAAAAGCCGTTTCTCTGGAGCTCGGCGGCAACGCGCCGGTGATCGTCGACGAATCGGCTGACGTTCAGCGCTCTCTCGAACGAACGACGATGGGCGCGTTTTCTTACTCCGGGCAAATCTGCATTTCGGTTCAGAGAGTTTACGTTCACGAAAAAATCTTCGACGAATGGACTGAAAAGTTTGTTGATCGCGCTGTAAATCTGAAAACCGGAAATCCGCTTGAAGAAGCGACCGAGCTTTCGGTAATGATTGACGAAAAAGCCGCCGAAAAGGCGGGAAAATGGGTTGATGAAGCCGTAAGGAATGACGCAAAACTTTTGTGCGGCGGCGCGCCTGACAGAGCAATGCTTCCGGCGACAGTTTTAACCGGCACAGATTCCGAAATGCGTGTTGTTTCGGAAGAAATTTTCGCGCCGGTCGCAGTCGTCGAAAAATTCGGCGATTTTGCCCAAGCGGTTGAGTTGTCGAATCAAACAAAATACGGTCTTCAAGCGGGTGTTTTCACAAATGATTTCCGTAATGCCAATTACGCGTCGGATAATCTTGAATACGGCGGCGTGATAATCAATGACGTTCCGACTTTCCGAGTTGACAATATGCCTTACGGCGGGGTGAAAGATTCGGGTTTCGGTCGCGAAGGTGTGCGTTACGCGATGGAAGAAATGAGCGAAAATCGTTTAATTGTGGTACATTTTTGAAACTGATTTTTTTTCAGATAATAAACTCTTCCCAAAACAAATAGAATATGCGAATAAAAAGTTTCTGCGCGATAATTTTGTGCGTTTTACTGTTAACGATTCCGGCGAGTTTCGCGCAAACGGCAGGTAAGGAATTAAGCGTTTCAGGTTTGAAGGCAACCGTGACTGTTCGGTGCGATGAACGCGGCATTGCGCATATTGAAGCGCAAAATGAAGCGGATTTGTATTTCGCGCAAGGTTTCGTGACAGCCCAAGATCGGCTCTGGCAGATGGATTTATACCGGCGAGCCGTTCGCGGAGAAACCGCGGAAATTTTCGGCAAAGCTGCTCTTGAAGAAGACAAACGCTGGCGAAGATTCGGTTTTACGCGCATCGCCGAAGAAACGGTCGCAAATATGTCGGCGGAAAGCCGCTCGATTCTGGAAAATTACGCTCGCGGCGTAAACGCTTATATCGCTGCGCTCGATGCGAAGACGCTGCCGCCGGAATTTCAGATTTTGGGCTACAGTCCGCGCGAATGGACGCCCGCCGATTCAATCGCTATTCTCAAAATCTTTGATGACGCGCTCAGCAGCACCTGGCGGATGGATTTGATGAAGGCGAGTTTGATGAATTTGCCGAAAGAAAAGCTCGATTTAATCTTCGACCCGAGTTCGCCACTCGATGTTTTGCTTGTCGGAAAGGATAATTCAGCCGCTCAGCGCGCAGAGAATACAGAAAAGGGAATTGAGAAAACCGAAATCAAGCCTTTAAACCGCAAAGCTGTAAACTCGTTTCAATCAGATGGAAAAAATATTAACCCAGAACATTCTGTGTCTTCCGTGGCTGAAATTTTGGCTGAATCCGAAGAAATTCGCCGCGCGTCTCTGGAACGAATCGGTTTTTACGCCGAAGATTTAGCCGCTAGCAATAATTGGGTCGTTTCGGGGAAACGAACGATTGACGGCAAACCGCTGCTTGCCGACGATCCGCATTTGCGAGCTTCGCAGCCGCCGATCTGGTATTTAATCAATCTTTCCGCGCCGACGGTAAAAGTTGCGGGCGTTTCGACGCCGGGCTTGCCCGGAATCATCATCGGGCATAACGAAAACATCGCCTGGGGCGTAACGAACGTCGGACCGGACGTGCAGGATTTGTATCTGGAAACTTTCGATGCGACCGGAAAATATAAAACGCCGAACGGGTGGGAAACGCCGATTGTTCGTCGAGAAGAAATCAAAGTGCGGAAAGGTCCGAATTCAACCGAAACCGAAACGGAAGTTTTAGAAGTTACTCAGACGCGCAACGGCGTTATCGTTTTAGATGAGGCGGGAAAAAAATACGCTTTGAAGTGGACCGCGTTCGATGTGAAAAATGATTCATTGAAAGCGACTGTCGGTTTATCGAAAGCAAAAAACTGGACGGAATTTCGCAATGCTTTGAAATTTTTCAACGTGGCAATGCAGAATTACGTTTTCGCGGATGCGCAGGGAAATATCGGCTGGATTGCCGCCGGAAAAGTGCCGCTTCGGAAAACAGGCGACGGCAGCACGCCTTATGACGGAGCGACAAATGACGGTGAATGGACGGGTTTTATTCCGTTTGACGAGCTTCCGCAGCTTTACAATCCGCCCGAAGGCTTTATTACGACCGCTAATCAGCGAACCGTCGGCAAATCTTACAAATATCACGATCTGATTGCGCGGGCGCACACGGTTTCGCGGGCGAAGCGGCTTTACGATTTATTAAACGCGAATCGGAAAGTTTCGATCAACGACATGCGGGATTTTCAGTTCGATACATTCAGCGTCATCAATTCAAGATTTGCGCGCGAAGTCGTCAATCAAAAAGCGGCTTCTGAAGAAACGCTGAAAACGTTCGCGGCGTGGGACGGGCGAATGAACGCGGATTCTAAAGCCGCTCTGCTTGCCGATTCGATGCGGACGGTGTTTCGCAATAAAATTATGAACGGAAATCTCGGCGCAGAATTAGCAAAAAATGCGTTCTTCCCGTATGAACCGTCTTTATTTGACAGATTGATATCCGAAAAACCGAAAGATTGGCTGCCCAAGGAATACGCGACCTACGCGGATTTATTGCGGGCTTGCGAAACCGAGGCGAAAGAGGCGATTGCCAAACAGCTCGGAGCCGACGAATCGAAGTGGTTGTGGGGAAGCCGCGTAAAAATCAATTTTTCGCATCCGTTAGCCGTCGTTCCTCTATTCGGCGCTCAATTCATTATTCCGCCGCTGGCGCAAAACGGTTCCAGCGGCGCAGGCGCGAGCCCGAATGTCGGCGCGTCCGTTTCGATGCGCTTTATCGCGCATCCGCCCGAATGGGATGCGACGCGCCACGGAATTCCGACCGGACAAAGCGGCGATCCGAAATCCGCGCATTGGAAGGATCAGCTCGACGCCTGGTATTCCGGCAACACGCCGATTTTCCCGTTTACAAAAGCTGCTGTCGAACGGGCGACGAAAGAAACGATTGTTATGAAACCGAAATAATTAAGGAAATCATACAGGTGAGGTGAAATCTGCAATCAACAAATTTTTCTTCGGAAATATAGTTGATATTTAAAAATAGTTGATATTTAAAGATGAATGGTTACTAATCGCGTTCGTCGCAAATGAAAACTGTTCAATTTTAACTGCTGATTTTCGTTTTTGGGGTTTTTCTATCGAGAAAATCGCGCAAAATTATTGCTGCCGATTCGCTGTCAATTTTTTCGCGTATTTCTTTGTCGTTCAAGCCTTGTTTCCATAGAAAACCGCGCGCTTCGTACGAAGTCGCCCGTTCGTCTTGCAGAAAAATCGGAACCGAAAGCGAGAGCGAAAAATTTCGCGCCAGTCTTCTGGCTTCCTGCGACATTTCGCTTTCGCTTCCGTCAAAGTTGTACGGCAAACCTAAAACAAGGGCGCGCGCATCATATTCGGCGAGAATATCTTTGATTTGCAGGAGAAGTTTTTTCCAGCTTGAACGGTTTATCGTAAACAGCGGTCGGACGGCGATTTGCAGTTCGTCGCAGAGGGCGACGCCGATGCGCTTTGTGCCGATGTCGAGAGCGATGATGCGACCCTCTTCGGGTGCGAAAAAAACATCTGTAAAATCATCGGAATTAGTTGTTTCTTTTTCTTGCACAAATTCTTGCACGAAAACTATTGATAATAGATAATCGTTAATTGTTTATAGTTTTAACCGATTCGTCAAACAGACGGCTGTTGACAGTTAATCAGACCGAATAAAAATTATGTCATTTCGCGGAAAACTTTTTATTTTAACCATCTCGGCTGTAATCGCCATTTACGCTTTGGTCGGCGGAGTTTTAAGTCCGCTTTCGACGCGCGCTCAGCAGCCGATAAACGACGCCGGCGCGCAGATTCGCATTTTTGAATCGGTTCTTCAGCACATTCAAAACGATTACGTTGACGATCCGAATCTGGAAAAAGTTCGTTACGGAGCGCTTCGCGGGCTTGCCAGCGGTCTCGATCCGTACTCTTCGTTTTTGACTGCCGATCAGGTAAAAGAATATCAAAACACGAAAACGAACAATAAAGTCGGTATTGGTGCCGAGTTTTCGCAGGTTTCGTCGTATTTGTATGTCGTTTCGGTGGTCAAAGGTTCGCCAGCCGACAAAGCCGGTTTAAAAGCAGGCGACGTTATCGAGTACATCGGAACCAAAGCGACGCGAGACATTTCGCTTTACGATGCGCGCCAGCTTTTAACCGGTGATGCCGGTTCGGAAGTCAGCGTTCGCGTGCTGCGGGCGGGCGCGAAACCGCAAACGATAAAAGTTGTTCGCGGAAAATATAGCATTCCGCAAGCCGAGTCGAGAATCGAAGAAGGCAAAATCGGCGTCGTCAAAATTTACAGTCTCGAAGACGGCGAAGCGAACGACGTTCGCAATCAAATTCAAAATTTGAATAAGCAGGGCGTGCAGAAAATCGTGCTTGATTTGCGCGGCGTCGCCGTCGGAAATCTTCAGGAAGCCGTGTCCGTCGCAAATTTATTTATCAAAGACGGCGAGCTGGCGAAAGTCATCGGTCGAGAAAATAAATTAATAAAAACTTTTACAGCCGAACCGGGCAAAGCGATTTATGACGGCAAATTAGTGGTTTTGATTGATTTGGGAACCGCAGGAGTCGGCGAAGTCGTCGCATCGGCTATCCTCGAACGCAAGCGCGGCGAAGTCGTCGGCGAAAGAAGTTTCGGCGCGGGAACCGAACAGCAGTTGTTTACGCTTCGCGGCGGCGACGGATTGCTTTTGACCACGGCAAAATGGGCTTCGCCGAGCGGAAACACTTTTTTGGGCGAAGAAAGAAGCAATTCCGGCGTTAAGCCTTCGGTCGAAGTTAAAAAACCGGACACGCCTGAACCGCTCGATGTCGAAGAATTGATTGATCAGCAGGAAGAACAGAAACAAAATCCGCAGCCCGAAACTTCGCCGACTCCGGCAGCAAAACCCGAACCGGCAAAACAAATTCAGGAAGATTTGCAGTTGAAAAAAGCTCTCGAATTGCTTCAAGATCGCGCTCAGGCAGTAAAAGCCGGCAGCGGCGAGTAGTATAAAAATAAATTCGAACCGGAAAAGTCGGGCGTTTTCGTCCGGCTTTTTTTATTGATTTTTTATTGAGTAAAATCATTGTTTGATTTTGCGTATTGATGCGGGCGGCGTTTTGTGTAAAATCGCAAATGTTTGACCAATCTTTGAAAGTGTATTTGTGAAATGATTTTTTCGCGCCGTTTTAATTTTTGCTTTGCTGCGGAAAAAATTTCCTTGAATAAGAAACGCTTATGCTAAAATCAATTTCCGATGACACACCGGAATTTTATCGTTCGACCGCTGCGCGAAGGCGACATCGGAGAATGGCTGCGGCTAAGAAAAATGCTTTGGGACGGTTCGACCGACGAGGAACACAAAGCCGAAATGCTGGACATTTACGAGCACACGGAAACGCAGCTCGTTTTAGTCGCTGAAGTCAGTGAAGGAAAGCTCGCCGGATTTCTCGAAGCCAGCATACGACCGTTTGTTGAAGATTGTCACAGCGATCACGTCGGTTATCTGGAAGGATGGTTTGTCGAGCCGCAGTTTCGGCGCAGCGGCGTCGGCAGGCAGCTCGTTTCCGAAGCTGAAAAATGGGCGCGGCGCAAAGGAGCGACGGAAATGGCGTCGGACGCGGAGATTGGAAACGAAATGAGCTTAAAGGCGCATCAAAATCTCGGTTATAAAGAAACTTCACGTCTCGTGCATTTGAGAAAGGATTTAATTTGAGATGTTGTATTCAAAATCAAAAAATCAAAAAGGTTTTATTTTATTCTGCATAATGTTTTTCGCATCGTGCTTTTCGACTGTCATCGCGCAATCAACCAGCCAGAACTATCCGACGCCGATCATTACAAATGAAATCAGCGGGACGATAAAGCCGCGCGACATCGGCGACGCTCGTCTGACAAATTATTTCTACACTTTTAACGCCAATCAGGGCGATGTTTTTATCAACGTCGTGACGACGAATTTCAACGGCGACATTGACATTTTCAATGCCGACGGATTGAAACATCTTTCAAAAATAGTGGTTTACGCCGATTCCTCGCACAACGAAACCGGTCGCGTTATATATTTTCGCAAGCCGGAAAAATTGATTCTCCGCGTCGAAGGTCGAACGCCGAACGACGAAGCGGCAACTTTCAAGATAAAATTCGCCGGAAGTTTTGTCGCCGCTGCAAACGTCAAATCCGAAGAACCGCCGCTTCCCGAAGTCGCTTCTACAAATCAAACAGACGTTCGCGTCAATTCCGTCGGAACAATTATCGAAGTAAAACCGAAATCCACGCCGACGCCAAGCGCGGCAATTGCAAAAAATGATGTTTCAAAAGACGCCGTAAAGGAAATCAGCATTGAAACGAACGCGGAAAAATCCGTAATTGCGGAAACCGACACCGATGATAAAAATGAAAGAAAGATTGAAGTAAAGGAGTCCGGGCAGAAATTAGAAGTGGTCGTCACCGACAACACGCAAACATCAACTGAAAAAAGCGCTCGCGACGTTTCGTTAACCGATACGGAAAAGAAGGGAACAAACGTAGCTGATGAAAACCAGCCGGTTGAAAAAATTTCGATTAACGACACTGTAATTGCGAAAACAGAAGAAACAAAAACAGAAGAAACTATAAGCGAAAAAGCGAAACCGGCTGCTCGAAGAGCTAAAACAAGGGCGAAAAATGCAAGAGCGGCTAAAACCGTCGAGCCGAATCCGCTGGAAAATATTCGTTTGATAGTTTTGTTCAAGGACGGAACGAAACTTGAGCGTTTGATGAGCGAAGTCTTAAAAGTCGGTGTAGATAAAGGCGTTTTAACGGTTATCTCTAAAAACGGAACTATCGGTCGTTATTCGATTCTGGATGTAGCGAAGATGACCATTGAGTAAAATTTATGTTTGGAGCGTGGATAGGAAATCAGCGCTCCAGACACTAGCTTTTCATTACTTTGAAAAGACTCTAATTGTTAAAGATTTTATTTTGGTGAAATAACCTGCCGCAATCTTCCCGCTAAAGGACTGTTTGCATTAACTTGTTCAAGTCTGGATAAAATCTTTTGCGCGTTTTCCGCATCGCCCATTCGGTAATGAGCGACGCCCAGATTGTAAAGCGTCGGTTCGTGATTCGGATTTATTTCTAAAACGGTTTGAAATTCCTTTATTGCGCGCTGGTAATCGGGGTTTTGCCGTTCGACAAAAGTAGTTCCCAGATCAGTTCGCGCGTTCACGTCTTTCGGATTAATTTCCAATGCCTTCGAATAATATTTTTCAGCATTTTCAAACTGCCGGCTGTCAAAATAAGCGTTGGCGAGCTGCACGTTGGCTTGAAAATTGTTCGGATCGAGCTTTACGCCGCGCTCGTAAAATTCAAAAGCTTTATCGTATCTGCCGATTTGCGCGTATAAATCTCCGGCGTTCATCTGCGCCGCGAAATTTTCCGGTTCGTTATTAGCTTTTTCCAACTTCCCCTGCACGTCGGAAAGCATTCCTCCCGGCTGATTTTGTGCGTTAACCGGCTGATTGATAAAAGGAGCATTCGGTTGATTTTGTGTGATCGGCTGTTGAATCAGAGCATTGCGATTTATCGAATTTGCCGTAAAAAAACCGATTGCCAAACCGATTATTAAACAAACAGCGCCGATCAAAACACTTTGTTTTTGCATTTTATATAATTACGCCAACGCGCAAAAGCATATAAATCAAAAAATAAAAATATGCTTTTGCGCGTCTCCAAGTTAAAATTTAAGCGTAGCTGTGCAAGCCGGGAAGCAGATAGCTCACGCCTAAATATGTGAAAATTACAAGTAAAAATCCAATCACGGCGAAATATGCCGAACTTCTTCCGCGCCAGCCGCGTGAAATGCGCGTGTGCAGAAACGCCGCGTAAGTCAGCCACGCGATGAGCGCTCCGGTTTCCTTCGAGTCGAAGCCCCACGGTCTGCCCCACGATTCGTTCGCCCAGATTGCGCCGGTAATCAAAAGCATCGCCAATCCCGCGAAAGCCAGACACGCTGTTTTATACATTAGGCTGTCCAGCGAATCCAGAGACGGCAAACGCTCGCGCAGCTTTTCAGTTCTGAATCCGAACAAAATAACGAAAAATGTTCCGGCTATCGCCGTAATCAAACCGGCGACTTCAACCGGATTGGCATTCAAACTGGTGAACATTTTGTCACCGTTCGATTGAAAAAACTGTTTTCCCGTAAGTTCGAGCTGCGTCGGCGTCAAAGCCGCAAATTCCTGCGCCGAAAGATTTTGACGTTCCGCAATGGCTCGTCCGACGGTGACATATTGGCTCGGGTCAGCGACAATCTGCGTTTGCAGCCTCCCCATAACGTTATCATTTGATTTAATGCCGGAAACCAGCAGGGCAATAGCCAGAATTTGCGCGGCGAGCGAAAGTTTGAGCAAAAGGTGACCGAACTTTTTCGCCGTTTCGTTGTTTTGATAAAGATAAATTATAAACGAAACGACAACGCCTAACAGCAAAAGTCCGGAAATCGCCAAAATCATACCGACGTAAGGAATTTCTACCCGGAAAAATCCGGAAAAAGGCTTACCGCCCTGCGGATTCGGAATGAATGTTCCGGCGCGATAAATTAATTCTGTGAAAACCGAAAACTTGCTGACCGTCGCAATCACACTGAGCGCGAAAATGCTCGACCAGACCGCCATCGCTTCGACTTTTACTTTGTCTTTGAGTAGATATATGACTGCGACCGCAAAGCAGACCAGCGCCACGCCGTAACTTAAAGAAGCGACACCGACGTGAATCGGGCGCCAGTAAGAATCGAGAACCGGCGGCAAATCAACGAATTCTCCGCCGATAAATCTAGCCAGCGTTAAAATCAAAGCGGCAAGCGGCAAAGTAAACGCGCTCAAAACCTGAAAATTTTTGCGATGCGCGAACAAAAGCGTCGCAATCCCCGCGCCGAAAGCGAAAGCGAGGCTTAAATCATACAAATTGGCGAATGGAATATAACGAAAAATCCAGGGAGTTTCCATATTTCCGCTTCGTCGGAGCATCGAAATCTCGCGGTCATAAGCCGCAACCCAGCGCACGAGCCAGCTCGCTAGATTAAAAAAAACGCCGAGCGTCGCCGTCCATAAACCGATTTTACGTGCCATATCCGTCGGCGCGTAAAGGTTTGTCAATTGAAACAATGCGGCAAAAATATAACAAGCCAGCGCGATCATCATCAGCGCGGCATCGGAAATAAAACTCGGACCGATTTGCAGACGCAAACCGAGCACTAGAAAAGCGCCGACAATTGCCAAAATCGCCGGCAGATATGATTTCCACGAAGAGATGCCGGAGCTTTTGCCGGTTTCGTTGGATAAAATTATTTCGTTTTGTATTCTGCTAACTTCTTCCATAACCTTGTGTAAATTCCTCAAGGGTTCGCCGTTTGACCGGAATTTTCCAAATCATTGACGATGCGTTTGAATTTGTCTTCAAAACCGAATTCGTTGCGGTTCGTATTGCCACCTAAAATGACGGCGAAATCGTTCTCGTTTGTTTTTTCAATCAGCGCCCAAACTCGTTTATGTGAAAAGAAAAACACGAAAACAAGCGCCGCGATTAAACCGAAACCGCCGAAGTACCACGCGATAAAAGCGCCTTGAAACGGGTCGTATTTAATTGAAAGAACGTGTGCGAGCGGCGCTTTTTCAAATTCGGCGAGACGCCATCGGTACCCGGCTTTCGGCGCTCCGATTGGCGCGTTATCCGGCAATTTGTTGGCGAAGGCGTAAATTTTGGATTTTTGACCGTCCGCCGTTGTCACATTCAAAATCGCGGCGGGATTGTTGTATTCGGCTGAGCGCGTGTCCGGTTTTCCGCCGTTTAGAACAAAATCGGGCACGAATGTTTCATACTCGATTTTCGTACCGTTCGGCAAATTTGCAGAGCCGTTGCGCATTAAATCAACGGTTAAAGTTTCGCCGCCTTTTTCGGGCGTTAATTCCAGTTTCATCGTCCGCGCATTGCCGACCGGCACGGTTTGCGCCTGGAAAAATCGGTAGCCGCGATAACTGAACGGATTATTCAAACTGACATCAGCGACGGTTTCGCCGTATTCGGGATCGTTAATTGCAATCTGCGTGCGCCAATCGAGAGTGTTTTGCACGCCGATTTCGCCGTTGGGATTGATAAGTTTCTGCTGTATATCGGTGCAGGTAATCGTAAAGGGAAGCTGAACGTTGTATTTTTCTTTTTTATCGAGATTAAATTGAACCAACTGAATCTGATTGGTCATTTCTCCCGGCGTCATGTTTACGTCCGCATCGAAACCGGTTTGCAGCGCGACGAAATGACCCAGAAACAACGTCAGCAAAGCGACGTGTACGACATATGCGCCCAGACGATTGTATTTTCCGCTTTCGCCGAAAACCGAAAGAAATGTTTTATTTTCGATTTTAGAAAAATCCTTTTGCCCGTTTTCGTCAACTGCGTAAAAACTTTCCTTGCTTTCGGTAATTCGCGGCGGCAAGCCGTTTTGCCGAAAAACGCGGCTGACTTTTTCAGCGGCTTCTGTCTCGTTTTGCGCGCGAACGCGTAAAACTGAATTATGTTTCTGCTTCAAGAGAAAATCCCGTGTCGCCGAAAGTTTCGGATCTTTGATGTAACTCCACGCCGACGGGAAATGATCAATCGAAGCTAAAACGATGTTCAGAGACAAAACGAGAAGCAGAAAATTGAAATACCAGCTATGATAAACGTCGAACAAGCCGAGCGAGCCGAAAACGAGTTTTTCCGCCGGCGTCAGCGACGCGTAATAAGCATCGAATCCCTGCACGTTTTGCTGTATAATCAGCATTCCGAGCATCGAAAGCACGACCAATATACACAGTAATACGACGCCGAAGCGCACCGAGCTTAAGAAATCGAGCATTCGATTAATAATCGGAACGGATTTCGGTTTTGCGTATTCCTTTACTTTTAATGTTTCTTCTGCGGCTGACATTTTGAATTTATCTATTAAAAATCATAACTTAGCAAAACTTTTTTGTCATCCGCGTAAAAATTAGTTTCTCTTTTAAGCAAAAGAAGTTTGCTTTGCCACTCGGCGTTTGGAAAATTGATTTTTACGGGTTATTCTTAAATAAATTTGCAGTTATAAAGCACCGCCCCGTGCATATAAACAGAATGGAAATAGCAACGACGGAAATTCAAACAACCAAAGTCATCGGATTGCGCGAAAAACTCGCCGCTTTCGTCGAACTGACGAAACCACGCATCGCTTTTATGCTGGTTTTGACATCGGCGGCGGGGTTTTATCTCGGCTCGACCGGCGATTTCAATTTCGTTTTGTTTATAAATTCGATTGTCGGCATCACTCTTTTAGCTTTCGGCGTTGCGACATTAAATCAATTTATTGAACGAAAAACCGACGCGCTGATGCAGCGAACGGAAAAACGCCCGCTCGTCGTCGGCACCGTTTCCGCACCGGAAGCATTGGCTTTCGGCGTTTTATTGTGTGTCGTTGCCGAAATCTATCTGGCTTTTTTGGTAAACCCGCTGACCGCGGTTTTGGGGCTAATCGTTATAATCGGTTATGTGCTTTTGTACACGCCTTTGAAGACGCGCACGTCGGCTTCGACGGCAATCGGCGCGATTCCCGGCGCGATGCCGCCTTTAATGGGCTGGACTTCCGCCGCCGATCAAATAACGGTCGGGGCGTGGATTTTATTTGCGATTCTGTTTTTGTGGCAGTTCCCGCATTTTCTGGCGATTGCCTGGATGTATCGAGACCAATATGCAAAAGCCGGAATAAAAATGCTGCCGGTCGTCGAACCGGCAGGGAAAATCACGGCGCGGCAAATCGTTATTTTTACGATTTTACTGTTGCCGGTCAGTGTAATGCCGTATTTCTTCGGCGTATCGGGCTTGATCTATCTAATCGGAGCGGGTCTTTTAGGAGTTTGGTTTTTGTGGGCGAGCGTTTCGGCGGCGCGCGCAAAGTCAACCGAAAAAGCGCGCGCTTTACTTTTGGTTTCAGTTTTATATTTACCGCTGCTGTTTGCTTTAATGGTTTTCAATCATTTATAACCTGAAAATAAAGCAAGAATTAAGAATGCGGTAATGCTTTTGTAAAATTATGGCTGTCGGAAAAATCGAAACAACTGTTGAAACCGGAAAAGAGTGGAAACGCCGCTCGGGATTAAGAAGCGGCGGTTCTTCTAAAAACGGCGGGAAAAATCGTGGAGGCGGAGGCGGCGGAAACAACGGAGGCGGAGGCGGAGACAAGCCGGAAAATCAAAGTTTTCAGGAAATAGAACGTTACGAGCCGAATAAATCGAAAGTTTTTACATGGTTTTTATTAATCGTCGTTTTAATGACGTTTTCGGTTTTAATCGCCGCATACATTGTTATTTCAACCAATAAAGCTCTGGAATGGAAACCTTTCGACGGTTTGCCAATTCAAGTTTGGCTCAGCACGTTTTTAATTTTAGCGAGCAGTTTCACGCTTTATACCGCTCAAAAAGCCATTTATAAAAACGATCAGCCGCAAGCGAAAAAATGGCTGGTGGCGACAACTGCACTCGGCGCGGCATTTATTTCCTCGCAGCTTCTCGCGTGGCTCGAACTCATGCGGCGCGGCGTTTACGTTTCAAGCAATCAATACGCCGGTTTCTTTTACATTATGACAATCGCCCACGCGGTTCACGTTCTGGGCGGCATCATTGCGCTCGGCGCGATTGTTCTGCGAACCTGGCAGCCTGAAATTTCGCCGGAAGGATTTGAACGACACAAAACCCTTGCGCAGGTCGTCGGCTGGTACTGGCATTTTATCGGCGGATTGTGGGTAGTATTGCTGTTTCTCCTGGCTTTTTGGAAATAATCTATGGAAACAGTCGTTAAACGTCAGGAACGCGGCTCGCTGCTTTTTATTAACGTTTTATCCGTTCTCGTTCCGGTTGTTGTCGCCGTTTTGCTTTCATTTCCGAATAAATTGGATCTAGGCGCCTGGACGAAAAATTTATCTCACGCTATCGGAATTATAAACTCGGCGACGACGATTCTTTTAATTACCGGATTGTTTTCAATCAAACAAAACAAAATTTTTCAGCACCGCATTGTAATGACCGCGGCGTTTATTTTGGGCGCATTTTTTCTCGTCTGCTACGTCACATATCACATTTCAAATCCTTCAAATAAATTTTACGGAGAAGGATTCGTCAGATATATTTATTTCTTTATTTTGATAACGCACATTGCATTATCGCTCGTCGTTCTGCCGCTCGTTTTAAGGGCGATGTTCTTCGCCGTCACAAATCAAATTTCCCGCCACAAATCAATTGTCAGATACGCATATCCGATTTGGCTATACGTTTCCGTCAGCGGAGTCATCGTTTATTTAATGCTTTATCATTTGTTTCCCGCTAAATAAAAAAAATACAAATTGTTCTTGAATCGAGCAATTTAATCGTGATAAAATTTATTTTGTTGAAAAGTTGATCGCCGAAGCCGTTTATCTTATAAGCGGCGCGGGGGAACCAACAGTTTTATGTTTTTTTCATTTTCATAAAACCGGGGCGAAGCGTAAATGCCAAAATTACGCGGGGATACTTCTTCGTTCCTAGCCCGTCAGCTAACCTCGTAGGTGTTGCAAAGAAGTTACAGCAGAAGTTTTGCCGTCACAGGCGCGATTTTGTGTGTGCTTCGCGCTCTGCTTTTTCAACATTCAAGTAGACATCCGGTCTCTTCAAAGAAAAAAGTCCCGTGAACGTTCACGGGACTTTTTATTTTACTTTTCTTGTTTGACTGAAATTTACGACAAAAAAAGGCAGTAAATTTTTACTGCCTTTTCAATATTTATCATTATAATTATTGATTCGGCGACTGTTTCGTTTCCGGTTCGCCGCGTTTTTTCAATTTCGGCGGAGCGGAATCCGAAGAACTCGAATCGGTTGTCGGGTTGTCCGAATCGGTCGCATCGGGCGCCGGTTGACGTTTTTTCAATGTCGGTTTTCCCGGTTCGCCTTCATCTATATCGCTTGTCACGCCTGCTTTTGCGTTGGAAAGTCTCATTAAATGTGCTTTCACCCGTTGAAATTCCGATGTGCTGATAACGTACTCTTCTTTTTCATTGAATCTTGCCACCAGCGCCGTACTCGCATCGCGGCGATCAGTTGATTGCGGATGTGAAGAAAACAGTTTAGCAATCGCTCCGGGTTTTTTCTTATTTTTTGAAGCGAGTTTTTCAAACATCGTTGACATCGCCGTCGGGTCATAGCCGGAAGCGTAAAGATATTGCACGCCGAGACGATCCGCTTCTTCTTCCGCGCCGCGGCTGAATTTCAGCATACTGAGACCACCGAGAATTCCGCCCGCATTTTGCAGAACCGTGCTGACCACGCCGCCGCCGAAGATAATGCCCGCCAGCATTCCGTAATTCATCGCCTGCGCTTTGCCTTGATTTTCCATTGCATGACGCGCGGCGACGTGCGCGATTTCGTGCGCCATAACGCCGGCGAGCTCGGCTTCGTTATCGGCGGCGAGAATCAAACCTTTGTTGACGTAAAAATAACCGCCGGGAAGCGCGAACGCGTTTACTTCATCGCTGTCTATAACTTTGATTTGAAAAGGCATTTTAGCATCGGAATGAAGCACTACGTTTTGTCCGACGCGATTGACGTATTCGGTAATAACCGGATCGTCAACGAGTTTCGCCTGCTGTTCGACTTCGAGGGAAAGCTGTCTGCCGATAGCCATTTCCTTTTCCTTGGAACCGCCGAGCCAGCCGAACAATTTGTCGGAGCCGCCGTTGATTTTACGTTTTCCGATTAAATCGGGATTTTCGTTTTCGGAAAGAGTAGACGAAGCTTTAGCCTGTGTTTGAACTTGAGGTTTTGCTTCTTTTTTTCCTTTTTCCTTTTTGGATGTTTTATTATCAGTTTCTTTTTTGGGTGTTTTATTAACGGCGTTTGTGTCTTCTTTTACTTGCGCGGCAGCGTTGACGGGATAAAAAGCCACGGCGCCGACTCCGAGGAAAAGAGAAAGTAACAAAGCATTTATTTTGCGAACCGAAACGTTGTGCATATTTTGCCTCCAACAGCTATTTTGCAGAATTTGCCGAATATCTAATTGTAACTTTTATTTCTTTCTTTAAGCAACGATTTTTTGATGCCGCCGGAACGCGAAAAGTTGCGAATGTTCGCGTAAAATTTCGCGTCGGCTTCGCCCGTGGGAGTTTATTTTCGATAAATTGTTTTTTTCGGCAGAAAAATTTGTTAAAATGCTTTTCGTGCCGAAAAAATCGGCAGACATTTAATCTTCCGTTCTGAAAATCCGCCCGCAGAAGCTAAACCGTTCTTCGCCGCATGATACAACCGATGAAACGCATTCAGGAAAAAGTTAAAGATATCGTTGAAGTCCGTTCCTACGAAATCATACAAGATTTCATTTCGAACCCTTCCGTGACGCTCGCAAATTATTATTTTACCGATATAACGTCGGATTTAATGGGCAAATGGCTCGATGCGATTGCGGGTATTCAACATCAAAAGGGAACCGCTTTTGCTTTAGCCGGTTATCGCGGCGTCGGCAAAAGCCATTTTCTCGCAACGCTCGGCGCAATCGTTTCGCAGCCGGAGCTTCGCTTAAAAATTTCGGAACCGCACGTTTCAATCAGCTCGCAGCAGTTAAAACGCCGCCGCCACTTGGTGAGCTTCGTCAAACGCGGGCTACAGAAAACGCTTTTCGATGAATTAAAAGCCGCGGTTGCGCTGACTTTTACAGTCGAACCAGAAACTTTAGGCGATACGGTTTCCGATTTGCTGAATTTTGCAGCCGCGCGTTCTACGGAAACGCCGTTCGTGCTTTTGATTGATACGGCTTTTGAGCGAACATCGAGAGTTTTGCGCGACGACGGCGAAATGCTCGGAGAAATTGCCGAAGTCGCACGGAATTTAAACATTTTTGTCGGCGTAGCTTTGGACGACGATATTGCGGGCGCCGACGGCGTAAACGCCGCCATCTCAAAAAATTATAAAATTGATTACCTCGATCAGGAACATCTCTATCGCATTGTAGACACATATATATTCCCTAAACAACGCCATTTATTGCCGGTTCTACACGATATTTACAAATATTTCAGAATGGTTTTGCCGGATTTTCGCTGGAGCGAGCATCGTTTTTCGTCGCTTTACCCGCTTCATCCTTCAATTCTTGAAACCGCGCCGTACGTTCGTTTATACGTCCCGGATTTCGCTCTGCTGAGCTTTGCTTCGGAAGCCGGAACCAAGATTTTGGGGCGTCCGGCAAATTCGCTGATCGGTTTGGACGAAGTTTTCGATTGCGTCGAAAGCCGACTCAGACGAGTCGAGGAATTAAAAGAAGCGTTTGAAGTTTACGACCGAATAAACGCTCAAGTAGTGGCGCAGATTCCGATTATGCAGCGATTGCAGGCGAAATTGGCTTTAAAGGCGCTGATGCTTTTATCGTTTGACGGTGACGGAACGACAGCCGGAGAAATAAACGCGGCGATACTTATTTTTGATGAAAACGAAACGAACAAATCACGCAGTTTTGTTGAAGATTTATTAGAGAATTTCGTGTCGGCTTTTCCCCAGGACATACAAAAAATAGTTTCCGACGGCAGGGAAAATCGCTACAAATTCAAAGTCGAGAGCAAGGAAAACCTGAACAACGCCTTGATTCAGGCAAGCTACGGTGTTTCGCACGATGTCATTCCTCAAATTTTATGCCGTGTCGCTCAGGAAAAATTCGGGGATTGGACAATACTCGACGAAGTTGATACGAAATCAACGAATTCGATGGAATGTTCGATCAAATGGCGCGGCGGAACGCGCGGCGGACGCATAAGCTGGAATTTGCGAAATGAAAAAAACGAGAACGATGCAGCCGTTGCCGATTCGGAGTTTATTGATTGGAACGTCATAATTACTCGTTTAGGCAAAGCGACAGAGTCTCAAAACGAGAAAAAAGAATCGCCGACGGCTTACTGGCAGCCCGATGCGTTGAGAGAAGACGAGCGAGAAACAATTCTGCGTTTTCACGTTTTACTGACGGATAAAAAACTGCGCGAGGAGTATAGCGAGCAAATTCGGGCTGCCGGACACGCGCATACGACCGCTATCGAAAAAATCTGGAATCGAATTTTTTTCCAAGATGCGAAATTCGTCGTTGACGGTTTGGATTTCAATTTTACGGAAGAAGCCCGCGTCGCCCAGAATGTTTCGGAAGTGCTGACGATAATGCTCGAACCTTTGTTTGAAATGCGTTATCCGGCTCATCCGTTTTTTACGAAAACGCTGGGAATAGCAGAGGTTTCCACGCTCGTCAACGACCTTTTCAGCGGCGCGCGGCAAAATCTGGAAAATGTTCAGCAATTAGCCGAAACTTTTGCTTTGCCGCTCGGACTTGTGGCGATGCGCGGCGGTTTGTACGTGCCCGAATCCGAGGAATCTTTGCAAAATCTTCCGCTCGCGCGCAAGGTTTTGGAAATTGTGCAGGCGAGCGGCGAAAATACGGTTTCGCTGAAAACGATTTATAAAGAGCTGAAAAAATCTCCGCACGGGCTTGTCAGAGAAGCGCAGCAATTGCTTTTAACGGCGCTGGTCGCTCAAAGACAGATCGAATTCGTCACCTCGAAAGAAGACAGAATAAATCGCCGCTCGCTTGATTTGAAAATAATCTGGGAAGATATTACGGGCGTTGCAAAACCGACGGGCGTCGTTTATTCAAACGAAAAATTAACGAATTGGGCGAAAATTCTAACCGCTACGGAAAGTTTTCATTCAATCGAAATTCCCGAAGATCGGAAAATTATCTGCGAAGAGCTGCAAAACTGGCTTGACGAATGGAATAACGTTCGCGTTTTACAGCGCTTTAAAGATTTGCCCGACGAGATTCTCAACACGAAAATATGGCATCTGGCGATTTGCGCGGAAAAAACTTTCGGTTCGGTCGCCGAAGTCGTCAAAGCGGTGCTCGACGAATCAATCTCGCTCGTCGAGGGTTTGCATCGCATCGCCGACGCTTTTTCCGATTCAAAAGAGATATTTTATAAAAACACGCAGGATTTGCTCGTACTCGAAGATTTCATAAAAGGCGCGCAAAAGCGAAAGGAAATTTGGACGTATCTGGCGCTTTGTGAACCGACCGAAGACGAAAAAATAGAACATAATCGTGCGAAACTGCTGCGCCTAATCGAAGAAAGCTACGCTCAGCCGAGCGAATCGCTGAACGAAGAAATGGAAAATTTATGGCGCGGCTTCAAAGCGGAATATTCCGAACACTACGCGATTATTCACGACACGCTGATGAAATCGAACTTTTTGCAGGACAAATACGATGAGATTCTTCGCAGCAACGAATGGTGGGAATTTGAAAACCTTTCAAAAAACGCGATTTTCCAACAAAAATATTGGCTCGAAGCGCAGAAAATTCGCCGGCAGTTGAAACAACTCGATTGTCGCTATCCAGTACGCGAAATGCTCAAAACTCATCCGTTCTGCGGCTGTTCGTTCAGCTTATCGCAAATAAAACAGTGGGAAAACCTGCCGCAAAGCCTCTGGCAAACGGTCAATCGCGGTCGGATCAGCTACCGGCGAAATTTGTTGATGTTGAAAGACCCGCTGCTCCCGCTCATCGAACAGGAATCCGTTCAAACAACCAGTGAAAGATTTTCCGTTGCCGCAAAGAAATTAATAGCGAGTTTGCAGAGCGATATAAATTTTCCGGTAATGACCAACGACGAACTGATTGTTTTACAACGAGTTTTCGCCGATTTGCCGACAGCGCCGGTTTTGCATTTGAGAATGCCGGTTCCGGCGGATTATTCGAGTCGGGAAAAATTACAGGAAAATTTTAATAAATGGTTGGAAGATTTGCCCGACGAACCTGTTCTCATCAAAATCTGAAAATTGATAAATAGGAATTGAAAATAAAAAATGCGAAGTGAAAGGCGTAAATTGAAATTTGAGAAACCAATTTACAGAATTCTTACTTCGCATTTCTCGTTTCGCACCTTTTTTCTTTATATTTATTAAATGAGAACTGTTTCGATTATCGGTGTCGGCAGGATCGGCGGCGCGCTAACTTTAGCGCTTCGCGAAAATTATAAAATTGAAAATTTAATTGTCCGCGAACCGAGTAATGTTAGTGCGATTTTAGAAGAATTAAATGATAAACCGAATGTTTTCACAATCACGGAAGCCGAAAAGATCACCTCTGAAATAATCTTAATTTGCACGCGGGACGCGCAAATTCTCAGCGTCGCCGAAAAACTCGCGGAAACGATAAATCATAAACCTTTTGTGTTTCATACGAGCGGTTCGCTTTCATCGGAGAGTTTAAGCGAATTGAAAAATGTTGGCTGCTCGACGGGTTCGATTCATCCGTTAATTTCCATTAGCGACGCTTTTTTAGGATTCCGTAAATTTGAAAATGCTTACTTTTGCGTTGAAGGCGATGATTCCGCCGTAAATTTAGCCGAAGAAGTAGTTAAGAATTTAAAGGGCAAATCGTTTTCCATAGAAACGAAAAAGAAAATTTTATACCACGCGGCGGCGGTCACTGCTTGCGGGCATATCGTTGCGTTAATAGACGCATCGCTCGAAATGTTAAGTAAATGTGGGCTTGAAAACGAAAATGCAAGAAGAATTTTGACGCCTTTGATCAAAAGCACAATAGAAAATCTGCAAACGCAAACACCCGAACAGGCTTTGACCGGAACTTTTGCGCGCGCCGATTTTTCAACCTTTGAAAAGCATCTCGATCAGTTGGAAAAAAATGTTTCTGCGTCGGCGCTTGAAATTTATTTGCTGCTCGGTGAGCGTTCACTGCAACTTGCTGAAAAACAAGGCGCAGATCGGGGAAATTTAGATAAAATACGAAAAAAAATTTCGTTAGCGAAAACTAATCTCAAGTGATAAACTAAATTAAATTTAAGTTAAAGCTGGAAGATATGGCGAAAAAAGCGGAAGAATTTAAAAACGAAAAAGAAATTTTTCTCGAGCATATTCAAAAAGCGGGATTACGGCGCACCGCGCAGAGAGATTTGATTTTGGAGATTTTTCTGCAAACCGAAGAACATTTGACCAGCGAAGACCTTTATTGGCTGGTTCAAAAGCAAGACCCGAGCGTCGGACACACGACCGTTTACCGAACTTTGAAACTTCTGACCGAAGCCGGGCTGGCGCGCGAAGTGCGTTTCGGCGACAACAAAACTTATTACGAACATCATTACAATCACGAGCATCACGACCATCTGATCTGTACCGAATGCGGCAAAGTCGTCGAATTTTTTTCGCCGGAAATAGAAGCGATGCAGGATGCCGTCGCGCACAAATTCGGGTTTTTACCGACGCATCACAGTTTGCGTTTATGGGGCGTTTGTGAAGAGTGCCAACAAAAAGCCAGCGAGTCGCATCCTACAATGGCTTCGGGCGCACAGCCGCGCGTGCGGGTTAAAACGATTGTCGGAAGTTAATTTAACTGCGGCGTTCGGGGTTGAAAAAGAAATTTTTAGAAAAATACAAAGTAGAAAATAAACAAGAAACACGGAAATGGAAGCTGAATTAAGATTTGAAAAAGAAGATGTTAAGGGTGTCGGAGTGGTCGGTACATATTTGATTGACTCGGCGCGGCGTTTGGGAATTGAAATTATTGACGAGTGCGGAAGACTCGGACTTTGCGATACGTGCGCCGTCACGGTAAAAAGCGGCGCGGAGTTCCTCACGCCGCCGACAAAAGCCGAAATCGAATTATTGTCCGATGAAAGGCGCGCAAACGGCGAACGTCTTTCGTGTCAGGCGAAAATCGCTTCAGTCGGCGAAATTGTTATCGAAACGAAGATAAAGGAAGATAAAGAGGAAGACAAAGACCCGAACGAAGAGTATCGCAAACAATTCGCCGATTTGCCGCTCGAACAAAAGATTGCCAGTTTACTGCAGCTCGAAGCGATGACTTTAGGCGAAACTTTTAACTTTATTATGAACTCGCCTTATAAAATCGTCGGAAAAGTGATGGACGTAATGGCGGAATTCGGTTTGAAAATGGAAGACGAGTCAAAAAATGCTACTCGTCCCGAAGAACATAAAACCGGAGAAAACGGACACAAATCCGAGAAATCCGAGAAAAAGGAAAAAAAGAAGTCTGACAAAAAGAAATCCGACGATAAAAATGATGAAAATGAAAAAGATGAAAACGAAAGTTAAACTTCCCGCATCTTTTCGTTTTCCGTTTTGCGGCGTACCCGGAATACAAAATAATACAAAATTTCACCTTTTGCAGAATTATTCGAATAGTGAACGATAATAATAACAATAAATTACAAAAAAAGATGCCCGACGCCGTAAAGGAGCGCGGGCAGTACGTTCTGGCGTTCAGCGTTATCGCCGCGATGCTGATGGTCGCTGGATTTCCGATGTTTGTGATATTTTTCTTCGGCATTTTCGCTTATTTTTTGTGGAAAACCTTTTCCTCGCCGTCCAGAAACGAAACCCGTGAAATTTTCGAGTTTTACTTGTCGGCGAACGATCTTTTGCGCGACGATGAACGCCGCTGGTACGGTTTTGAAATGCAGGAAGTGATCAGTCGCGGCGAGCGAATTTTGCGAGCCGTAAACGGCGCTCCGCCGCTTGTTTATTTCACGCTCGGCGCGCTTTACCATAAAGCTGGCGATCATAAATCAGCCGTTAATCATTTGGCTTACGTTCTCGAAAATGAAAACGCCGACGAATCGAGTTATGTTCATCCGTCGCCGGAGTTAAGAAATTACGTCAAGGTTCTGCGAAAAATCGAACGCGAACCGGCTGAGGCGCCTTTAACTTCTGCCGCCGTTCGCGCTCTTGAACGGGCGCGGAGAAATCGCGGCAAAGTTTTACTCGAAGAAAGCCGTGAGCAAGCTAAGGAATTAAACCGCAAAAAACACGAAGCATCGCTGGAAGAAGCAAGACGAAAAGCCGCCCTGCCCGAAAAGATTCAAGAAGCAGCAGTATTTCAGTCGGTAACCGATGAACCAATCGAAGTTCAGGCTGAAACCAAGTCCGAAAAAGAGATTGAAAATAAAGTTCAGGACAGAGCGAAAAACAATTCTCGCAGTTTTATGGATTCGTCCGAACAGAAGAAAAACGAAAACGAAAACAGGGAAAATGGAAACCCTTTCGTGCATCGGAAGCCGATTTCCGAAGTTTTGCACGACATATACGATAAAAACGTACAGTAATTACACAAATTGAGATTTGAAAAAAAAGTTTTAACAATTTTTTCAAATCCGCTTGTTTTTGTGCGTCGCAGCGGGTATGATTTATACATAGCTTTCGAGCAAATACGGGCTCGAAAATAACAAAACGTTGAGCGAAAAGTTTTTAACATTGGCGTAAAAATTTCAGGCAAACTTTATTTGCGGTTCTTCATCTTAATATCATTCAAGCCTTTCGATAAGAATTTAATCCAGAAATTATTTATAACGAATGATTAATTTTTCAGTTACCGGTGTTGCAAAGCGCGCTTTTTACGCGTTTAGCCGTCACTTTGGAAGCCATTGTATGCACTCCGCTTCCAAACCTTTTGTTTCTAATATCCCCAATCGACAATAGCCGTTTCTACGGTCTCTGAGCAAGGCAAAATTCGCCAAACAATTTAAATTTCCAATATCCTGCGGGTAAAACCGCGTGTTTAATAATAAAAGATAATCGAGGTTAATTATGTTGAAAAATTTTATTTTTATTATATGTGGTTTATTCGCAATGACGGTCACAGCGTTCGGGCAGGGCGATTTGAATAAAGATTTAAAAAAATCCCTTAAAAGATACGATTTGATAAAATTAGATAAGCGCGCGGTTTTCGAGAAAGCCAAAACGGAACAGCCGATTGAACTGCAAGCATACGGGCGTGCTTTCGAGTTCGTTTTAACGCCGAACGATTTGAGATCGGACTATTACGAAGCCGTCGAAACCAACGCTTCCGGCGACGTTCAATTGCCATTCAACGAAACCGTTACATATAAAGGAAAATTGAGTGACGACCTGGATTCCGAAGTTCGCTTTACGGTTACCGAAAAAGGATTTAAAGGTTTTATATATACCGGCGACGAAAAGTTTTTTATCACTCCGGCTGAAGATTTCTCGAAATACGCTCAAAAAGGCGATACGCTTGTTTATACCGAAAACGATTTATTAAAAACTGTTGATCTTTCCAACGATATTCACGGCGAGCTGGAGCGTTGGGAAAATAAAATGGGATTTGAAAGTTTCAGCGCCGCCGCGGCTGAATTAAGAGAACTAGAAGTTGCCACCGAAGCTGATTATCAGTGGGTTACGCAAGCCGGCGGTTCGGCTGCAACGGCGAATTCGGAAATTTTGGGTCTTTTGAATATGGTGGACGGAATCTACAGAAGAGACTTGAATTTAACGATCAAGGTAACTTTTCAACACGCCTGGACAACGTCCGATCCGATAGCCGGCGGCGGAATGTCAACAACGCTCGATTCGTTTTTAAATTATTGGAACGCGAACTACCCGGTTTCACAAAGACCGCGTGATACCGCCCATCTTTTTACCGGTAAATACAGCAATCAAGGACTCGCTTATATCGGCACAGTTTGCCGAAGCCCGAATTATTCTTACGGTTTGTCGGGCAGAAGCGGTAGTGTTACGCATTTGATTGCAGCGCACGAAATCGGTCACAACTTAAATGCTCAGCATGCGGATAATTCCGGTTCCTGCGCGAATTCCTTGATGAATCCGACAATTAGTTTTAACGCGACGAGTTTTTGCGATTTGTCGAAGTCGGCTATTTCCAGTTTTATCAGCGGCAACGGAGGTTGTTTAAGCGTAGTCGGATCAACAGGCACGCCGACACCGACGCCGTACGTCCCGACACCAACTCCATACGTGCCGACGCCGACGCCTTTTGTGCCGACACCAACGCCGTTCGTTCCAACTCCGACGCCGTATGTTGCGCCGACTCCTGTGCCGACGCCGAACGTGCGAACTAACGTCGCTTTAGCATCCAACGGAGGAGTCGCTTCGGCTTCATCGCAAATTTCCGGCGGGGAACCGAGCAGAGCTATTGACGGAGTTCGCAACTGGGCAACGACCGGAACCTGGAAAGATTCGACCGCTGATAGCTATCCAGACGTTCTCCAGGTAGATTTTAACGGCAATAAAACAATCAATGAAATAGCTGTTTATGCCGTTAGAGATGACTTCGGCAGCAATATAGATCCGAGTGAATACGAAACTTTCTCCGCATATGGAATTACCAATTTCGAGGTTCAATACTGGAACGGCTCTTATTGGTTAACTGTGCCGAACGGCAGCGTCTCATACAATAACAGAGTGGTTACGAGAATTACTTTCCCGGCTGTCACGACAAATCGAATCAGAGTGGTCGTGTACAACGCGCAAGCTAATTACAGCCGCATCGTCGAACTCGAAGCCTGGAGCGGCAGCGGAACTACAAACCCGACGCCTACGCCATATGTCCCGACGCCTACTCCGTATGTTCCGACGCCGACACCGGTTACACCCACGCCGACTCCTAACACCGGCAGAACAAACGTCGCTTTGGCATCGAATGGAGGATTAGCTTTGTCTTCATCACAATCGTCAGGCGGGGAACCGAGCAGAGCGAATGACGGAATTCGTAATTGGGCAACGACCGGCGCATGGAAAGATGCAACGCCGAACAGCTACCCGGATTCGCTTCAGGTTAATTTTAACGGCAGCAAGTCAATCAATGAAGTTGTGGTTTATGCGGTCAAGGATGATTTCGGCAGTACTGTTGATCCGTCCGAATACGAAACTTTCTCCGCATACGGAATTACAGATTTCGAGGTTCAATATTGGAACGGTTCCAGCTTTACAAACGTTCCCGGCGGAAGCATTACAAACAATAATAAAGTGATAACCAGAGTTACATTCCCAGCAATCACAACAACGGCAGTGAGGATTTTGATTAACAATGCACAAGCAGGTTACAGCCGAATCGTCGAACTCGAAGCCTGGAGCGGCAACGGAACAGCAAATCCGACGCCGACTCCTAACACCGGCAGAACAAACGTCGCATTAGCTTCAAATGGTTCGGTGGCATCGGCTTCATCGCAGATTTCCGGCGGGGAACCGAGCAGAGCTATTGACGGAGTTCGCAACTGGGCAACGACCGGAACCTGGAAAGATTCGACCGCTGACAGCTACCCGGATTGGTTGCAAGTAGATTTTAACGGCAATAAAACAATCAATGAAATAGCTGTTTATGCCGTTAGAGATGACTTCGGCAGCAATATAGATCCGAGTGAATACGAAACTTTCTCCGCATATGGAATAACTAATTTCGAGGTTCAATACTGGAACGGCTACGGCTGGGCGACGGTTCAGAACGGAAGTATCGGTAATACGAACAGAACGGTAACAAGAATTACATTTTCGCCGATAACGACTTCAAGAATCAGAGTGGTCGTGTACAGCGCGCAAGCTAATTACAGCCGAATCGTCGAACTCGAAGCCTGGGGAAATTAATTGTTTTTTTTGATAAAAATGAGTTTTTGTAAAATAAAAAATCTGCTGCATAGTTTGATTTAAAGTAAACAAAGCGGGTTTCTGATTGATACGAAACAAAAACCGTCGGGCGAGACTTGTTCTCGCCCTTTTTTTTGATTAAATTCGAGGTTGTTTTTTCTGCGCTGAAAGTTTACGAAAAATTATATCTTTGTTGGTACTTCATTAAATTCAAATGATTGCTGAAATAGGGCAAGAAAAAACTGAAATTAGAAAAAACAATCAGACATTAAAAATATGAATAATAAGGATAAATCAGGTTCGCTCGATGAAAATAGTAGCGAAATAAAAGAAAACGATTCATCATTACAGGCGTTAATAGATCAAGAACAAACGCAGGCGCGGGAACATTTGCGTGAAGAATTAGGACGTGAACCGAATCAAGAAGAAATTGACAGATGGTTGAGCGCGCATACCGAAGGATATTAAAATACTTTTTGTAAATTTCCGGCTTAAATGTTTAATCTCGATTAATAATTTTCGCTTTCCAAAGCGGATTCGGTTAATAAGAACTCTCTGACAAGCAGTAATATCAGTAAGATTGGAGTAAATATAATCAACTCAAGCGAGGCTTGATTAATAAACTCCTGCCACGAGTTCGTTGTTCTCTCAAACATCTCAATCATTTCAAATTCGAACCTTTTGTCGGATAACGGATATAACAGTTTTACTCCGTCTTTTTCGTATGAGACCAGAAAATCGAGAATGCCGTGCGAAAGCAGTACGAGAGTGTATACAAGCGTTAATTTGACGTGGGAAAATCTGTTTGCAATTAGAATTAATAAAGCGATTGCCGGAGCAACGAATACAGAATGCGTAAAACTTCGGTGATACTCATAAGACATATGCAAGCCGTATACAAGTAGATAATCCAAATCCGGCGAGACGGCGATCAGGGCGGCGAAAAGCAATAATTTCCAATCTTTAGTCAGGGAGTTTCTCGGATAGCAAAGAACTACGATACTTACTCCGACAATCGAATGTAAAATTGGCAAGGACATTATTAAAGATTAAAAGTTCTAATCAAATTAAAATTTCAAATTCCCTCATACGAAATGGAAATTAACCGAATTGTAATTTTTAAAGATCGAGAAAGTTTGTATAAAAAACAAAAATACAGGCAAAGTATAAATTAGCTGAATTAAGTTTATAAACGGCACTTTAAGGTTAAAAAACAAATAATAAATTAATGAATCATCAAATTTTTCGTGAATATGACATTCGCGGCTTAGTGGATATAGATTTGACGCCGGAAACCGTTTCGATTTTGGCGCGCGCAATCGGAACTTATTTTCGACAAAATCAGGTGCGAAGAGTAAGTTTAGGATACGACGCACGCGAAAGTTCTCCGATTTTCCGCGATTTGTTTGTAAGCGGATTGAATCAATCCGGTCTGGACGTTTTAGATGTCGGTATGGTTCCGACTCCGCTTCTTTATTTTACGCTTTTCACGGAAGATGTCGGCGCGGGCGTTATGATTACCGGTTCGCATAATCCGCCGGAGTTTAACGGTTTTAAGCTGTGTCTCGGAAAATCAACTTTGCACGGAGAACAAATTCAGGAAATCAAAGAAATTTCTTTATCGGAAAATTTTTCCGACGGCGAAGGCACAGTCGAAGAAAAAAACATTTTGCCGGGCTATTTTGATTTTGTTCGCGAAAATATTACTTTAGGCGATAGAAAATTAAAAGTTGTCGTTGACGCCGGAAACGGTGTCGGAGGATTTGTCGGCGCGCCTTTATACAAAAAATTAGGCTGCGAAGTGATCGAACTGTTTATTGAACCGGACAGCCGCTTTCCGAATCATCATCCCGACCCGACGGTTTTGGAAAATATGCGCGACGTCGTTGAAGCAGTCAGGGAAAACGCCGCTGATTTGGCGATTGCTTACGACGGCGATGCCGACAGAATCGGCGTCGTTGACGAGAAAGGCGAAATCATCTGGGGCGACGAATTGATGATGATTTACTCGCGTTCGATTTTGGAAAAGAATCCGGGCGTAAGTTTCATCGGCGAAGTAAAATGCTCGCAGAGATTGTTCAACGATATAAAGCAAAAAGGCGGAAACGCTATTATGTGGAAGGTCGGGCACTCGCTTATCAAAGCGAAGATGAAGGAAACCGGCGCGGCACTCGCCGGAGAAATGAGCGGGCATATTTTTTTCGGCGACCGCTATTTCGGTTTCGATGACGCAATTTACTCCGGCGCGAGGCTTTTAGAAATTTTGTCGAATACAGAAAAACCGCTGTCCGAATTTTTAGCCGACGTGCCGACGGTCTACAACACGCCTGAAATCAGAATTGACTGCCCGGAAGAACGAAAGTTTGAAATTGTCCGGCAATTAACCGAAGAGTTTAAACAAACCAACGAAGTAATAGATGTGGACGGAGCGCGAATATTATTCGATAACGGCTGGGGCTTAATTCGAGCCTCGAATACACAGGCGATTTTAGTTCTGCGTTTTGAAGCCGAAACTTTGGAAGCACTAGAAAATATTCAAAAAAGCGTCGAATCGCGCGTTTATAATTTAATCAATGAAAGTTAAACGCACTCGGGAAACTTAAAACTTTGTCAATCTCCGTCGTTGGCTTTGCACCCTATTATTAAAGCGGTAAAGAATGGGAATTCATTAAGGGGAAACAAAGGAGTTAAAAGTTTATGCAATTCTATCGTTATTTTATAACGGGAAAACAATCTATTTCTCAATATTTTATTTCCTTTAAATAGCCTTATTTATCTCAGAAACTGGAAACGTTTCTGATTTGTTCGTTTTACTAAACTTATAATTATCTTTTCAGAAAATGTAGATTAAGTGAAAATATATGAATACAGCATCAGGAACCGAAGAACCTAAATTCGAGCGTCGCCCCTGGGGAAGCTATACGATTCTGGATGAAGGAGAAACCTTCAAGGTCAAACGCATAGAAGTTTTGCCCCAGAAAAGGCTTAGTTACCAGAAACATTCGCATCGCGCCGAGCATTGGGTGGTTGTTCAGGGCACCGCGCAGGTGACTTTAAACGACGAAATCTTCAATTTGGAAACCGGACAAGATATTGATATCGCAGTCGGTGACAAGCACCGCGTTGAAAATCCCGATGCGCGGGAGACGTTAATTTTTATCGAAGTTCAGCGCGGAGATTACTTTGGCGAAGACGATATAGTTCGTTTTGAAGACGATTTCGGAAGAATCGAAACAAAATAAAATCAAACGGAGAAAAAAGTTTATGCAGGCTTTAATTTTAGCCGGAGGAGAGGGCACGCGCCTGCGTCCTCTGACCGCCAATACGCCCAAGCCGATTGTGCCAATCGGGAACGAACCGTTTCTTTTCAGGCAAATTGAAGCGCTCAAGAATGCGGGCGTGACCGACATCACCTTGTCAACCGGCTACCAGCCATTAGCGATTGAAAAAGCGCTCGGCAACGGTGCGTCTTACGGCGTGCATTTAAGGTATCTAGTTGAGCCGAAGCCGCTGGGAACCGCCGGCGCTTACAAGTTTGCCGAACAATTTCTGGAAACAACGACGATAGTTTTAAACGGCGATATTTTAACCGACATTGATTTATCGGCAGTTGCCAGGCAGCATAAAAAACACTCTGCCGCAGCGACAATTGTTTTAACCGAAGTAGAAAACCCGTCAGCCTACGGACTGGTTGAAGTCGGTGAAAACGAACAAGTACTAAGATTTCTCGAAAAGCCGAAACCCGACGAAATAAGTCGAATAAACATTAACACTATAAACGCGGGAATTTATATTCTCGAACCGGAAGTGCTGAACTGCATACCGGAAAACGAAAATTACTCGTTTGAATACGGCGTGTTTCCCGGCTTGCTCGAAAGGCAGGCGAATTTTCGCGCCTTCGTCGCACGCGATGCCTACTGGCTCGACATCGGCACGCCGGAACGCTATTTACAAGCGCATCGGGATTTGATAACCGGAAAAATCAGAAGCTTTAAAGTTAACCGGGCGGGTAATTTCAATCGTTCGGCAAATGCTGAAATAGACGATAAATCCTGTATCGCCGATGGTTGTATTATCAAGCAGAATGCCAAAATAATTAATTCGGTTTTGGGCAGGGACGTGGTAATTGAAGAAAATGCCGTGATTCAAAATTCGGTTATCTGGTCAGGCACAAGAATCAATTCTTACACGAATGTTCTGGGTTCAATTATCGGGAAGGATTGTCACATCGGAAGTAACGTTGTGTTAGCTCACGGCTCGGTTTTAGGTGACAAAACATCAATTGCCAATTTTACCAATTATTGATTGCCGGCAAAGTTAATAAATTGCAATAAAAAAGAGGGTTCAAAATCCCTCTTTTTTATTTTTATAGGTAAAAAGTAAATAAAATCAATACTTTTTTCTTTAGATTGCCGGAACTTCGTGAACTCCGAACGAAGCGGTTTTTCTGGTTTCCTGAATTTCCTGAAGACAAGATGCCGGAGCGACCTTTTGGATAAAATCGCTGACGCGTCTGGTAAATACGTGATTGTCGAATTTTTCGGCGTGCTTTCTCATTGCCTGCCGGCTAAAGCTTCGGGTTTCAAACTCTTCTATCGCTTCGATCACCGAACTGACTGTTTGTTTGTTAAAAAACATTCCCGTCTTGCCGTCAACGACAGTTTCCAATGCGCCGCCGGCGCGAAATGCGATTACCGGTCGCCCGGAAGCATTTATTTCGAGCGGCACCATTCCGAAATCTTCTTCGCCCGGAAAGAGCAGGGCGCGACAGCGGCTGGCATATCTTGAAACTACTTCATCCGGCTGTCTTCCTAAAAATTCGGTTTGTTTTCCGGCAATCTGTTCGAGACGTTTTCTGTCCGGTCCTTCACCGATTACAATTAAGCGGCGATTCAATTTCTTGCAGGCTTCGACTGCCAAATCAATTTGTTTATAGGAAATAAGCCTGGACAAAACGAGGTAAAAATCTTCGTCCGGCTCATCGGGCGTAAACCGTTTGACATCAATCGGCGGAGGAATAACGATTGATTCGCGCCCGTAAGTTTCTTTTACGCGCTGCGCTACGTTGTGCGAATTAACGATGTAATAATCCGGCTGCTCGGCGGCGCGCAAATCCCAGCGGCGCAAACCCGCCAGAATCGGCGGCAGTACCATCCGTTTTAAGCCGCCGAATTCTTCGCGCGCGGCATAATCTTCGTAACGCCAAGCCCAGCGCATAGGCGTGTGACAATAGCAGATATGAACGGCTCCGCGCCGTTTCCGAACGCCTTTCGCATAACCGGAGCTGCTGCTCAAAATTAAATCGTATTTTTTTAGGTTAAATGATTCTACAGCGAAGGGATAAACTGCAAAATAATGTCTGAAATTTTTCTTGATACCCGGCAAATTCTGCATCCACGAGGTATAAACTTTCGCGTTTTGCAAAACGGGAGGGATTTGGTTTCGAGTATCGACGGTTGTATACATCGGCGCAAACGGGAACTGTTTATGCAGTTCTTCGGCGACCTTTTCGGCGCCGCCCATTTGAATGAAATAATCGTGAACTAAAGCAATTTTTGACATTGATTTTCTCCCTTGTAAATCTGCGGCTGTCAACTTTTCGGGCTTTTCGGGTTTTTCGAGCGTATTGCGGAGAAAAATCGGCAAGACACACTTCGACCGTCAGGATTTGCAAGGTTTTTTCGCAAAACTTGTTTGCTATTAACTCTTGCAAACCGCCCTCAAAAAGCCGCGCGTTTGATTTTCTTTAGCTTTGAATCGCTAAATCATTGCTAACCGCTCGCTTTTCGCTCGTGGCGCATTGTTTGTAAAACTCTTCAACCTGGCTGATAAAATGTTTCGCATCGAAGCGATCAACAGCCACTCGTTCGCCTTCTTCCGCAAAAGAGCGACGCAATTCGGGATTTTTGCCGAATTCGACGAGCGCTTCAGCTAAAGCTCGTTCGTCGCCAAACCGCACGAGCCAGCCGGTTTTTTTATGTGTAATAATCTCTTTTGTGCCGCCCGTATCCGTCGCAATAATCGGCGTACGGCAAGCCATAGCTTCGAGCGCGACGAGAACCAGCGCCTCGCTTCTGGAATTGATCACCAGCGCGTCCAATGACTGTAAAATCGCCGCAACGTCATTGCGCGCGCCGAGAAATACGACTCGATTCTCGATTCCCAAGTCCTTGACGGTTTGTTTTAATTTCTGAAAATAAAGCTCGTCTCGATTGAACATCGGAGCTCCGACGATGAGCAGTTTCGATGGAATTTCCGTTTGAATACGAGCGAACGTTTGCAAAAGCTCAAGCTGCCCTTTTCGAGGCGTGATTTGTCCGACAATGCCGAAGACGAATTCTTTGTCGCCAAGACCCAAATCTTCGCGTATTCGGCTGCGGTTTGCGGCATTAAACTTAAATTCTTCCAATTCAATGCCGTTGTGAATAACGCGCTCATCAAGATGCTTTCCGAAAAGCCGTAAAAACCGCCCGCGAAAACTTTTTCCGGTCGCTTCGGAAACCGGCATCAAACGCGTCCGATTAAAACAGGCGGCGAAAACTCGTATAAAAGTGCTGATCGGGTGTGTTCCCAACTCATCGTGCAAATGCCATATAACCGGAACTTTCGTTCCGATGCTCGCCGCCGTCGCCACTAATCCCGAGCGAATACTGTTCGCGTGAATTACATCAGGTTTTGCGCCGCTGATTTCGGCTCTCAACTCTTTTATTGTTCGGACAAACGAAAAGAAATAGCGCATTAATTTGTCTGGTCGCACCGTAAAACGCGCCTCAAACTCATTAACGGTACGGCACGGAACGCCAAGCCGCCGTGTTTCGTCAGCCATGGAATCCGTTGCCGGACACACCATCAAAGGCTCGAAAAAGCTGCGATTCAAGCGCTTTAAAACGAGCAGAATGACGCGCTCGGCGCCGCTGACTTTTCCCTGATGGTTGTAAAAAAGTATCTTCATCAATGCTATCTATCTGTTTTCAGAGGCTTTAAGCTCCGGCTAATGCCTGTGCCCTTATAAATAGCTAATCGAGAAGAAATTCTAGAAATTTTTTACAGTTGATAAATTTTTTGTTTGTAATTGTTTAAAAAGAGGTTTTCGAATTTTATTGTCTTCGATTTATAAAGTGGGGAGTGTTAAAGCTGGTGGAAAACTGAACCTAAAGATTTTTAAAAGGGGTAAATACCGCTTGATTGCAAACAAAAATCAAAAGCCAGAGTGCTTTCCGGCTTTTGATTCGCTGTTTCAGAAACTGATTTCTAATACAAATACGATGAATTTGCTTCTTCGGCGATAAGTCTTTCGACTTCTTCGTCAGAGATATTTTCCAGTTCAGCCAGCAAAGTATCGAGCTCCTCGTTCTGTTTTTCCTGTTGCATCTCGTCAATTTTTGCCGAAAAGGATTTTATCGTCGAATGCTCGAAAATATATCGAAGCGGTATTTCCAAATCGAAATGAGCGCGCAAACGCATAATCACCTTCAATGCCAGCAGCGAATGACCGCCGAGATCAAAGAAATCACTTTCCGCACCGATTTCTTTTTGGCGCAGGACATTTTCCCAGATTTCACCGACAATTTTTTCAGTCGGCGTTTGAAGCGGAATAAAATCCGTGTTTCTGGTTGTTTTTAGAGAAACGAAGGAATTTTCTCGCTCTTCTCTTCGCTTGAAATCATTTGTCGCAAATTCAATTAAACGGCTTTCCGGTTGATAAACAATAGTTTCGAGAAGCGATTGAAACTCGGCGAGCATTTTTTCGACGGTTTCCGTTTTGAAAAGGTCAATGTCATATTCCAGCCAGAGAGTCAGTTCATTTTCTTTCTCAAAAACATCGAGAGAAAGATCGAATTTAGCGGTCTGGCTCGGCAGTTTTACTCTCGATAAATTCAAATTCGCAAAGCGCTCGGTTGTCGAAGACGCGGTTTCGAGCGAGAACATAACTTGAAACAGCGGCGTGAAACTGAGACTTCTTTCCGGATTGATTTCTTCGATCAATTTTTCAAACGGCATTTCCTGATTGGCATATGCGCCTAAAGCGCTTTCTTTTGTTCTTTGCAGCAATTCGCGGAAAGTCGGGTCTCCCGATAAATCTCCGCGCAAAGCTAAAGTGTTTACAAAAAATCCGATCAGATTTTCGGTTTCCGTTTTTGTTCTTCCGGCAATCGGGCTTCCGACTACCAGTTGATCTTGTCCGCTGTAGCGCCACAAAAGAACTTGCCATGCGGAAAGCAGAGTCATAAATAAAGTGACGCCTTCCTCCCGGCTCAAAGCGTTGATCTGTTCGGTTAAATCAGCCGACAGACGAGCCGAGCACTGCGCGCCTCGATAACGCTGAAGCGCCGGACGCGGATAATCCGTCGGAAGCTCCAGAAACGTCGGAGCATCTTTTAGCTGGTGTTTCCAAAAGTCTAATTGACGTTTGTAATCTTCGCTTTCGAGCCATTTCTGCTGCCAGAGCGCGTAATCGGCATACTGAATGGAAAGCTCAGGAAGGGAAGCAGCTACGCCAGAAAGTTTTGCGTTGTACAAAGCGCTTAATTCTTTCAGAAATAATTCTATTGACCAACCGTCGCTTATCGAATGATGAAACACAAGCACGAGAAAATGTTCATTTTCACCGAGACTTATCAATATATTCCGCATTAACGGTCCATTTAGCAGATCGAACGGTTCGTTTGTTTTTTCCCTAATCAAATCTTCAACCGCTGCATCTCGTTCGGCTGCGGAAAGCGGCTCCAATTCGACAATTTCCAGCGGCAATTTGAATGACTCGGCAACGAGTTGAACGGGCTGGTCGTTTGATAAACTGTAAGTCGTTCTCAGAATTTCGTGCCGCGCGATAATTTCATTAACGCTCCGTTCGAGGACTTCCGAATCAATTGCGCCGTTTATTCGCCATACTGCCGGCAAATTATAAACGCAGTTTTCCGGATCGAATTGTTCGAGAAACCATAGACGCTGTTGCGCGCACGAAAGCGGGAGCTCTTTATAATTCGATTCGCGCTCGATTGCGCTTTCAAAAGCAAGACCGTTTAAACTGATAATCTGCTGCGCCAATCCGGCAATCGTCGGCGTTTCAAACAACATTCGCAGCGGAATATTCTTTCCGAAAGCATCGCGTATTCGGGAAACTATTTGCGTCGCCAGCAGCGAATGACCGCCGAGATCAAAGAAATTATCGTTGACGCCGATTCGTTCGTGCGAAAGAAGACTTGCCCAAATAGATGCCAGTTTCTCTTCGATTGGCGTTCGCGGCGCGACGTATTCGGTTTCGGCGAACGTTTCGTCGGGCACCGGCAATTGCTTGCGATCAATTTTGCCGTTCGGCGTTAACTTCCATTCCTTCATCAGCACAAAAGCTGAAGGAACCATATATTCCGGCAAAAAGGATTTCACGAAGCGGCGCATATCGCCCGCATCAATTTCGGAAACTTTCGCCGTAACATAAGCGACCAGACGTTTATCGCCGGGAACATCTTCACGCAGCGCGACGATACATTCATTCACGTCCGGGTGCCTGGAAACGACGGCTTCGATTTCGCCGAGTTCGACTCGATAACCGCGTAATTTAACCTGATAATCGGCGCGTCCTAAAATTTCAATCATTCCGTCGTGACGGTAGCGCGCGAGATCGCCGGTTTTATATAATCTCAACTTCGTCGCGCCGGGATCGCCCGATTCGAGTTCGGCGGGCGCAGTCCATTCGATGAATTTTTCTTTTGTCAGCTCGGGGCGATTCAGATATCCGCGCCCGACTCCGTTTCCGCCGATGTATAATTCGCCGGGAACCCGCGCGGGGACGAGATTCTGATTTGCGTCGAGGACATAAAGTTTCGTATTGGCATACGGTCGTCCGATCGGAATAATGCCTTCGGAAAGTTGATCCTTCTCATTCGGCTCAAAGAAAGTGCTGTCAATTGTCGTTTCCGTAATGCCGTAAGAATTAACGACCAACGCATCCTCTGTGCACACTCGTTTTAATCTGCGATATTCTTCCATCTGCCAGATGTCGGCGCCGACGGAGACGACTTTCATATAATCGAGTCGCTGATTGGTATTTTCGAGATATTCGATAAGCGGGCGCATAACTGCCGGGACGAAGTCTCCGCACTCGGTTTTTTCGTCGCGCATCAAACGCTCCAGCTTTTCCGGTTCGAGCAGAAATTCCGTCGGACATAAGACAAGCGCGGCTCCGCTTCCGAATGCGCGCGTTAAATCTCCGGTAAAAACGTCGAATGAAAAACTCGCCATCTGAATGTGGCTGCGAATAGAAGATAAGTTATAAGCGTCTTCCCATCCGGCGTAAGCGCTGACCACATTTCCGTGCGTAATCATTGCTCCTTTCGACTTGCCCGTCGAGCCGGAAGTGAAAATCACATAAGCCAGACTGTCTTGCGTAACATCGGTTTCAGGATTCTGAACTGATTCGTTGCTTATTTCCGACCAATCACTGTCCAAACAGAAGATTTTATCAACCGAAAATTCGGAAGTTTTCGATTTAAGATTTTCCTGCGTTATTAAAAGCGAAACTCCGGCGTCGCCGACCATATGCTGCAAACGTTCTGACGGATAATTGGAATCGAGCGGCAGATACGCTCCGCCGGCTTTTAACACGCCCAAAACTCCGATGATCATTTCAAAGGAACGTTCGACATAAACGCCGACGATGGTTTCCGGCTTCACGCCTTGTTTTCTCAAAAATTGCGCCAATTGGTTCGCGCGGGCATTCAATTCGCCATACGAAAGCCGTTCGTTGTTCCAAACGACTGCGGTCGCGTCGGGCGTTCTTTCGGCGTGCGCTTCGAATAATTGATGCAGGCAGACAGGCGGGACTTCGGCGTCAAAACGGTTCCATTCGATCAGCATTTGCTGCCTTTCGCGAGCCGTCAGCAAAGGAATATTCGTCAAGCGTTGTTCCGGGTTTTCCGCTGCCGCTTCTAAAATAGTACGGAAATTTCCTAGAATCTGCTCGGCTGTCTGTTCGGCAAACAGATCTGTATCGTATTCGAGTTGAAGCTCAAGCGAACCGTCCGCTTCCTCGAAAACGTCTAAACTTAAATCGAATTTGGCTGATTGAGAAGTGAGTTTTTCGTAATTGAGCTTCAAACCGGCAAAGTTTTCGCCCGCCGAAGGAGCGTTTTGCAGCGCGAACATTACCTGAAAAATCGGCGCGTAACTCAGGCTTCTTTCCGGGTTGATTTCTTCGACCAACTTTTCAAACGGCATTTCCTGGTTGGCATAAGCTCCGAGGGCGCGTTCTTTGTTTCTTTGCAGCAATTCTTGAAATGTAATTTCGCCGGATAAATCGCCTCTTAACGCCAATGTGTTGACAAAAAATCCGATAAGATTTTCGGTTTCCGCCATTGTGCGTCCGGCAATCGGCGTTCCGACAACGATTTGGTCCTGTCCCGTATATCTGGACAAAAGTATCTGCCAGGCGGAAAGAAGCGTCATATAAAGCGTCGCGCCTTGCTGTTTGCTCAAAGAATTTATTTTTTCGGTCAGCTCGCTTGAAAGGTAAACCGAACACCTCGTTCCCTGAAAGCGCTGAACCGCCGGACGAGGAAAATCGGTGGGAAGTTCCAAAAGCGCCGGCGCGCCTTCGAGTTGTTTTTTCCAGAATTGAAGCTGCTCATCGTATTGTTCGGTTTGCAGCCACTCTTGCTGCCATATAGCGTAATCGGCGTACTGAATCGGCAAATCTTCAACCGAATCCTCCGAACCGGAAAGCCGCGCTTCATAAAAAGCGCTTAATTCTTTTAAGAACAAGCCGACAGACCAGCCGTCGCTGATGATGTGGTGAAAGACGATGACGAGAATGTGTTCCGCTTCATCGAGTTTGATTAATTTCAAGCGAAGCAGCGGGCAATTTGCCAAATCAAACGGCGTCGCAGCGAAGTCGCCAGCGATCTTTTTCGCTTCTTCTTCACGCATTTCGGCTGAAAAATCAACAAGATTCGTTACGGACAAATCAATGCACGCTTCCGACGAAATAAATTGTGAAGGCTGTCCGTTGATTGATTTGAAAGAAGTTCGCAGAATTTCGTGACGGGCGAAAATGTTTTCAAGTGCGGAACGCAAAATTTCCGTTTCCAGATTTCCTTTCAGCCGCACGACCTCGCTCATATTATAAGTCGAAGAATCGTCTTCCATCTGCGCCAGAAACCATAGACGCTGCTGAGCGAACGAAAGCGGAATTAATTCCGGTCTTTCGGTTCTCGAAATAGCCGGTGTTGAAATTGCATTCGATTGCCCGCGATAATAATTTATTTTTTCTGATAACTCTGCGACGGTTGGAGCTTCAAAAATCGCGCGCAAAGGAATCTCAACATCGAATGCCGACCGCAGACGAGAGATGACCCGGCTGGCAAGCAGCGAATGACCGCCCAATTCAAAAAAGTTGTCGTCGATTCCGACACGATTGAAATCTAAAACTTTCGCCCAAATATCCGCAATTGCTTGTTCGACCGAATTGCGCGGCGCGGCATAATTTTCCGGTGTGACGAAAGCGGAATCGTCCGGTCGCGGCAGGCTTTTGCGGTCAACTTTACCGTTCGGCGTGAGCGGCAAAGCATCAATAACCATAAAAGCCGATGGCTGCATATAATCGGGCAATTTTTCTTTGGCTAGCGCCCGAAGCTCTTCAAGAATCGTTTCGGATTCGCGTGCGGCGACGATATAAGCCGTCAGGCGAATTTGTCCCGGCTGATCTTCACGTCCGATCACCGCGCATTCGCGCACGTCGGAATGGCTTATAAACAAAGCCTCGATTTCGCCGAGTTCGACGCGCTGACCACGAATTTTGACCTGAAAATCCTGTCTTCCCAGACATTCCAATCTTCCGTCGGGCAGCAGACGAGCGAAATCTCCGGTGCGGCAAACTCTTTGTAACAGGTATTTTTCCGGGTCGGCTTTGCTTTTAACTTTTAATTCAACGAATTTTTGCGCATTCAATTCCGGGCGATTCAAATAACCGCGACCCAACCCTTTGCCCCAAACATACATTTCTCCGGCTTCACCGGGAGCGATCGGCTGTTGATTTTCGTCCAGAAGATAAATTTTAGTGTTGGCAATCGGTCGTCCGACCGATACCGGTTTAACATCGCTGGTTATATCTTCCGGCGTGATGCGGTTGAGCGAAATGATGCCGCTGGTTTCCGTCTGCCCGATCATATGAATGTGCTGAGCCGGGTGTTTGAATAAATACATCCAGGTCGCGGGAATATCAGAAAGCAGCGGTTCGCTGGCTGAAACGACTAAACGAAGGTTGTTATCTAATAATTCTTCTCTGCACTCCGATTCCAATTCGAGCAGAGCGTTCATACAATGCCTTTGAAACGACGGAACGGCGTCGAAGATCGTCACCGATTGCTCTTTGACTAATTCAAATAAAGGCAGCGGATCCATTCTTTGTTCTTCGTCGGCAATCACAACGCTCGCGCCGTGCGCCAGTGGAAACAACATATGCCGCCGCGAAGATGAAAAAGCGATTGACGCCAGATGAAGATACCTGTCGGCGGGCGTCAAGCGAAATTCTTCCTGAAGCGCCTGCACATAATGGCAAAGATTGCCGTGCGTCAGCATCGCTCCTTTCGGTCGTCCGGTCGAACCGGAAGTGTAAATCACATAGGCGAGATTTTCCGAAGTTGCCAGCGGAAGCGGATTGTCGGTCGGATTTTGAGCGATAATCTCCCAATCCGCGTCGAGGAGAATTTTTTCGGTCCCAGACGCCAGCGAGTGTATTGATTGAGTAACTATAAACGGCGCCGACGTGTCCGAAAGCATAAATTCGATTCGTTCGGCAGGATAAGCCGGATCAATCGGCACGTAAGCCGCCCCGGATTTTAGAATTCCAAGAATTCCGATTGCCATTTCGATTGAACGATCAACACAAATAGGTATCAGTGTCTCGGGGACGACTCCGCGAGAGCGCAAGTGTGCGGCAAGCTGATTCGCGCGGGCATTTAACTCGCCGTAACTCAACTGTTTTCCGTTACAAATAATAGCTGTTCGGTCGGGATGCTCAGCCGCCTGTTGTTCAAACAATTGATGAAAGCAGTAATCTTTCTGTAAATTTGTTGAGATTGAACGAGTTTCAATATTTGTACGTGATTTTATAATCGTCATAAATTTTTTCATTGGTATGTCCTCGAGACGCGGAGTAAAGACTTCGCTCAACCGAATATCCTTTTTCCGTAAAAGCCAAAATAGCGCGACAGCGAACATCACGCCGTAACCGACCAGAGATGAAAGAGCTGCTCCGACGATTCCGTATCGCGGAAGCCAGTACAAAACAGCGAAAACCGTGACAATTGCGGACGAAAGGCGGGAAATCGTGCTCAAACCCGGATAACCGAAACCGTTCAAGCCGCTGTTGACAATAGCGCCGGCGCTCCAAAGCATCGAAGCGACTAAAAGCAATCTGAGTGCTCCGCTTGCGGCAGCGAATTCGGCTCCGAAGCAATACTCCAAAATCAAAGGCGCGAAAAGCAGTAAAGGAACTAGAATCAAAAGATAAACGTAAAACGTCTGCCTCAAACTTCGCAGCAGCAAATTAATCGAGTCTTCCGATTTTTTTGAAGCCGCGACTTCCGGCATCAGCACCTCGGACACGGACGATGCGAGCACCGTTGTTATTTCAGAGATGCGGACGGCAATTACATAAAGCCCCATTTCGATGCTGGTCGCCATTCCTCCGAGCATCATTTGGTCGAGACGCAGAGTCGTAAATGAAGTGACTACGCCGACGTGATATTTCAAACCGAAACCGACGGCTTCTTTCCACGCCGCCCAGCTCGGTTTCCAAACGGGTTTTAATACATATAATACGCTGAAAACAGCCGTGAAAGTGTTTGCCAGCTGAGCGGCGATCATTGTGAAAGCCGCCGTGTAAACCGTCAGGTGACCGGAGATCCAAAGAACAAAATAAGCGGCGGATTGTATGCCGAAAAAAACTATTCGCGCCAGCGCCGCCCATTTGAATTGCCGCGAGCCTTCAAGCATTCCCGCCATCAAGTCATAAAGCAGCGCAAACGGAATATTAATCAGGTAAATTTTGACGAGCCACATCACGGCTTCGCTGCGCACGCCGATGAGCGTCGGAACGACGAATTCTGCGGCGACATAAGCCAGAACACCCATTCCGGCGGCGAAAATGACTGCATTGGAAAAAAGCGATGAAGTTTTTTCCGGTTCGCTTGCGATGCAAAATCGAGTCGCCTGCGGCATTCCGAGTCCGACGGCTAACGCCACAATATTCGGATAAAGCACGATTATTGCCAGATCGCCGCGTCCTTCGGGACCGAGCGCCCAAGCCGTCAAAAGGCTCGTCACGACACCGGAAAGAAGCGCAAAGAAATTTGCCAGAAAAATTATGGTGATGTTTTTCTTCATCAAAAGACGTTAAAAGAAAATTCAATTCAAAATGAGCTTGTTTTGAGCCGCCGACGCGGAATCGGCGGTTGTTCAAAGTAGTTGAAAGTTTTAATCGGCAAGACTATCCAAAAAACATCGGCAATATTTTCAACATCCTGAACTGATTGCAGAAATAATTTTTTGAAAATGAAGGCGGAAATTAAAAAAAGACTTTCAATCAAAAGCATACATTGACTGAAAGCCTATCTTTTTTGCTGAAAACTTAAAGTTCGATCTTTATAAATTTTAAATTTTTTAAGTTTGCGGTTCCTTATCGAGCCGTAAAATGTAGCCGAGTTTATGCTTTAAATCGGTTTGGACGGAAAGATAAATGCTGTCGTTTTCGTCCGTTGTTATGCCGTTAATCGTGGCGAGTTTCCCGCCAAAAACGGCGATGGTTCTAAGACCTTCTTCAGGAGTGTAGCGAAACAGTTTTCCGTTTCGGCTATCGGTGATGTAAAGAATTCTGTTGGAATACCAGATGGTTTCCGGAGAAAAGCCTTCGACGTTTTCAATCGGACGGTGCAACTTCATATCCGGCGTCAGAAGATAAAGCACATTGTCTTCGTTGTCGGCTATATAAAGATTTCCTTTTCGGTCGTAAACCATACTTTCCGGTTTTTTGATTCCGTATTCTTTTCCGAGAAACATCGAAACATCGCCGTTTCGATTGACGCTTAAAACCTGATGCGTTTCGCCGTCGCCGACCAAAATTTGTCCGTTCGGCGATAAAGCGATGCCTTCGGTCGAAATCAATCCCTTGTCCTTACCAGCGATTTGAGATATTTTGCCTTGTTTGTTTATTTCCCAAACCCCGCCGGTGTCGTCATCGGTAAAGAAAATATTTCCCTGCGCATCCATTATCAAATCTTCCGGCGACAGAATTCCTGAACTTTTATCGCCCAGAGTTTTTACATCATTGGCATTAGTCCAGGCGAGCAAAGAAGAACCGCCTTCATCAGCGATATACAACTTTCCCTGATTCCATAAAATTCCGTCCGGAACCGTAAAGCCGCTGTTGTTGGTTCCGACCACCGTCGCTCGGTAAGATTTATCGGTCAGCAGAACCATTCCTTTCTGATCCAAACCGCAGCCGCTGAGCAGAACGCAGCTCAGAAGAAAAGAAATAAGTAATACGCTCTTTGCCTTTTTAGGCAAATTTTTTGTTTCTAAAAAGTGTTTCATAACTTTCAGCCTTTGATTAAATGTTTGGCAATGTCTTTGACGAGTTTCAGTAAAGGGCGAATGTTTTCGAGCGTGTTTCCAGCCTCAAAAATAAATATGAAAATTACCGCCGAAGAAAGCGCCGAGTACTTTAATGTCCAATTAACAATCGGATCAATCAATCTTTTTCCCAAATTGCCGATGACAAATTGCAAAGTTAAAAGTATTCCGATTCCGATAGTTGAACCGACCAGAATGTCGAGCGGCGAATGCTGTCCCGTCACGATGCGGCTTCCGAGCGTAACAAACAAAGTCCAGAAAAGTGCCAAAAGACCGGCGGAACGACAAGCGAGAAGAATTCCGACCGCCAGAGTCATATAAAATCCGGCGTGATCGCTCGGAAAAGTTCCCAAATCGTTCTGAATTATTTCGCCGTTTTTAAGCTCTTTGAAATTCTTTTGGCTTTCTTCGTCGAGCGGAACGCGCCAGTTCAAATGTCTGCTTTCCACTAATTGATCGCCTTCGAGATGAAAAGTTTTTTCCGATTGAATAAACGGACGCGGAAGAAAAACCGTTTTCGACAAGGTTTTCGTCGTTGCAATAACGAAAAACGAAGCGATGACGGTAATCAAAAGAATTCTGCGCCGACGGGCAATTTCGGCTTCGTCAGAACCTTTCAGCCACGCGTACAAAAAGCAGGCGCAGATGACACCGGCTTTGACCAGATTGTTTTCATACGGAAGCACCAGCAAATTATCGAAAATCCAGGACCTGCCGGCTATGCCGTTAATCGTTTCAAAAAGATAATCGTCAATACTCGTCAGACGACTCGCTGTCGCCGTGATTAAAATTAAGATGGTTGATAAATAATTCATTTTCTGCTCCGTTCAAAAGCGGATTGAAATTTTACGGTTATTTGCCCGCGCTGATAGTTTTTTCGAGCGCTACAGCCAAATGTTGAACATTCGGTTCTTTAATCAGCGTTTGGTGATCGCCGGGAACTTCGACAACGTCCACTCCGCCCTGCGCCAAAAAGCGCCAGCCGGTCAGGTTTTCTTCCGGACAGACTTCTTCGACGGCGCAGAAAAAAGTAACCGTGCCGGAGTAAAGTTTTGGAACGTATTTTTTGATCGCCATATAATTTATTTCTTCGATATCGCGAATCGTCGTGCTGACCGTTTGCTCTTTTCCGAAACCAAGCTTCTGCATAATCCGCCACAGCAAATTTTTGTATTTGCGTGTTTTATAGCCGGCTTTTTCAAGAAAGTATTTCACTTTCCCGATCATTCCGAGCTGTTTCCAATTTTCTAAATGCCCCTTGATTCTTAACTTTAAAAATTCTTTTTTGTAATTTTTCGCTTCTTCGTCGGAACAAAGCTTCAGCCAGCCTTTCGGGTAGCTGTCGAAAATTGCCAGCAAAGCTACTTTTTCTCCCTGTTCGACGAGCTTGCAGGCGATTTCATAAGCGACAGTGCCGCCGAAAGAGCGTCCGCCTATGTAATAAGGTCCTTCGGGCTGAATCTGACGAATTTCTTTCAGATAAGCGTTCGCCATATCTTCGACATCGGTGAGTGGCGCTGTCTTTCCGTCCAAACCGATTGCCTGCAACCCGTAAAACGGCTGATCGGAATCGAGATGTTTGGCGAGATCATTGTATTCAAGAATATTTCCGCCGACCGCGTGAACGCAGAAAAACGGCGGTTTGCTTCCGTTCGGACGCATCGGAACGAGTGCGCCCCATTCCGATTGCCAGCCGTTTTCGCGAATTAATTTGGCGAGCTGTTCAATCGTCG
>DASVQY010000044.1:0-13857 GCA_036388895.1 Pyrinomonadaceae bacterium | reverse complement strand
TGCAAAACTCAATCCGAAAGCAAGCGGCGCAGAAAGAATGCTGACGGGAAAGGACAGCAAGCCCATCAAGCACAGCAATCCAATAGTTCTTAAATCGTCCGGCATATCAGGGCTGTCCGGTTTGAAAGTGTAAAGCGTGAGGACAAGCACGGTAACTTGAAGCACTCCGTAAATTATTTTGCCAATGCGATTTTCGACAGTTTTCACCATTTTCTTATTCTAAATAATGTTGCCGTTCGCGGATAATAGAAGCAACATAACTTTGATTTACACTGAATTATTTCCGTGTAATCTTGTTTTTATATGATGAAATTTAGAGGCAAGTCAAGAAAAACTCGATTCGCTGCTTGATTTAGCTTACTTTTGGCGGAATTGGATTTTTACGCGGTAAATTATTATGCGGAATTCCGTGTAAAAAATTACTTCATTTTTGAAAGGGTCTTATTAATTGTGACTCCTGACAGACGGCGGTCGTGCGGCTTCGGTTGTGCGGTCGCACCCGCGAGGGTAGCATCGCGCTCCGCTCGCGTTGTGTGCCGCGCCCGCCGCCCGTGGCGAAACGCCGGCGCGAAAACCAAAGAAAAAAGCCTCGCTTACCCGACGAGGCTTTTAATCAAGGCGCGCATTCGTCGTTTGTTCGCGTCGGTTTGCGATAACCGGCAACGCGGCGCGGAATGTCGCCGCTCGCGTGGCGCGGTTCTGACGCGGTTCGTTCGCTCGTTTGAAACATTTCGGGCGCGGTTCGCCGTCGCGCCCATTTTCGCCAGATGCACGATGCGACCAACACGCAAAACATTTCGTGTTATCCGCGCCCTGGCGAGCGAATTGCGAGCGCAGGCTTTTTAGCCAAAGACAAGCAAAGGAGAAAACAGTAATGCTCAACATCACAAACTATAAAATTACGCCCGCACAATTAGCCGAGATCGAATCACATCTTGTATTAGCGAGCTGCATTCTCAATTCAGAAGACATTCCAGATTGGGAAGATTTACAAACAGCTTGTCGCCAGATCTGGGATGCACGGGAAGATTTGAAATTGATTCGAGAGGAAAGCGCAGCTCAAACTGCCTAAGAAACAAGATGCGTGGCAGAAACCGGGAACCGCCTCGCCCTCAAACCGTTTCACCTTATCCACTGATTTTGGTTTTCGTTTTCGTGTCTAAACAAAGTCCAAGATAAACTTTTTCAGCTCGTTTGGCTCGATTATCCACAGATTTTAATTTTGATTTGACGCTGATATTTGTTGAATATCAACATTTATCGGCGTTTTATATTTTGCAAACTTTGCCTTTCGAGGGCATTCTAAAAAAAATTGCAGAAAGCCGAATTTTGTTGAAATATATCAAAAACTGGTTTTTTATTGCTAATAAGAAGATCGGAAAAAGCGTTTACATCATTTAAACGTGAATCAAACTGACATCTTTGGACTTGGTTTGGACGCGTTTACTTAAATTTATTTTTGGATTTCTGGAAAGTATTGAAAGATAAAAACGAGATTTAAGTTTTGATTTCAGATTAAGTAGAATAAAAGCTTAATGCCGAAAAATTAAACTTCAAGGAGGAAATTATGATGAACGAAGAGCAAGAACAATTAAGCGAACAAGATTTGTCCGAAGGGGAGTTGGTAGATCAGGATCCACTCGAACCTGTGGAAGACCCGCCGATTCGCCTTGCCGGAAATAATCAGATACCGGATTTTGGCGAAGACACAAAAGGAACTCTTCAGGAATCGAACGAGTAATCTTCTGAAGAATAAACTCCATTAAGGATCATTCTTTAAGGCAAATTCGTAATTTGTCCGTTCATTAACCCTGAGTCATCAAGGCGAATTTATCGTCTAAGGGATTAAACGGACATTTTTATCTTTAAAATGCTTTTATCTGATATTCAGGGAAAAGTAATGCGCTTCGAGAATCATTCCTTTTCGTAAGTAAAAACGGTGCGCGTCGAGCCGGCTGACGCGCGAGACAAGCCGCAGTTGACGACAGTTATTTTCTCTCGCGTATTCTGCCAGCCAATCGAACAATTCTCCGCCATAACCTTTCGACCGCTCGCCGCTTTTCGTTGCCAAGTCTTCAATCTCAAGATATTTACCGTTGGCGAGCCACTCGGAAATTCTGAATCCGGCGACCGCTTTCACGCCGTTGTCGTTTAAATAAGCTAACTGAAAACCTGCAATTTCGGACAATCTGTAAACCGTCGGTACAAACTCATCGCGCTTTAAGTGCGGGCGAAGCTCAGCCATCACAGAATAACAATCCAAAATTTCCTGTTCGCTTGCGGCGATGCGTATTTTGCTGTCCATTTCTATTAAAACTTGATTCTGATTAAAGAAAAGAGTTTAAGTTGTATGCTGCTTGTGTGTTAAGGGATGAAATTAAATCGTCTTTCCGAGCTTACTTTGTCTGATTTAGCTTTCACACAGAAAGGTGGGCAGTCCATCAATACTCGTTTGGTTTTTAACCTTCCAGTATTCCTTTATTCCGTCGTCGCCTTTTTTAATCGTCCATTCGGTTAATGTCGGTCGTTCTTTTTTCAATTCAAATACCGGAACGCCAAAACCGCACGACGTTTGCGCCGATTCGATCTCCAAGACTATTATCTGTCGTTCGCCGGGCATTGAGCGAAAATGGCTGTAGAACGATTCCCACTCTCCGTCTTTCGGTCGAACAACCCGACCGTTTCCGTACAAACGCAGGATCAATGGTTTCTCATTGAAGCTGCAGAACATAATCGTCAGGCGACCATTCTCGATAATGTGCGCCGCCGTCTCGTTACCGCTTCCCGTCAGATCAAGATAAGCGACTGTTCGATTGTCAATACAGCGAAAGGTGTCCATACCTTTCGGCGAAAGGTTGATACGTCCTTTCTCGGGCGCTGAAGCCGTGAAAAATATCTTTTGCTCGCTGATGAAGTTTCGCAGATTGTCATCGAGTTGTTTGTAAAATTTAGCCATATCTTTAACTTTAATATAGGAATTAAGAGCAGAGAACAAGAAAAAGGGCGGCGTAGATAAAATTACACCGCCCTGGAAAATTAAACTGCTGCGCTTTTAGCTGTGTTTGCCTTTACAACACGATCCGCCGTTACAGCAGCTCGCGCCCGGCTGACAGCAGTTTTCGCCGCCGTCGGCGGTATAGGTGATTTTCGAGTAATCAACGTCCGCCCGCTGATTTTCTTTATTTTTCATCGGGCACGAATCTTTGTCTTTGCAGCACGAACCGTTCATTTTGCAGTGACCGTCTTTGCAGCAGTCAGCCATTCCGCACGAATGTTTTTCTTTTTCCGTTGAAGCGGCTGCGTCTTTTTTCTCGTGCATCGGACAGCTCGCCGACATTTCAGTTGTAGTATTGTTTGTTCTCGTGTAAGCGAACGCGACAACGGCGAGCGCAAGAACGAGCACTGTTGAAAGCGCGATAATAAATCTTTTTTTCATTTTATTTACTCCGTATTTAGAAATTAAAAGTTTCGGGTTTGGTCAAGCGAATTTGACCGTGAAGATTGCGACCGACTTCTTTCTAAATTCGGAAGATGCAATTTTTGATAAAGGTTTTTTCCTGACTCAAAATCGGCGGGCGGTACGTTTCGGCAACTGCAAATTCTCTTTTGACCGGAGAAAAACGCGGACGCTCAATCTTTACTTTGTCAGAGACATTCGCCGTTTGGTGGTTTTTCTCGATTTTCCTCGCTTTGTCGAAAACCGCCGGTAAAAAGCCGCAACAGCCAAATGCTTCACCGCTGGTTTGTTTTAAGGAAAACGCTGAATTGCCGGTTTCTGCTTTGTCGCAATGCCTTTTCGCTTTGGCAAGCGGGCAAGATTCCGTTTGCGCTTTGACTTCCATCGTTCCGCAGCAAAACAGAAAAACGAAGCCGCTCAGCCAGACGACGAGCAGGCTCGATATGATTTTCTTCGGATTTTGTTGCGAAAACAAGGATGTCACAATTGATAAATTACCAGAAAAAGCGTTTTCTGTCGAACTTTCTGAATATTAAATTTTCCGATTTATAAACAATAATCTTTACTTTTCAAGGATTGAAATGTAAATTTTCATCACGAAAAATATGTCAAAGAAAATTTATATAATCAATCTGATTTTTTTGAGTTTTATGCTTCAGTGCTTGATTTCCGCAAATTCACTAACGAAAAAGACGGAAGCAAAAAACAAAGTTACGGTCAAAACATGGAAAACTGCACAGCCGCCGAATGCAAAAATTCAGCAGTTAAAAAAGGTAGAATACAAAGGCGTAAGTTTCGAGTATAATCCGCAAATTTTCGGCAAAGTCACATCGGAAGAAGTAGCGGAATTTCCTTTGGAAAACGAAGATAATAAACCCGATAACGTGGCACCGCGTCACATATTTTTTAAGTTGAGTAAACCTAATCAAAACCGGGAAATCAAAATAGCGATTTATCCGGTTGAAGACTTTAAAAAGATGTTCGCGGTTTCCAAATCGGAAACGAGAAGAGTCGAAAATGAATTTAATAATTTGAGAAAAGTATTAAAAAACGAAAAGTTTCGGGTGGAAAATCAAATTCCTTATGTTCCTTTTATTGACGCCGAACAATCATTTCAAACAAAAGTAAAACGGTTTTCAATTCAAAACGGCAAAGGCATTTTCTTTTTGACTCAATACAATATTGAACCTTCACTCATAAACAACGAAGGTTTAACTTACATCTTTCAAGGTCTCACCGACGATGGAAAGAAATATATTTTAGCAGAGTTTCCGGTGAGCATCGCTTTTCTGCCGAAAGATTTTGAGACAAGAGAGTTTGAAGGCTATAAACTTGCTGATAATTTGGAAAATAAATCTGATTTGAAACGCTATAAAGATTACGTTCGTAAAACTGAAAAAAGTCTGGGAAAATTAACGCAAAATCAATTTGAACCAAATTTAAAGTATTACGAAGAAATAATCTCTTCAATAAAAATTGAAAAATAAAAGGACAGTTTTTCAGCCTGTCCTTCAAAAAGCGTGTATAGAAACTAAACATTAAAGCGAAAATCCACGACATCGCCGTCCTGCATCACATATTCTTTACCTTCAAGACGCGCTAAGCCTTTTTCGCTGGCGGCTTTTCTCGAACCGCAGGCGACCAGATCGTCATAAGAAATGATTTCGGCGCGAATGAATCCGCGTTCGATGTCCGAATGAATTTCGCCTGCCGCTTGGGGCGCTTTCGTGCCGATTGGAATCGTCCAGGCGCGGACTTCTTTTTCTCCGGCGGTTAAAAAACTCATTAATCCAAGCATTTTGTAAGCCGATTTTATCAATTTATCAACGCCGCTCGATGTTACGCTCAAATCGGCGAGAAATTCTTTGCGTTCGGCTTCGTCGAGCGCGACGAGTTCCGCTTCGATTTTGGCGCAAATCACCACGACTTCGGCGTTTTCCGAGGCGGCGTGTTCCCGCACCGTTTGAACGTGCGGATTCGCGTCCGGGTCGAGCAAACTTTCTTCGTCAACGTTTGCCGCGTAAATTGTCGGTTTCGTGGTCAAAAGAAAAAATTGTTTGGCGATTAACTGTTCCTCTTTGGTTAAATCAACCGCGCGTGCCGGGCGACCTTCTTCGAGAACCGGCTGGATTTTATCCATCACTTCTATTTCCGCTTTCGCTTGTTTGTCGCCCGCCCGCGCTGCTCGATTCGCTTTGTCGCGGCGTTTTTCAATCGAAGCGAGATCGGCTAAAGCGAGTTCGATCTGAATGGTTTCGATATCGCGCACCGGATTGACCGAACCTTCGACGTGAATGATGTTTTCGTCTTCAAAACAGCGCACGACCTGAATGACGGCATCGGTTTCGCGGATATTTGCGAGGAATTGATTGCCCAAACCCTCGCCTTTCGATGCGCCGCGAACCAGACCGGCAATATCAACGAATTCGACAGTCGCGGGAACGACGCGCTGCGCTTTGTTCATTTTTTCCAGCACTGCGAGGCGTTCGTCCGGCACGGCGACGACGCCGACGTTCGGTTCAATCGTGGCAAAAGGGTAATTAGCGGCGAGCGCGGCTTCCTGCGCCGTTAAAGCGTTAAAAAGTGTAGATTTTCCGACGTTGGGCAGCCCAACGATTCCAGCTTGTAACATATAAATTTCAGATTTCCGATTTCAAATTTCAAAATGGCTATTCTACCTTTTCAGTTAGTCCAAAGTCCAAAGTCCAAAATTCAAAGTCAAATTTGTTAACCGACCTTGAACTTTGGACTTTGGACTTTGGACTATTTTATTACCGCGGCAGATACGCATTCGGAATCGGCTTATCAGTCGAAATGCCGAAACCAGTCGCTGTGAATCCGTTTTGACTTCGCAACAGATACCAACCCCCGTTTGAAGGGCGGTAAACTGCGATGTCTGATTTATTATCGCCGTCAAAATCGCCGGTCACGGGCAAATCACCGGCAAGTCCGAATTGCAATGCGGAAAATCCGGCTGTAGTTTGCAACAGATACCAGATTCCATCACGAAGAACTGCAAAATCAGTTTTGCCGTCGCCGTCATAATCGCCTTGCGCGGGTTTATCAGTCGAGATTCCGAACTGTATCGCCGAATAACTTCCGTCAGTGCTGTTTAAGACGTACCAGGCACCGTTTGAGGGGCGCCAAACGGCAATGTCGGCTCGTCCGTCGCCATTATAATCGGCGGGAACGGGTTTGTCTTCGCTGATGCCGAATTGCAAAATCGTGTAAGTTTCGCGGCTGTCGCTATTGGCGATATACCAAACGCCGTTCGACGGGCGAAAAACGGCGATGTCGGTTTTTCCGTCGTTGTTGTAGTCAGCCGGAACAGGAATATCTCCGTTTGTGCCGAATTGTCTCGAAAAGGAAAATCCGGCTTTTAACTGCATATACCAGGTTCCGCTTTCGGGACGGAAAACCGCCGGATCAGTTTTGCCGTCACCGTCATAATCGCCCGGCGCCGGAATGTCGGAAGCGATTCCGAATCCGATGCCGCTGAAAACGGAATTCGAGCTGTATAACATATACCAGACGCCGCTTTCGGGGCGATAAACACTTATGTCGGTTTTACCGTCGCCGTCGAAATCTGCCGCTTTGTTTTTCGGAATTCGCAGCCCCGCGACCGGCGCATCTTCGACATCGCCGTCAATATTAAACGTCACGCCGCCCCATGTTTCGTTGTGTGGCGCTTGCCATTGTTTGATGCGCTGATGATTTGCCCAAACGTTTTCCGGCACGACCGGGGAAGGCGACGCGTAAAACCAGACCGAAGGAACGTTATCCCACCGGGCGAGCCAAATGGCGTCCATCCGGCTCGGTTCGGGAATGCTCATCCAATCGGCGACGGCATTAGTCGGCGAGCCGTAAACGCCGGAAATGTAACCGCGTTCTTTCAAACGGTCAGTCCAGCCTTTGAGAAAAGCCTTGACGGACGTTCGGCAGCCGGGCGTCGCGGCGGTTTCGTCGTAACGCTCCATATCGTAATAAAGCACCGTGCCCTGCGTCAGTCCGAGATTGTTCGCGTCGTTGATGGCGATGTCGGCTTCGCCGCGTCCCTGCGTTTCTGCAACTGCCGGATCGGAGCTGTGTTTTACTGAATTCGTGCTGACCGAGCACGGCGCTTGATAACCGACAATCGTCGGAATCAATCCCCAACCCATCGCCGAAACCTGATCCACCCAAACTGCCGATAATTGCGGCTGAGAACATCCGCGATTTCTGCCCGAAATGTAAATATTCGCGTCATAAAAAGGCGAAGCGTCCCACCATGTTTGCATTTGCGCGACTGTTGCGGCGGTGCATTTATCGAAACCGCGATTAAGACTGATTCGAATTGAACCGCCCGGAGGTCTTGCAAAAACTGAATTGATTGATTCTAGGCGGGCGTTTTCTTTTTCGTCCTGCAGAAGTTTTCTTATTTTCGGCGGCGTGATTTCCTCGCCGTTAAAATAAATTCTCGTTTCCTGAACGCATCCGGTCTTCGCGCCCGCGCATTTTCCGTCAGTCTTCAAAATCCATTTTCCCGAAATTTTTTCGGCGGAAGATTCGTCTTCGCGGCGAATCTCGACGGTGCGATTTACGAAATGCCAATTTTGACCGTCGTTTTCATAAGTTACGCGTCCCGTGAAGTTCGAGCTTGTCTGAATGCCGAAAGTTAAGGTCAAAATGCCGTTTTCTGAAAATTGTAAAGAAGAGTTTTCGAAATCGGCTTCGTGTTTGTCTTCTTTTCTCAAACGAACCGGCGTTTTCGTCCAACTGTTTCCGCCATCATTTGTTTCGGCTAAATTAAGACCAGCAGTGTTTTTATCAATCAAAATCGCCCGACCCGAGTTTTTGTCAGCAAAAGAAACCGTAGCGAAAAACTCGTTTTCTTCGAGCGGTGTACTTATTTCGCGCCAGTTTTTTCCGTCGTCATCGGTTCTAAAAAGCGCGTCGCGCGTGTATGCGAAACCGGTTCCGTCGCTTAACGCTTGAATATCTTTAATATGCGAGCCGCGAGAAATTACTTGCTCTTTCGGCTTATCATAACGGCGAAAAACATTTGAAACGTTAAAATTGCCGATAAAATTACTGTTTATTTCCTGTGCTTGAGCGGAATAAAACGGCAAAAAAGCTGATAACATTAGTATAATCGCGGGAAAAAAGGCTTTTTTCATCTCGAACCTCTTAATTGCAGGATTGTATACAAAATAATGGACGAAAAAGTATAGGTTATTTCGGCGACTACATTCAACCCTTTTTGAGCCTAAAAACTGCCGCGAAATTTTGCCGAAAAGAAAAATTAAGGTAATTTATACTTTGACGGCGCGCTTCTCAGAACGGTTTTGCCGGAAACAGTAAAAACGGACACGCGCTATTTCGCATTTCGCTCAATAAACGCAAAATATGTTTCTGTCTTTAATTCTGGTTTTACTTGTCGCTTTCGGCGGCATGGCTCTGACATATCTTTTTGCTGATGAAAAATCTTTTCTCTGGCGATTAGCGGCGGGAAACATCATCGGTTCGGCTGTCTTCGGCACAATCGGATTCGTCGTCGCCTGTTTTTTCGGGCTTTCGACCGCGACCGTCGCCGTCACGCTTTTGCTGGCGCTCGCTCCTTTGGCTTTGTTCGGCGTAAAAGAATACCGCGAAGAATTTTTTACGGATTGGCGCGCCGCGAGCGGGAAAATGCAAAACACGAATTTTAGTTTGATTTTGCGTTTCGCCTTTTACGCGTTCTTTTTTCTGTTATTCTGGTTTTTTTTCGAGCGAACGATGTTCGAGACGCGCGAAGGCATTTTTACCGGCGGCTCGCAGAATCTCGGCGATTTGCCGTTTCACCTCGGCGCGATTTACTCTTTTACCGACGGCGCTAATTTCCCGCCGGAAAATCCTTCGTTCGCGGGCGCGAAGTTTTCTTATCCGTTTATAGCGGATTTTCTCACGGCGTGTTTCGTCAAGCTCGGCGCGGGCATCAAGGAAGCGATGCGCGTGCAAAATGTTTTCTGGGCGTTTTCGCTGCTCGTCATTTTAGAAAGATTCGTTGTTAAAACGACAAACAGCCGCACGGCGGGAAAAATCGCTCCCGCGCTTTTGTTTTTCAGCGGCGGGCTCGGGTTTTTGTGGTTTTTCAGCGATTTCTTGAATCAATCGCAGAGTTTATCAAACTTTTTATTCAAACTGCCGCGCGATTACACAATCGGAGAAAATTTTCGCTGGGGAAACTCGCTCGTGACACTGTTTATCACGCAGAGAAGTCTGCTGATCGGAATGCCGCTGACGCTTATTATATTGCAGAAACTTTGGGAAATATTCAGCGAAACCGAGAGGCGGAGAGCGGGGGACGCAGGGAGCGAAATCCGAACTTCTCACTTTTCCCCTTTCTCTCTTTCTCCCTTTCTAGTTGGGCTTTTCGCGGGAACGCTGCCTCTGGTTCATTTGCACAGTTTGGCGGTTTTGTTCGTTGTTGCGGCTTTTCTGTTCTTTTTTAGATTAGATAAATTGCGCGAATGGCTGATGTTCGGCGTCGGCGTTGCAGTAATTGCCGTTCCAGAGCTTCTCTGGTCAACCGCCGAAAGCGCCACGCGCACCAGCGAATTTTTCGGCTGGCATTTCGGCTGGGACAAAGGCGAAGCAAACTTTTTCTGGTTCTGGCTGAAAAATACGGGATTGTTTATCCCGATTACGCTCGCGGGAATTTATCTGATTTACTCAAAGCAAACAATTACTGAGAACAGTAATGCTCAAAAGAAACTAAAAGTAAAAGACGAGGACAAACAAAACGAGTCCGAAAACCAAAGCCCGAAAACCAAAGCCATTCTTTTATTTTATCTGCCTTTCGTGTTTTTGTTTCTCGTTTCAAACTCCGCCAAACTCGCGCCGTGGGCTTGGGACAACATCAAGGTTTTGATTTATTTCTGGGTCGGCTCGATTCCGTTCGTCGCATTTGCTCTTGCGTGGGCGTGGCGCAAAAATGTTATTTTGAAAATTGTCGCCGCCGTTTGTTTTGCGGCGCTGATTTCAGCCGGAGCTTTGGATGTTTGGCGCGTCGTTACAAAGCAAATCAATTACAATGTTTTCAGCGCCGACGCGGTAAAAATCGCCGAACAAATCAAGCTCAAAACCGAGCCGAACGCTTTATTTTTGAACGCGCCGACATATAACACGGCGGTTGTTTTATCGGGCAGACGTTCTTTGATGCGCTATCTCGGACATCTTTCGTCGCACGGAATTGACTACGCCGAACGCGAGATGGACGCGAAGCGAATTTACGCGGGCGATGCTTCAGCCGATATTCTGCTGAAAAAACACAATATCGAATATGTTTTGATTTCGCCCGAAGAGCGAAGCGCGCAGCCGCCCAACGAAAGTTATTTTGCGAAATATCCGATTATTGCCGAAAGCGGACAATACAAAGTTTATAAAATTAAATAATAGCCGGGAATGAAAAAAAAGAAGAACCAAACAAAACAAGAACTAAAACAAGAACCGAAACATCAAGGCGAACCCGAATCGAAATACGAAGCGGCGGAAAAGAGAAGCGAAATTAAAACGCAAAATGTTTTGTCCGATAATTCAATGCCGGAAATCAAAGATTCCGTCTGGCTTTTGAGCTGCGTTTTGAATACGGCAATCGCGGCGTTTTTGCGTTTTTTCTGGCTCGACCTCAAACCACTGCATCACGACGAAGGCGTCAACGGTTTTTTTCTCAAGACACTTTTCAACGACGGAATTTACAAATATGATCCGGCGAATTATCACGGTCCCGACCTTTATTATCTCGCTCTAGCTTTCTCGAAAATCTTCGGCTTAAACACGACGAGCGTTCGCGCGAGTGTAGCGATTTTCGGCGTTTTAACTGTCGTTTTAGCCTTTTGCCTAAGAAATTACATCGGCAAAATCGGCAGCCTCGCCGCCGCGCTTTTCCTCGCGCTTTCGCCGGGTATGGTTTACATTTCCCGGTATTTTATTCACGAGATTCTGTTTGTCTTTTTCAGTTTCGCCATTGTCGTTACTATTTTACTTTTCATCGAAAAGCGCAAACCGGGAATTTTCGCGATAGCCTGGATGGTTCTGCTTTTGCTCGTTTGTTTTTTGCCTTCGGCTTTGATGCTGGCAAACTCGCTCGGCAAATCCGAAACTTCTGTTTGGATTTTTCGCGTCGCCTTTTTTCTCGTCGAAGCGGCGCTGGTGTTTTTCGTCATGCGAATGCTTTTGTCATGGGACGAAGGCAGACCGATTTATCTGATTCTCGCTTCGGCTTCCGTCGCGCTGCTGTTTGCGACAAAGGAAACGGCTTTTATTACTATCGGCACGATGGTAATCGCCGTTTTTTGCGCCTGGGCGTGGCGAAAGATTTACCGCGCGGCGATTGGCGAACCGGGCAGAAACGAGATCGAGCCGGTTGATTTAACCTGGTCGAATTTTCGCGGCAAATTGGGCGACAAAACGAATCTGATTTTGGTAATTGCCGCCGTTTCGCTCGCTTTTATTTACCTTGGCGTGCTGTTTTTCTCTTCGTTTTTCACTTATTCCGAAGGCGTCGGACGGGCGTTCGAAGCGTATGCGATCTGGACGAAAACCGGTTCGAAAGACCACACGCAAAACGGTTTTTGGGCGTATCTGAAATGGGGAATGGAAATCGAAGCCCCGATTTTTATTTTATCGGCGGTCGGCGTGCTAATCGCGCTCTTCAAAGCACGACATGGTTTTGCCGTTTTCGCCGCTTTTTGGGCGTTCGGGATGTTTCTCGCTTATACGATTATTCCGTATAAGACGCCGTGGCTCGCGCTTTCATTTCTGCTGCCGATGTGCATCATCGGCGGTTACGCCGTTAACGAATTGCTGCGCTCGAACGATACGGCGCAGAAAATTTTAGGCGGCATTCTGGCGCTGACGGCGACCGGTGTTCTCGGTTACCAAACTTACGATTTAAATTTCGAGCGTTACGACAGCGAGGAAATGGTTTATGTTTACGCGCACACGAAACGAGGATTTTTGGATTTAGTCGAACAAATCGAGTATTACGCGGACAAGAGCGGCAAAGGCAAAGAAGCGAGCATCGAAATCGTTTCGCCGGATTACTGGTCAATGCCCTGGTATTTTAACGATTATCCGAAAGCCAATTTCCACGGCGGTCTGGTTAATGCCAACACTTCGGAAATGGTCGTGACGAAGAAAACCGATCAGGATTCGGAGGCAATTTCACGTTATTCGGCGCATTATAAATACGCCGGAACTTACCCGCTGCGTCCGGGCGTTGATCTGGTTTTGCTGGTGCGAAAGGATTTGGCTGATTCCGACACGGTGGAAATTTACGAAGGCTTAAAAGGCAGCCCGCCAATTTCCGCGCCGCCCGATTTTAATCGAGGCTCGATGAAGTTAAATAATTCTTCTCCGAATAAAATGGTAACGCCATAAAAAGAGTAAGAAACGTTGGATTTACGATCAGGTGACAGGGATTAGACTTTAAAGCGCAGTGAAAAACAAATTTTTATTTTCTATTTCACTGCGCTTGTTCCTCATCGCTATTCTCTTTTTTCAGCAAGCGCCGCAGATACAAAAAGATAATCGCGCCGAAAACGACGTATGTAATGACATCGAGATATTCTTCGATTTCTCTGAAATTACTGCCGAGAAAATAACCCGCGTAAGCTAAAATACCCGTCCAAACTGCCGAACCGAGAGTCGTGTAAAACAGAAACGAAAGCATACTCATTTGATTTATTCCCGCCGGAATCGAGATGAACGAGCGAACGCCGGGAATCAGACGGCAAAACAAAACCGTCAACGCACCGTGCCGGTCAAACCATTTTTGCGCTCTGTCAATATCCTCGCACGAAAGCGTCAGCCATTTTCCGTGCCGGTCGGCAAATCTTTTAAGCCTTTCTTCGCCGAGTTTTTTTCCGAGATAATAAAGCGGCAGCGCGCCGAGAACCGAGCCGAGCGTTCCGGCAATGATAATTCCGACGAGCGAAAACCTACCTTCGGTCACCATAAAACCGGCGAGCGGCATAATGAATTCCGAAGGAATCGGCGGAAAGACGTTTTCGACGAACATCAAAAAGACAATTCCGAAATATCCCGCCGAAGAAATCAAACTCATTATGAACTTCGTCATCAAAAATTATTCTAACATTTGCCGGACCGGGTTTCTAAAAAGGCTTTGCCGTTGAGATCGAAGAGTTGAAGCGCGAAAACCGACGAAGCTGAGCGAAGGAAATTAAATGCAGCTTCTTTATTCCTTTTTATTATTATTGTTCTTTTCGTGTGAGCCCACATTGAAAATTGCCGCATCTTAACCGGCATCTATTTTATTATTTGGCGAGCGGTGTCGGTTAATCTGAAATTCGATTGACCCGACGACGGCAAGGATAATCAAAGTTATAATCGTGGCTAAAAGCGCGAGACCTAAACTCCCG
>DASVQY010000043.1:0-23860 GCA_036388895.1 Pyrinomonadaceae bacterium | reverse complement strand
AGGCATGAAATACGGGGAGAGTGGGGGCACCGGAATTTATAAAATTCTGCTCAGCGGCACGTCGGTGGCTAAATCATTCAAATAAAAACAGGAGCCGGTCATTCAATAGAGTCTTAAGAAGCTATTAAGGAGAATTCAATTAAATATCGAAAACAAATCGTCGTGATTCTTTGCTCAAGCGAGTCACTTAATTGCGTCTCCTTTCATAATCAGCGCTTTCGCAGAGGATGTTGTTGCCGAACCGAGCTCTGACATTTTCAAAGCTGACAGTATTCAGAATAACTGGCGCTATTGTGACAAATGCTTCAATCTTCACTATTCGAGAGTGTGGCGACACGAGGTATCAATGATTGTCAGAGAGAAAGAGCGAATGATTGCAAACAGGATACAACCATTTTTTAGTAGAAATTTAAATGGTTAAACAAGAGAACAAATCTTTAGGTTCTGAGAGTCCGAAAATAGCTGTTCGGAGACTTATTAGGCTAATCAAAAACAAGCATCGTTTCTTACATTGGCAGAGGATTTGAATAAAGGGAGAAGTATAAAAAGATGAAAAAAGAGAAACTCAGAATTCCATCCATGTTTTTTTACATGGTTTTACTTGTAACTTTATCGGCACTTAACGCGCTGGCGCAGTACGAGCCGGGTGTAAAAGCAAGGCTAGCCGGAAGCGCGGAGACCACGCTCAGGGGAGTGATACGTGTTAGAAAGGATTTTGGCGTGATTCCGATGGGACCCGGACACAGTCAAGCGGCACCGTTGCCTTGTGGTCAGTTTTATGTTGCGGTCCTTGATCCCAATAACAAGTACCGGTTAGTTGCAACTACGAACCCACCGCTTAATTATGCTGAGGACGGCGAATACTACGTTTGTAAGTACTCGCTTACTGTTCCCGCTAATACGCGACTTTATGCCATTGCCGGCATGGGGGGCACGCTGCTCTTGCCGAAAGAAGATCGCACTCCGATGTATATCACGGATGCGTGGATCGGCGGCGCGCGTTCAAAACCACCGGCGGGATACGAGCGAGGGTTTGTTGGGAAATACGTGACGATCGGAAACAGGGCGGTGTACCTGAAATTCGACTTGATCTATGCCCAGGTTGATCCGAAGTAGGCAAGAAATAGACGATTGAAAACAACAGGCAAGAGAAAAACAATGAACAATAAAATTCACAGTCAAGGCATCAGTAATTTTCGCATCATCGCTCTTGTCGTGATGTCGGTAATCACATTTGCCGGTATCGCCGGAGCGCAAATAACCGGACAAACAAAGCAGGGACTTGCCCTAAAAAAAGTTCAGCTTTGGACTGAGAATAATAACGTAGTTCCCGTTTGCTGGGAGACGGACGGGTATGACCGCGAAAAGGGTATAGTTGAGAGGGCTGTCCGCCACACCTGGGAAGAATTTGCAAATATCACGTTTACGGGCTGGGGAAAATGCCCGTCTCCGGTAGGACAAAAAACCCCAGCGGGCGGCACAATCCTCAAATATCTGGACAGAAATGTGCGCATTCGCATCTCGCCTCAGGGCAGAGAAAACGCGGGTGCGGGTGGTTCAGCTTGGGTCGGAATGACTGCTCTCAGCAGCGAGAAAGTGCCCGGCATGTATATGTCGTTTAACCCGGATGGAACGGCAGACAAAGGGCGTATAGAATACATCGCCGTTCACGAGTTCGGTCACGTATTGGGCTTTATCCATGAGCAGGATTCGCCGAATCACAATGCAGCCCATTGCGCAGGTGGCACCGAGGCTAACGCAACTTCATTGACGGATTACGATCCCGACTCGGTTATGAATTATTGCAACAAGGACGGGAATATGAAGGGATTCCTGACCTTTAAAGACATTGACGGAGTGCAGAAAATCTACGGTTTTTCGAAAGCGAAAACTCAAAGTTCTTGGCGGTTCTGCGAAAAATGCTTCAATCTATTTTTTGACGGATACCCCGATAAAGGACTCTGCGCGGCAGGTGGCGGACATAAAGCGCAAGGACTTAATTTTTACTTGCGGTATGACGCGCCCGCCCGACCGGCAGATCAGAATAATTGGCGATATTGCGATAAATGTCACGTGATGTTTTTTGACGGATACCCGGATAAAGGAGTTTGCCCGCGAAGAGGTGGACACCGCGCTCAGGGATACAATTTTACGCTCGCGCACGACATTCCTGACGCAGCAAAAGGTCAAGCGTCTTGGCGGTATTGTTCGAAATGTCACGCCATGTTTTATAACGGATTTCCGACCAAAGGAGTTTGCCCGTCGGGTGGGGCACATACTGCGCAGGGATATGACTTTGTCCTTTCATGGTAGAAATGCGAGCCGGACGGCAGTATCGGCAGCACTTTGGGAAAATAAATAAAGGATGTCGAAGATAAAATGAGAAAAAATTAGAAAGCACTCGCGTTGATGAGGTTTTTGACATTCACGATATTCGTCAATTCAAATTCGGCGCAATCGAGTGACCTCGACAACCCGACTCCGCTTTCGAGCAAGGAGTTGAAAGGCAGTTTGGGCGGCGCGAACAAAGAGCTGAATTTTTCGGCGACTAAAGCAGAAGACATTCTGGTTATGCCGCTGGCTACATATCGCGGCAGCAAGCGCGAAACTAACTCGTTTGAATTGGACGAACGGCAATCGGTGGTGATGAAACCCGCTTCGACAGGAAGTTACAGGGGAAACTACTCAATTCGGCTTGACGGCATCGTTGACTTTAAATCGGATGTTTCTGCTTCCACTACCACACGGGAGAAGTCCTACCATTGCGACAACGCCGGAAAACTCGAACAGTGCTTTTTCAGAGAACTGTTTGCCGAAAAGCGGAACTTTAACTTTTACGATGAGCAACGGCACAGTAAAGGAAATCAATCTCGGCGGCGTTCAAAAAGTTTTCCATAAACCGTAAAACAACTGCCGCACTATTGCCGGAAGCCAAAAGGTTTTAAGCGAACTTTTGCGTGAGTATTTATGCCTTGGCGTTACTAATTTTTCGTAACGCCAAGGACGCTAGAAAACTCGCTAAAAATCGCTTCTCAAAATGCCTTTAAGATGAGGTATAAAACTTCACGATTTGCGCCGCTCTGAAGTTTTCGTGCCCAGGATGTTTCAAGTTTTGACCAATCGGAAACAGGTAAAACACCTTTTTCCAAAAGCTCGAAACCTGCCGTGTTGTATTTTGGAATCAAAATATTCGTAAAGTAATCGGATGAAAGACGCGGCAGTCCGAGACGCTCAATTTCAGACTTATCACGTTCTTCCTCAATGCCGACGATAATTTCAAGCAAACATTCGGGCGCACAAATTCGGCGCAGGCTGTTCAGCACGTTTTCGTCGCCTGTAATGACGGCGCGAAGCAGGCTGCCCCACGGAAAATGGATGTGAATCTCGTCTGCCGTTTCGTTTAATTCTTCGGGAAGATCTTCGATTGCGGCTTGTACGAACAGAACATTTGGTAAACCGCCTTTAGCCGGTTTCCTGGTCGCTTTCATCGAAATCTTCTCGAGCGGTCGGGCGTTCGCGTCTATTCCGATGTAAAACTTGTTCGAATTTTGCCGAGCCGCTTTGTACGCAAAGCGCCCGTCGCCCGTCCCGATGTCCACAATCACGCCTTCGCCGGTATGGTTCGATAAGTTTTCGCAATTCTTCCCGGTCAAGTTATCAGATTGTGCTGCCACGGATTGCTTTTATCATGATTTTTTCCTCTATTTCAGCATTATAGTTCCGAATAAAATCACTCTTCAACTTTTTTCTTTTATCTGCCGACTATTTTATCTATTCCGACGATTAAGAAATAGGAAACTGCGGCGATAAGTCCAGCCATCGGAATCGTTAAAACCCAAGCCCAGACGATTCTGCCCGCAACGCCCCATTTCACAGCCGAAAGGCGTTTGGTCGAACCGACGCCGACAATTGCGCCGGTAATCGTGTGCGTCGTCGAAACCGGAATTCCGAAATGCGTCGCTAATGCGAGAGTGATCGCGCCGGCAGTTTCGGCGCAGAATCCGCCGACCGGCTGCAGTTTGGCGATTTTCGAACCCATTGTTTTGACGATTCTCCAGCCGCCCGTTAACGTCCCGAGCCCGATTGCCGCGTGCGCCGAAAGCACGACCCAAAGCGGAATTTCCGGAAGTTTTCCGTCCGCCGTGCTGCTTAAAAAACCGCCTGCAACGAGAACGGCGGTGATAATTCCCATCGTTTTCTGCGCGTCGTTTCCTCCGTGCCCGAGCGAATATGCGGCGGCGGAAAATAATTGTCCGACGCGAAACCCTTTGTCAACTTTCGCGATTGAAGTCCCGCGAAAAATCCAAAACACGGCGAGCATTAGCAGAAATCCGAGCGTCATTCCCATCAGCGGCGCGAGAACAATAAACGAAAGCGTTAAAGTCCAGCCGGACGGAACCGGAAAACGAAACAACTCAAACAAACCGAAAAAGGTTACGCTCGTATCAGTCCAAACCGTCGGCACTATTGCGTCGAAACCGCCTGCGGCAGCAATCGCCGCGCCCGCATAGCCGCCGATAAGCGCGTGTGAGCTGGAAGTCGGCAAGCCCAAATACCACGTAATTAAATTCCAGATAATTACGCCGAAAAGTCCGGCAAGCAAAACGAAAAGATGAAATTCTTTCGGAATAGGTTTTAAATCAACCAACCCGCCGCCGATCATTTTAGCTACTGCCGTTCCGAAAACGGCGAAAGCGATGAAATTGAAAAAAGCCGCCCACACGACGGCGATGCCGGGCGATAAAACGCGCGTCGAAACGACGGTCGCAATCGAATTGGCTGCGTCGTGCATTCCGTTCGTGTAATCGAAAATAAGCGCGACGATAATGATAAAGACAACCAGTGCAGTTGTGGCTTCCATAAGTTAGTAGGAAGTAGATAGTAGAAGGTAGATAGCAGAATGAATTTTTTAATTTACTATCTACTTCCTACTATCTACTAAGTTAGCTATGTTTCAGAATAACGCTTTCGATGATGTTGGCGACCGATTCGCAGCGGTCGGTCGCGTTTTCAAGAATTTCGTATAATTCCTTCCATTTGATTAAGGCAATAGGGTCGGCGGAATTGCGGAAAAGCTCGCCGATGGCGCGGAAATAAACTTCGTCGGCTTCGTTTTCGAGACGATGGATTTCGACGAGATGACGACTCATTCCGTCGGGTTTTTTTAGAAGGGAAACGGCGGAGTTTAATTCTTTCGCCGAACTTTGGATAACTTTGGCGAAATGCACCGCGTAATCATTGATTTCGTGAATGTCGTACATTACGATTGCGCGCGCGCCGGCGTCTATATAATCGCAAACATCGTCGAGCGCAACCGCGAGCGTATAAATATCTTCACGGTCGAACGGCGTAATAAACGATTTACTTAATTTGATCGTGATTTGATGACCCAATTCATCGCAGGCGTGTTCGGCGGCTTTGATGCGTTTTGTGTACGTTTCGTAATTTTCAGGATTTCCGGCGAGCATTTCGACTAAAATGTCGGAAGCGTCCTGAATTTTTTCGGTCATCTGCGAAAAAAAAGTAAAATACTCGTCTTCGCGCGGCAATAGTTTAAAAGCCATTATAATGGATTCTCCGTTTCATCTGAATTGAAAAATTAGAATATATCCGATGAAGTTCGGCTTGTCCATCTATGGATTTAACATAAATTTAACGTTCGTGTAACAGAAAACCGCCAACTAATACTGACGGTTTGTGTGAAAACTCGATTGCCGGGAACGATTAATGCTTCGGGCTGTGTTTGATAAAAGCGGCTTCGCGCAGATAAACGTTAAGCTCGCAGATGTCTTTGACGTAATCTCCGATCCGTTCGAGGTGTTTGGCGACAAACAAAAGATGTGCGGCGCTCGTCGTCGCCTGCGGATTGTCAATCATTATCTCGATAAGCTCGTCGAAAACGCGGTGGTAACATTCATCAATTTTCCGGTCGCGTTCGATTACTTCGCGCGAAACGTCGGCGTCTTCGGAAGTGAACGCGTCCAAAGCCGTGCGAAGCATTTCCGCCGCGATCTGCGCCATCAGCGGCAAATCAATGTAATTTTTCAACTGCGGTTCGTTGTTCAGTTTTATCGCGGCTTCGGCGATGCTTGCGGCGTGGTCGGCGATGCGTTCGAGAATCGGTGTGATTTTCGCGACCGAAATAACAAAGCGCAGATCATGCGCCGCCGGCTGCCGCAGCGCGAGAATTTCGACGCTCAGGCGATCAATTTCCAGCTCCATCTGGTCAATGATTTCGTCTTCGTCTAGAACTTTTTTGGCAAGCTCGCTGTCGCGCGCCGTCAGAGATTGCATCGAACGATGAAGCGCGGCTTCGGTCGTTCCGCCCAGCAGCAGAATTTTGTCGCGTAAAAGATCGAGTTGTTGGTCTAAGAGGCGATTTTCCATCTTTTCTTATAATTTAACATAAAAAAAACAAATTCTTTGTCGAACACCTTACAAAACCGTGAAATATTTTCAGGCGACGCTTTTTTTGACCCGACACGCGTCCGATTTAACCGAATCTTCCCGTAATATAATCTTCGGTCAAACGTTCGTCCGGGTTGGTAAACATTTTCTGCGTCGGATTGTATTCGACTAATTTCCCGAGCATAAAAAAGGCTGTTTTGTCGGAAACTCGCGCCGCCTGCTGCATATTGTGCGTGACGATGACGATTGAATACTGCTTTTTCAATTCGACGACGAGTTCTTCGATTTTCTGCGTCGCAATCGGGTCGAGCGCCGAAGCCGGTTCGTCCATTAAAATTACTTCGGGCTGAACCGCCAAAGCGCGAGCGATGCACAAACGTTGCTGCTGACCGCCGGAAAGTCCGAAAGCCGAACCGTTCAAACGATCTTTAACTTCATCCCAGAGCGCCGCGTCGCATAAAGCTTTTTCGACTCTTTCCTGCATATCCGTTTTATTTTTGTGAATTCCGTTGATGCGTATACCGTAGGCGACGTTTTCAAAAATTGATTTCGGAAACGGATTCGATTTTTGAAAAACCATTCCGACTTTGCGCCGCAACGCGACGACATCGGTTCCGGGCGCGTAAATATTTTCGCCGTCAATCCTGACCGATCCTTCGGCGCGGGCAATCGGGATCGTGTCGTTCATACGGTTTAACGTTCGCAGGAAAGTGGATTTCCCGCAGCCCGAAGGACCGATAAAAGCGACGACCTGACGTTCCGGAATTTCAAGCGAAATATCGAACAGCGCCTGCGCTTTGCCGTAGTAAAAATTCAAGTTTGAAATGCTGATTTTGCTTTGCATTATTAATAAATATATTAGTGAAGAAACCTTTGTTAAAATTTTTTGCGCGTTAAAAAGCGAACCGTAATATTAATCAATAAAATAAGTCCGACCAGAATCAGCGTCGCCGCCCAAGCCATTGCGTGCTCGACTTCAAACGGACCGGTCGCGTAATTAAAAATCTGCACGGTCAGCGACGCCATCGGCTGATCGAGATAGACATTGTAAAAACGGCTGTTCAGAGCCGTAAACAAAAGCGGCGCGGTTTCGCCGGTGATTCTGGCAATAGCGAGCATGGCTCCGGTCGCAATTCCGGTCGAAGCGGCGGGCAAAACGATATTCCAGGTAACGCGCCACTGCGGAGCGCCCAAAGCCAGAGCGCCTTCGCGCATCGAGTTCGGGACGAGCCGAATCATTTCTTCGGTCGTGCGTGCGACAATCGGAATCATAATCAGCGAAAGCGCGATTCCGCCCGCCAAGCCCGATTGCCTGCCCATCGGCAAAACCACCAGAGTGTAAACGAAAATGCCGATGATTATCGAAGGAATACCGATTAAAGTATCTGCCACGAACCTCGTCACTTTGCCGAATGTCCCGTTACCGAATTCCGCCAAATAAACGCCCGCAGCGATGCCGATCGGCAAACCGATAATCGCCGCCAGAGTCGTCATCAAAGCCGAACCGAGAATCGCGTTTCCGATTCCGCCACCTTCGCCGACCGGTTTCGGCGTGTCAATTAAAAATTGAAGACTGAGCGAAGAAACGCCGCGCGCCGCGATATAAGAAATAATTATCAGCAAAATCGCAATCGCAAAAAAAGCGCACGCGGCAGTCAGCAGCGTCATTATTCGGCTGACGATTTTACGGCGATTATGAATTTGTGAGTCTGTCTTCGACATCAGTTTTTAAGTCCAAAGTCCAAAGTCCTAAGTTCAAATTCGTATGTTTCAAGTTTAAGGTCTAACGTCCAATAGTAAAATAATTGGTTTAAGTGGACTTTGAGCTTTGGACTTTCTATGTGCTATGTGTGTTTCGCGCTGTTTGTTCCGCTAGCCACTTTCAAAATCAAAAGTTTCGCCAGCGCGTTTACCACGAAAGTCACGAGAAACAAAACCAACCCGATTTCGATCAAAGCGCTCATATAAATTCTGTCCGTCGCTTCGGCGAAATTCGATGCGAGAAGTGACGCAATCGTATTCGCCGGTTCAAACAGCGAAGTTGAAATTTGCGCCGAATTTCCGATGACCATCGTAATCGCCATCGTTTCTCCGAGCGCTCGTCCCAAGCCTAAGACGACGGCGCCCGCGATTCCAGACGCTGCGTTTCCCAATACGATTCGCGTGGTTTCCCATTCAGTCGCGCCGAGCGCCAGCGCCGCTTCGCGCTGAGTCGTCGGCACGGCTTCCAAAACGTCGCGGACGACGGCAGTGATAATCGGCGTAATCATCAAAGCCAAAATCAATCCGCCGGTCAGCATACCGATTCCGGTCAGACGCCCTTGAAAAATCGGCAGCCAGCCGAAATAATTTTGCAGAAAAACGCCGAGATAATCGCGAACGAACGGCGCCAGCACGAAAATTCCCCACAAACCGTAAACGACCGAAGGAATCGCCGCGAGCAGCTCGACCAGAAAAGCAATCGGGCGGGCGAGTTTTTTCGGCGCCTGCTCGACGAGAAAGATGGCGATGCCGAGCGAAATCGGAACGGACAGAACGAGCGCGAGAAGCGACGAAACGACCGTTCCGTAAATAAAAGGCAGCGCACCGAATTCTTCCTGCGCCGGTTTCCATTCGCGTCCGGTTAAAAAATCAGCTCCGAATCTTTGTATGGTCGGCAGGGCGTTCTGCGTCATCATATAAAGCATTGCCGCGACGATAATTAAAATGCTCGCGGCGGCAACCAGTAAAACAGAGCGAAATAATTTGTCGCCGACCGTGCCCGTTTGTGACATAGTTTGTTTAGTGGTAAACGTTAAGTGGTAAGCGGTAAATGAAAAGAAAATAAATATCTTTTACTTATTACTTAGCACTCTTCACTATTTAAGAGGTTTGCCGCCCGCGGTCATTGAATTGATTTTCGCTTCGGCTTTTTTGACGACATCGGGCGGAAGCGCAGCGTAATGCAAATCCTGCGCGAATTTTTCGCCGTCGTGCGTCGCCCACCACAGAAAATCGGCTAAAACCTTTCCTTTTGCCGCGTCTGCCTGGTCTTTATAAACCAGAATATACGTGTAGCTTGAAATCGGATAAGCGCCTTTTGCGTCCGGGTTGGTGATTTGAACGCGCAAATCTTCGGGCATTTTCGCGGTCGAGCCTGCCGCAGCAGCGGAAACGCTTTCGAGCGATGCTTCGACGAAATCACCGGCTTTGTTTTTTATGTGCGCCGTCGGCAGATTGTTGGCTTTGGCGAAAGTCAATTCGACGTAACCGATTGAGTTCGGCGTTTGTTTGACTTGACCCATTACGCCGTCGTTTCCTTTTGCGCCGACGCCGACGCCGGTAATCCAGCTCGGCTGCTTATTGGTTCCGACTTTTTCCTTCCACGCCGGAACGGTTTTCGATAGAAAATCGGTAAAAACCGCCGAAGTGCCGCTCGAATCAGCGCGGTAAACCGGAAGAATGTCGGCGTCCGGCAGATTTAAATTCGGATTGTCTTTTTTGATTCTTTCGTCGTTCCATTTTTTAATGTTGCCGAGATAAATATCGGCAATCGTTTCGCCGGAAAGCTTCAGCGGTTCTTTCACATCCGGCAAGTTGTAAGTCAAAACGACCGCGCCGAGAACGGTCGGAATATGCAGAATTTCGCCGCCCGCGTTTTTCAAATCTTCATCGCTCATCGGGTCGTCGGACGCGCCGAAATCAGCCGTTTTCGATAAAAGCGCTTTTTGTCCGGCGCCCGAACCGGTCGCCTGATAATCAATTTTGACGTTCGGATTGATTTTTCCGTATTCGTTTACCCATTTTTCGTAAATCGGTTTCGGAAAGCTCGCGCCCGAACCCTGCAAACGTATCGAACCGGCGTTTTCGCCGCTGGTTCCGCCGGCATTGCTTTGCCCGATTGGCTGACCGCTGCAGGCAAGTCCGAAAAGCGCCGCCGAAACCGCAATTAAAGCGGCAAAATTTCCTTTTAAGAACGCAGAAAAATCAGAAATAATATTTTTAGACATTAAAATCTCCTGAAATAACAAGACTTTATATAATGGTTTTAATAAATTGAAGAAACATTAAGATCAAACATTAAACTAAGCAATAATTAGACATTTCTCGCCAGCGTATCTCCGATTATAGTCCGAATAATTGTTCGTTTTCAGTTAAATTATACTTAACTTTTCACACTGTTTGATTTTTCAGAACCGAGATTTAACATCAATTTAACATTGTTCTAACATTGCCAGCCTAATATTTGAAATTCGTGTGAATTTCAGTTAACTTGTAGCCGAAGCGATAAAATTTATTTTTGGAAGGCGAAGTATAATCGAAATATACTCTGTTAAAGGAAAAATATGGATTTGTTAAACGATTTGGAAAACGATTTGGCGCTGGCTTTTTTAGTGGAAAAAAGACATACCGAAAAAATTGATTCGCACGCCGCGCAGGCTTTGATAGCCAGAGTGAAAAAGGCTTTGCAGCCGATTTCGGACGAGCGTAAATCGAAAACAAACGTTCCGACTTCGAGAAAAGACGCGGCGGCTTCCGCCAGTCAAAATCCATAAAAATATTTTTCCCGGCAGATTTTTTTGTGTAAACAATCAAATTTTTCTTAATAAAATGCTTGTCCGACCGGACAACTTCAGACTAACTCGTTCTTAATCCCGCCATCGCTTTCGCAGAATTCGGCGAACTTTCGACATTATAATTTTCATCTTAGATACGCATAAACGGTCTTTATGTTTTATTATAAAGACTTGCAAAAACTGCATGAAACGTTAAGGGAGAAAGATGAAAAAGTTTAATTCAGGGAAAAATTTAGTTGTTTTGGTGATGGCTTGGGCGATGCTCGTCGCGCCGATTGCGTCAATCGGTCAAACGCGCATTTCAATGCCGAAAAACAAATATAAAGTTCAGGACGACGTGCGGCTCGGGCAGCAGTCGGCGGCGGAAGTCGAAAGACAATTGCCGATACTGAACGATTCGGAAGCGACGCGTTATATCCAAAGTGTCGGCGACCGTTTAGTCAGCGGAATTCCGTCGCAGTTTCGACAACCGGCTTTCGATTACCGGTTTAAGGTTGTTAACGCCAGCGACATTAACGCTTTCGCTCTTCCGGGCGGTCCGATGTACGTTAATCGAGGAATGATCGAAGCGGCGCGCAGCGAAGGCGAAATGGCGGGTGTAATGGCGCACGAAATTTCTCATATTGCTCTGCGTCACGGAACTTCGCAGGCGACCAAACAAAGCAATCCGCTGAACCAGATCGGAACAATCGGTTTGATTCTGGGCGGCGCGATTTTGGGCGGACAAACCGGCGCACAGCTCGGCGCGCTCGGCGCGCAGGCGTGGATGACAAGCTACAGCCGCGATTACGAAAATCAAGCCGATATACTCGGAGCGCAGATTATGGCTAATGCCGGCTACGATCCGCGCGATCTGGCGAATATGTTTCGCACAATCGAACGACAATCCGGCGGCAGCCGCGGTCCCGAATGGCTGAGCAGTCACCCGAATCCGGGCAACCGTTACGAAAGAATCACGCAAGAAGCGCAGCTGCTTCGCGTCAATAATCCGACGCAAAATACCGCACAGTTTGAACGCATTCAAAGCCGTCTCGCGCGTCTTCCGCGCGCTCAGTCAATGGAGGAGATAGCGCGCAGTCAGCAAGGCAGAGGCGAACAAGCGGGAGGAAACCCGACTGCCGGCGGCAGATACTCGAGCCGCGTTGAATATCCGTCATCAAGCACCCAAGTTTACAGGGGCGGAAACTGGCTGCAGTTAAACATTCCGAGCAATTGGCGGGCTTTTGAAACTCAGGACTCTGTTCAATTCGCTCCCGAAGGCGCTTACGGCGATAACGGAATTACGCACGGCGCAATGGTCGGGATCGTTCAAAGCAACAGCAGAAATCTATCGCAAGCGACCGATCAATACGTCAACGGCGTTTTGCAGGGCAACAATTATCTGCAGCAAAGCTCGAACTATTCGCGCGCTTCGCTGGGCGGACGACAGGCATTGTCAACCGTTTTATCGGGAGTTTCGCCGACAACCGGTAGAAACGAAGTCGTTACGATTTATACGACGCAGCTTCGCAACGGCAGCCTTTTATACGTTGCGATGGTCGCGCCCGAAGGCGAATCGAGAAGCTACAATTATGCTTTCCGCAATTTACTTAACTCGATTCGTTTGAACGATTAATTACAAAAAACAGTAAATCCGAAAAAAGCCGACGAGCGTAAAAACTCGTCGGCTTTTTCTTTTTAAAGATTGGCGAATTTCAAGATTATGACGCGAAACATTCTTTTGATAACGGAATCATATGCAGTGACTCATAAAATTAATTTCGTGAGAAGAGATTAGAAAAGGTTATTGTAAAAAATGAAAAAGTTTCTTGACACATCCAAGTTGAACACTTATTATTAAACACTAACGATGTTTATCATCGTTTGCCAATTTCTCTCAAACTGCAATCAATCAAAAGATAACTCTTCGAAAAATCCTTTTGCGCCAATAAAAACAAAAGGTCTTTCCATAAACAAATGTCATCAAAACTTGGGGAAATTCTCGTCCGCGAAAATCTGGTTACCGCGCAGCAACTGCGTGAAGCGCTTGAATATCAACGCACGCACGGCGGTCGCTTAGGCTCGAATCTGGTCAAACTCGGAATCATTTCAGACGATGTGATAACCGCCGTTTTATCGCGTCAATACGGAGTCCCGTCAATCAATCTCGAACTTTTTCAAATTGAAGACTCAACTATTAGATTAATTTCACAGGAAGTGGCGCTGAAATACTCTGTGCTGCCGATTTCTAAAGTCGGCGCGACTTTAACATTGGCGATGGCTGACCCGACCAATGTTTTCGCGATGGACGACATAAAGTTTATGACCGGGCTTAATGTCGAACCGGTCATCGCCTCCGAAGCCTCGATTCAAACCGCCGTCGGTAAATATTATGCGATGACGAAACAGGTCGCTGTTTTCGATTTAGCGGGCGCCGGAGCGTTTGAAAAAGTCGGCGTCGGGAAAAACGGCAACGGTTTAAACGGCGGAAAAGCCGACGAACGGCTGGTTGATTCGGATTTGGACGTTTCGCTCGATCACTTTAAATTTAGTGATCTGGAAAACGGCGAGTTCGAAGTCGTTGACGACAACGAAGAAATTGATTTGGCGGAACTCGCCCGCGCCAGCGAAGACGCGCCGGTCGTTCGCCTGGTAAACGTCATTTTGGTAGACTCTTTAAGACGCGGCACGTCCGACATCCACATCGAACCGTACGAAAAAGATTTTCGCATTCGCTTTCGCATAGACGGCGTTTTATATGACGTTATGCACCCGCCGCTCAAACTTCGCGACCCGCTTATTTCGCGTCTGAAAATTATGGCGAAGCTCGATATTTCCGAGAAACGCCTGCCGCAGGACGGACGCATTAAAATCAAAGTAAAAATTGACAACCGCTCTCGCGAGCTCGATTTCCGCGTTTCGACTTTGCCGACGCTTTTCGGCGAAAAAGTCGTGCTTCGTCTGCTCGATAAAGACAAGCTGATGCTTGATATGACCAAGCTCGGTTTTGAGGAAAAGAGCTTGGAGATTTTTAAGCGCAATATCTCGAAACCATACGGAATGGTTCTGGTCACGGGACCAACTGGTTCGGGTAAAACGAACACGCTTTATTCGGCGCTTCAGGCGTTGAACACGTCGGAAACGAACATTATGACGGCGGAAGACCCGGTCGAGTTTAATTTGCCCGGCATCAACCAGGTGCAGATGAAAGAGCAAATCGGTTTGAATTTCGCCGCCGCGCTCCGTTCATTCCTGCGTCAAGACCCGAACATCGTGCTCGTCGGCGAAATCCGCGACTTTGAAACGGCGGAAATCGCCATCAAAGCCGCGCTCACCGGTCACCTTGTTTTATCAACTCTGCACACAAACGACGCGCCTTCGACGATTTCCCGTATGGTCAATATGGGCATCGAGCCTTTTCTCGTCGCAACCAGCGTCAACATCATTCAGGCGCAGAGACTTATCCGCCGCATCTGCAAGGAATGCAAAGAAGAAGTCCATGTTCCGGTTGAAGCGTTTATCGAAATCGGATTTACGCCGCAGGAAGCACCGAACGTCAAGGCTTACAAAGGCAGAGGCTGTCAGATCTGCAACGGAACGGGTTACAAAGGCAGAGTCGGTCTTTACGAAGTAATGGAGATAACGGACGAATTACGCGAACTCATCATCATCGGCGCAAGCGCAATCGAATTGAGAAAACGGGCTATGGAGCTCGGAATGATTACGCTGCGACAATCGGGACTATATAAATTACGCGAAGGCATCACGACGATTGAAGAAGTCGTAAAAGAAACGGTGTTGTAAGTATCTGGAGGAAATATGCTATTAAGAGCAATTGTTTTATCTTTGGCTTTGTTGATCGGAATCGGGACGATTATCCCTCTGGCGACCGAATACGCGGAAGCCGGTCCGCGCAAACATCGGAAATATAAAAAGAAGCACAAAAAGTACAAAAAATATTCAAAGCGATGGTGGCGCGAGTATCACAAGCGTAAGAAACGGCAGAAAATGCTCGCGAAACGCAAACGTTTGATGCGCCTTCGTCAGCTAAGACTGGCAAAAGCGAGAAAAGCGGCGCATACGGGCAATGCGAAAAAAGCTCAAACCGCAAAAAATAAACCGGTTGAAGAAAAATCACCGGCGGTTCTGCCGACCGGCGAAGCGGCGCCGAACGGCTGGAAACGCGGGCAGAATTCGACGAGCGAAATTCAATTTCAAGTTGATGACGGACGCGGCGGGCAAATCGGTTCGGCAGCTATCTCGGTCGTCGGTCCCGCTATGAGCGTTGACGGTTACACGCCGAAAAACAAAACCATCGGCGGCGTTCCGACAACTTCTCTGCGCCGCACGGTCATTGACCAGATGGTTCGCGAAAACGGCTGGGTCGTTAACGATTACCAGAAAGAAGTTAGCGGTAATAAAGTTTACGTCGTAGTCGCTCAATCTCAGGTCGGCAACAGCCTGCAATCGCGTATGTTCTACTTTACTGAAGCCGACGGACGTATCTACAGCGTAGCGACCAACTCGCAGCCGGATGCAGCCGAACGTCTCGCCGAAGAATCCGAAAAGGTCATTAATTCACTTCAACGACGCGGCGCACAGCCCGTTCAGCAAGCAGGACTCAAGTAAGTTCATAGAGTTCGTAGAGTTCATTGAGTAAAAGAAATTTCCTCTAACTCAACGAACTCAATAAACTCTATGAACTCTATGAACTCTATAAACTTTAAAAACTCAAAATTATGAATTTCGATCAACAAGCCGGTTCGGAAATGCAGATAACGCTGCCCGAGCTTTTGCAGAAAATGACCGATATGGGCGGGTCCGATTTACATCTGACTACAAATTCGCCGCCGCAAGTCCGCGTTCACGGGCATTTGTCGGCGATTGCTGGTTACGCGCCGCTGACGCCCGGTGAAACAAAACGTCTCGCCTACTCGGTATTAACCGACGCGCAAAAACATCGTTTCGAGGAAAATCTGGAACTCGATTTTTCGTTCGGATTAAAGGGAATGTCGCGTTTCCGCGCCAATCTTTTTAACCAGAAAGGCGCTGTCGGCGCTGTTTTTCGCGCGATTCCTTACGAAATCAAATCGTTTGAAACGCTCGGTTTGCCGAAAGTCGTTGCGGATTTGTGCAAAAAACCGCGCGGTTTGATTCTCGTCACGGGACCGACCGGTTCGGGAAAATCAACGACGCTCGCCGCGATGGTTGATAAAATCAATATTGACCGGCACGAACACATTTTGACAATCGAAGACCCGATAGAATTTCTTCACAATCATAAAAACTGCATCGTGAATCAGCGCGAAGTCGCCGCCGATACGCACGGTTTCGCTCACGCGCTACGCAGCGCGCTGCGTCAAGACCCGGACGTTGTGCTAGTCGGCGAAATGCGCGATTTGGAAACGATTGAGATGGCGCTCAGAATCGCCGAAACCGGTCACTTAACATTTGCCACGCTGCACACGAATTCGGCTTATTCGACGATCAACCGTATTATTGACGTTTTTCCGTCAGCGCAGCAATCGCAGGTTCGGACCCAGCTTTCGCTCGTGCTCGAAGGAATTCTTTGTCAATCGCTTCTGCCGAAGGCTTCGGGCGACGGTCGCGTTATGGCGCTCGAAATTCTCGTGCCGAATGCGGCTATCCGCAACCTGATTCGCGAAGATAAAATCCATCAGATTTATTCGATGATGCAGACCGGACAGGATAAATTCGGAATGCAGACGTTCAATCAGGCGCTCGCAACGCTTCACCATAAACGGCAAATTACGCTCGAAACCGCGATGCAGCGTTCTTCCAATGCCGACGAACTGAAAGATTTAATCGAGCGCGGTTCCGGTCTTAACAACCAATCTTACGCCGGACAAGCGAGACCGGGCGTGCCGCCGAACGGTCAGCAAAGCCCGTATATGCAAGGTCGCCCCGTCGGGCAGCGCCCGCCGGTTCGGTAAAAATTGAAAATGCAAAATTGAAAATGCAAAATTAAAAATTAAAAATTATCCGCTTTCTGCAATTTTAATTTTTAATTTTTAATTCCAACCACAGGAGCTAAATAAAAGGAAATGCCAACATTTGTTTATAAAGGTCGAAATCGTTTGAACGAACTGGTTTCCGGCGAGAGGGAAGCAGCCAGTCAGGAAGAGTTGCGTTCGCTGCTGCGGCGCGAGCAAATCGTGATGACGCAGGCGTCGGAAAAAGGACGCGAAATCGCCGTTCCGAAACTCGGGCGAAATAAAAAAGTCAAAGCCAAAGAATTAGCCGTTTTTACGCGTCAATTTTCCGTTATGATTGACGCCGGACTTCCGCTCGTGCAATGTATTGACATTTTAGCTGAACAGCAGCAAAACACGTTTTTCAAACAAGTTCTGCATCAGGTTCGCCAGAACGTCGAAGAAGGCGCGACACTGCACGCCGCGCTGCAAAAGCATCCGAAGGTTTTCGACAATCTTTACACGCATATGGTCGAAGCCGGCGAAACGGGCGGTGTTTTGGATTTAATTTTGCAGCGTCTCGCCACTTTGATCGAAAAAGTCGTCAAACTCAAACGCAACATCATCTCCGCGTCAATTTACCCGGCAGCGGTGGTTTTGGTGGCGGTCGCCGCGGTTGCCGTCATTATGGTCGTCGTAATTCCGCAATTCGAGCAGATTTTCTTAGGATTGCTCGGACCAGGCGAAGCGCTTCCGCTTCCGACGCGCATCGTAATGGGAATCAGCGGTTTTCTCGCCGGTTGGGGCGGCTTGGCGCTGCTCGCATCACTCATAGGTGCGGCAGTCGGCATCAGCTATTATTACAAAACGCCGAACGGACGATGGCAGATTGACAAAATGCTTTTGAAACTGCCGGTTTTCGGCGGAATCATTCGCAAAATCGCCGTCGCCCGATTTTCCAGAATTCTTTCCACATTGCTTTCTTCCGGCGTTCCGATTCTCCAATCTCTGGAAATTACGGCTAAAACGGCGGGCAACGTAATCGTCGAAGACGCAATTCTGAAAGTTAGAGCCGGAGTCGAACGCGGTGAAAACTTCGTCGAACCGTTAAAAGCGACCGAAGTGTTTCCGCATATGGTCGGGCAGATGGTCGGTGTCGGCGAACAAACCGGCGCGCTCGACGCGATGCTCGGCAAAATCGCGGACTTTTATGAAGACGAAGTTGATACGGCAATCGCCGATCTTCTCGCGATGATCGAACCCGCGCTGATCGCATTTTTAGGCGTGACAATCGGTTCAATCGTCATTTCGATGTATCTTCCGCTCTTCAGTCTTATCGGAAAACTCTCCAGCGGCGGGAAATAATCAAAAAAACTGCCGTTGCGGGAACGGCAGGATTAAATCTCGGCGGGTTTTGCGGAAAAAGGCGTTTCGATTTGAAACGCCTTTTTTGTTTATCTGAAATCCAAGCTCGATTTTGTCTGGAACAAAATTTAATAACTGCAAATAGCGCAGAATCATAAATAACAATTAAACAAAACCGGCTTTCAGTAGCTTCTCCCTCGTAATCTCTTCATTTTTCTCTTCTGTTTTTCTGTAAAGCATTATGCGTTCGACGTATTTGCCGATGATATCGGCTTCGAGGTTGACTGCATCGCCGCTTTTCAATGTTGAAAAATTCGTTAGTTCCCATGTTTTCGGAATTACGGCGATTTCAAAATAATCATCCTTTAAATCGGCAACCGTCAGACTGATTCCTTCGACGGCGACTGAGCCTTTATAAATCAGGTATTTTGCCATTTCTGGCGGGAAGGCGATGCGCACAGTCCAAAAATCGCCGCTGCGCGTTGCCGAAACAAATCGTCCGCGCGCGTCAACGTGACCCTGCACAATGTGTCCGCCCAAACGAGTAGAGGGCGTTACGGCGCGTTCGAGATTGACGACCGAATTGATTTTTAACTGTCCCAAAGTGGATTTATCGAGCGTTTCGTCGGAAACATCAGCCGAAAAACCGTCCGGTTTGACGTTAAGCGCCGTCAGGCAAACGCCGTTAACTGCAATCGAATCTCCTTCGAGAGTATTTTCTGTGACCATTTTCGCCGCAATTTTTATCTTTGCGCCGCTCGCGTGCTTGTCTAAACTAACGATTCTGCCTAATTCTTCAATTATTCCCGTAAACATAATTTTGAATTTTCTTCTAATTGTTTCTCTTTTGTCCTCAACGATTACGCGGATATGCCAACGATTCATACCCCGCTGCATTCGTCGCCTGCGAGTTCTGCTTATCTGTGATAAGTTCAGAACATGAAGAGCTTAGACTGCCGGTTAATTTACTGCTTCTTAACAATTTCAAAAACTTGAATCGTCCATTTTCGAATTTATAAAAACGCGCTTCGGCTTCTTCATTTTTATCAACTCTGAAGCCGGAAAATGTTATCAGCTTGCTATCCAATCTAAACTCTGCCGGTTTAAAGTCGTCATCTGCCTGATAATCTTGTCCGACCGGAAAAGGAAGATAATAAACCTTGCCGGTTTTAGCGTCAATGACTGGTCCGACTTGGCAGCCGGTGCCGCAGCCCCAGGTCGTTATTATGTAATGACCGGCGAAATTGGGTTTGTCATTTAAAGCTTCTTTCAATCCTGTTCTGAAAGTGCGAGAGTCTTTAGTTAAAAGAAGAGGAGCATTTTTCCCGAGAAAGATGGTTTTTACCGGGTAATCTTTAAATTGAGGAACTCTGTTCTGAGCTAAAATCGCATTGTTGCAGCCGCAAAACAAAAATAAAAAAACTGATTGACAGATTAAATTTTTAATTGAGAATTTCATTAATAACCTCAATTGAAATTTTTAATTGATGACAATGCCGATAATAGTTGTATAACTGTGATTGAGATTAATTTATCTGTCGGTTGCGTTCAAAAAAGAGTTTATGTGACGATCCGATCAGCCCTATTTCGCCATAAAAGATTATCTAAACTCCAAACGCCGCCGCCTGCCGCAGCAAGGAAAAGAAAAACAAAACAGTAAAGAACCGCCAATTCTCCTTTATTAACTAATGGCAAAAATCCACCCGGCGCGTGCGCCATAAAATAAGCGACAGCCATCATTCCGGACAAAATAAAAGCCGTCGGTCTGGTGAACAAACCAATAAGAATCAATAGTCCGCCGACAAACTCTAAAACGCCGGCAAATCCCATAAATGACATTAAAGGAACAGCCGCATTTTGCGATGAAGCAGGCATATTGAACAGCTTCTGCGTGCCGTGTGCAATGAAAAGAAAACCGGTGATGGCGCGAAGCACGCTCAAAAGACGCGGCGTCCAGGAACTGTAAAATGAATCTAAATTTGCCATATAATATTTTCCTCAAAAGTCTTTTTTGATAGTTCGGATAAATTAAATTTTATTATAAGACTGTTTTTATAACAATCATTCGAAAACAGCTTCTACATAATTTTACAAGCGATGCGTTTAGAGCCTTATTCCTGACTACTCTTTTTCAAAAACGGCATTGACACGGCTTTTGATTTATAGAGTATTCTATAAATCCTCGCTTTCGCGATAAGTCGATGGCAAGTAACTGAGAGTTTCTTAACGTCCTACTTGAGCTGCAGGGAAACGCCTCAGCTTTCATCGCAGCTATTATTGATGAAAGCATTTGAGTGCGTTTCGCTTATTAAGCGAAGTCCTGCAAGCACAGCTTAAAGATTTCTGCACGTTTCCAGCCCCCAGGGAGTTTCGAGCGCACGAACTATGGACGGCTTGATTTCAGCATAGTTCCAGTCCACACGCTGCAGGATTGTCCCGTCCGAATATTCAACGCGATTAATCAAAATCTTTTCCTCGAAAAGGTTTCCGGATTTGTTGTCCGAACTGCTCGCGCTAATCAGATTGCCGGGACTGAAGGTGCTGAAGGCGCTTAATTCCTGTTCTTTATTAGACTTGATGTTAACGCCGCATAGAAACTGCCGAGATGAAACATTCGCTGGATTTGCACGCTCTATGAATCGATACTCCCAGAACACTATCTCTATGGTCTTCTTGCTCTCGTTCCTGATTTTGGCTTGGTACGTAAAACCATCTACGATTTTGGACTTGGAAGATCGCGATTCCTGCACGGTTTTTTCAAGCACAGCACTGCGCGCCTCTAAAGTTCCTTCATTCGGATCAGGAGTTCCGGGCGGATCGTTTACTCTGCGGTTCCGCTCAAAGTTTCTATTGGTTCGAGTCATAGCGGATTGAGCCGGAATATTCGCCTGGTTATCTGCATTCTCGATCTTCTGATGGGATTTAGACCATTTTGAACTAAGCACTACGACCGATGACTTTTCAGCGGTTTCCTGCGCATTATGATTTTGTGAAGTCAGCAGCACCAAAATCAGTATTAAAAAAAATGTCCGCATAATTTACTCCTTCGATATTCGCTTGCCGTCAATAATACGCTTTATACCGCAATAAATTCCAGAAAATTAATTATAAGACAAAATTTCAAGCTTTTTGGTTCCTCGCTTAGGCTTTTGAGTTATCAATAAAAGAAAGCCGAACACCGCGCTTTTCGTTTTCCTTTTTAATGTAGCTGATAAATAAATATTTTCCTGCGGTTGCCGCAGCAGCCAACTCTCCATTATTAACTTTCCGCTTGTTTTCTACTCTCTGATTATTGTCCGGCAAAATTGCCGTCATAATTTTTCCGTCATTTTCCCGGATGAGTCTCTTCTTTGCTGCTTCAACGCTTAACAAAAACGGTGTGCCGGAAATTGCGCTTTCACTAAGCCGGACTTGTTGTTTGAATAAACAATAAAAAGCAATAAAAAGCAACGACAATTATAAATAAACAGATTTTTCGATTTTTTAACTTTAAGTTCGCGCAAAAATCAGTTGCTGTTTCGTCCAAAACAAAAGCGTTCTTTGTGTCTACTTTATTTTGGGAGCGCTAACCGGAGAAAAAGGCTTTGTTGGTCAGGCTTTTTTCTCCTTTTTTTACTCATTTTTTGAAATAAAAACTGAATTGTTTGTATAAAGATAAATCGGAAACAAATAAATCGTCGGTTATACGAAGGAACGCTCTGAAGTCGGAAATAGCGGGTTTTAAGATTACGGGAGTGCCGCTTGTTTTCTTGGTCTCGCGAAAATCAGTTTTTTCAAGTATTTGAGCTTTGAATATAGATTTCGGGATTAGTTTCATTCAAAATTGCGCTAACTGTCCAAATCCCATCCGAAGACGGCAATCAAACAGGTAATAAGCGGAATAATAAACAGCGTCCCGATATAATAATAATGTTTTTCGGCGTTTTTGAAATAAAAAATCTGGATGTAAGCGTCTATAATCAGGTAAGTAAAGAACAAGGCTAAAACGGCGTTCAAAATTTTCCACGCTTTTGAAATAAGTTTCCTGTTCATAATCTTTTACAAACGTTTGAAGACTGATTTACGCTTTATAATCCGCGCCGTTTATCAGATACAGCACGGCGTCAACGCCGAAAACCGTAACTTCGCCTTCAAAACTCATTCCCAATTTTTCCATAACCCGTCTCGACGCCGTATTTTCGGGTCTGGTGAAAGCCACGATTCGATTGAAACCGCGCTCTTCAAAGCCGAATCTCAAACATTCTCCGGCAACTTCCGTCGCCAGACCCTTTCCCCAAAACGGCTCGTCCAAAATGTAAAACAGCTCGGCGGCGTCTTCGTAGGACCTGAAACCGGCGCAGCCGATCAAACGATTGTTTTCCTTTTCGATAATCGCCCATCTGCCGAAATTTTTTTCCTTCCAATGCTTGATTATACTGAGAAGGGCAGTTTCGGTTTCCTCCCGCGAAATCGGCTGACAATCGAGTCCGAGATATTTCATTACGTTTGCGTTGCCGAAAATGGCGGCGAGCTCGTTTAGATCATCGGGCGTGAACATTCGCAAAACGGTTCGTCGCGTCTGTAGTTTTGTTTTATTCATTATGCTTTTTCAATTGCCGAAAGTTTTTTGATATTAATCGAAATGGTTTCGCCGTCGCTAACCGGATTGTACATATTGACGAATTTATAGCCGAATTTTATTTCCGCGGGTTTGTACGAAGAACGAGTATGAACGACTTGAGCGAAAGTTTCGTCAGTCGCGGTCAGCAGAATGAGAAACTCCGCGTCAGACTTCTTTAAATCCTCTGTTGTCAGACCGTAAAGCGGCGATTTTTCGTTAACCGGATGAACAATCGTCCACGCAAGCGGAAAAAACGCGACTGATTTGCGTTCGAGATCGAGCAGGTCGAAACGCCGCACGACGTTTCCGTTCTCCTCTATGAAACGCGCGAACATTACTTTCGCTTCGACTTCGATTAACTGACTGCTTCTGCCGTTTACGAGGCGAAACATAAACCCTTTAATATCGCGATAAGGCGCGACGACCGCGACGCGGCTGAAATGAATTTTGGCGGTCGGACGGGCAAAACGCGCGAAAATAATTCCGGTTACCAGCGCCGTCGTCACCATACTGTAATAAGATTCGATGGTAACGAGCAGATTCGGAACGACGCCGACCGGATGAATCGTGCCGTAACCGATGGTCGCAAATGTCTGAACGCTGAAGAAAAATCCGCGCAGAAGCAGATTTTCGGTTGGTGTGCTCGATGAGTCAACAAGACTTTCTGCGCCGAGCGAAGCGTAAAATAAACCGAAAACGATATTGCTCAAAAAATAAAGCAAAAGCAGAAGGCTCAGAAAAACCTTCCAGGGCATTGTCATCAGCGTGTGATAAAGATTGAGCGACGTGAGGAAATTCAAGCCCGTGCGCCGCACGTTGAACGAGCCGTCCTGATTGAGCAGGCGCTCGCGGCTTTGCCCGGTGACGACCGAACCGAAACCCAACTCACGCGTTTCGGCGGCAGGCGCAGGTTTCGTTTGACGAATATCATCGAAAGTTTGTTCTGCCACAATCTTTTTATATTTTTATATTGCGAATTTCAAAGTCGATTATAAATTATAAATTGCGCGTCCAATATT